>NZ_JALLIN010000021.1 GCF_023630175.1 Streptomyces cellostaticus | reverse complement strand
GCCAGGACCAGGCCGGTGTCGATGCCGGCCGGGACCTTGACGGAGGCGGTGTGCCGCCAGGTGCCGACCGGGTCCGACCAGGCCTCCACCGTGAAGGTCCAGTGGCCGGGCCCGCCCGGCGTCACGGTGGCCCCCCAGCGGTCGGTGCCGGGAGCGAGTTCGCGCATCGGGGTCCAGGGGCCCGGCCGGCCCTCCGGATCGCGCAGCACGACGTTCGCGGCGACGGCGTCGTGCCCCTCGCGGAACACGGTGGCCGACACCTCGAACGCCTCGCCGGTCACGGCCTTGGCGGGCCGGCGCCCGTGCTGGACCACGGGGCGCACGTCGAGGACGGGGATGCGCCCGACCGCCGTGGACCCGGCCCCGGCGGGGCGCTGCTGGGGCGGGCCGGGTTCGCGGCGGTTCTCCGCGGGCTTCCCGGCTCTGCGGCCCGAGGCCTTCGTGCCGGCTGTCCTGCTGGTCGGTGGTGGCGACGAGTGGTGCTTGGCGGGCATGACCGCTCCTGTCCGCGTCAACGTGGTCGTGGGCGGATGAACATGGGGAGGTGGGTCCTGCGTCGGTGCTGTGGGGCGTACCGGGGGGAGCCTTCCCACCCGCATCGGGTGGGCAATCCGGCACTCTGTTAACTACTCGCGCGTACGTCTACGTTCAAGACCGGTCCTGTTGTCCGGGTGCCCGCCGACGGCGGCTCCACGCCCCCGGCACCCCGCCCTGTGACCCCCGCGCGCCCCGACACCCGTCCCGGTACGTCCCCACCGACCCCCCGGTAACCACTACCGTCGGCAGGGACGACGAGACGTACAGCGCCGTGCGTCTCACACCACGCAACGCGTCCGAGGTGAGATGTGAAGGCGATCCGTCGGTTCACCGTCCGTCCCGTTCTCCCCGAACCCCTCCGGCCGCTGAGCGACCTGGCGCGCAATCTGCGCTGGTCCTGGCATGCGGAAACGCGCGACCTGTTCCAGTCCGTCGACCCCGAACGCTGGGCGGCGGCCAAGGGCGACCCGGTGCGCCTCCTGGGCGGCGTGCGCCCGGCCCGGCTGGCCGAGCTGGCCGGCGACCGGCGCTTCCTGCGCCGCCTGACCGCGGTCGCGGACGACCTCGGCGACTACCTGACCGGCGACCGCTGGTACCAGCACCAGGGTGACGGAGTGCCGGCCGCCGTCGCCTACTTCTCCCCGGAGTTCGGCATCACGGCCGCGCTGCCCCAGTACTCCGGCGGCCTCGGCATCCTCGCCGGCGACCACCTCAAGGCGGCCAGCGACCTCGGGGTGCCGCTGATCGGGGTGGGGCTGCTCTACCGGCACGGCTACTTCCGCCAGAGCCTGTCCCGGGACGGCTGGCAGCAGGAGCACTACCCGGTGCTCGACCCGCACGAACTGCCCGTCACCCAGGTGAAGGAGGCCGACGGCACCCCGGCGGGGGTCTCGCTCGCGCTGCCCGGGGGCCGCGCGCTGCACGCCCGGATCTGGCTGGCGCAGGTCGGCAGGGTGCCGCTGCTGATGCTCGACTCGGACGTGGAGGAGAACGACCTCGGCGAACGCGGGGTGACCGACCGGTTGTACGGCGGTGGCAGTGAGCACCGGCTGCTGCAGGAGATGCTCCTCGGCATAGGAGGGGTCCGGGCCGTGCGCACCTTCTGCCGGCTCACCGGCCACCCGGACCCCGAGGTGTTCCACACCAACGAGGGACACGCGGGGTTCCTCGGTCTCGAACGGATCGCCGAACTGTGCGCGCGGGGCTCCGGTTTCGACGCGGCGCTGGAGGCGGTGCGGGGCGGCACCGTGTTCACGACCCACACCCCGGTGCCGGCCGGGATCGACCGGTTCGACCGGGAGCTGGTCGCCCGGCACTTCGGCCCGGACTCCGAACTCCCCGGCATCGACGTGCAGCGTGTCCTGGCCCTCGGCATGGAGACCTACCCGGGCGGCGAGCCGAACCTGTTCAACATGGCCGTCATGGGACTCCGGCTGGCCCAGCGCGCCAACGGGGTGTCCCTGCTCCACGGGCAGGTCAGCCGGGAGATGTTCGCGGGCCTGTGGCCGGGGTTCGACGCCGAAGAGGTGCCGATCACCTCCGTGACCAACGGGGTGCACGCCCCGACCTGGGTGGCCCCGGAGGTGCTCCGGCTCGGCGCCCGGCAGATCGGCTCCCAGCGGGCCGAGGACGCGCTGACCGTCGGCGGCTCCGAGCGCTGGGACTCGGTGGCGGACATCGCGGACCAGGACATCTGGGAGCTGCGCCGCACCCTGCGCGAACAGCTCGTGTTCGAGGTGCGGGAGCGGCTGCGCGCCTCCTGGCGGCAGCGCGGGGCCGGGGACGCGGAGCTGGGCTGGATCGACGGCGTCCTCGATCCCGACGTGCTCACCATCGGGTTCGCCCGGCGCGTCCCGTCGTACAAGCGCCTGACCCTCATGCTGCGCGACCGCGACCGGCTGACGGAACTGCTGCTGCACCCGGAGCGGCCGATCCAGATCGTCGTGGCGGGCAAGGCGCACCCGGCGGACGACAGCGGCAAGCGGCTGGTGCAGGAGCTGGTGCGGTTCGCCGACGACCCGCGCGTGCGCCACCGCCTCGTCTTCCTGCCCGACTACGGCATGGCGATGGCGCAGAAGCTCTATCCCGGCTGCGACGTCTGGCTGAACAACCCCCTGCGCCCGCTGGAGGCCTGCGGCACCTCCGGGATGAAGGCGGCGCTCAACGGCTGCCTCAACCTGTCCGTGCTGGACGGCTGGTGGGACGAGTGGTTCCAGCCGGACTTCGGCTGGGCCGTCCCGACCGCGGACGGCGCCGGCACCGACCCCGACCGCCGTGACGACATCGAGGCCGCCGCCCTCTACGACCTGCTGGAACGGCGGGTGACCCCGCGCTTCTACGAGCGTGGCCGGGGCGGGCTGCCCGACCGCTGGATCGAGATGGTCCGCCGCACCCTCGGCCGGCTCGGCCCGAAGGTGCTGGCGGGGCGCATGGTGCGGGAGTACGTCGACCGTCTGTACGCCCCCGCCGCTCAGGCGCACCGCGCGCTCGACCCGGACACGGCCCGTGAACTGGCCGCCTGGAAGGCCAGGGTGCGGGCCGCGTGGCCCGGGGTGAGCGTGGACCACGTGGAGACGACGGCCACGACGGCCACCGCGGAACTGGGCACGAGCGTCGGGCTGCGGGTGCGGGTGGGGCTGGGCGAGCTGGAGCCGGAAGACGTGGAGGTGCAGGTGGTCTCGGGCCGGGTGGACGCGGAGGACCGCATCACCGAGGCCACGGCGGTCCCGCTGAAGCCGACCGGAGCCCCCGACCTGGAGGGCCGCCGGATCTACGAGGGCCCGCTCTCCCTGGACCGCACCGGCCCCTACGGCTACACCGTGCGCATCCTCCCGGCCCACCGTCTCCTCACCTCGGCGGCCGAGCTGGGCCTGGTGACGGTGCCCTCGCAGGACATGGCGGAGGGAGCGGGGGTGCTGCTGCGCTGAGGACGCGCGATCCGGCGGTCGGTGCGTCGCTCAGGCCTCGTCGTACTCGGCGCACAGCCGCTTCAGGACGGTGCCGCAGCGGCGTGCGTAGGCGTGCTGGAAGCCCCGGGTGGCGGGGCCTCCGGCACGGGCGTACCACTTCTGGGGGCGGCTGAAGGCGGCAACGGTCAGCCACACCGTGCCGTCACCCGTCCGGTCGACCACGAAGGCCTCCTCGCCGCACTCGGGGTGGCCTTCGAGGGTGCCGTAGGCCCAGCCCGCGCGGCGGGGTTCCGCGGCGGTCCAGATGACACGGCAGGGGGCCTTGATGACGCCGGCCAGGGTGACCGTGACGTCCACACCGGGGGCGGCGCGGTCGGCGCCGGCGTCGATGCCGACGCCCATGGCGCGGTGCATCTCCCAGGTGAGGACCGCCTCGGCGGCCCGGCTGAAGACCGCCGTCCCCTCGCCGAGGCGGGTGCGGACGAGCATCGGGCGGAAGCCGGGCGGGCAGACGGTCAGGTCGTCGCGGGTCGCGCCGACCGGCTCGTAGGTGAAGGGCGCCTGGGACATGGTTCACCAGGGTAGGGCGGGACCCCGGGCGACCGCCGACCGGGTGCCGCCCGGGGGGCGAACCCGCCGGGTCGTGCCCGGTGCCCGGCACCGGAACCGCCGGCTCGGGGAACAACGGCCTCCGGGCACGGGGCCGGGGCGAACGGGGAAGGGCGGTACCGGGGTCTCCACCCCGGTACCGCCCTGGTTCGCCGGGGTACGACTAGCTGACGTTGACCGCCGACCAGGCCGAGGCCACCGCCTTGTACTCGGTGCTGCCCGAGCCGTACAGGGCGGACGCCGCGCTGAGGGTCGCCGTGCGGGCGCCCTTGTAGTTCGTGGTCGACGTCATGTACGAGGTGAGCGCCTTGTACCAGATCTGCAGCGCCTTGGCGCGGCCGATGCCGGTGACGGTGGAGCCGTTGTAGGTGGGCGAGTTGTACGTCACGCCGTTGATCGTCTTCGAGCCGCTGCCCTCGGACAGCAGGTAGAAGAAGTGGTTGGCGACACCGGACGAGTAGTGCACGTTCTTGTTGCCCACGGAGGAGGACCAGTAGTCGGCGGAGGCGCCGTCCTTGCTGGGCTTGTCCATGTAGCGCAGCGGGGTGCCGTCGCCGTTGATGTCGATCTTCTCTCCGATGAGGTAGTCGCCCTTGTCGGAGGAGTTGTTGGCGAAGAACTCCACGCCGGTGCCGAAGATGTCGCTGGTGGCCTCGTTCAGGCCGCCGGACTCGCCGCTGTAGCGAAGGCCCGCGGTGTTGGAGGTGACGCCGTGGCTCATCTCGTGGCCGGCGACGTCGAGCGAGGTCAGCGGGTGGGTGTTGCCGGAGCCGTCGCCGTAGGTCATGCAGAAGCAGCTGTCGTCCCAGAAGGCGTTCACGTACGAGTTGCCGTAGTGGACGCGGGAGTAGGCGCCGACGCCGTTGTTCTTGATGCCGCTGCGGCCGAAGGTGCTCTTGTAGAAGTCCCAGGTCTCCTGCGCGCCGTAGGCGGCGTCGGCGGCGGCCGTCTGGTCCGAGGACGAGCTGGAGGCCCTGCCGGTGCCCCAGACGTTGTCGGCGTCGGTGAACAGGGAGCCGGTACCGGACGTCCGGTGGGCCAGGTTGTACGTCTTGTGGCCGCCGCGCGTGGTGTCGTAGAGCTGGTACGTCGAGCCCGACAGGTTGGTGGTGAGGCCGACGCTGCCGGAGTACAGGGTCTTGCCGGTGCCGGCCGCGTTCTCGATGCCCTGGTACTCGAACAGCTTCTTGCCCGTGGCCGCGTCGGTGATGACGTGGAGCTGGTTCGGGGTGCCGTCTTCCTGGAGGCCGCCGACGACCGTCTCGTAGGCGAGGACGGGCGTGCCGGAGCCGGCCCAGATCACCTTGCGCGCGCCGTCCGCCGCGGTCTTGGCGGAGCCCAGGGTGGCGGCGGCGCCCACGGCCTGCTTCTCCGCCGTGGCGGCGGTGATCCGGGGCTTGAGCGAGGCCACCTTCACGGCCGACTTGGCGCCGCGGGTGACGCCCTCGGCCTTGCCGGACCTGGCGGTGTGGACGATGAGGTCGCCGCCGAGGACGGGCAGTCCGGCGTAGGTGCGCTCGTAGCGGGTGTGCAGGGTGCCGTCGGTGTCCTTGACGACGTCCTTGACGACCAGCTTCTCCTTGGCACCGAGGCCTATCTTCCGCGCGGTGTCCGCGGTGTCGGCCTGCGCCTGCTGGATCAGCGAGGTGCGGGCCGCGGCGGAAAGCTGGGTCGGGGCGGCCGCGAGCGGCTTCGCGGCGGCGGCCTCGGCCGCGTTCTGGGCGCTGGCACTGGTGGTCAGACCAGTGGAAAGCAGGGCTCCGGCGGCGACCGCGGTGGCGACGGCCAGAGTGGTGCGATGACGGCGCGCGTAGAGGGGGCTCACAGAAGTTCCTTCTCGTGGGGGAGTCCGGTCAGCGTGGGGTCACTGTCCGGGGGTGGTGCTGGGAAATTGCTGTGCTGCTGCGGCGGTGAGGGAAGAGTGGCATCAGTGGTGCGTACATGTCATGACCCTGAGGTGATGTTGACTCGAAACCACCTGTCCGATAATCGTTTCGGCAAGGTAAACGGGCGCCGCCCGAGGGGATGAACCCCCGGACGGCGCCCTGTTTCCGGGCTCGTCGTGAGCGGTTTACGGGAAGGTCAGCTTCCAGCTGTTGATCTGGCCCGTGTCATACCTGGCCTGATCCTGCACCTTCAACTTCCAGGTTCCGTTGGCCGATTCGGAGGAGGCGTTGGCCGTGTAGGTCGCCTGGACGTCGTCCGCGGAGTCGGAGGACGAGAAGTTCTTCAGGCGGTACGAGGCTCCCGACGGGCCGACCAGGTCGATCACCAGGTCGCCGCGCCAGGTGTGCGTGATGTCCACGCTCACCTGGAGGTTGCTCGGCGCGTTCCCGCTCCGGCCGGAGACGGTGATGCTCGAGGTCACGGCCGGGCCGTTGTCCGGGATCGACACCGGGGTGGTGTTCTCGTACGAGGTGCCGCCGCTGCCGCCGGAGCGCGAACCGACCGCCACGCCCGCCCAGGCGTCCTGCACGGCCTTGTACTCGGCGCTGGTGGTGCCGTACAGCTCGCCGGCCGCAGCGAGCGTGCCGGTGCGCGCGCCCGCGTAGTTGGTGGTCGAGGTCCACTTGGTGGTCAGCGCCCGGTACCAGATCTGCAGGGCCTTGTCCCGGCCGATGCCGGTGACCGGAAGGCCGTCGGCGGTCGGCGAGTTGTAGCTGACACCGTCGATCACCTTGCTGCCGCTGCCCTCGCTCAGCAGGTAGAAGAAGTGGTTGGCCGGCCCGGACGAGTAGTGGACGTCGACGCCGCCGATCCCCGAGTACCAGTTGTCCTTGGACGCGCCGTCCTTGCTGGGCTTGTCCATGTAGCGCAGCGGGGTGCCGTCGCCGTTGATGTCGATCTTCTCTCCGATGAGGTAGTCGCCCTTGTCGGAGGAGTTGTCGGCGAAGAACTCCACGCCGGTGCCGAAGATGTCGCTGGTGGCCTCGTTCAGGCCGCCGGACTCGCCGCTGTAGTTCAGGTTCGCGGTGTTGGAGGTGACGCCGTGGCTCATCTCGTGGCCGGCGACGTCGAGCGACGTCAGCGGGTCGGCGTTGCCGGAGCCGTCGCCGTAGGTCATGCAGAAGCAGCTGTCGCTCCAGAAGGCGTTCACGTACGAGTTGCCGTAGTGGACGCGGGAGTAGGCGCCGACGCCGTTGTTCTTGATGCCGCTGCGGCCGAAGGTGCTCTTGTAGAAGTCCCAGGTGACCGCGGCGCCGTAGTGCGCGTCCGCGCCCGCGGTGGCGGCGCTGGACGTGGTGCCGTTGCCCCAGGTGTCGTTGGTCTGGGAGAACAGCGTGCCGGTGCCCGAGCTGCCGTGGTTCAGGTTGTACGTCTTGTGGCCGCCGCGGGCCCCGTCGGTCAGCGTGTAGTTCGAGCCCGACTGGGTCGTGGTCAGCGTGACCTGGCCGCTGTACTGGGTGTTGCCGACGCCGTTCTTGATGCCCTGGTACTCGAACAGCTTCTTGCCCGTGGCCGCGTCGGTGATGACGTGGAGCTCGTTCGGGGTGCCGTCGTCCTGGAGGCCGCCGACGACCGTCTCGTAGGCGAGGACGGGCGTGCCGGAGCCGGCCCAGACGACCTTGCGCACGCTGTCCGCGGCCGACCTGGTGCCGCCGAGGGTCCTGGCCCGCTGCACGGCCTGCTGCTCGGCCGCGGCCTTCGACACGGCCGGGGTGAGGTCCGCGATCCTCAGTGTGGCCCGGTTGGCCTTGACGACCGACTTCGTGGCACCGGACCCGGCGGTCTCGACGACGAGGTCGCCGCCGAGGACGGGCAGTCCGGCGTAGGTGCGCTCGTAGCGGGTGTGCAGGGTCCCGTCGGCGTCCTTGACGACGTCCTTGACGACCAGCTTCTCCTTGGCGCCCAGGCCGATCGCCCTGGCCGTCGCGGCCCGCTGGGCGTCGGCGTGCCGGATCAGCTCGGCGCGCTGCGGCGGTGTGAGCCCGAGGGCCACATGGGCGGGATCGACCTTGCCCGGCCGCGGCGCGGCGGGGGCGGCGGCCGCGGCTCCGGACTGGACGGCCGCGGCGATCAGGGCGGCGACGCCCGCGAGGGCGACGGTGGCGGTGCGGTGGTGCCCGGTGTGGGAGGTGCGTCTGCGAGAGGTGCTGCTCACACTGACTCCTTCTGCATGACCGCGGGTCGCGCGGCCAGGGGAGACCGGACGGTGGGTTGGGGCGTCCGGGCAGAACAGGCTGTTACGCGGAACCACGTGCAGGTGCACGGCGGGCTCACCCGGTGCGTGCGAAGTTGTGGGTTCGCTGTGAGCCGACCGTTGTCGAGCGTGACAGGGAATCACGCCACCTGTCAGGACCACGTCACGAACTTGGCCGGAAATCGAACGTAGTTCGGATATTGGTGTTCGGTATACGAACCGTTGGCCGCGGCGCGGGACACCGTCCGTCCGCGCCCGGCCGGATCAGCCCGCCGTGCCGTCCCCGTGCCAGGTCCGCCACAGCGAGGCGTACGCCCCGTCGGCCCGCACCAGTTCCTCGTGCGTGCCCAGCTCGGTGAGCCGGCCGTCCTCCATCACGGCCACCCGGTCCGCGTCGTGCGCGGTGTGCAGGCGGTGGGCGATGGCGATGACGGTACGGGACTTGAGGACCGCGGCCAGGGCGCGTTCGGCGTGGCGGGCCGTGGTGGGGTCGAGCAGGGCCGTGGCCTCGTCGAGGATCAGGGTGTGGGGGTCGGCCAGCACCACGCGGGCCAGGGCCAGTTGCTGGGCCTGGGAACCGTCGGTGGAGTGGCCGTTCGGGCCGAGCACGGTGTCGAGCGAGGAGGGCAGGGCGCGCACCCAGTCGGCGGCGCCCACCGCCGTCAGCGCCGCCCACAGCGCGTCGTCCGTGGCGGCCGGCCCGGCGATCAGCAGGTTGTCGCGGACCGTGCCGAGGAACACGTGGTGCTCCTGCGTGACCAGGACGACCTGGCGGCGCAGCAGTTCCGGTTCCAGCGACGCGACGGGCACCCCGCCGACCGTCACCGAGCCCGCCCCGGGGGTGTCGATGCCCGCGAGGAGCCTGCTGAGGGTCGTCTTCCCGGCGCCGGACGGGCCCACCACGGCCAGCCGTTCGCCCGGACGCACGGTCAGGTCCACCCCGCGCAGCACCTCGTCGCCGCGCTCGTAGGCGTAGCGCACCCCGCGCACGTCGATCCGGTCGTCCTCCGGGGCCGGGCAGGCGCCCTGCGGACCCGTACGGGGAGCCCGTGCCAGACCCTCCACCCGGGCGAACGAGGCCCCGCTGCTCTGCAGTTCCTCGACCCGCATCAGGATCTGGTCCAGCGGCTCCGTGAACTGCCGCAGGTACAGGGCCGCCGCCACCACCGCGCCGACCCCCACCGCACCGCGCTGGTGCAGCCAGCCACCGAGCAGCAGCACGGCCACCACGGGGACGGTGTACGTCACCTCGACCGCCGGGAAGAAGACGGTCCGCAGGTGGAGGGTGTGGAAGCGGGTCCGGCGGGACCGCTCCAGCGCGTCCCGGCTCGCGGTGATCCGCCGCCCGCGCAGCCGGAACGCCTCGACCGTGCGCGCCCCCGCCGCCGTCGACGCCACGATCTCGGCCACCTCGGAGTTGGCCGCGCCCTCGGCGAGGTACCCGTCCCGGGCCCGGCGCAGATACCAGCGCAGCGCCACCCAGATGGGCGTCAGGCACACCACGCCGATCAGGCCCAGCAGCGGATCGAGCGCGAACACCGCGCCGAGCACGAACAGCGCCTGCACGGTGCTGACGAGCAGTTCCGGTCCGACGTCCCGCAGGGTGGTGCCGACCGTCGCCACATCGGCGGTGCCGCGCGCGGTCAGATCCCCGGTGCCGGCCCGCTCCACCGCGGACGAGGGCAGGGCCAGCACTCGCTCGACGTACTCCTCGCGCACCCGGGCCAGCGTCCGCTCCCCGAACCGGTGCCCCACGTACCGCGCCCAGCGCGCCAGCAGCAGCTGGGCGAGCGCGCAGAGCAGGATCAGCAGCGCCGGCCCGTCCACCGCCTCGACCCCGTGTCCGGCCCGCACCTCGTCGATGATCCGCCCGACCAGCCACGGCCCGGCCAGTCCCGCCCCGGCCGCCAGCGCGTTGAGCACCAGCGCGGCGGCGAACGCCCGCCCGTCGGCCCGTACCAGCCGTACGGTCGCCCGCCGTACCCCGGCCCGGTCCGCGACCGGAAGCAGCCCCTCGCCCGCCGTCACCGTACGGCCTCCTCGGTGTCCTTGGTGTCCTTGGTGTCCTCGGTGTCCTCGGTGGTCCCACCGTCCTCGACGTCGCGTGCCACCAGCGCCCGGTAGCCCGGCTCCTCGGCCAGCAGGCGCCGGTGCGGGCCGCTCGCCGCCACCTTGCCGTCGACCAGGAACAGCACCGTGTCGGCGCGGTCCAGCACCAGCGGCGAGGTGCTCGTCAGCACCGTCGTGCGGCCCTCGCGCGCCTCCCGCAGCCGCTCGGCGACCGTGGCCTCCGTGTGCGCGTCCAGTGCCGAGGTCGGCTCCACGGCGAGCAGCACCTCGGGGTCGGCCAGCAGCGCCCGCACCAGCCGGATCCGCTGCCGCTGGCCGCCGGAGAGGCTGCGGCCCTGACCGGCGACCGCCGAGTCCGGACCCTCCGGCAGCCCCCGTACGACGTCCTCGGCGGCGGCCGCGTACACGGCCCGGCGCAGCGCGGCCCCGCCGGCCGGCTCCGCCGCGGCCACCATCTCCCTGAGCGGCCCGGCGAACAGGTCCGCCTCGTTGTCGGCGACCAGGATCCGCGACCGCACCTCGGCCAGCGGCACCGCGTCCAGCCGCACCCCGCCCCAGGTGGCGTCGGTCGCCCCGTACCGGCCGAGACGGTCCACCACCGCCGCCGTCTCGGCGGGACGCGCGGCGGTCAGCGCGACCAGCCGGCCGGCCGGCACCCGCACCCCGGACGCCGGGTCGCGCAATTCGGCCGGCCCGTCCGGCGCGGGCAGCGAGCCCTCGTCCGGCTCCGGCTCCAGCCGCAGCAGTGCCACCACCCGGCGGGCCGCCACCACGCCCCGGTTCAACTGGTAGGTCAGCTCGATGAAGAACGCCACCGGCACGATCAGCACCGCGACATAGCCGTAGACCGACACCAGCTCACCGATGCTGATGCCACCCTCCGCCGCCTGCCGCGCCGCGAGCCAGGTGACCACCGCCAGGAACAGCGTCGGCACGCCCATGCCCAGCGCCTGCACCCAGCTCGCCACCGCCCCCACCCGGTACCCCTGGGCGCGCAGCCGCTGCGAGTCCCGGCGGAAGGCGTCGGCGAACAGCCCCTTGCCACCGAAGCCGTTGAGGACCCGCAGCCCGCCCGCGAGATCCCCGATGCGGGCCGCCAGCACGCCCTGGCGCTCCCGGTACTCGCTCTCCGCGCCCTGCAGCCGCACGGTCAGCGGCCCGGTGAGCAGCCCGATCACCGGCACCCCGAGCAGCACCACGGCGGCTATCGGCGCCGAGATGGACAGCAGCACGCCGGCCACCACCACGTAGACCACCAGCGAGCCCACCCCGGGACCGACCACGGTCAGCGCCGTCGCGATGGTCTGCACGTCACCGACTCCGATGGTGACGACCTCCCCGGCGCCCGCCCGGCGCGGCAGCGCCGCCCCCAGCCGGGCCGCGTGCTCCACGACCAGCTTCACCGTGCGGAAGTTGGCGTCCATGCGGACCCGGGTCATGGTGCGGTGCCGCATGATGCTCACCCAGGCGTTCAGCGCGCCGACCACCAGCATCACACCGGCCCACCCGGCCAGCACCCCCGTCCGGCCCGGCAGCAGACCGTCGTCCACCGCCCGTGCCATCAGATACGGCTGGGCCGCCATCAGCACCATCCAGGTGCTGCCCAGCAGTGCGCCCACCAGCGACCGTGCCTGCTGGCGCAGCACCAGCCAGCCCAGGTAGTGCCAGCCGCCGCGGACGTCGGGCGTGCCCGGATCCTCGTACGCGTCGATCAACCTGCCGCCCCCGTCCTGTCCGTCGCGCTACGCGAGACTGTCCCGCCACGCCCTGTGCAGATCCGCGAACCTGCCGGTGCCCGCGATGAGTTCGTCCGGGCTGCCGTCCTCGACGATCCGGCCGTGCTCCATCACCAGCACCCGGTCGGCGATCTCCACGGTCGACAGCCGGTGCGCGATCACCACGGCGGTACGGCCGCGCAGCACGGTGGCCATGGCCCGTTGCACGGCACGCTCACCCGGGACGTCCAGGGAACTGGTCGCCTCGTCCAGGATCAGCACCGCAGGATCGGCCAGGAGGGCGCGGGCGAACGCGACGAGCTGGCGCTGCCCCGCCGAGATGCGGCCACCGCGCTTGCGGACGTCCGTGTCGTAGCCGTCGGGCAGCGCGTCGATGAACTCGTGCGCGCCGATCGCCTTCGCGGCCCGCTCGATGTCCTCCCGCGTGGCATCGGGCCGGCCGATCGCGATGTTGTCCGCCACCGTCCCGGAGAACAGGAACGCCTCCTGCGTCACCATGACCACCCCGCTCCGCAGCTCGGCCGTGCCCAGCTCGCGCAGGTCGACGCCGTCGAGCAGCACCCGCCCGCCGGACGGGTCGTAGAACCGGGCGAGCAGCTTGGCCAGCGTCGACTTGCCGGCGCCCGTGGAGCCGACGACCGCCACGGTCTGCCCGGCCGGGAGCGTCAGGTCGAAGCGGGGCAGCACCTCCCCGCCGGTGCGGTAGGCGAAGCGGACGCCGTCGAAGACCACCTCGCGGCCCGGGAACCCATCGTCGGACGAGGGCAGTTCGCGCGGCACCGACGGCTCCGGCACCGACGGCGTCTGCGCCAGCAGCCCGGCGATCTTCTCCAGGGAGGCGGCCGCCGACTGGTAGGAGTTCAGGAACATGCCGAGCCGGTCGATCGGGTCGTACAGCCGCCGCAGGTACAGCACGGCCGCCGCCAGCACTCCCAGCTCCAGCGTGCCGGACGCCACCCGGTAGGCACCCCACAGCACGATCCCGGCGACCGCCGTGTTGGCCACCAGACGGGAGCCCACCACGTACCGGGCCATCTCCAGCAGGGTGTCGCCGTTGGTGCGCTCGTGCCGCTGGTTCAGCACGGCGAACTCGGCGTCGTTCGCGGCCTCCCGGCGGAAGGCGCGCACCGGCCGGATGCCGTTCATCGTCTCCACGAACTTCACGATCACCGCGGCGATCGCCGTGGACCGGGCCCGGTACACCCGTCCCGCGCGCCGCTGGTACCTCCGCACCAGCAGGTACAGCGGCACGAAGGAGGCCACCGCGACCGCGCCCAGGCCGAGATCCAGCCACAGCAGCATCGCCGAGATGTAGACGAAGGAGAGCACCACGGTCACCAGCTCCTGCAGCCCCTCGTCGAGGAGCTCGCGCAGCGATTCGACGTCCGTGGTGGAGCGGGAGATCAGGCGACCGCTCGTGTACCGCTCGTGGAAGTCGACGCTGAGGGCCTGCGCGTGCCGGAAGATCCGGCCCCGCAGATCCAGCAGCACGTTCTGGTTGACCCGCGCGGAGGCCTCGATGAACGCGAACTGCAGCCCGCCGGAGAGCAGCGCGCACAGCAGGTAGCCGGCGCCCACCGCGATCAGCGGCCCGTGGTCGTGGTCCCGGAACGCCGGCACGGCGTTGTCGATGGCGTACGCCACCAGCAGCGGACCGGTCTGCACGGCCGCCTGCTGGAGCAGCAGCAAAAGCGTGGTGACGGCGACCCGGGACCTCATGGGCGCGAGCAGGGAGCGCAGCAGCGCGGCCGTGGCACCGGGCGGGGTGGGCAGGGCGTCGTGGTCGAAGGGGTCCGGGCCCGAGGTGTCCCGGGACCGGGGCGGCCGGTCGCCGTCCTCCGTGGCCGGGGCGGCGGTCGTCGTACTGGTCATGCGTGGTCCTCCCGTTCCCCGGCCGCCGCCCCCGACATCAGGTGCGCGTACTCGGCGTTCGTGCGCAGCAGTTCCTGATGGGTGCCGACGGCGGCGATCCGGCCGCCCGACAGCAGGGCGACCCGGTCCGCGAGCAGCACCGTGGACGGCCGGTGGGCCACGATCAGCGCGGTGGTGTCGGCCAGCACCTGCCGCAGCGCGGCCTCCACGGCGGCCTCCGTGTGCACGTCCAGCGCGGACAGGGGGTCGTCCAGCACCAGGAACTCCGGCCGGCCGACCACCGCGCGGGCCAGGGCCAGCCGCTGGCGCTGCCCGCCGGACAGGCTCAGCCCCTGCTCGCCCACCCGGGTGCCGGTGCCCTCCGGCAGCCCGTGCGCGAAGTCGGCCCGGGCCACCGACAGCGCCCGGTCCAGATCCGCCTTCCCGGCACCGTCCGCCGCGCCCATCAGCACGTTCTCACCGACGGACGTCGAGAACAGCGTGGGTTCCTCGAAGGCCACGGCGACCCTGGCGCGCAGCTCCGCACGGGGCATGGCGGCGATGTCCACGCCGTTCAGGCTGATGCGTCCCGAGGTGACCTCGTGCAGCCGGGGGACGAGCGCGGTCAGGGTCGTCTTGCCGCTGCCGGTGGCCCCGACCAGGGCCATCGACTCGCCGGGACGGATGTGCAGGTCGACGCGGTCGAGCAGGGGCGGGGAGTCCGGGGGCGCGTCGGGGTAGCGGAACCGGACACCGTGGAAGCGCAGTCCGGGCTCGGCCCCGGCCCCGGCGCCGCCCGCGACCGTCCCGGAGCTCTCCGGCTCCTCGTCCATCACCTCGAAGTACCGTTCCGTTGCGCTCGCCGCCTCCTGGCTCATGGCCAGCAGGAAGCCGATGGAGTCCACCGGCCAGCGCAGGGCGAGCGCCGTGCTCAGGAACGCCACCAGCGTGCCCGCGGACAGCTCGCCGTCGGCCACCCGCAGAGCGCCGACCACCAGAGCGGCGCCGATCGCCGCCTCCGGGAGCGTCACGATGACGCCCCAGATGGTGGCCAGCAGCCGTGCCTTGCGCAGTTCCGTGCCGCGCAGCCGGCCCGACAGCTCGTGGAACGCCCGGGACTGGGCGCGGTGCCGGCCGAAGCCCTTGATGATGCGGATGCCGAGCACGCTCTCCTCGACGACCGTGGTCAGGTCGCCGACCTGGTCCTGGGCGCGCCGCGCCACCTCGGCGTAGCGCCGTTCGAAGACCACGCAGGTCCACAGCACCGGAACGGCGGGCCCGAGGACGACCAGGCCGAGCACCCAGTCCTGCATCAGCATGATCACCACACCGACGAGGATCGTCACACCGTTGACCAGCAGGAAGGTCAGCGGGAACGCCAGGAACATGCGCAGCAGCATCAGATCGGTCGTCGCCCGGGAGAGGAGCTGGCCGGACGCCCACCGGTCGTGGAAGGACACCGGCAGCCGTTGCAGCCGGCCGTACATGGCCGCCCGCAGCTCCGCCTCGACGTGCGACAGCGGCCGGGCCACCAGCCAGCGCCTCGTGCCGAACAGGACCGCCTCCGCGACGCCGAGCAGCAGCAGGCACAGCGCGCCCAGCCAGACGCCCGCCGGGGCCCGGTCGGCGACCGGGCCGTCGACCATCCACTTCAGCACCAGCGGGATCACCAGGCCCACGCAGGAGGCGACGATCGCGACGATCGCGGCCGTGAAGAGCCGAGCCCGCACGGGGCGCACGTACGGCCACAGGCGCAGCAGCGTACGGACGGCCGAGCGCTCGGGGCGGGCTTCTTCGGCGGTGGTTGCACGTGTCGTGGGCATCAGGAGCGAGCCTACGGATCGCCACTGACATCGCCCACCGAGTTTTGGCCGGAGCCGGCTCCGCCGCCGGAGCTGCGACCTGCGGTTGCGGGCGGCCGGACGAACGGGCGCCGCGCCGCCCGGCCAGGCACCGCCGGCCCGGCGGGCGCCGCGCCGGCCAGGCACCGCAGCGGCTCACCCCGCCCTGAGGAACAGCACCGACCGCGCGGGCACCGTGACCGCCGCGCCCGCCGGGTGGACCGTGCCGGGCGCCTCGGACTGCTCCTCGCGCGAGGTGTCGACCACCACCTCGTAGCGCTCCGCCCACGGCGGCCCCGGCAGCACGAAGGGAGTCGGCCGGTCGCCGGCGTGCAGGACCGCCAGGAAGCTGTCGTCCAGGACCGGTGCGCCCCGCTCGTCCCGTCCCGGGATGTCCCGACCGGACAGATACATGCCGAGCGTGGCGGCGGGGGCGTACCAGTCGCCCTCGGTCATCTCCTCGCCCCGCGGTGTGAACCAGGCCAGGTCGCGCAGCCCGGCCGCCGAGTGGGCGCGTCCGGAGAAGAAGGCACGGCGGCGCAGCACCGGATGCCGGTGGCGCAGGGCGATGAGCCGGGAGGTCAGCTCGAAGAGGGAGCGCCAGGACGGGTCGTCCCGCAGTGACCAGTCCAGCCAGCTGATCTCGTTGTCCTGGCAGTAGGCGTTGTTGTTGCCGCGCTGGGTGCGCCCCAGCTCGTCACCGGCGACCAGCATCGGCACGCCGGTGGACAGCAGCAGGGTCGTCATCAGGTTCCGCGACTGCCTGCGCCGCAGCGCCCGTACCCGCTCGTCGTCCGTCTCCCCCTCCGTCCCGCAGTTCCAGGAGCGGTTGTCGTCGGTGCCGTCCCGGTTGCCCTCCCCGTTGGCCGCGTTGTGCTTGCCGCCGTACGACACCAGGTCGCGCAGGGTGAAACCGTCGTGCGCGGTGACGAAGTTGACGGAGGCGTAGGGGCGCCGGCCGCCCCAGGCGTACAGGTCGCTCGAACCGGACAGGCGGTAGCCCATCTCCCGTACGTCGGGCAGCGCATGGCGCCAGAAGTCCCGCACGGTGTCCCGGTAGCGGTCGTTCCACTCGGTCCACAGCGGCGGGAAGGCGCCCACCTGGTAGCCGCCCGAACCGATGTCCCACGGCTCGGCGATCAGCTTCACGCGGCGCAGCACCGGGTCCTGGGCGATCACCGCCAGAAAGGGGGACAGCATGTCGACGTCGTGCATCGAGCGGGCGAGCGCCGCCGCGAGGTCGAAACGGAAGCCGTCCACGCCCATCTCGGTCACCCAGTAGCGCAGCGAGTCGGTGATCAGGCGCAGCACCTGGGGCTGGACCACGTGGAGGGTGTTGCCGCAGCCGGTGTAGTCGGCGTACCGGCGGGCGTCGTGCTGGAGCCGGTAGTAGCCCCGGTTGTCGATGCCCTTGAGGGAGAGCGTGGGACCCAGTTCGCCCGCCTCGGCGGTGTGGTTGTAGACCACGTCGAGGATGACCTCGATGCCGGCCGCGTGCAGCGCGCGGACCATCCGCTTGAACTCGCCGACCTGGCCGCCCGCCGTCCCCGAGGCCGCGTAGGCCGCGTGCGGGGCGAAGTAGCCGATGGAGTTGTAGCCCCAGTAGTTCCTGAGGCCCCGGCGCAGCAGATGGTCCTCGTGCGCGAAGTGGTGCACGGGGAGCAGTTCCACGGCCGTGACCCCCAGCCCGGTGAGGTGCTCGACCGCGGCCGGGTGCGCGAGCCCGGCGTAGGTGCCGCGCAGTTCCTCGGGGATGCCGGGGTGCAGCCGGGTGAAGCCGCGCACGTGCAGTTCGTAGATGACCGAGTCCGCCCACGGCGTCTTGGGCCGGCGGTCGTCGGACCAGTCGTCGTCGTCATGGACGACGACGCCCTTGGGGACGTGCGGCGCGGAGTCCCGGTCGTCCCGGACGGTGTCGGCGACATGCTGCTCCGGCCAGTCCCGGACGTGCCCGTAGACCTCCGGCGGCAGGCGGAACTCTCCGTCCACCGCGCGCGCGTACGGGTCGAGCAGCAGCTTCGCCGGGTTCCAGCGCGCGCCGGTCCAGGGGTCCCAGCGGCCCTGCACGCGGTAGCCGTAGCGCTGCCCGGGCATCACGCCGGGCACGAAGCCGTGCCAGATCTCGTGCGTCAGTTCGGTCAGCGGAACCTGGGTCTCCCGGCCCCGCTCGTCGAAGAGGCACAGCCGGACGGCCTCCGCCCCGGCCGCCCACAACGCGAAGTTGGTGCCCACGGCCCCGTCCGGGCCGGCCCGGAACCGCGCCCCCAGCGGGGTCGGCGCACCCGGCCACACGGGCGGCGCGGGCGGCACGCCGCGGCGGGCGCCGCTCACCGCGGCCGCCGGCCCTCTCCCGCCGGCCGGCTCCCCGGACCGTGCCCGCTGCTCGGCTGCGCTCGTCACCAGTCGGCCCCTCTTTCAGTGGCTCGCCCGCCGGGACGCGGCGCGCCGCGCCGAACGGCCGAGCGCGCGCGGAAGCGCACGCCCGGCCGTCCGGTGCGGCCGAGCCCCGGCGGCTCCGACGCGGGCTGGGAGGAGCCCTCCCCCGGCGGGGGAAGGCTCCCCTTCGTGCCGTCCTCCCCACTGTTCTGCCCAGCCCGGGGGTCGCACTCACGTTTCCCCGGAGCGTGCCCGCTCGTTGAGTCCCATGTGAGGCACGCACAAGGACGCGCACGGCGCGCGGGGGCCGCACTGGCCGCCGTACTGACATGGGTGGGACTGCTGGCCGGCTGCACCGCGGGCGGCTCCGGCGGTCTGGACATCGACCGGATGCTCGGCGGTCCGCCGGCCCCGAAGGACGCCATTCGGGTCACCCCGGAGGACGGCAGCACGGGCGTCCGGCCCGGGGAGCGGCTACGGGTCCGGGTGACCGACGGGCGCCTGGAGAAGGTGAGCGTCATGAGGTCCCAGGACGCACAGGACGCCCCGGTCCCCGGGCACATCACCGCCGACGGGCTGGGCTGGGAACCGGACGACGGACGGCTGGCGCTGGCCGCCAAGTACACCGTCGACGCGGTCGCCCTCGACTCCGGGGGCCACCGCTCGGCCCGGCACACCACGTTCACGACGCATGTGCCCGAGGAGCGGTTCATCGGCTACGTCACCCCCGAGAACCGGGCCACCGTCGGCATCGGGATGATCGTCTCCCTCTCCTTCAACCGGGAGATCACCGATCGCGCCGCCGTCGAGCGCGCCGTGCGCGTGACCGCGAACCCGCCGGTGGAGATCCGCCCGCACTGGTTCGGCAAGGACCGGCTCGACTTCCGTCCGGAGCGCTACTGGAAGCCCGGCACCGAGGTCACCGTCCACCTCGGGCTGAGGGACGTGGAGGGCGCGCGCGGCGTCTACGGGCTGCAGGACAAGACGTTCGCCTTCACCGTCGGCCGCGGCCAGGTCTCCCGGGTGGACGCGGCGCGGCACATGATGGAGGTGCGGCGCGACGGGCAGTTGCTGGCCACCGTGCCGATCACCGCGGGCGCCCCGAAGACCACCACGTACAACGGGAAGATGGTGGTGATGGAGATGCTCGAGGTGACCCGCATGAACAGCCGGACGGTCGGCTTCGGCGGCGAGTACGACATCCCCGACGTCCCGCACGCCATGCGGCTCACCGACTCCGGCACCTTCCTGCACGGCAACTACTGGTCCCCGGACGCCCCGGGGAGCGTGAACGTCAGCCACGGGTGCGTCGGGCTCAGGGACGTCAAGGGCGGCGGCTCGGACACGCCCGCGGGCTGGTTCTTCGACCGCAGCCTCATCGGTGACGTCGTGGAGGTCGTCAACAGCAAGGACAAAACGGTCGCTCCCGACAACGGGCTCGGTGGGTGGAACATGGCGTGGAAGCAGTGGAAAGCGGGCGGCGCCGTGAAGTGAGCCGAGCCGGCACGGGTTTCGGGTCGCACCGAGCGGTTGAAGTTGCGACGGAACGGTGACCTTCGGCCGGCTCCCCGCTCGAAATCCTGCGGTTAACATGCGCACACCAAGTGCAGTGGGGAGCGGGCCTGACCTGGTCCGGCGAGGGGAGTGCAAGGTGAACGTGCGGCCGATATCGGGGGCGTCGGCGGGGGGCCGAGGGGTGGGCCGTAAGGGGCTGGTGCTGATATCCGGCGCTCTGCTCGTGGCCGTCACCGCGTGCGGCGGGAGCGGCGAACCGGAGTCCGGGTCCGCGTCGGCGAACGCGAAGGGCCAGGACTCCGGCACCCGGCGGGGCGGGCAGTCGACCGCCGCCGTCAGCATCTCGCCCAAGTCCGGTGCCACCGGCGTCGACACCAGCGGCGCGCTCAAGGTGAGCGTCACCGGGGGCAGGCTGACCGAGGTCACCGTCAAGGACGCCAAGGGCGCGAAGGTCGACGGCGCCGTCACCGGGGACGGCGCCGCCTGGGAGCCGTCGACCCATCTCGCCGCCGGTACCCGGTACAGCGTGCACGCGGTCGCCAAGGACTCCGCGGGCCGCGAGGCCGCCGAGGACTCCAGCTTCACCACCCTCACCCCCCGCGACACCTTCGTCGGCTACTTCACCCCCGAGGACGGTTCGACCGTCGGGGTGGGCATGCCGTTCTCCCTCCGCTTCACCCGGGGCATCACCAGCCCGGCGGACGTCGAGAAGGCCATCAGCATCAAGACCGAGCCGGCCGTCGACGTCGAGGGGCACTGGTTCGGCAACGACCGCCTGGACTTCCGCCCGGAGGAGTACTGGAAGGAGGGCACCGAGGTCACCGTCGACCTCAACCTCGACGGGGTGGAGGGCCGCGACGGCGTCTACGGCAAGCAGCACAAGACCGTGAAGTTCACCATCGGCCGCAACCAGGTGTCCGTCGTGGACGCCAAGAAGCACACGATGAAGGTCACCCAGGACGGAAAGGTCGTCAAGACCCTCCCGGTGACCACCGGCAAGCCCGGCTACGAGACCTGGAACGGCCGGATGGTCATGAGCGAGAAGCTCACCGTGACCCGCATGAACGGCGAGACCGTCGGCTACGGCGGCGAGTACGACATCAAGGACGTCCCGCACGCCATCCGCCTCACCGACTCCGGCACCTTCGTGCACGGCAACTACTGGGGTGGCGGCGCCTTCGGCAACTACAACGCCAGCCACGGCTGCGTCGGCCTGCGCGACGTACGCGGTGGCTACGACCAGGGCGTGCCGGCGGCCTGGTTCTTCAACCACTCGATGATCGGCGACGTGGTCGTCGTGAAGCACTCCCACGACCGGACGGTGGCCCCGGACAACGGGCTCAACGGCTGGAACATGTCGTGGGAGGAGTGGAAGAAGTGAGCGACGGCTCCCCGTCGCGGTGAGGGTCCGGGAGCACCGGCCCGCTCCCGGTCGCGCGGTTCCCCGCGCCCTTCGCGGCACCCGGGGACCAACGGCACCGGGTCAGGTGCCGTTGGTCCCCGTGCTGTGCCTGCCCGGGGGGCGACCCCCGGACCCCCGGCCGGTTGTGACGGACGGCACCGGGCCAGGTGCCGTTGGTCCCCGTGCTGTGCCTGCCCGGGGGGCGACCCCCGGACCCCCGGCCGGTTGTGACGGACGGCACCGGGTCAGGTGCCGTTAGTCCCCGTTAACCTGCTCGGCATGACCGTGAATCTCGAAGTCGCCGAAGGTGTCGGAACCATCCGCCTGGACCGGCCGCCGATGAACGCGCTGGACGTGGCCACGCAGGACCGGCTGAAGGAGCTCGCCGAGGAGGCCACGCGCCGCGCGGACGTGCGCGCCGTGGTGATCTACGGCGGCGAGCGGGTGTTCGCGGCGGGCGCGGACATCAAGGAGATGCAGGACATGGACCACACCGCGATGGTCCTGCGCGCCCGCGCCCTGCAGGACTCCTTCACCGCCGTCGCCCGCATCCCCAAACCCGTCGTCGCGGCCATCACCGGCTACGCGCTGGGCGGTGGCTGCGAACTGGCCCTCTGCGCGGACTTCCGCATCGCCGCGGACAACGCCAAGCTCGGCCAGCCCGAGATTCTGCTCGGCCTGATCCCGGGCGCCGGCGGCACCCAGCGCCTGCCCCGGCTGGTCGGTCCCTCCAAGGCGAAGGACCTGATCTTCACCGGCCGTCAGGTGAAGGCCGACGAGGCGCTCGCCATCGGCCTGGTGGACCGGGTCGTCCCCGCCGCCGAGGTGTACGAGCAGGCGCACGCCTGGGCGGCGAGGCTCGCGCAGGGGCCCGCGATCGCCCTGCGCGCGGCCAAGGAGTCCGTCGACACCGGTCTGGAGACCGACATCGACACGGGTCTCGCCGTCGAACGCAACTGGTTCGCCGGCCTGTTCGCCACCGAGGACCGCGAGCGCGGCATGCGCAGCTTCGTGGCGGAGGGGCCTGGCAAGGCGAAGTTCCTGTGACCCTCGGAAGTATGAACTCCCTTACATACACTTGTCATTGACGCGTACTCCGGTCCGGGTCCCTCGATGGGGCGGTTCATGGGAGCCTTGACTCCACCTTGAGCCTGCCTCGTCGAGGGAGCCTGACGATTGCCCGGAAGTGAGTCGTCTCCGCAGGTCGGACCGGCTGCCGCTGATCCTGTAGTGCCTCCGGCATATGCCGGGGGGCTGGTGGCGGACGGGAGCGCGCGGGGGGCGTATTCCTCGGGAACGCCCACGGAGAGGCTTCCGGGCGGCCATCATGGGGGCATGGCGGGGCTGGAGGGCATCGGACAGCCGCGGGGACACGGCCGTGCTGCCGCGGCGCGCTGGTCGCCCGCGGTGGAGGACGAACGGGCGCTCAAGGCGCTCGAGCTGTTCGGCAATCCGACGGACGCGGAGGTACCCCTGCCGTCCCGCCCGGAGTCCGCGGCCACCGCCCGCCGGCTCGTCCAGGTCGTCGTCCTGCGGCACTGGGGGCTCACCCCCAAGATGGCCGAGGACGCGGTCCTGCTCGTCTCCGAACTCGTCGGCAACGCCGTACGGCACACCGGGGCCCGGGTCTTCGGTCTGCGGATGCGCCGGCGCCGCGGCTGGATCCGGGTGGAGGTACGGGATCCCTCCCGCGGGCTGCCCTGCCTGATGCCGGTCCAGGAGATGGACGTCAGCGGACGCGGCCTGTTCCTGGTGGACAGACTGGCCGACCGCTGGGGCGTGGACCTGCTGCCGCGTGGCAAGACCACCTGGTTCGAGATGCGCGTCGCCGAGCGCGAGACCGGCCGCTGAGGCCACCGCGGCCCTCCCCCTCCTCGCCGGGCGACCCGACCACGTCCTCCGATCGGACCAATCGGGCGTTTTCTTGCCCTTCACCCCTTAAATGGTGCGGGTGACCACGACCAACCGTCGCGCGGTGCTGCGTGCGGGCGCCGGGCTCGTCGCCGGGGGCGCGCTCGCCGCCGGTTGCGCGGGCACCCCGGCGGAACCGGGCGCGACCGCCTCCGCCGACCCGAGCCCCCGAGCCTCCGGCCACCCCGCCGCCACCCCCCGTACCGCCCCCGCCCCCCGTTCCTATCCCGGGCAGCCCGCCCAGATCACCCACGGCCCGCGCAGCCGCCCCCTGGTCGCCCTCACCTTCCACGGGCAGGGCGACCCGCGACTCGCCACGTCCCTGCTCGGCGCGGCCGAACGGCACGGTTCCCGGCTGACCGTGCTGGCCGTCGGCACCTGGCTGGACGAACACCCGGACCTCGCCCGCCGGATCCTCGACGGCGGCCACGACCTCGGCAACCACACCCAGCGGCACGTCGCCGTCAACGCCATGTCACCGGCGGCCGCCCGCAGGGAGATCACCGACTGCGCGGACCGGCTCGAGCGGCTCACCGGATCCATCGGCACCTGGTTCCGGCCCTCCCGGTCCCCGACCGCCTCCCCCGAGGTCGCCGCACTGGCCCGCGCCGCCGGCTACCCGCACGTGCTGTCGTACGAGGTCGACTCGCTCGACCACACCCGGCCCGGCGCCGACGCCGTCACCCGCAAGGTCGCCGCCGAGGTGCGACCCGGGTCGGTGGTGAGCCTGCACTTCGGCTATCCCGGCACGGTCACCGCCCTCCCCGCCGTACTCCACGAACTCGACCGCCGCGGACTGCGCGCGGTCACCACCACGGAGCTGCTCAGCTGATGCGAACCACGAAAGTTGCCCGCCTCCTGGCCGGCGGAGCCGCCCTGACCGCCCTGACCCTGCTGTCCGCGTGCGGCGGCTCCCCGCACCGCGACACCGAGGCCATCGGCAGCAGGGCGCCGGTTCCGCCCCGGGTGAGCAAGGCGCGGGTGGACGTGCTGCCGGGGATGCCGCCGGTCGAGGATCCCGGCGACCTCTACGCCGCCGACCGCCCGGGCAAACTCTCCCCGGTGGTGGAGGGCTTCCCCTCCCGGGTCTACGTCCCCAACACCAACTCCGACACCGTCACGGTCATCGACCCGAAGACGTACAAGATCATCGAGACGATCCCGGTCGGCCGCCAGCCGCAGCACGTCGTGCCCTCCTGGGACCTGAGGACGCTGTGGGTCAACAACGACCTCGGCAACTCCCTCACCCCCATCGACCCGAGCTCGGGCAGGGCCGGCAAGCCCGTCGACGTGCACGACCCGTACAACCTGTACTTCACGCCCGACGGCAGGTACGCCGTCGTCATGGCGTCCAAGGACCGCCGGCTGGTCTTCCGCGACGCGCACACCATGAAGCAGGTCAAGTCGGTCCCGGTCGACTGCGGTGGCGTCAACCACGCGGACTTCTCCATCGACGGCCGCTACTTCATCGTCTCCTGCGAGTTCAGCGGCGAACTGCTCAAGGTCGACACCGCGAGGATGGAGGTCGTCGGCCGGCAGAAGCTGGACCTGCACGGCGCCATGCCGCAGGACGTGAAGATCTCGCCCGACGGAAAGCGGTTCTACATCGCCGACATGGTGGCAGGCGGCATGTGGATCCTGGACGGCGACACCTTCGGCAAACCGGGCTTCCTCGCCACCGGCAAGGGCGCGCACGGCCTGTACGTCAGCCGAGACTCCCGGGAGATGTACGTCTCCAACCGCGGCGAAGGCTCCGTCTCCGTCTTCGACTTCACCCGGAACCGGCTCACCAAGAAGTGGCACCTGCCCGGTGGCGGCAGCCCCGACATGGGCGGTGTCTCGGCCGACGGCAAGGTGCTCTGGCTCTCCGGCCGGTACAACGCCGAGGTGTACGCCATCGACACCCGCACCGGCGCCGAACTCGCCCGCATCAAGGTCGGCAGCGGCCCGCACGGACTCGCCGTCTACCCGCAGCCGGGCCGCTACTCCCTCGGCCACACCGGCGTCTTCCGCTGAGCCGGAGCCCCTCAAGGGGCCCGCAGCAGTGCCTCCGCGCCCACCACGCGATAGCCGGCCGCCTGGAACGCCCGCATGCTGCGGGCGTTCCCCGGCGCCGCCTGCGCCCACAGCGGCTCCGCCGCCAGGTGCCGGGCCGCCGTCACCAGGGCCCGGCCCAGTCCCCGATGCCGCGCCCCCTCGTCCACCTCGACGCTCACCTCCAGGCGCCCGCCGACCCCGCGTCCCATGACCAGCACCCCGCCGTCCGCCGTCCACGCCCGCACCTCGTCGCGCCGGTGGCGGGCGTAGGCGATGCGCGGGTGGCCGGAGTCCTCGATCTCGGTCAGCGCGAGCGGCGGCGCTCCGGGCAGGGGCGATCCGAGCAGCAGCGCGTCGACCGTCTCGGCCCGGCGCCCGGTACGGGCGAGGAGGGCGGCCAGGAAGACGGGGTTCAGCGCGGCGGACAGCGGATCGCAGTCCACGGCGTCCAGTGTCTCGCGCACCCACCGGGGATCCTCGTCCGTGAAGACGACGCAGTGCGCGGTGAAGGCCAGTACCCCCGCGTCCCGCGCCGCGTGCTGCGGTACGACGGTCGTACTCCCGTCGGCCGGCGGGAACACCCCGCGCGCCACCGCGTCCAGTATCTCCCGCAGGGTGCGCAACCGACCGCTCCTTGAGTCTCCACCGACTGGAAGGCCCAGACTCGCAGACGTGATCGACGACGGCACCGGATTTCTCACCATCGGCGAGCTGGCGCGGGCCACCGGCCTCTCGGTTCGCACCATCCGCTACTGGTCCGACCAGGGCGTCCTGCCTCCTGCGGCCCGGTCGGCGGGCGGCTACCGCCTCTACGACGCCGCCTCGGCCGCCCGCCTCGACCTGATCCGCACCCTGCGCGAGCTGGGGCTCGGCCTTCAGGACGTGCACCGGGTACTGGCCGGGGAGCGGACCGTGGCCGAGGTGGCGGCCGCCCATGTGGCGGCCCTGGACGCGCAGATCCGGTCGCTGCGGGTGACCCGCGCGGTGCTGTCGTCCGTGGCGAGGCGCGGTTCGAGCGTGGAGGAGACGACCCTGATGAACAGACTGGCACGGCTGTCGGCGGCCGAGCGGAGACGGATCATGGCGGAGTTCGTGGAGGAGACGTTCCACGGGCTCGACACCGCGGACCCCGAGATCCGGGAGCGGATGCGGGACACCGCGCTGAACCTGCCGGACGACCCCACGCCGGAGCAGGTGGACGCCTGGGTGGAGCTGGCCGAGATGGTCCAGGACCCGGAGTTCCGGGCGCGGATGCGCGACGCCGCCGAGTTCAACGCCGCGGACCGGGGACAGGACACACCGGGCGGGGCGTCCATGTGGTTCTTCAGGCGGCTCGTCGAGCTGGTGGGGCGGGCGCGTGAGCGCGGTGTCGCCCCCGAGGCGCCGGAGGCCGGGCAGGTGCTGCGCGATCTGCTCGGCGACGCCGACCGGGCGGCCGTGCTCGAACGCATGCGGGCCTCCCACCATCCCCGGCTCGCCCGCTACCGGGAACTGCTCGGCCTGCTGAAGGGAGCGCCCGCCCCCGCCCACGAGGAGGACTTCGCCTGGGTGGTCGCCGCACTGGAGGCGCACACGGACCGTTAATCTGGCCAGCGTCAGCACGCCAGCACGGCATGAGCAACGCGAACGTAAGGGGCGGATCGGTGGCGGACATCGAGGAAGCACGCAAGCAGTTCCAGCGGATCGACGCGAACGGTGACGGTTACATCACCGCGGCGGAGTTCAAGTCCGCCCTCGCCCAGGGGGGTGACTGGAACGTCACCGACACGGTGGCGGAGGCCGTCATCCGGACCCGTGACCTCAACGGCGACAAGGTCCTTTCGTTCGACGAGTTCTGGACCTACCTGAACAAGTGACGTGCCGGAGGGGGGTGCCGTCCCGTCGTGGGACGCACCCCCTTCGCCATGGGCCCCACCTCCCACCTGCCCCGCGTACACCCATTCGCCGTACCGGCCGGAATAGCCCGGCGCGGTCCGGGGTTGTCGCCCAGGTCAGAAGCATGCACATGCATGGACCTGGGAGGTCTGTCATGAGGATCGGCATCATCGGCGCGGGCAACATCGGCGGGAACCTGACCCGGCGCCTCACCTCGCTCGGTCACGACGTGTCCGTGGCCAACTCCCGGGGACCGGAGACCCTGAAGGCGCTGGCCGAGGAGACCGGGGCGCGGGCGGTACGGGCGGAGGAGGCGGCCGAGGGCGCCGAGGTCGTCGTGGTCACCGTCCCCCTGAAGGCGGTCCCCGGCCTCCCCTCCGGCCTGCTGTCCGGCGCCGCCGAGGGCGTGGCCGTGATCGACACCGGCAACTACTACCCGCAGCAGCGGGACGGCCGGATCGCCGGTATCGAGGACGAGGGCCTGACCGAGAGCCGCTGGACCGAACGGCACCTCGGGCACCCCGTCGTCAAGGCGTTCAACGGCACCTACGCCCAGGACATCCTGGACCGTCCCCAGGCGGCCGGCACCCCCGGGCGGATGGCGCTTCCGGTCGCCGGTGACGACGAGGCCGCCAAGCGGATCGTCCGCGACCTCATCGACGAGCTGGGCTTCGACACGGTCGACGCGGGCGGCATCGACGACTCCTGGCGTCAGCAGCCGGACACTCCGGTCTACGGCCTGCGGGCGGGTGCCGAGGCGGTTCGCGCGGCCCTCGCGGAGGCGTCCCCGGAGCGTCCGGCGGCCTTCCGCGGCTGACCGGGCGACGGCGGCGTCAGGGCGTGGCCCACTTGCGCAGGGCGGCCTTGTCCGAGAAGGCGGCCACGTCCTTGTCGTGGGGCTCGCTGGTGTACTGGTGGAAGCGCCACCTGGCCTTGATGCGGGGGTGGCCCGCGCTCACGTAGTCGGCGATCCACAGGCCGTCACCGGCGTAGGAGGTGCGGTCCTTGTTCAGCCAGTAGTCCCGGTTGGTGTACAGCAGCACCCGGTGGTGCGGGCGCAGTTGCTTCACCGTCCGGATGAACAGGTCCTTCTCCGCGTTGCTGGCGTGACTGCCCTCGCCCGTGGTCTCCCAGTCGGCGGCGAGCAGTTCGCCCGCCTTCTCCGGGGCGTGCCGGACGAAGTACTCGGCCTGGGCGGTGATGTGTCCCGGCCACAGGAAGTGGTAGTAGCCGACGACCAGTCCCGCGGCACGGCCGTGTCTGGTCTGCGCGGAGAGCCGGGGGTTGACGTACGAACGCCCCTCCGTCGCCTTGATGAAGACGAAGGAGAGGCCGTCCGTGCCGTAGGACGAGGACTGGTACGCGCTCACGTCGATGCCGTGCAGCATGGGGGGACTCCCTGGGTGCCGTGGGGTGACAGGAGTTGACTCATGTATGCCCCGTCCGGCACGAGAGATCCGCCCCCGCGTTCCCGGCTGCCCTCGCCGGCCGCCCGGTCGGCGCCGGTCCGGGACGCACGGCTCGGGAGTGCCGGATCAGCCCCGGGTCGTCACCGAGCCCAGGACCGAGGCCGGCTTGGCGGCCCAGTCGGAGGTGATGACACTGGCGTGGTTCTCGGCCAGCAGGGCGAGCCGGGCGGCGACCTCGGCGTCCGTGGGGTTGGTCGAGGAGATCGCGGGGGACACCCCGTCGGCACCCGTGGTGATCAGGATGTAGTGGTTCGCGGAGTAGAACGAGGTGTCGTAGCCCCGGCTCACGTACGTCGCCGCGTTCCCGTCGAAGAACACGAACCAGGGCCGGATCGAGGCGTCGTACCGCCCGGTGCGCGGATCACCGTTCTCGGCGCCCAGTACCGCGGGGAACGCCTGGGCCCGGGAGATCTGCCCGGCCGCGGACAGGTTCCGCAGATGGTCGCCGTACTCCTCGTCGGTCCAGTAGTGGTCGAACGGGTTGGACTGCTCCACCGTGCCCGGGATCAGTTCGAACAGGAACTTGCCCCGCATGGCGTCCCGGGAGGGCCACGCGTTCGCCCTGGCGGCCGCGTCCAGGGTGGCGTGGGAGCCTCCCAGCAGGTCGGCCGGCCGGAACACGCTGTCGCCCAGCTTGCGTGACACCAGGGTGTCGAACTCGTCCGGGCCCATCCCGGCCCGGTCGTTGAAGCCGACCTTCATCTCCACCTTGAAGATGATCGGCGGGTGATCGGGGTGGAGCCGGTTCCAGGCCGCGATGTTGTCCAGGCAGCTGCCGAGGTCCTGGTTGCGGCTCTTGCCGTACAGCTCGTCCGGGCTCTTCGCGGCCTCGCAGTTGTTGTTGTTGCCGAGCGGGTTGCTGTGGCTGACCCGCCACCGGTGGGTCAGGCTGTCCACGTAGACGTCCAGTTCGAGCAGCGAGGCCCCCGAGTCCAGGGCCTGCGCGAAGTACGTGTACTTGCCCTTCTCGTACGCGTTGTGCGTCCCGATCGCCGTGACGTCGGAGAACCTGGGCGCCTGCGCCTCCGCGTTGCCCGCCCCCAGCGCCAGCACCGCGGCGGCCCCGGCGGTCGCCACCACCCGTCTCACTCCGCGCATCCGCCAACTCCCTTGTATCGCGGTCAAGTTGGCGGAAGCCTAGAAGCGTGCGGTTACCGCTGGGTAGCCCCTGGAGGAACATCATCGGCTCAGCAGGCCCAGGCGGGCGGCGGTGACTCCGGCCTCGAAGCGGCTGGAGGTGCCCAGTTTCTCCATGATCTGGTTCATCAGGCGGCGCAGCGTGCGGTCCGAGCAGGCCAGTCGCCGGGCGATGGTCTCGTCCCTGGCGCCGGTGGTCAGCAGTGCCGGCACCTCGCGTTCCTGGGCGGACAGTTCGCGGCCGGCGCGCCCGCGTCCGGGCGAGCGTCGGGTGTGCGGCCGGGCGAGGTCCCAGGTGTGGGTGAAGACCTTCCAGAAGCACCGCGCGACGGGCGTGCAGTGCAGGATGACGTCGCCGCCCTCCCCCTGCGGCCCCGGCCCCGTCCCGATGATGACGACCGACCGGTCCAGGATGTTCATGTGGAGAGGCGCCGTGGGGGCGACCCGCACCTCGGCCCCGGCGTCGGACAGCGCGCTCGGATAGCGGGCCGGCGCCTGCGGGCGGACGGCCTGCTGGGACGCCAGCATGCGCATCCGCACGCCGTTCGCCAGCATCTCCAGGTCCCCGGCGAGGCTGGAATCCAGAACCCGCGCGTCGGGGAAGGAGTTGCGCATCGCCAGGAACTCCTCCCGGCTGAGGGCGTCCAGTTCCCCCAGCCGCCGCCGGGTCCGCTCGCGGTCCGTGAAGTACTCGACCTCCACCGCCTCCCGGGCGTCGAACCGAGGGGCCGTCAGCAGGGACAGCACGTCGTCCAGGGCCTCGGCGTCCCGGCCGGCCGTCTCGGCCGCCTCCCGCAGCCGGCGACCCTGCTCGGAGACGATGTGCCGCAGGGCCCGGTCCGGAGTGCTCAGCCGCTCCGCGCCCGGTTCGAGCAGCCGCCGTTCGGCCAGCCACCCGGCCAACGCGGCGGAGATACCCCGGAGTTCCTCACGGCTCGGCGGTGGTGTCCCGGGCTCCCGACGCCGTGATCCGCTCGACCATGGCCAGGTAGGCGGCCCGCGCCTCGGCGGCGGCCGGCGGCCGGTCGTGCGAGGGGTTCTGCGCCGCATGCATGCGCGCACGATACGAGCCCCTCCCGGAGGAGGCCAGGGACGTGGCGCGGGCGGACGGGCCCGGCGGCCGCACTGGCCGGAAGTGGACGTGCCGGAAACGGACAGGAGCGGTCGGACCGTACGGCGGTTAGCCTCGCCGCCGCCGGCCCAACTCCTCGTGGCCCCCGGTGCGCCTCCCCGCCCCACCCCGTGCCGGGAGCTGTGGAGGAGTCGGGCCCCGGCCCCTGGATCCGGCCGGTTCCGCGCGGCGAGGCTTGACCCGGGCTTGGCATGCGCATGCTCCATACGGTGCGGGACCGCTCACCCGGATCCCCGCCCCACCCGCATCGGCCGGGAGGCGCGGCCCCACCACGCCCGCCTCCCGTTTCCTCCCACCCCACAAAGGAGACACGGTGCTTCGAAGAATCTCCCCGACCGGCCTGACCCTGACCGGTGTCACCCTGGCTGCCGCACTGGGCCTGGCGGCGCTCCCCGCGAGCGCCGCCGGGACCCACGAGGGCCCCCGCACCGCGACCGCTGCGGCGCCTCTCACCGCGGCCGCGCCGGACATCGACGTCACCAGGGTCCAGGCGCATCTGACCGAACTGAACGCCATAGCGAACCGCAACGGCGGCAACCGCAGATCGACCACGCAGGGCTACCGCGACTCGGTCGCCTACGTGAAGGGCAAGCTCCAGGCCGCCGGTTACACGGTGACCGAGCAGACCTGCACCTCCGGCTGCAGCAGCGGCGCCGGGCCCAACCTGATCGCCGAGTGGCCGCACGGCGACGCGTCGAATGTGTACATGTTCGGCTCGCACCTCGACAGCGTCTCCGCCGGACCCGGCATCAACGACAACGGCTCCGGCAGCGCCACCCTCCTCGAGGTCGCGCTGAAGCTCGCCGAGACCGACCCGTCGATGGCGGGGCGGGTGCGCTTCGGCTGGTGGACGGACGAGGAGCAGGGTCTCAACGGCTCCGACTTCTACGTCCGTTCACTGTCCTCCGCGCAGCGCTCGGCGATCAAGGCGTACTACAACTTCGACATGGTCGCCTCGCCCAACGGCGGCTACTTCATCAACCACATCACCTCGGCCGCCGCCGCTCCGATGAAGGCGTACTGGGACTCGCTGAACCTGCAGCCCGAGGAGAACACCGAGGGTGCGGGCCGCTCCGACGACTACTCCTTCGAGCGCTACGGCATCCCCACCTCCGGCTACGCCATGGGCGCCAGCGCCCGCAAGACCTCGGCGCAGGCGGCCAAGTGGGGCGGCACGGCGAACGCCGCGTACGACCGCTGCTACCACTCCTCCTGCGACACCACGAGCAACATCAACGCCACCGGGCTGAACCGCAGCGCCGACGGCGTCGCCCACACCCTGTGGACGCGGGCGGTCTCGGCCACCGTCCCGGCCGACGACTTCTCGCTCTCGGCGAGCCCCGCGACGGGCAGCACGGCCCCGGGCACCTCGCTGACCACCACCGTGTCCACCGCCACCACCAACGGCTCCGCCCAGACGGTCGGCCTGTCCGCCTCGGGCGCGCCCGCCGGGGTCACGGTCTCCTTCAGCCCGGCCTCGGTGACCTCCGGCGGCTCGTCCACGGCGACGGTCGCGGTCGGCTCCTCCGTGGCGCCGGGGACGTACGACCTCACCATCACCGGTACGGGTTCCACCACGCACACCGCGCAGTACACGCTGACCGTCACCGGCGCCGGCGGCTGCACGGCCTCGCAGGTGGTCTCCAACGGCGGCTTCGAGAGCGGCACTTCGCCGTGGACCGGGGACACCGGCGCGATCGGCGCGTTCAGCGGCCGGTCCCCGCACTCCGGCACCCGCTACGCGTGGCTGGCGGGTTACGGCCGCACGGCCACCGACACGATCAACCAGACGGTGACGATCCCGGCCGGCTGCACCAGGGCGACCCTGAAGTACTGGCTGCACATCGACACCGGCGAGTCGGGCTCCACGGTGTACGACACCTTCCAGGTCAAGGTCGACGGGACCGCGAAGCAGACGTACTCCAACGTCAACGCGGCCGCCGGGTACACCGAACGCACGGTTGACCTGAGCCAGTACACCGGCCGGCAGATCACGCTAACCTTCACGGCCTCAGAGGACGTCAGCCTCCAGACCAGCTTCGTCGTCGACGACGTCACGCTGACGACCGGCTGATCGGCCACCCGGGAGAACGGCGAGGGAGGCGGGCCCTCGGGGCGCCCGCCTCCTCCGTTACGCCCGGCCCGGGCGCACCGCGCGGGCCCGTCCGGTCAGCACTCGATGATGTTCACCGCGAGCCCGCCGCGGGCCGTCTCCTTGTACTTGACCGACATGTCCGCGCCCGTGTCCTTCATCGTCTTGATGACCTTGTCCAGGGACACCTTGTGCGAGCCGTCGCCGCGCATCGCCATCTTCGCCGCGGTGACCGCCTTCACCGCGGCCATGCCGTTGCGCTCGATGCACGGGATCTGGACCAGGCCGCCCACCGGGTCGCAGGTCAGGCCGAGGTTGTGCTCCATACCGATCTCGGCCGCGTTCTCGACCTGCTCGGGGCTGCCGCCGAGCACCTCGGCGAGGGCGCCGGCGGCCATGGAGCAGGCGGAGCCGACCTCGCCCTGGCAGCCGACCTCGGCGCCGGAGATGGAGGCGTTCTCCTTGAAGAGCATGCCGATCGCACCGGCGGCGAGCAGGAAGCGGACCACGCCGTCCTCGTCGGCGCCCGGCACGAAGTTGATGTAGTAGTGCAGGACCGCCGGGATGATGCCCGCCGCGCCGTTCGTCGGGGCGGTGACCACGCGGCCGCCGGCCGCGTTCTCCTCGTTCACCGCCATCGCGTAGAGCGTGATCCACTCCATCGCGTGTGCGAGCGGGTCGCCCTCGGCGCGAAGCTGGCGGGCCGAGACGGCCGCACGGCGGCGCACCTTCAGGCCGCCGGGCAGGATGCCCTCCCGGGTCATGCCCCGCTGGACGCACTCGCGCATGACCCGCCATATCTCCAGCAGGCCCGCCCGGATCTCGTCCTCGGTGCGCCAGGCGCGCTCGTTCTCCAGCATCAGGGAGGAGATCGACAGACCCGTCTCCCGGGTCAGGCGCAGCAGCTCGTCACCGGTGCGGAAGGGGTACTTCAGGACCGTGTCGTCCAGCACGATGCGGTCCGCGCCGACCGCGTCCTCGTCCACGACGAAGCCGCCGCCGACCGAGTAGTACGTCTTGGCGAGCAGCTCCGTGCCGGCCGCGTCGTACGCCCACACCGTCATGCCGTTGGCGTGGTAGGGCAGCGCCTCGCGGCGGTGCAGCACCAGGTCGTCGTCGAAGGAGAACGCGATCTCGTGCTCGCCGAGCAGCGAGAGGCGGCCCGACCGCCTGATCCCCTCCACCCGCTCGTCGGCCGACTCCACGTCCACCGTGCGCGGCGAGGCGCCCTCCAGACCGAGCAGCACCGCCTTCGGGGTGCCGTGGCCGTGGCCGGTCGCGCCGAGCGAGCCGTACAGCTCGCAGCGCACCGCGGCGACGGAGTCCAGCAGGTCCTCGTTGCGCAGCCTGCGGGCGAACATGCGCGCCGCGCGCATCGGGCCGACCGTGTGGGAGCTGGACGGGCCGATGCCGATCGAGAACAGGTCGAAGACCGAGATGGCCACGGAAACTCCTCAATACGGGGTGGTGCGGGTGCGGCACCGCGCACATGTTCCAGTGTGCGCGGTGCCCGGTGAAACGGACTTACTTGTTCAGACCCGGGTACAGCGGGTGCTTGTCGGCCAGGGCCTTCACCCGGGCCTTGAGACCCTCCACGTCGGCCCCCTCGAAGGGGGACGGCGCCTTGAGGGTCTCGGCGATCACGTCGGCGACCTCGGTGAAGTCGCCGGCGGTGAAGCCGCGGGTCGCCAGGGCCGGCGTACCGATGCGCAGGCCCGAGGTCACCATCGGGGGACGCGGGTCGTTCGGGACGGCGTTGCGGTTGACCGTGATGCCGACCGCGTGGAGCCGGTCCTCGGCCTGCTGCCCGTCCAGCTCGGACTCACGCAGGTCCACCAGGATCAGGTGCACGTCCGTACCGCCGGACAGCACGTTGACCCCGGCCGCGCGGGTGTCGGCGGCGGTCAGCCGCTCGGCGAGGATGCGCGCGCCTTCCACCGTACGGTGCTGGCGCTCCTTGAACTCCTCGGAGGCGGCGACCTTGAACGAGACCGCCTTGGCCGCGATCACGTGCTCCAGGGGACCGCCCTGGAAGCCCGGGAAGACGGACGAGTTCAGCTTCTTCGCGAACTCCTTCTTCGCCAGGATGATGCCGCCGCGCGGCCCGCCGAGGGTCTTGTGGGTGGTGGAGGTGACCACGTCCGCGTACGCGACCGGGTTCGGGTGCAGACCCGCCGCGACCAGGCCCGCGAAGTGCGCCATGTCGACCCACAGGTACGCCTCGACCTCGTCGGCGATCCGGCGGAACTCGGCGAAGTCGAGCTGCCGCGGGTACGCCGACCAGCCGGCGATGATCACCTTCGGGCGGTGCTCCTTGGCCAGCCGCTCGACCTCGGCCATGTCGACCAGGCCGGCCTCGTCGACGTGGTAGGCGACCACGTCGAACTGCTTGCCGGAGAAGTTCAGCCGCATCCCGTGGGTGAGGTGGCCGCCGTGCGCCAGGTCCAGGCCGAGGATGGTGTCCCCGGGCTGGGCGAGGGCGAACAGGGCCGCCTGGTTCGCGGAGGCGCCGGAGTGGGGCTGGACGTTGGCGTACTCGGCGCCGAACAGCTCCTTGATCCGGTCGATGGCGATCTGCTCGGCGACGTCCACGTGCTCGCAGCCGCCGTAGTAGCGGCGGCCCGGGTAGCCCTCCGCGTACTTGTTGGTCAGCACCGAGCCCTGGGCCTCCATCACCGCGAGCGGCGCGAAGTTCTCCGAGGCGATCATCTCCAGCGTCGACTGCTGGCGGTTCAGCTCGGCGTCGACCGCGGCGGCGATCTCCGGGTCCAGCTCGTGCAGGGACGTGTTCAGGACGGTCATGGGGCTGCGACTCCTCAGCCGGCGTTCTGGGCGGTGTACTCGTCGGAGGAGAGCAGGTCGGCCGGCTCCTCGGTGACGCGTACCTTGAACAGCCAGCCGCCCTCGAAGGGGGCCGAGTTCACCAGGGACGGATCGTTGACGACGTCCTCGTTGATCTCGGTGATCTCACCGGTGACCGGGGAGTACAGGTCCGAGACCGACTTGGTCGACTCCAGTTCGCCGCAGGTCTCGCCCGCGGACACCGTGGAACCGACCTCGGGGAGCTGGGCGTAGACCACGTCGCCGAGCGCGTTGGCCGCGAACTCGGTGATGCCGACCGTCGAGACGCCGTCCTCGGCGGCCGACAGCCACTCGTGCTCCTTGCTGTAGCGCAGCTGCTGGGGGTTGCTCATGGCCTGAATTCTCCTGTACGCGCGGGAGTGCTGATGAATGGGGGACTGCTGGACCTGCTGCTGGGCAGCGGGGATGTGCGCAGGGTCACGTCCGGTGGACGGACCGCGCCCAGTGTCTACTTCTGGCGCTTGTAGAAGGGGAGCGCCACGACCTCGTACGGCTCGTGGCTGCCCCGGATGTCCACGCCGACACCCTCGGTGCCCGGCGTCGCGTGCGCCGCGTCGACGTACGCCATCGCGATCGGCCTGCCCAGGGTGGGGGAGGGGGCCCCGGAGGTGACCTCGCCGATCACCGCGCCACCCGCGACGACGGGGTATCCGGCGCGCGGCACCCGGCGGCCCTCGGCGACCAGGCCGACGAGCACCCGCGGCGGGTTCTGCTCGGCCCCGGCGGCCGCCCCGGCCAGCGCCTCGCGGCCCACGAAGTCGCCCTCCTTCTCGAACTTCACCACTCGGCCGAGCCCGGCGTCGAAGGGCGTCAGGGAGGTGGTCAGCTCGTGTCCGTACAGCGGCATGCCCGCCTCGAGGCGCAGCGTGTCCCGGCAGGACAGGCCGCACGGCACCAGACCGGCGGCCTCGCCCGCCGCGGTCAGCGCCTGCCACAGCTCCACGGCGTGCTCCGGCTTCACGAACAGCTCGAAGCCGTCCTCGCCGGTGTAGCCCGTGCGCGCGATCAGCGCGGGGACGCCGGCCACCGTGCCGGGCAGGCCCGCGTAGTACTTCAGGCCGTCGAGGTCGGCGTCGGTCAGCGACTTCAGGATGCCGGGGGACTCGGGGCCCTGGACCGCGAGCAGCGCGTAGGCGTCCCGGTCGTCGCGCACCTCGGCGTCGAAGCCCGCGGCACGCTCGGTCAGCGCGTCCAGCACCACCTGGGCGTTGGAGGCGTTGGCGACGACCATGTACTCGTGTTCGGCCAGGCGGTAGACGATCAGGTCGTCCAGGATGCCGCCGTCGGCCCGGCAGATCATGGTGTACCGGGCGCGGCCGACACCGACGGAGGCGATGTTGCCCACCAGGGCGAAGTTCAGCAGGCCGGCCGCCTGCGGCCCGGTCACGGTGATCTCGCCCATGTGGGAGAGGTCGAAGAGACCGGCCTTGGTCCGCACGGCGAGGTGCTCGTCGCGCTCGGATCCGTAGCGCAGCGGCATGTCCCAGCCGGCGAAGTCGGTCATCGTCGCGCCGAGCGAGCGGTGCAGGGCGTCGAGCGCGGTACGGCGCGGTCCGGAGGGTTCGGTACTGCTCATCGGTCGGTCGTCTCCCAGGGCAGGTATGACAGGCGAGGAACGTTCCTCCCCATCTGTCATCGGAACCTGAGAGGTTCGCCGTGATCCTCGCGAGGAGTGGTCACGGCTTGCACCTTGGGTGGAGCCACTGTCGCAGCGGCCCGCTTTTCAGATGTGCCTCGCCCGCGCGGTAACGGGGCCTGAGAGATTCAAGGGAGGGACTTGCTCCTTCGGCGTCCCAGCGGAGCTGGCTGGGAACTCTCCCGCGCGGATTCAAGCGGCCGGTATGCAGTTGGCGCGCACATCATTGCACGCCGCGCCCCGCCCCGTCAGGGCCCGCATCCGTAACCGGGCCGTGGCGGAACGCGCATCCGACCCCTGGACCAGCGCATTACCTCCTCTTTACATTCGGTGGGCAAAGAGTGTTCCGAGTCCACAAGGGGAGGACGATGACGGTGAACAGGACCACGGCCTACGCCGCCACCACCGGTCTCGCGGTGCCGAAGCAGCCCTTTGCCCCGGCCCGCGAGCGCTGCGCCGAGCGTCCCGCCCCGGTCGTCCGCGACCTGCGCGAGCGCGCCGGGCGCAGCCCGCACGACCTGGTCTTCGGTCCTCGCGACCTGGTGGTGGTCACCGGGCTGCCCGGCAGCGGCAAGTCCACCCTGATGCACCGGGCCGTCCCCGGCCGCCGCGTCGACTCCCAGGACACCCGCGACCGCTGGGACGCCCGCGCGCCCCGCTTCCTCCCGTACGCGCTGTACCGCCCCCTGGTCCGGCTCGCCCACTACGCCGGACTGCGCCGCGCCCTCGCCACCGGCGAGGGCGTCGTCGTGCACGACTGCGGCACCCAGGCCTGGGTGCGCGGCTGGCTGGCCCGCGCGGCCCGGCGCCGCGGCGGCACCCTGCACCTGCTCCTGCTCGACGTCACCGCCGCGACCGCCCGCGCGGGCCAGCGCGAGCGCGGCCGCGGCGTCTCCCGCTACGCCTTCCGCCGCCACCGCCGTTCGGCGGCCCGGCTGCTGCGCGCCGCCGAGCGGGGAGAGCCGCCCGCCGGCTGCGGTTCGGCGGTGCTGCTGGACCGGGACGCCGCGGACGTGCTGCGCCGCATCGGCTTCGCCGGCCGATCCGGCTGAGCGCCGTCACGACCACCCGCTAGCCTTTTGGACCACAGCAGTGGTTCCCAGCAGGCGGCAGGCAGATGGACTTCTCGGCGGCGGACCTTCCCGCGGACTTCCCGGCACAGACACACCCCCACCCGCACGGCGGTTGGCCCGGCAACGAACTGGAGGAGGTGCTCTCGGCCTCCCTCGGCATACCCGGCGCGGGCGGCCGGATCGCCGAGGTGCTGGGCCGCAGCCTGCTGTGGATACCGCTGCCCAACGGCGGCGGCCCGCACAGCGGCCCGCTGGACCTGCCCACGACGGAGATCGAGGGCCAGGTGTACGTCCCGGTCTTCAGCTCCGAGGAACAGCTCCGCCTGGCCGCCGGCTCCCACATGTCGTACACCGTCGCCCCGGCGGTGGAGTTCGCCCGCGGCCTGCCCCCGCAGGCGGGCATCCTGGTGAACCCCGACGGGGTGGTCGGGCTGCCGCTGCCGCCCGAGGCGGTGGCCGAACTCTGCCGCACCGGCCACACCCCGCTCGACGGCCCCGCCACCGGCGGCCGGGTCCGTCTCTTCGAGCCCGACTGGCAGGACGACCCGGTCGACTTCCTCTCCGCCGCCTCGGCCGAGTTCGCCGGCACCGGCGTGGTGGTCACGGCCCGACGCTGCCTCGCCGCCGTCGAGACGGCGGACCCGGTGATGTTCGTGGGTGTGGAGCTCTCCCAGCGGGAGGGCGACCTGCGGGCCCTTCCCCTGGAGGCCCTCGGCCGCGCCCTGGGCAGGGCCCCGGTCGCATGGCAGGTCAGCCTCGTTCTCCTGGACGTCACGGACGACCCGGTGGCCACCTGGCTCAAATCCAACGTCCGCCCCTTCTACCAGTACGGCCACTGACCGGCCGGCCCCGGCGGCGCGGGGCGGTACCGGCGAGCGGCGGCGCCGCGGGGCACGACCGGGCACGGACCACCCGTCCCCGCGCACGAACACAGGGCCCCGGGCCATGGGGCGCTTAAGCTGTCCCTGAACACGGGGCGAGAATCGAAGGGGCGGTAGGACAGGTGAGCGCGAGCCCAAGCGGCAGCGTCGAGAACATGCTGCGCCAGGTCACCCCCGGCCGCTACGACGCCTACGAGGCACTGCTGCGGGCCCTCGCCACCCCTTCCTCCGGCCAGATCTGGATGCTGCTGTGGCACGGCCAGGCCGGCTCCGCGGACGCCCAGTACGGGAACATGGAGGTCGACGGCTCCGGCTACGCCCCCTGTGTGACCTCCGCGCAGGAACTCTCGGCGAGTGGCTGGAACCGCTCCTACGAGGTCGTCGACGCACTCGACGTGGCCCGCACCCTGTACCCCGACCACTACGGCCTCTGGCTCAACCCGCACGCCCCGGGCGGCGGCGTCGGCATCCCCTGGCTGGACCTGCGCCGCATCGCCACCGGTCTGGACCGCCAGCCCGCCGGTCCTCTGCGGCTCTCCGAACCCGGCATCGACGTCGCCCAGTTCTACGCCCTGCTCGTGCAGAACGCCCACCGCACCCCGGCCCTGCGCTCGCTGCGCCGCGCCTGGGTGCAGCCGGCGCTCGGCGCGCCGTACCTCGCCATCGGCCTGGACGTGTACGACACCTCGCCCGCCGCCGTCGACTCGGTGCGCGCGATGATGCAGCAGTCCGTCGGCGCGGTGCCGGAGGGGCTGCCGGTGTCGACGGTCGCGATGACCGACGACTACGACCCGGTGGTGCTGTGGATGCGGGCCAACGCCCGCCCGTTCTACGATCGCGACGCGCACGCGGCCGTGCCCCAGCCCCAGCCGCACGGCCCGCCGCAGCCCCAGGCGCCGGCCCCACGTTACGGCTACCCGCCGGTCCGCGGGGGCTTCTGAACAACCGGGCGACGGCGTCCGCCACTTGGACGGTGGTGGAGAAATCGTACGCGAGGTGGACTTCTCCGCGCGTAGAAGAACGGTGATTCGCCCGATTGGAGCGTAATCCCCGTTCCACCCCAAGTGTCCTCCGTCCGGTGGCCGTTACCCCGTGATCGGATAACGGAATCCCCTGGACTGCATCACGGTTGCGCATACATTCCCCGTCAGCTCTGGCGGGTGATCGCGGAGAAGCTGAAGACTCGCGATTCAGACGTGAGGTCGAACCTCGCGATCGAGGCAAGTCGACAAAGCCGCAAACCGCGGCAGGCGCAGGCCGGTCACCACCGGCGAGAGGGGTCGGGTCACTGTGACCGCACCGATCGAGACCACCGGGGCGGCAGCCGAGGCACAGCCGGAAGCTGTGCTCGAGGGTGCCGATAAGGGGCGGATCGAGGGTCGTTCCCTTGGGCAGATCGCCTGGTCGAGATTCAAGAAGGACAAGGTCGCCGTGACGGGTGGCGTCATCGTCGTCCTGCTCATCGCGCTGGCCGTCCTCTCCCGGCCCCTGCAGGCCCTGTTCGGGCTCGACCCCAACGCCTTCCACCAGGATCTGATCACCCCCGACACCTCGCTGCCCAAGGGCAGTTGGGGCGGCATGAGCGCGGACCACCCGCTCGGTGTGGACCCGAAGTTCGGCCGGGACATCGCCACCCGTGTGCTGGAGGGCTCCTGGGTGTCGCTCGTGGTCGCCTTCGGCGCCACGGTCCTGTCCAACGTGATCGGCGCCATCATGGGCGTCGTCGCCGGTTACTACGGCGGCCGGGTCGACAACATCATCAGCCGCCTGATGGACACCTTCCTCGCCTTCCCCCTCCTGCTGTTCGCCATCGCGATCTCCGCCACACTGCAGGGCGGCGCGTTCGGCCTCAACGGGCTCCCGCTCCACCTGAGCGTGCTGATCTTCGTCATCGGCTTCTTCAACTGGCCCTACCTGGGCCGGATCGTGCGCGGCCAGACCCTCGCCCTGCGTGAGCGCGAGTTCGTGGACGCCTCCCGCGGCATGGGCGCCAAGGGCCCGTACATCCTGTTCCGGGAGCTGATGCCGAACCTGGTCGGCCCGATCATCGTCTACTCGACGCTGCTCATCCCGACCAACATCCTCTTCGAGGCGTCCCTGAGCTTCCTCGGTGTCGGCATCCAGCCGCCGCAGGCCTCCTGGGGCGGCATGCTCCGCGAAGCGGTCACCTACTACCAGGTCGATCCCGAGTTCATGATCGTGCCCGGTCTCGCCATCTTCGTGACCGTCCTGGCGTTCAATCTGCTGGGCGACGGTCTCCGCGACGCTCTCGACCCGCGCAGCCGCTGAGGCCCGCGACCACCCGAGAGCCCGAAAAGTTTCCGACAATGGAGGGGAAAGCACCCATCATGCGAAGGTCAGCGCTGGCCGCTATCGCGGCCATCGGCTCCGCCAGCCTGCTCGTTGCAGGTTGCAGCAAGGCCGATGACAACAAGGACAACAACGGCTCGTCCGCCGGGGCCAACGCCGCGACCAAGGGTGTGGTCAACGCTTCCGACAAGAAGGGCGGCACGGTCACCTACGAGCTGTCCGACGTGCCGGACTCCTTCGACCCCGGCAACACGTACTACGCGTACATGTACAACCTCAGCCGGCTCTACGCGCGCCCGCTGATGACGTTCCAGCCCGGCGCCGGCGAGAAGGGCAACACCCTCGTCCCGGACCTCGCCGCGAGCAAGGGCGTCCCGAGCGACGGCGGCAAGACCTGGACGTACAAGCTGCGTTCGGGCCTGAAGTACGAGGACGGCTCGCCGATCACCTCGAAGGACGTCAAGTACGCCGTCGAGCGCTCCAACTTCGCGCGTGACGTGCTCTCCCTCGGCCCGAACTACTTCCAGCAGTTCATGGCGAAGGGCGACAAGTACAAGGGCCCCTACAAGGACAAGAGCGGCAAGGGCCTGTCCTCCATCGAGACGCCGGACGACACCACCATCGTCTTCCACCTGAACCAGGCGTTCCAGGAGTTCGACTACCTCGTCGCCGCCCCGCAGACGGCGCCGGTGCCCCAGTCCAAGGACAAGGGCGTCGACTACGTCAAGCACATCGTCTCCTCGGGCTCGTACAAGTTCCAGAGCTACGAGGACGGCAAGCAGGCCGTGCTCGTGCGCAACGAGAACTGGGACCCGAAGACGGACCCGCTGCGCAAGCAGCTCCCCGAGAAGATCGTCGTCAAGCTGAAGGTCAACCCGGAGACCATCGACCAGGACGTCATGGCCGGAGACGCCATCGACCTGGCCGGTGCCGGTGTCCAGGCCTCCACGCAGGCCAAGGTGCTCACCGACACCGCGAAGAAGGCCGGCACGGACAACACCTACGGTGGCCGTCTCGTCTACATGGCGATCAACACCAAGGTGAAGCCGTTCGACAAGGTCGAGTGCCGCAAGGCCGTGCAGTACGCGATCGACAAGGTCTCGGTGCAGACCGCCGAGGGCGGCCCGATCCGCGGCGACATCGCCTCCACCGTGCTGCCCCCGGACATCCCGGGCTACGAGAAGTCCGACGTCTACGCGACCTCCGGCAACAAGGGTGACGCGGCCAAGGCCAAGGAGCAGCTCAAGGCCTGCGGCAAGTCGTCGATCAGCACCAACATCTCGGCCCGCTCGGACCGTCCGCAGGAGATCGACGCCGCCACGGCGATCATCAACTCGCTGAAGAAGGTCGGCATCAACGCCAGCCTGAAGCAGTACCCGTCCGGCAAGTACTTCACCGACTACGCCGGTGTCCCGAAGTTCACCGAGAAGCAGAACGTCGGCCTGATCATGATGCAGTGGGGTGCCGACTGGCCCTCCGGCTACGGCTTCCTGCAGCAGATCCTGAACGGCAAGGCGATCAGCCAGTCGGGCAACACCAACCTGTCGCAGTACGACAACAAGGACGTCAACTCCCTGCTGGGCAAGGCGATCGGCACCCAGGACAACGCCGAGCGCAACAGCCTGTACACGCAGATCGACAAGAAGACCATGGACGACGCCGTCCTCGTCCCGCTGACCTACTTCAAGGTCCTGCTGGCCCGCCCGCAGAACTACACCAACCTGGTTTCCACGGCGGCCTTCAGCGGTCAGTACGACTACCTCAACATCGGCGTCGCGTCGAAGTAGCAGCCCCGGAAGGCAGGTGAAGGCATTGGTGCCCGCGGGCTTCGCGGCCCGCGGGCACCAGCGCCGGTCCCCGTGATCTCGTACATCCTCCGCCGGACGTTCGCGGCAGTGATCCTGCTGCTGGTCGTCTCCGCGGTCACCTTCGCCATCTTCTTCCTGCTGCCACGGCTTGCCGGCCAGACAGCGGACCAGTTGGCGCAGCAGTACATCGGCAAGAGCCCGTCGAAGGCGGACATCGCCGCTGTCAAGCACAACCTCGGTCTGGACCAGCCTGTCTACGTCCAGTACTGGCACTTCATCAAGGGGATCGTGGCCGGCGCCACCTACGACCTCGGCCCCACCACGGTGCACTGCGACGCACCCTGCTTCGGTTACTCCTTCAAGAACCACCAGGCGGTGTGGCCGGAGCTCACCTCCCGCATCCCGATCACCCTGTCGCTGGCCGTGGGTGCCGCCGTGCTGTGGCTGGTGTCCGGTGTCGTGGCCGGTGTCATCTCGGCGCTGAAGCCGCGTTCGTTCCTCGACCGGACCTTCATGGGCATCGCGCTCACCGGCGTCTCGCTGCCCATGTTCTTCACGGGCAACCTGGCCATCCTGCTCTTCACCTATCAGGTGCCGATCTTCGGCCGCACCTACGTCCCGCTCACCGAGAACCCTGCCGAGTGGGCCAACACCCTGTTTCCGGCCTGGTGTTCGCTCGCCCTGCTGTACTCCGCCATCTACGCGCGGCTGACCCGCTCGGGCATGCTCGAGACGATGAACGAGGACTTCATCCGCACGGCCCGGGCCAAGGGCCTGCGGGAGCGCACCGTCGTCACCCGGCACGGACTGCGCGCCGCCCTGACCCCGATCATCACGGTCTTCGGCATGGACCTCGGTCTGCTGCTCGGCGGCGCCGTGATCACGGAGTCGGTGTTCTCCCTGCCCGGCGTCGGCCAGTACGCGGTGCAGGGCATCACCGACAACGACCTGCCGAAGATCCTCGGCGTGACACTGCTCGCCGCCTTCTTCGTCGTCTTCGCAAATCTCCTGGTGGACGTGCTCTACGCCGCCGCCGACCCGCGGGTGAGGCTCTCGTGACCGAACTCTCCAAGACCGGCGCCGCCGTGGGCGAGCCCACCTCCGCGTCCCAGCCCCCCAAGGCATTCCTCGAGGTCCGCGACCTCAAGGTGCACTTCCCGACCGACGACGGCCTGGTCAAGTCCGTCGACGGGCTCAGCTTCTCGCTGGAGAAGGGCCGCACCCTCGCCGTCGTCGGTGAGTCCGGCTCCGGCAAGTCGGTCACCTCGCAGGCCATCATGGGCCTGCACCGGCTCGGCACCCGCGGCAAGAACGTGCGGATGACCGGCGAGATCTGGCTGGACGGCAAGGAACTGATCTCCGCCGCTCCGGGCGAGGTGCGCAAGCTCCGCGGCCGCGAGATGGCGATGATCTTCCAGGACCCGCTGTCCGCGATGCACCCGTACTACAAGGTCGGCGACCAGATCGTCGAGGCGTACCGGGTCCACCACGACGTCAGCAAGAAGGTCGCCCGCAAGCGGGCCATCGAGATGCTGGACCGGGTCGGCATCCCCGAGCCGGCCAAGCGCGTCGACGGCTACCCGCACGAGTTCTCCGGCGGTATGCGCCAGCGCGCCATGATCGCCATGGCCCTGGTCAACAACCCCGAGCTGCTCATCGCGGACGAGCCGACCACCGCGCTGGACGTCACCGTCCAGGCGCAGATCCTCGACCTGATCCGTGACCTGCAGAAGGAGTTCGGCTCCGCGGTCATCATGATCACCCACGACCTCGGTGTGGTCGCCGAGATCGCGGACGACGTCCTGGTGATGTACGGCGGCCGGTGCGTCGAGCGCGGCCGGGCCGACGAGGTCTTCGAGAAGCCGCAGCACCCCTACACCTGGGGCCTGCTCGGCTCGATGCCCCGCATCGACCGCGACACCTCCGAACGGCTCATCCCGGTCAAGGGCCAGCCGCCGAGCCTCATCAACGTCCCCTCGGGCTGCGCCTTCCACCCGCGCTGCCCGTACGCGGACATCCCCAAGGGGAACGTCACCCGCACGGTGCGCCCCGAGCTGGAGCAGGTGAGCACCGGGCACTGGTCCGCGTGCCACCTCCCGGCCGAGGACCGTGAGCGGATCTGGACCGAAGAGATTGCGCCGAAGCTGTGAGTGAGACCAAGAAGACGGACGAGGCCGTGATCCCGCAGCAGGCGCAGGCCCCCGCGGGTGACTCGGCGGACCGTGAGGTGCTGCTCAGGGTCGAGGGCCTGAAGAAGCACTTCCCGATCAAGAAGGGCATTCTCCAGCGCCAGGTCGGTGCGGTGAAGGCCGTCGACGGGATCGACTTCGAGGTACGCAAGGGCGAGACCCTGGGCGTGGTGGGCGAGTCGGGGTGCGGCAAGTCGACGATGGGCCGGGTCATCACCCGGCTCCAGGACCCGACCGGCGGCACGATCACCTTCGACGGCCGGGACATCACGCGGCTGCGGACCGGGCAGATGCGCCCGCTGCGCCGCGACATCCAGATGATCTTCCAGGACCCTTACGGCTCCCTGAACCCCCGCCACACCATCGGCTCGATCGTCTCCGCGCCGTTCCGGCTGCAGGGCGTGGAGCCCGAGGGCGGGGTCAAGAAGGAGGTCCAGCGGCTGCTCGAGCTGGTCGGTCTGAGCCCCGAGCACTACAACCGCTACCCGCACGAGTTCTCCGGCGGCCAGCGCCAGCGCATCGGCATCGCCCGCGCGCTCGCGCTGAAGCCGAAGCTGGTCGTGGCGGACGAGCCGGTCTCCGCGCTGGACGTGTCGATCCAGGCGCAGGTCGTGAACCTCATGGACGACCTCCAGGAGGAACTCGGCCTCACCTACGTGATCATCGCGCACGACCTGTCGGTCGTCCGGCACGTCTCGGACCGGATCGCGGTGATGTACCTCGGCAAGATCGTCGAGCTGGCCGACCGCACCTCGCTGTACGAGGCGCCGATGCACCCGTACACCAAGGCGCTGATGTCAGCGGTGCCGGTGCCGGACACCAAGCGCAGGGGCCAGAAGAGCGAGCGCATCCTGCTCCGCGGTGACGTGCCCTCGCCCATCGCGCCGCCGCCCGGCTGCCGTTTCCACACCCGCTGCTGGAAGGCGACGGACATCTGCCGGACGACCGAGCCGCAGCTCCTGGAGCTCAGGCCCGGCCAGCGGGTCGCCTGCCACCACCCGGAGGACTTCGCCGACCAGGCGCCGCAGGACACGGTCCTGCTGTCGGCGGCGAAGGAGGCGTCGGAGCTGGTGTCGACGGGCGCGGCGGCGGAGCCGGCGGCTTCCGCCCGGACGGACACCGCCGAGGAGCCCGCCACCGAGGACGACGCGCAGGCGAAGCCCGCTGCCGACACCGCGGCGGAGCCCGGGGCGGATGCCGCGGAGAAGCCCGCTGCCGAAGCGGAGGAGACGGCCGGGGCGGCCGCCGCGGACGAGCCCGCGGCCGACGCGGCGGAGAAGCCCGCTGCCGACGCCGACGTGGCCGACGAGCCCGCGTCCGACGTGACCACCGGGACCGGGGCCGACGCCGACGCCGAGCCGGACGTGGCGAAGGAGTCGGCGGCGGCGGCCGAGGCCGCCGCCGGGGCCGGTGCCACGCAGACCGGGCCCGGTGCCAGGACCTCGACGGGCAGGGCCGGGTCCGAAGCCGCCGCTTCGGCCGAGGAGCCCGCCGCCGGCACCGACTCCCAGGAGTCAACCGGCAAGTAGCACATGACGGAACCGCAAAGTCATGTACATGCCTGAGCGGGAGAGTGCAGAGTCGTCCGTGTCCGACCACTGATCGGCACGCTCGAAGGGACGACCATGGCACTCTCCCGTTCGGCACGGTTAGGGACCCTCGCCACCGCGGCGGCCTCCTTCCTCCTCATCGCGGCGTCACCGGCCCCGACCGCCGGCGCGCCCGGCATCGGCGACGCCTACTTCCCCGGGCTCGGCAACGGCGGCTACGACGCCCGCCACTACGACCTGGACGTCGCCTACGCCCCCGGCACCGGCCGCCTGGACGGCCGGACCACCCTCACGGCACGCGCCACCCAGAACCTCGCCTCCTTCGACCTCGACCTCCAGCGGCTGGAGATCACCCGGGTCGAGGTCGACGGCAGAAGGGCGCGCTTCACCCGGGACGGCGACGAGGTCACCGTCACCCCGCGCCACACCCTGCGCAAGGGACGCCGGTTCACCGTCTCCGTCACCTACGGAGGCATCCCCGAACCACTCGGCGGCCCCATCGTCTTCGGTTCCGGCTACGGCTGGATGAAGACGCCGGACGGTGTCTTCGTCGCCTGCGAACCGAACGCCGCGTCCACCTGGTTCCCGTCCAGCGACCACCCTTCCGACAAGGCCACCTACGACATCCGGATCAAGGCGCCCAAGAGGCTGACCGGTGTCTCCAACGGGCGGCTCGTCTCCACCCGCGACCGGGGCGGTTCGACGTACACGCACTGGCGGGAGAGCCGGCCGATGGCCACGTACCTCGCGACCGCCACCATCGGCAGGTTCGACGTGCGGACCGGCCGCACCCCGGGCGGCATCCCCATCTACGTCGCCGTCGACCCCGCGCTGAAGAACGGCAACAACGTCGACGTCTACGCCGTCACCGCCGCCGCCACCGACTACTGGTCCGAGGTCTTCGGCCCGTACCCCTTCGAGGAGACCGGCGCCATCGTGGACGACATGCCCGAGGCCGGGTTCTCGCTCGAGGTGCAGAGCAAGCCCGCCTACTCGGCCGTGCGCAGCGAGTCGACCATCGTGCACGAACTGGCCCACCAGTGGTTCGGCGACTCGGTCAGCGTGGCGCGGTGGAAGGACATCTGGCTCAACGAGGGCTTCGCCACCTACGCCCAGTGGCTGTGGGCGGAGCACCAGGGCACCCGCTCGGCCCACGACTCCTTCCGCGCCGCCTACGACGCCCGCCCCGCCGACTCCGCCTTCTGGCAGATCAAGGTGGCCGACCCGCAGCGGGACACCATGTTCGCCTCCGCCGTCTACCAGCGCGGCGCGATGACCCTGCAGATGCTCCGCGAGCGGATCGGTGACCGGGCGTTCTTCGCATTGCTGCCCACCTGGACCCGGCTGCACCGGTACGGCAACGCGGAGACGGCCGACTTCGTCCGCCTGGCGGAGCGGATCAGCGGGCAGAAGCTGGACGATCTGTTCGGCCCCTGGCTGTATACGACAGGCAGGCCTATCATCTGACCTGCACTTGTAAGGCGTACGCTCTCTGTCGGGTAAGAATGTCAGGGTGCAGCTCCAGCAACTCTTCAGTCCCTCCGTCCAGCACACGCTCGATGTCATCGGCATCTTCGTGTTCGCGATCTCCGGCGCTCTGCTGGCCGTCCGGAAGAACTTCGACATCTTCGGGATGGCCGTACTCGCCGAGGTCACGGCGCTGGGCGGGGGGCTGTTCCGCGACGTGGTGATCGGGGCCGTGCCCCCGGCCGCCTTCACGGACCTCGGGTACTTCCTCACCCCGCTGCTCGCCACGCTCGTGGTCTTCTTCCTGCATCCGCACGTGGAGCGCATCCAGACCGGGGTCCTGGTCTTCGACGCGGCGGGCCTCGGCCTCTTCTGCGTCAGCGGCACGACCAAGGCGTACTCCTACGGCCTCAACCTGACCGCGTCGGCGACCCTGGGCCTCGCCACGGCGGTCGGCGGCGGTGTGCTGAGGGACGTGCTCGCCAACGAGGTCCCCTCGCTGCTGCGCTGGGACCGCGACCTGTACGCGGTCCCGGCGATCGTCGGCGCCACCATGGTGGTCCTCTGCATCCGCTACGACGTGCTGACCCCGCTCACCGGCGGGCTCGCGGTCGTCACCGCGTTCGTCCTGCGGCTGCTCGCCATGAGGTTCCACTGGCGAGCGCCGCGTGCCTGGAACCGGCGGTCGACGGTGACCGAGGAGTAGTCCCGACGGCCCCGTTCTGGGCGCCGGTGCCGTTCGCGGCGCCGCCCGGGGGTGCCCCGCGGGTCCCGGCGAGCGAGCCGTCCCCGCCCCGCGCGCGGTTCTGGCCCATCTGCAGGGTCAGCCAGCGGAACACCCCGGGGACCTGCGGACGCCACAGCGCCATGGTGTGACCGCCCGCGCTGCGCGGCAGGAACACCACGTGCACGGTCGTCGGCGCCCTGGCGACCGACCGGAGCGCCGTGCCCGCCTGGTAGCCGTCGCCGGACTCGCCGGAGAGGTAGAGGGCGATCCGGGGCGGCTCGGCCGCGTTCCGCAGCAGCAGGTAGGGGTTGTTCCGGGCGCGCAGGGCGGGGCTCTGGGCGGCCAGCGAGTTCCGCTCGCCGATCGGGTCGTTGTAGCCGGACAGGCCCACGGCGGCCCGGTAGCGGTCGGGGTGCGCCACGGCCAGCTTCACCGCGCAGTGCGCGCCGGCCGAGTAGCCGGCCACCGCCCAGCCCGAGGGCGCCGGCTGGGCGCGGAAGTTGTCCAGCACCATCCTCGGCACGTCGACGCTGAGCCAGCTGTCGGCGTTGACCTGCCCGGGGACGTTGGCGCAGCCCGGGTCGACGCCGGCCAGCAGGTTGGTGCGCGGCGCGACCAGGATGAAGGGCGCCACCCGGCCGTCGCGCATCAGCGGCAGCACCTGCTCGTGCGCCCCGAGCGCGCCGAACCAGGCCTTCGCAGAGCCGGGATAGCCCGGCAGCAGCTCCACGACCGGGAACCTGCGGTGGCGGTAGGCGGGATCGCCGTACTGGGGCGGCAGCCAGACGTAGACCTCGGCGTTCACGCCCGAGACCCGCCCGCGGAGCTGGGTGACGCGCACCTCGCCGGCCGTCCGCGCCCCGGTGCCGTCGGCCGGCCCGAAGACCTGGGCGACCCTGGGCAGCCGTTCCAGGGCGATCCCGCCGGTGCCGTCCCGGCCGAGGTCGGCGGCCCGCTGGACGTGGTCCCCGGTGCCGACGAGGTCGGCCCAGTTGTCGTACAGGCCGTTGCGGTCGTTGACCAGTACGAAGACCAGCGCGACGGCCGTGCCCTGGGCGAACAGCAGCATCAGCACCCTCGCCGCGGCACGCAGCGGCTCGGGCCCGGGCGTCCTCGACCACAGCAGGAGCGGCAGTACGAGGGCGGCCAGGGACAGCGCGACGACCGCGTAGAGGAACGGAGTCCCGGTGAGGCTCATGTCCCCATAGAGGGTGATCACCGTCCGGGGGTTGTGGACGTGTCCGGACACTTACCTGGAAATTGCCGGAATCTCACCCAGGGGGCCCTCCGGCCGGGGCCGGGTGGGCGGATCACCGGCGCTCGGCGCTCATCAAAAGCTACCGCTTAGTAATTTCCTGTTGTACCGTTCACCCATGCCAGAAGCAGCTTCCGCCCCCTTCCTGTCGCGGGCCGTGATCGGCGACAGCGAGTTCGACCGTGACACGGCGGTCACCCGGCGCGAGACCGGCGTCTACGACATCGACCTCTCGGCCGGCTGGACCATCCTCAACGCCGTCAACGGCGGCTATCTGCTGGCCGTCCTCGGCAGGGCCCTCGCGGACACCCTCCCGCACCCGGACCCCTTCACCGTCTCCGCGCACTACCTGACCGCGTCCCAGCCGGGCCCGGCGGTGGTCCGCACGCAGACCGTCCGCACCGGCCGCACCCTCTCCACGGGCCAGGCCTCGCTCCTCCAGTACGACGACGAGGGGAACGAGGTCGAGCGGATCCGCGTCCTCGCCTCCTACGGCGACCTCGCCGGCCTGCCCGACGACGTCCGCACGACGGCAGCCCCGCCGGCGATCCCGCCGATGGACCAGTGCTTCGGCCCGGAGGACGGCCCCGCGCCGGTCGAGGGCAGCTCGGCCATCGTCGACCGGCTGATGCTCAAGCTGGACCCCGCCACCCTCGGCTGGGCCCTGGGCGCGCCCTCCGGCAAGGGCGAGATGCGGGCCTGGTTCGGACTGGCCGACGGCCGCGACGCCGACCCGCTCTCGCTCCTCCTCGCGGTGGACGCGCTGCCGCCCACCGCCTTCGAGATCGGCCTCAAGGGCTGGGTGCCCACGGTGGAACTCACCGCCCACGTCCGGCACCGCCCGGCCCCCGGACCGCTGCGCGTGTCGATCACCACCCGCAACCTGGCCGGCGGCTTCCTGGAGGAGGACGCCGAGGTCTGGGACAGCGCGGACCGGCTGGTCGCCCAGTCCCGGCAGCTCGCCCGGGTCAGGCTCGGCTGAGCGGGGTGCGGCCCAGCCAGGCCGCGAGCCGCTCGTAGGCACCGGCGCCCTCGGGGGCGCCGGTACGCGCGGCGAACGGGGTGGCGGCGTCCCGGGGCCTGGAGTCGGGCAGCACCCGGCGGGCGTTGGCGAGCGAGAACTCGGCCAGCTCCGGGTCGAGTTCCCGCGGACCGCCCAGGGACTCGGCGAGGTCCCAGGTATGGGTCACGATCTCCATCACATAGCCCGACAGCGCCGCGTGGCCCGGGACCTCGCCCCACGGCACGCGCACCGTCGACACCATCCGCTCGTCGCTCTCCCAGGCCCTGAGCACCCGGGCCCTGGCCTCGTCGTAGGCCGCCGCCCAGCCGTCGTCCGCGACGCCGTCCGTGGACGGGTCGACGGCGAGCCCGTCACCGCCCTCGCCGACCACCGCGATCCGCCGGGTGCCGCCGACGACATGGCCGAGCAGGTCACGGACGTCGAACTCGGAACACGGTGTCGGCCGGGTGAGGTCCTCGGGGCGCACGGCCCTGATCAGGTCGGCCGCCTGCCCGGTGGCCCGGACGTAGTAGGGGCGCGGGTCGGTGAACTCGTTCGTCATGACATGCCTCTCCGTCGAGTCGGTACGCCGAGCATCCCCCGATAACCTGACATCCGCCGTCAACATTTGCGCGCGCCCGGACGGGACGGGATTCTGGGCGCGTGAAGTCCGACCGGCTGCTGTCGATCCTGCTGCTCCTGCAGACCCGCGGGCGTGTTCCGGCGCGCGAACTGGCCGGCCGGCTGGAGGTGTCGGTCCGCACCATCTACCGGGACGTCGAGGCCCTGTCGGCGTCCGGGGTGCCGGTGTACGCCGAACGCGGCCGGCACGGCGGCATCGAACTCCTCGCCGGCTTCCGCACCGACGTCACGGGCCTGACCGCCGACGAGTCCCGGGCGCTGTTCATCCTGGCCGCCCAGGGCGCGCACGCGGCGCTCGGCCTGGACACCGCCCTCGGCTCCGCCCTGCGCAAGGTGATGGCCGCCCTGCCGGCCCCGCACCGGCCCGCCGCCGAGGTCACCAGCCGCCGCATCCTGGTCGACGCCACCCGCTGGCTCGGCGGTCCCCAGCAGGCCGCTGACCTGGAGGCGCTGCAGGACGCGGTCTTCTCCGACCGGCGGCTGCGGCTGCGCTACCGGCACAGCGGGGACCGGGAGCCCTCCACCTACACCGTGGACCCGTACGGTCTGGTCGCCAAGGCCGGGGTCTGGTACCTGGTCGCGGACCGCCGGGGCGTGCCCCGGCTGTTCCGGGCCGACCGGGTGCGCTCGGCCCGGCCGCTGGACGACCCCGTGCGGCGGCGGCCCGGTGTCGAACTCGCCGACGCCTGGGAGGTGCTGCGCCGGCAGGTGGAGGAGCGGCCGGGGGACGGCGTCGACGTCACCGTGCGCGTGCGGCGCGAACGCCTCGACATGTTCCGGCGCATGGCCGCCGCGCAACTGACCGACGTCCCCGACGACGACGGGGTGAGCGACTGGGTCACCGCCCGGCTGTCGTACCCGGTGCTGCGCGCGGTGCGCCAACTACTGGGGTTCTCCGACCAGGTGGAGGTCCTCGGGCCGCCCGAGGCGCGCGCGGAACTGCTGCGGGCGGTCCGCTCCGTCACGGCCCTGTACCGGGAGACCGGCCCGCAGGGTGGCTGAAGTACCCGGTGAACGGCGGCATCCGCGGAGCCGTCCCTCGCGGAGCCGTCCCTCGCGGAGCCGTCCCTCGCGGAGCCGTCCCTCGTGCGGTGCGCCCGCCTCGTCCGGCCGCCCTGACGGAGGGGCGGGAGCGGCGGGCCGGGCACCGCCGGAGCGGACGGGGCGCGTCAGTCCAGCCAGTGGTGGCGTCCGACGCTGATCAGCCGGAGCTGCCGCCGGGCGAGCCGGGTGACGCGCTCCCGCTCCTCCTCCGGCGCTTCCAGGGACTCCAGGAAGAGGGAGGCGGTCATCAGCATCTGGTCGACGTAGAGGTGCGCGAGCATCCGCAGGTCGTCGTCGTTCCAGCCGCGCGCCTCCGGGTCGCCCGCCAGCTCGGCCTTCACCTCCTCGGCGAAGCGGGCCAGTTCGTCGCGGATGGCCTCGCGGACCGGCTGGACCCCGCCATGTCGCTCACGGGCGATGAAACGGACGTGCGCGGGGTACGCGTCGACGTGGCGGGCGATCAGCTCGACGGCGCGCGTGATGCGTTCCGCGCTGTCGCCGGCCGCGGACACCGTCGTCCGCACCATCGGATGCAGGCTGCCCAGCGCCTCGTCGACCAGGGCCACACCGAGGTCGGCGGTGGAGCGGAAGTGCCGGTAGAAGGCGGTCGGAGCGACCCCGACGGCGCGGGTGACCTCGCGCAGGCCGAGGCTGCTCAGACTCTGCTCCTCCAGCAGCACGAGCGCCGCGTCCAGAAACGCCTGCCGCGTCTTCTGCTTCTGGGCCTGCCGGATACCGAGGGTGTGACTCATGTCATCCAGTTAACAACTGTTCTCTGGAATTGGGAAGCCGCGAGAAGCGCTAGACTCGAAGTCAGTGAACAACTGTTACTACAACTGTTCACCGAAAATTCACAAGCGAACAACACGAGGTATCTCGGAGGGGGATCTCGTCCCATGCTGTTCCTCGTCGCCGCACTCATGCTGCTCGGTGTCGTGCTGGGCACCGTCGCCCACGCGCCGCTGACCGTCACCGCCGCCGCGGCCGCCGTCATCGCCGTCTGGCTCGGCGTCTTCGCGATCCGCGAACGCCACGGCCGCCGCCACACCTCGGCCAACTGACCGTCCGCACCGACCTCCAGGAGCTGAGCACCATGCAACTCACCGCACCGGCCTCGGGCCGCACGGAGAACCGCCCGCGCACGCGGGACGCCGACGGGATGGCCGTGGCGTCCTTCATCCTCGGCCTCCTCGGCCTGCTCGTCCTCAACATCTTCCTCGGCCCGGTCGCCATCGTCCTGGCCGCCGTCGCGCTCTGGCGCGGCACGTCCCGCCGCGGCCGTGCCTGGCTGGGCCTGACCCTGGGCGTCGCCGACCTGGCCGTCCTGGGCCTCGCGATGGACCTGTCCCACACGGTGTCCTGGAGCCTGTGAGGCGACCGGCGTGCCGCCATCGCCGCCGGCGCGTCGCCGCGGGGCCCGGCCCCGTCCCCACGCCCCGATCGAGGTGCGCCCGGGGGGAGCCGGGGGCGCCGTGAGGGCGCCGTAGAATCGGCGTCACCATGGCTTACCTCGACCACGCCGCGACGACCCCGATGCTCCCGGAGGCGGCAGAGGAACTGACCGCCCGGCTGAGCATCACGGGCAACGCCTCCTCCCTCCACGCATCCGGCCGCAGGGCCCGCCGTACCGTCGAGGAGTCCCGCGAGAGCCTGGCGGAGGCGCTGGGAGCCCGCCCCAGCGAGGTGGTGTTCACCTCGGGCGGCACCGAGGCCGACAACCTCGCGGTGAAGGGCCTGTACTGGGCCCGCAGAGCCGCCGACCCGGCCCGCACCCGGGTCCTCGCCAGCCCCGTCGAGCACCACGCCGTCCTCGACGCCGTGCACTGGCTCGGTGAGCACGAGGGTGCCACCGTCGAGTATCTTCCCGTCGACTCCCACGGCCGCGTCCACGCCGACGCGTTGCGCGACGCCATCGCCCGCGACCCCGGCAGCGTCGCCCTGGCCACCGTGATGTGGGCCAACAACGAGATCGGCACCGTCATGCCGGTCCGTGAACTGGCCGACGCCGCCGCCGAGTTCGACGTCCCCCTGCACGCCGACGCGGTCCAGGCCTTCGGGCAGGTCCCGGTCGGTTTCGCCGCCTCCGGCCTCGCCGCGCTCACCGTGTCGGGACACAAGATCGGCGGCCCGTACGGCATCGGCGCGCTGCTGCTCGGCCGGGAGTACACCCCCGTGCCCGTCCTGCACGGCGGCGGCCAGGAGCGCCATGTCCGCTCCGGAACCCTTGACGTGCCCGCCGTGGCCTCCTTCGCGGTGGCCGGCCGGCTCGCCGCCGGGCGGCGCGAGTGGTTCGCCCGGGAGGTCGGGGCCCTTCGGGATCAGTTGGTGGAGGCGGTCCGTACGGCCGTGCCGGACGCGATCCTCGGTGGCGACCCCGCCCCCGGTGGCCGGCTTCCGGCCAACGCCCACTTCAGCTTCCCCGGCTGCGAGGGCGACTCCCTGCTGCTCCTGCTGGACGCCCAGGGCATCGAGTGCTCCACCGGCTCGGCCTGCACCGCGGGCGTCGCCCAGCCCAGCCATGTGCTGCTCGCCACCGGCACCGACCCCGACCTGGCCCGCGGCACCCTGCGCTTCTCCCTGGGCCACACCTCGACGCCGGAGGACGTGGAGGCGCTCGCCAAGGCCATCGGCCCCGCGGTGGAGCGCGCGCGGGCGGCCGGGCTGAGCTGAGGGCCGGGTGTGACACCCGGGGACGCGCCACCCGGCCCGGCGCACGCCCGGCGCACGTGAAAGACCTACGAAACGGGTTCCCTTCGCCGGTATTGCCCGGATCAGGTGGCTGGGGGTCGCCTTCCGGTCCAGTCCTTGCGACCTTCCGGCCTCTCAGTCCTAGCGCCGACGTCGGCACCCGCGGAAGCCTCGTGCCTCTCGCGGAAGTCGGCTACGCCGCTGTAACTCCCTCACTCGTCCCGTAGGCCTGCCCCCAGGATAGAACTTCTCGTATCGGTCAAAAAGGGGCAGAATCTAGATTTTTTCCAGGCCCCGGCTCGCCTGCCGCACCAGCCCCATGTAGCGCTTCCAGTCCCAGTGCCGCCCCGGATCCGTGTGATCCGTCCCCGGCACCTGGGAGTGCCCGATGACGTGCTCCCGGTCGACGGGCATCCCGTAGCGCGCGCAGATCGCGGCCGTCAGCCGCGCCGAAGCGGCGTACATAGCGTCCGTGAACGACGAGGCGTCCTCCACGAAGCCCTCGTGCTCGATGCCGACACTGCGCTCGTTGTACTCCCGGTTGCCGGCGTGGAACGCCACGTCCAGCTCCCTTATGAGCTGGGTGACCCGGCCGTCCCGGCGCACGATGTAGTGCGCCGCGGCGCCGTGCGCCGGGTCCTGGAAGGCCCGCACGGCGCTCTGGTGGCCGCCCTGGGTGACATGGACGACGACGCGGTCGACGGGGTAGTCGTCCGGGCGGTCCGCCCGGCGGTAGTTCGCCGGGTCCGCCGCCGTCCAGCGCGCGCCGCGGAAGTCCACCGCCCCGGCCACCCGCGGCTTCTCCACCCCGGGCAGCCGCCACCAGAGGTGGGACAGCTCCTCCCGGGCCAGCGCGGCCGTGCCCACGGCGGCCGCCAGCCCGCCGATGAGCAGCGCCCGCCGCCCCGGCTGCCGGTCCGTGTCGGTCATGGCCACCCCCGCCTCGAGTCTGCCCCGTCCGCCGTGATCGTCAACGGACGCACGGCGGCCGGGGTTCCCGCGGCCCCGTACCCTGGAAGGGTTATGACTGAGACCCCGCAGCGCCCCCTCCGCGTCCTCGCCGCCATGTCCGGCGGCGTCGACTCCGCCGTCGCCGCCGCGCGCGCCGTGGAAGCCGGGCACGACGTCACCGGCGTCCACCTCGCGCTCTCCGCGAACCCGCAGTCCTTCCGCACCGGCGCGCGGGGCTGCTGCACCATCGAGGACTCGCGTGACGCCCGCCGCGCCGCCGACGTCATCGGCATCCCGTTCTACGTCTGGGACCTCGCCGACCGCTTCCGCGAGGACGTCGTCGAGGACTTCGTCGCCGAGTACGAGGCCGGCCGCACCCCCAACCCCTGCCTGCGCTGCAACGAGAAGATCAAGTTCGCCGCGCTGCTCGACAAGGCCCTCGCCCTCGGCTTCGACGCCGTCTGCACCGGTCACTACGCCCAGGTGATCACGCGCGAGGACGGCTCCCGCGAGCTGCACCGGGCGTCCGACACGGCCAAGGACCAGAGTTACGTCCTCGGAGTGCTGGACGAGCGACAGCTCGCCCACGCGCTGTTCCCGCTCGGCGACACGGTCACCACCAAGGACGAGATCCGCGCCGAGGCCGAGCGCCGGGGCCTCGCCGTCGCCAAGAAGCCGGACTCGCACGACATCTGCTTCATCGCCGACGGCGACACCCAGGGCTTCCTTGCCGACCGGCTCGGCAGGGCCGAGGGCGACATCGTCGACGAGTCCGGCGCGGTCGTCGGGTCCCACGAGGGCGCCTACGGCTTCACCATCGGCCAGCGCAAGGGCCTGCGGATCGGTACCCCGGCCCCCGACGGCAAGCCGCGCTACGTCCTCGACATCTCCCCGGTGAACAACACCGTGACCGTCGGCCCGGCCGCCGCCCTGGACGTCACCGCCCTGACTGCGGTCAGGCCGCGCTGGTGCGGTACCGCCCCGGCCGGCCCGGGCACCTACACCGCCCAGCTCCGGGCCCACGGCGGCGAGAGCGAGGTGCGGGCGGAACTCGCCGGCGGCACGCTCGAGGTCTCGTTCACCGAGCCGGTCAGGGGCGTCGCCCCCGGCCAGGCGATCGTGCTGTACGACGGCACCCGCGTGGTCGGCTCGGCGACGATCGCGACCACGGTGCGGGCCGAGGCCCCCGTGGCCTGAGAGCCGCTGAGGGACCGACGGCCCGGGCCTACTCCCAGTCCCAGGTCACGCCCACGTGCCCGGGGCGGATCTCGGGCTCCACGATGTGCACCGTGGCGTGCGCGTTCAGTGTGAGGTCGCCCCGGAACTCGGGCGGCGCCTGCACCGTGGGCCGCCCGAACCGGCGGCACCGCACCGGCAGCGCCGCCCGGTCGAAGGCGACCTGCAGCACGTAGGCGCCGCCCGCGTAGCTGAAACCCCGGTAGTACTCCTGGCTGGGCTCGCCGGTGCCGTCCTCGAAGCGGTACCGCAGCACCGCCGTCTCGCCCGCCGCGAGCCGCGCGTCGAACAGCAGCTCCACGGCCACCATGCCCGCCTCCTGCGCGCGGCGCACCCGTCCGACCCGGCAGTTCTCCAGGCCCACCACGCGCATCCGCCCGGTGTCGCAGCCGGTCTCGCCGCAGTGGATGGCGACGTAGCGGTCCGTGCCGTCCCGGTGCGCCCGCACCACGTGCTCGGCCTCGCGGCTGGCCAGCCGGCGCTCGGCATCGATCCGCACCCGCTCGTACTGCAGCACGGTGTGCAGCCCGCCGTCGCTCGGTGCCTCCAGCTCGGCGAGCAGCCGCTCCAGCGCCGAGTCCGGGCCGACCAGCATCCTGAACGGCCGTGCCACCGGCGGGTCGGCCGGCGCGCGCGGTCCGAGGAGCCGGGTCAGGGCGTGCTCCGGCAGCTCCAGCACCTCCTCCAGCGCGGTCACCGCCCGCAGCGACTCGGGCCGCTCGGGCCGGCGGACGCCGCGCTGCCAGTAACTCAGGCTGGTGACACCCACGCTGACGCCGCGTTGCTCCAGTCGGTGCCGCACCCGGTGCAGTGCCAGCCCGCGGGCCGTCAGCGCCGTCCGCAGGGCCAGCGCGAAGGGGCCCGTGCGCAGCGCCTCGGTGAGCCGTGCCTCCGCGTCCGGTCCGCCGGGCCGTGCTTTCACCAAGGGAGCCTCCCTACGCTCCGCCGTGAACATTCACTTCCCGGACCGCGGGCGGGCCGAGGGCGCCGTGATGCTACCAGCGGTAAGCGGCGCGGTGTTCACAGCCGTACGCGGTTCGTTCACACCGGGGCCCGGGCGGGGACGCCGGGCGTTGACCATGCGCCGTCACTCACCGATGCTCGTCCACAGGCGTCCGGGCGCGCTCCTTCCGCCCGGTCACCACCCTCTCGGCAGGGAGAAACCGCAGGTCTCCCACCGATCCCCGCCCACGCGGCAGAAGCGGCCCGGCCGCGCGGGGCGTTCCGAGGGGTGCCTGCCGGCGACGACCCCACACGCCGCCGGCGCGCACCCGGGGTGGGTCCGGGGACGGCCGCCACGGGGCCCGGACCCACCCCAGGAGACGGAGTCCGGACGGCCTCGGCAGGGGGCCGGAACCGGGGGCCTTCCCGCGGGAAGCCGTCCCCGCCCCGGCGGAACGGCTCCGGGAGGGCCCGTGCGGCCCCTCCCGGCGCACCTCGGCGGGCGGACCGGGGAGGCCATGGCGGGTGCCGGGGAGGGCCCCGGCGCGATCCGGCCCGCAGGGGAGGGCTCCAGGCCGTCCGGGCCGGTGCCGGGGGGACGGGGTCCGGGCAGTGGCCCCGGGGGGCGGGGGCTGGTCCGGGCAGTGGCCCCGGGGGGCGGGGGCTGGTCCGGGCGGCGGTCCGGGGGCGGGGACGGGTCCGGAGCACCGCCCCACCGGGCCGGACCCGTTTCCCGTCCGCACGGGCCGGCCGGTGAGGAACCCGCTCAGCCGCTGAAGAACTCCGCCAGGACCGGCGCCAGTACCTCCGGTTCCACGGCGTGGGTCTGGCCCTCGAGGGCGCGGTACGTGCCCCGGGGCACGGTCCGGGCGACCGCCTCGGCCGCCTCGCGCATCCACCCGGGGCTCGCGCCGCCCGCGACCGACAGGAGCGGCACGGAGACCGCGGCCAGCCGCTCCCCGGGCAGCACTCCGTCGCCCAGGACCGCGTCGTCGTACGCCAGACTGGGCGCGACGGACTCCATGCCGGCCCACATCGGTGACTCGCGCGCGCTGCGGATCGTCTCCTCGCCGAGGCCCGTCAGCCGCAGGAACAGCTCCACCGCGTCCCCGCGGCGGCCCTCGGAGAGCGCCGCGCGCAGACGCTCGGTGTACGCCCGCTTGCCGGCGCCGCCGTCCAGGAAGTCGGCGAACGGCACCTCGTACACGGCGGCCTGACGGACCGGCAGGCCGCTCGCCGTCGCCTCGATCACCAGCGCGCCGCCCGAGGAGACCCCGAACAGACCCGCCGCGCCGCCCACCGCGTCGATCAGCGCGGCCAGGTCCTCGACCTCGCGCTCCACCGCGTACGGCGCCGTGTCACCGCTCTCACCGCGGCCCCGGCGGTCGTAGACGACGGCCGTGCAGTGGTCCGCGAGCCGGTGCGCCAGGGGCGCCACGGTGCCACCGGTGGACATCGCGCCGCTCACCAGGATCACCGTCGGCCCCCGGCCGATCACTCGGTACGCGAGGGAGGTGCCGTCGCGGGAAGTCGTCTTCTTGTCCATGCCCGTGCAGACTGCCGCACGGGCAGGGACTCACCGGTCACGACACGTCGGTGTCGTGAAGAGTCACGTTTCTTCGACTTCCTCCACTTCGTAGAAGCACAGATGGTCCTTGATCGCGGCCACGTCCGGTTTCGGGTCCGGGTACGCCCAGACCAGGTCGGGCGCGTCCGGCAGCGACCAGTAGGAGGCGGTGCCCTTGAAGGGGCAGACGGTGTGGGTGCCGGACGGCGTCAGCAGTTCGAGCCGGACGTCCTCGGCGGGGATGTAGTACCGCACCGGACAGCCCGTCTCGCGCAGCAGCAGGGGCCGGTCGGTCTCCGCCAGCACCTGGCCGCCGTGCACCGCGCGCACGCGCCGCGCACCCTGTTCGATGGTGATCGTGTGTCCTCGGGTCATACCGGGACAGCGCCCGGGGGCCCGGACTTCTTCCCGCGTACGGTGGAGGCCATGAACGTCTGCGTCTTCCTCTCCGCCGCCGACCTCGACGAGCGCTACACCCGGCCCGCCCGCGAGTTCGCGGAACGGCTCGGCAAGGCCGGTCACACCCTGGTCTGGGGCGGCTCCGACGTCGGCCTGATGAAGGTCGTCGCCGACGGCGTGCAGGAGGCGGGCGGCAGGCTGCTGGGCGTCTCCGTGGACTTCCTCGTGGCGAAGGCGCGCCCCGGCGCCGACGAGATGGTGATCGCCGCCGACCTCGCCGAGCGCAAGAGGCTGCTGCTGGAGAAGGCCGACGCGGTGGTGATCATGGTGGGTGGCACGGGGACGCTGGACGAGGCCACCGAGATCCTCGAGCTGAAGAAGCACGGCCGCACCGACAAGCCGGTGGTGCTGCTGAACACCGCCGGTTTCTACGACGGCCTCCGGCAGCAGTTCCGCCGCATGGACGAGGAGGGCTTCCTGCCCCGTCCGCTCGCCGAGCTGATGTTCTTCGCCGAGGAGCCCGCGGACGCCCTGGCCCACCTCGAGCGGTCACCCGCCGCCTGCTGATGCGAGCATGGCGGACATGGCTACTCATGTGATCACCGGGGCCGGTTCCGGCATCGGCGCGGCCGTCGCCCGCCGTCTGCACGCGCGCGGGGACGACGTCGTCCTGCACGCGCGCGACGCGGGCCGCGCCAAGGAACTGGCGGCCGAGTTCCCCGGGGCGCGCACGCTGGTGGGCGACCTCGCCGACCCCGACAAGCTCTCCTGGGCCTTCTCCCACCAGACGCTGCCGGAACGGGTCGACTCGCTCCTGCACGTCGCCGGAGTCGTGGACCTCGGCGAGGTCGGTGAGCTGACCCCCAAGTCCTGGCGCCACCAGCTCAACGTCAACCTGATCGCCCCCGCCGAGCTGACCCGGCACTTCCTGCCCCAGCTCCGCGCCGCCCGCGGCCACGTGATCTTCGTCAACTCCGGCGCCGGCCTGAACGCCCACGCCGGCTGGTCCGCGTACGCCGCCTCCAAGCACGGCCTGAAGGCGCTGGCGGACTCCCTGCGCCAGGAGGAGCACGGCAACGGTGTGCGCGTCACCTCCGTCTACCCCGGGCGTACGGCCAGCCCCATGCAGGCCAAGGTCCACCACCAGGAGGGCAAGGAGTACGACGCCGCACGGTGGATCGACCCCGAGTCGGTGGCGACCACCATCCTGACCGCCCTGGACCTGCCGCGGGACGCGGAGATCAACGACCTGACGGTGCGTCCGGGCCGCTGACCGCCGGCCACCCGGGGCGTGACGCCGACCAGTGCCGCGCCGGCCCGGGTTCGCGCCGTCGCGGCGCCCGGCGGGCACGCTCGCCGCACCCGCCGGAAGCCCGGGACCCAGTACGGGGGCTTCCGGCGGGCACGCCGGGAGCACCCACCGCACGCCGCTCCTCGACGGGCGGACCCCGACCGGCGCGGCACCAAGGACCGTCCCGCGATCCCCGGCGGGCGCACGACGCCGGCCACGGCACCTCGCCGCGTCCTCGGACGGCCCGAACACGCCCGGTACGAGGACGGCCCTCCGCCCTGCGACGCACCGCGTCCGCCGCCGTGCACCGACCCATGGGAGATCACGGGACAGCCCTTAGGCTTCACTCCGTGGACGAGAACATTCGCTTCGGTGGGGCCACCGGGATCGGCTCGATGCCCGGCAGCGACGCCCGGGAGGCAGCCAGGACCGTCACCGGCAGCTTCGAGGACTTTCCGTTCCTGCCCGAGCTGCCCGCGCGCGGGCCCGGCGCGGACATGATCGGGCGCACCGCCGGCATGCTGGTCGAGCTGTACGCGCGCGTGGAGCCCAGCGGCTGGCGGCTCGGCGACCGGCCGGGCCGGGACACCAGCCGGGCCCGGTCATGGCTCGGGGAGGACCTCGACGCGCTGGAGGAGTTCACCCAGGGCCACCGGGGCGACCTCAAGGTGCAGGCCGTCGGGCCGTGGACCCTGGCCGCCGCCCTGGAACTGCGGAACGGGGAGGCCGCGCTGTCGGACCCGGGCGCCTGCCGCGACCTCGCCGCCTCGCTGGCGGAGGGGCTGCGGCTGCACCTCGCCGAGGTGCGGCGCCGCGTCCCCGGCGCCCGGCTCGTGCTCCAGCTCGACGAGCCCTCGCTCACCGCCGTGCTGAGCGGCCGGGTGCGGACCGCCAGCGGCTACCGCACCCACCGGGCCGTGGACCGGCAGGTCGTCGAGGCCACGCTGCGGGACGTGATCGCGGCGCACGGCGACGGCCCGGTCGCCGTCCACTCCTGCGCCCCCGACGTGCCGTTCGCCCTGCTGCGCCGGGCCGGTGCCGACGCCGTCTCCTTCGACGCCTCGCTCCTCACCGAACGTGACGACGACGCCGTGGGTGAGGCCGTGGAGGCCGGCATCCGCCTGTTCGCCGGTGTCGTGGCGGGCACGGACGGCCCGTTGTCGGACCCTGCCGGTAGCGTCATGGGTGTCAGGACGCTGTGGCGCAGGCTGGGGCTGCGCCCCGGGCTGCTCACGGAAGCGGTCACGGTCACCCCGGCATGCGGTCTCGCGGGCGCTTCTCCCGCGTACGCACGCCAGGTGCTCGCCCACTGCGTCCGGGCGGCGAGATCCCTCGCGGACAACCCAGAGTAACGGGAGGACGACACGGTGGCCGGCGACAAGCAGCAGGCGGAGACGGCGGTGCCCGCCGAGGCACGGGAGAAGCACGCGCAGCTCGCCGAGCAGATCGAGGAGCACCGCTTCCGGTACTACGTGAAGGACGCCCCGGTCGTCAGCGACGCCGAGTTCGACCGGCTCCTGAGGAGCCTGGAGGCGCTGGAGGAACGGTACCCGGAGCTGCGCACGCCGGACTCGCCGACCCAGAAGGTCGCCGGGTCCTACGCGACGGAGTTCACCGCGGTCGAGCACCGCGAGCGGATGCTGTCCCTGGACAACACCTTCAACGACGACGAGCTCGCCGCCTGGGCCGACCGCGTCGCCAGGGAACTGGGCGAGCAGGAGTACCACTTCCTGTGCGAGCTGAAGGTCGACGGCCTCGCCGTGAACCTCACCTACGAGAACGGCCGCCTCACGCGCGCGGCGACCCGCGGCGACGGCCGCACCGGCGAGGACATCACGCCCAACGTCCGCACGATCGCGGACGTCCCGGACCGCCTGAAGGGGGACGACGTCCCCGCCCTGGTCGAGATCCGCGGCGAGGTCTACTTCCCGATGGAGAAGTTCCTCGCACTCAACGAGCGCCTGGTCGCGGCCGGGGACAAGCCCTTCGCCAACCCCCGCAACGCCGCCGCCGGCTCACTGCGCCAGAAGGATCCGCGCGTCACCGCCACCCGCCCGCTGCGCATGGTCGTGCACGGCATCGGCGCCCTGGAGGGCTTCACGGGCATGACCCGTCTCTCCCAGGCCTACGACCTGCTGAAGACCTGGGGGCTGCCCACGTCCCGGCACAACCGCGTGGTCGACGACCTCGACGGTGTACGGGAGTTCATCGCCCACTACGGCGAGAACCGGCACTCCGTGGAACACGAGATCGACGGTGTCGTCGTCAAGCTGGACGAACTGCGCCTCCAGGGGCGCCTCGGCTCCACGGCGCGGGCGCCGCGCTGGGCGATCGCCTACAAGTACGCCCCGGAAGAGGTCAACACCAAGCTCATCGACATCAAGGTGGGCGTCGGCCGCACCGGCCGTGTGACGCCGTACGCCCAGGTCGAGCCGGTCACGGTCGCGGGCAGCGAGGTCGAGTTCGCCACCCTGCACAACCAGGAGGTCGTCAAGGCCAAGGGCGTGCTCATCGGCGACACCGTCGTCCTGCGCAAGGCCGGTGACGTCATCCCCGAGATCCTCGGCCCGGTGGCCGATCTGCGGGACGGCGGCGAGCGGGAGTTCGTGATGCCGGCCGAGTGCCCCGAGTGCGGCACCCCGCTGCGGCCCATGAAGGAGGGCGACATCGACCTGCGCTGTCCCAACGCCCGTACCTGCCCGGCCCAGTTGCGCGGGCGGGTGTCCTATCTCGCCGGCCGCGAGTGCCTGGACATCGAGCACTTCGGCGACGTGGCCGCCGCGGCGCTCACCCAGCCGCTGGAGCCGGCCGACCCGCCGCTGGTCGACGAGGGCGACCTCTTCGACCTGACGGTGGAGAAGCTGCTGCCCATCAGGGCCTACGTGCTGGACCCGGACAGCGGCCTGCCCAAGAGGGACCCCAGGACCGGTGAGGACAAGGTCGTCGCGGTCTTCGCCAACCAGAAGGGCGAGCCGAAGAAGAACACGCTGGCGCTGCTGGAGAACATCGAGGCGGCGAAGGCCCGTCCGCTCGCCCGCTTCCTGAACGGGCTCTCCATCCGGCACGTCGGTCCGGTCGCGGCACAGGCCCTCGCGCGCGAGTTCCGCTCGGCCGACCGCATCGAACAGGCCACCCAGGAGGAGCTGGCCGCCACCGACGGCGTCGGTCCCATCATCGCCGCCGCCCTGAAGGAATGGTTCGCCGAGGACTGGCACCGCGAGATCGTCCGCAAGTGGAAGGCCGCCGGGGTTCCGCTGGAGGACGCGTCGTCCGGCGAGGACGAGGGCCCGCGTCCGCTGGAGGGACTCACCGTCGTCGTCACCGGCACCCTGGAGAACTTCACCCGCGACGGCGCCAAGGAGGCACTGCAGAGCCGCGGCGCCAAGGTGACCGGTTCGGTCTCCAAGAAGACCTCGTTCGTGGTCGTCGGGGACAACCCGGGATCGAAGTACGACAAGGCGATGCAGCTCAAGGTTCCGGTCCTGAACGAGGCCGGATTCGGCGTCCTGTTGGAGGAGGGCCCCGGAGCGGCGGCCGAAGTCGCGCTTCCGACCGAGGAGTAGCGGTTGAAGGCCACCCGATCGGTGCATATCAGATGCATACGGGTGGCCCGGGCGCATTCGGGCAACCGTCGACGACCGCTGCCCGAGGAAGCCTTCAGCGGCCTACTGTTGAGCTGTGCGCCTGCCGTGCCGAGCTGCGGTCGGGGCATCCCCCTGCCCCCAGGGGCGTGGGGAAAGGATTGTTCAACGCGGAGCCGCTGATGGTTGTCGGGCACCGGGCCGCGTGGCGTGGGCACCGCCGGCTGTGAGAGGGACGGGAATGGAACCGACCGAGAGCGCCGCCGCGCGCGTACGGCTGCGCCTGCGCCGTGCGGGCGCGTGGCGGGGGACCCGGTGGACGGGGCGGGGCGCCGCCGGCACCCCCGCCCGGCCCCGCCCGGCCCAGGCGGGCGCCGCGCCCGAGTCGCACCCCGCGGTCCCGCCGGCCGTCGAGGCCGCCCGGACACCACCCGGCGACGACCCCGAACGCCGCCCGCCGTGGCCCGCGTCGCACGCGGCCCTGGTGGCCGCCGCCGCGCTCGCCCTGACCGCGGGCTTCGCCCGCGCCTTCGCCGGCCATCACGCCCTGTTCCCCTGCGAGACGCCGGGCTGGTCGCTGGCCGTGCTCACCGGCATCATCGTCGGCCACCTGGTGATGCTCGGCCGCGCCCGCTGGTGGGGCGGCACGGGCTCCGGCGCCGCCCTCACCCTGGCCGTCCTGCTGCTGTACGGCTGGATGCCGGCCGGGATGGTCAGCCTCACCGTCGTCGTCCTGGTCGGCACCGCCAGACGGCAGCGCTGGCGGCAGGGCGTGCTGCACGGCGCGGTCGACATCCTCGGGATCAGCGCCGGCGCCCTGGTGCTCGGCCTCCTCGGGCGCGTGCCGAGCGTCGAGGAGCCCTGGCGGCCGGAGAGCTGGGGCATCGCCACCGCACCGGAGGTGGTCCTCGTCGCGGCCGCCTACCTCGCGGTCAGCCGCGGCCTGCTGTGGTACTCGCACGCCCCGCGCGGCGGCCCCCTGCCCACCGTGGCCCGCCCCGCCCTGGTCCGGCAGGGCCTGCTCGCCGTGGCGCTGCTCGGCATCGCCCCGCTGGTGTGCGTGGTCGCCGACGCCCGGCCGGTCCTGCTGCCGCTGTTCGCGATCCCGCTGATCGCCCTCGACTCCACGCTGTGGATGGCCCGGGCCCGCGCCGAGGAGCAGTTGCGCGATCCGCTCACCGGGCTGCCCAACCGGCAGTGGCTGCTGGACCGGATCTGGACCGCCCTGGACGACGCCGAGCGGATCGGCGCCCGCGCCGCGCTCATGCTGATCGACCTCGACCGGTTCCGTTCGGTGAACGACACCCTCGGCCATCTCGCGGGCGACCGGCTGCTGCTGCAGATCGCCGACCGGCTCCGGCAGGCCCTGCCGCGCGGCGCGGAGGCCGCCCGGCTCGGCGGCGACGAGTTCGCCGTCTTACTGCCCGTCGCCGACTCCACCACCTCCGCCACCCGCGTCGCCCGCGGCCTGGTCACGGAACTCAGCTCCCCGCTCGACCTCGACGGGCTGACCCTGGTCCTGGAGGCCAGCGCGGGTGTCGCCGTGTTCCCCGATCACGCGCTGGACGCCGAAGGGCTGCTGCGGCGGGCGGACGTGGCGATGTACCAGGCGAAGCGGGACCGCACCGGAGTCGAGGTCTACGAGTCCAAACGGGACTCCAACACCCCCGACCGGCTGGGGCTGCTGGGCGATCTGCGCCGGGCGCTGGACGCCCACGAGGTGCAGCTGCACTACCAGCCCAAGGTGCGCTTCGACGGGCAGGTCGCCGGCCTCGAGGCGCTGGTCCGCTGGGTGCACCCCGAGCGCGGAAAGGTCCCGCCGGACGAGTTCATAGCGATCGCCGAGTCCTCCGGTCTGATGCCGCATCTGACGGAGTACGTGCTGGAGACCGCGCTCGGGCAGGTCGCCGCCTGGCGGGCGCAGGGGCTGTGCGTGCCGGTGGCGGTCAACGTCTCCCCGCGCGACGTGCACACGCCCGGTTTCGCCGGCTCGGTCGCCGCCCGGCTGGCGCGGCACGGGGTCCCGGCCGGGGCGCTGCAGCTGGAGATCACCGAGCACGTGCTGCTGGAGGACCCGCAGCGGGCCGCCGACACCCTCGCCGCGCTCACCGGGCACGGTGTGAAGATGTCCCTGGACGACTTCGGCACCGGGTACTCCTCGCTGGTGCACCTGCGCCGGCTCCCCGTCAGCGAGCTGAAGATCGACCGCTCCTTCGTGGCCCGGCTCGCCGTGGACACCGAGGACGCCGAGATCGTGCGCTGCACGGTCGACCTGGCGCATTCGCTGGGGCTGCTCGTCGTGGCCGAGGGCGTGGAGGACGACGAGACCTGGGAACGGCTGCGGGACCTCGGCTGCGACGCCGTGCAGGGATGGCTGGTCGCCGCGGCGATGCCGCCGGACGAGACGACCGCCTGGCTGCGCGCCCGCGGGTCGCGCGGCTGGCAGCGGCCGCGGGCCGCGCTGCCGGCCGCCGAGTAGCGCCCGGCCGCGGATCAGCTTGCGGCGAAGTGCCCGACCAGCAGGGCCAGTCTGCGCTCGTGCGCCTCCTCGGGCAGCCGTCCGCTGCGCATCAGCGTGGCCAGCCCGTGCAGGGCCGCCCAGAACGTCTCCGTGAGCAGCCCCGGCTCGTCGCCCTCCACCGCGACCGGCTCCACCGCGAGCAGCAGCTCCCCGAACGCCTCCTGCAGCGGCGCGGGGGCCTCCGGCGTGGCGAACGGCAGGTCCACCAGGTGGGTGAACATCGCGTCGTAGAGGGCCGGCCGGCGCCGCGCGAAGGACGTGTAGGTCCGCGCCACCGCCGCCAGTGACTCCCGCGGGTCCCGCGGGTCCCGCACCCCCGCGCGTGCCGTGCGCAGTTCGGCCGCCAGGTCGGCGCAGCCCTGCACCGCGACCGCGGCCATGATCGCGCCCTTGCCCTTGAAGTGGCTGTAGAGGACCGGCTGGCTGTACTCGATCTCGGCGGCCAGCCGGCGCGTGGTGACCGCGTCCCAGCCCTCCGCCTCGGCGAGTTCCCGTGCGGCCGTGACGATCAGCCGCTCGCGTTCCGCTCGTTCGCGCTCCCGGCGCGTCTGGATCGACATGACCGCGATTCTAGCATCGCTAGCGTTTCTGCTGCCGCTCTGCTAGCTTCGCTTGCATCACTAGCGCTGCTAGCAAGGAGAGATGACATGACCGTCACCGCGTACACCCTGGCTGTCGTGCTCGACCTGTTCTGCCTGTTCCTCGGCTACCGCTTCCTGTTCCGGCCCGGGCCCGCCGCGGCCGGCTACGGAGTGCCGGCCGACCCGGCCGGCGACGCCGGGGCGTACCTCACGATCAAGGGCCTCAGGGACGGCGTCCTCGGCGTGGTGGGCCTGGCGCTGCTGGCCTTCGCCGGAGCGCGGGCCGAGGCCTGGTTCATGGTGTGCGTGGCGCTCGTACCGCTCGGTGACACGCTGATAGTCCTGCGGCACGGTGGTGCGCGGGCCGTCGCGTTCGGGGTCCACTTCGCCACGGCGGTGGTCGTGCTGATCAGCGCCGCCCTGCTCTTCCTCGTCTGACCACGGCACCACCGTCACCAGGGGGGTTCGAAGATGTCGCTGTTCGTTCCGGAGTTCGACGAGACCGTGGTCGTCCGCGCGGCCGGGGCCGAGGTGGTCGGCCGCGCGCCCACCACCGTCCGCCTGCTGGCCGACAGCGGCGCGACCGGAGGCGCCCTGTCCACCCAGCGGGTCACCCTCCGGGAGGGCGCCGACGGCGCCGGACCGCACCGGCACGACCACTCCGCCGAGATGTTCTTCCTGCTGGACGGCGCCGCCGACATCCTCTCCGGCGACGGCGTCGTCACCGCCGGCCCGGGCGACCTCGTCGTCGTCCCGCCCGGCCGGCCGCACGCCTTCGCCGCCGTGCCCGGAGCCGACGCCGACCTGCTCATCGTCCTCACTCCGGGCGTCGAACGCTTCGAGTACTTCCGGCACCTCCAGCGCATCGCCCTCGGCGAGGCCGCCCCCGAGAGCCTGCTGGAGGTACAGGAGCTGTACGACAACCACTTCCTGAGGAGCCGGGCCCGGGACACCCGGCGCCACGCAGCGGGCGAGCGGGCCGCCGAAGGGTGAGGGCGCGGGCCAGGGGGGCGTGGCCGATCCGTTTCACGGGCACGGCCCGCCGCCCCATAGGATTGGCCCCAAACCACACACACTCACCCCAGAGGATCGCTGCATGCCTGGCATCACGCGCGAGGAGGTCGCCCACCTCGCCCGGCTGGCGCGTCTGGAGCTGAAGCCCGAAGAACTCGATCACTTCGCGGTCCAGCTCGACGACATCATCGGCGCGGTCGCCCGCGTCAGCGAGGTCGCCGACCAAGACGTACCGCCGACCTCCCACCCGCTGCCGCTGACGAACGTCATGCGCGCGGACGAGGTCCGTCCCTCGCTCACCCCCGCGCAGGCGCTCTCCGGCGCCCCGGCCCAGGAGCAGCAGCGTTTCAAGGTGCCGCAGATCCTGGGGGAGGACTGACCATGACGGCCAAGAACATCGAACACTGCATCAGGCTGACGGCCGCCGAGACCGCCGAGAAGATCGCCTCCGGCGAGCTCACGGCCGTCGAGGTCACCGAGGCCCACCTCGCCCGCATCGAGGCCGTCGACGAGAAGGTGCACGCCTTCCTGCACGTCGACCGTGAGGGCGCCCTCGCCCAGGCCCGCGCCGTGGACGAGAAGCGGGCCCGGGGGGAGAAGCTCGGCCCGCTGGCCGGCGTCCCGCTCGCGCTCAAGGACATCTTCACCACCGAGGGTGTGCCGACCACGGTCGGCTCCAAGATCCTCGAGGGCTGGATCCCGCCGTACGACGCGACGCTCACCAAGCGGCTGAAGGCCGCCGACGTCGTCATCCTCGGCAAGACCAACATGGACGAGTTCGCCATGGGCTCCTCCACCGAGAACAGCGCGTACGGCCCGACCGGCAACCCCTGGGACCTCACCAGGATCCCCGGCGGCTCCGGCGGCGGTTCCTCCGCGGCGCTCGCCTCCTTCCAGGCCCCGCTCGCCATCGGCACCGACACCGGCGGCTCCATCCGCCAGCCGGCCGCCGTCACCGGCACGGTCGGCGTGAAGCCGACCTACGGCGCGGTCTCCCGCTACGGCATGGTCGCCTTCTCCTCCTCCCTCGACCAGGGCGGCCCCTGCGCCCGCACGGTCCTGGACGCGGCCCTGCTGCACGAGGTCATCGCCGGGCACGACCCGCTGGACTCCACCTCCATCGACGCCCCGGTCCCCCCGGTGGTCGAGGCCGCGCGCAACGGCAGCGTCGCGGGCATGCGGGTCGGTGTCGTCAAGCAGTTCCGCGGCGAGGGCTACCAGGCCGGTGTCGTGCAGCGCTTCGACGAGTCGGTGGAACTGCTGAAGGAGCTGGGCGCCGAGATCGTCGAGCTGGACTGCCCGTCCTTCGACCTCGCGCTCTCCGCGTACTACCTGATCGCGCCCTCCGAGTGCTCCTCCAACCTCGCCCGCTTCGACGGCCTGCGCTACGGCCTCAGGACCGGCGACGACGGCGGACACTCGGCCGAGGAGGTCACCTCCCTCACCCGCGAGGCGGGCTTCGGCCCCGAGGTCAAGCGGCGCGTCATGCTCGGCACCTACGCCCTGTCGAGCGGCTACTACGACGCCTACTACGGCTCCGCGCAGAAGGTCCGCACGCTCATCACGCGTGACTTCGAGAAGGCCTTCGAGCAGGTCGACGTCATCGTGTCGCCGACCACGCCGACCACCGCCTTCGCGATCGGCGAACGCGCCGACGACCCGATGGCGATGTACCTGGCCGACCTGTGCACCATCCCGACCAACCTGGCGGGCAACGCGGCCATGTCGCTGCCCTGCGGCCTCGCCCCGGAGGACAACCTCCCGGTGGGCCTGCAGATCATCGCCCCGGCGCTCAAGGACGACCGGCTGTACAAGGTCGGAGCCGCCGTCGAGGCCGCCTTCGTGGAAAGGTGGGGGCACCCGCTGATCGAGGAGGCTCCGTCGCTGTGAGCGCACTGAACAAGGCCAAGGGCTTCAAGAAGTCGAAGTCCGGCACCTATCTGTCGATGGCCGGGACCGCGTTCAGCGCGCTCGGCGTGGCCAAGCAGATCAAGAAGGCGCGCGCCGAGCAGGACACGCTGCGGCTGATCGACGCCACCGTGTCCGCCGTCGCGATCGTCACCGGCCTCGCCATCCTCTACCGCGAGCTGAAGCGGCTGGGCGACGACGACGTCCTGCTGGGCTGAGAGGGAAGTTTTCACCGTGACCACCACGACCGACCTGGTGTCGTACGAGGACGCGCTGGCGTCGTACGACCCCGTCATGGGCCTCGAGGTCCATGTCGAACTCGGCACCAAGACCAAGATGTTCTGCGGGTGCTCGACCGAGCTGGGCGCCGAGCCCAACTCGCAGACCTGCCCGGTCTGCCTCGGCCTGCCCGGCGCACTCCCGGTCGTCAACGCGACCGGCGTCGAGTCCGCGATCAAGATCGGTCTCGCGCTCAACTGCGAGATCGCCGAATGGTGCCGCTTCGCCCGGAAGAACTACTTCTATCCGGACATGCCGAAGAACTTCCAGACCTCCCAGTACGACGAGCCGATCGCCTTCAACGGCTACCTCGACGTGCAGTTGGAGGACGGCGAGACCTTCCGGGTGGAGATCGAGCGCGCCCACATGGAGGAGGACACCGGCAAGTCGACGCACGTCGGCGGCGCCACCGGCCGTATCCACGGCGCGTCCCACTCGCTGCTGGACTACAACCGCGCGGGCATCCCGCTCATCGAGATCGTCACCAAGCCGATCGAAGGCGCCGGTGAGCGCGCCCCCGAGGTCGCCCGGGCGTACGTCCGTGAACTGCGCGAGCTCATCAAGGCGCTCGGTGTCTCCGAGGCCCGCATGGAGATGGGCCAGATGCGCTGCGACGTCAACCTGTCGCTGCGCCCGAACGGCACCGAGAAGTTCGGCACGCGTTCCGAGACGAAGAACGTCAACTCGCTGCGGTCCGTGGAGCGCGCGGCCCGCTTCGAGATCCAGCGGCACGCGGCCGTGCTGTCGTCCGGCGGCACGATCGTGCAGGAGACCCGGCACTTCCACGAGGACACCGGGTCCACCACCTCGGGCCGGGTCAAGGAGGAGGCCGAGGACTACCGGTACTTCCCGGAGCCCGACCTCGTCCCCGTCGCCCCGGCCCGCGAGTGGGTCGAGCAGATCCGCGCCGCGCTGCCGGAGATGCCGCTGGCCCGCCGCACCCGGCTGCTCGCCGAGTGGGGCATCTCGGCCACCGACATGCAGGCGATCCTGAACGCCGGCGCGCTGGAGCCGATCGTCGCCACGATCGACGCCGGTGCCGACGCGGCCTCCGCCCGCAAGTGGTGGATGGGCGAACTGGCGCGCAGCGCCAACGAGTCGGGCAAGGCGCTGGACGAGCTGGCCATCACGCCGCAGCAGGTCGCCCGGGTCACCGAGCTGGTGAACTCCGGCGACCTGAACGACAAGCTGGCCCGCCAGGTCATCGAGGGCGTCCTCGCGGGCGAGGGCACTCCGGACCAGGTGGTCGACAAGCGCGGTCTGAAGGTCGTCTCCGACGAGGGCGCGCTGACCGCCGCCGTCGACGAGGCCATCGCCGGCAACCCGGGCGTCGCCGACAAGATCCGCGGCGGCAAGGTGGCCGCGGCCGGTGCCCTGGTCGGCGCGGTCATGAAGGCCACCCGGGGGCAGGCGGACGCGGCCCGCGTCAAGGAGCTGATCCTCGAGAAGCTGGGCGTCAGCGAGGGCTGAGCCATCACCGCGACGGCCCCGGAGGCAGTGTCCTCCGGGGCCGTCGCGCCGTGCCCGGCCGGTTCGGGCCGACCGGGCGCCCGCCGGGGGCACGGCCCCGCACCGGTGGGGGACGGCGAACGCTGTACGCTCACCCGCCATGAGTGGACGTACCGATTCCGACGCCGAACCCGCCATAGCCGAGGCGGACGCGCCGGAGGAACCGGACGCGCCGCACGGCCACGTCGCCGACGCCCAGGACGTCGCCGACGACGAGGACGCCGAGGACGCCGAGGACGCCGATGGGGCCCGCAGGGCCCGGTGGACCGCGGCCGGCACCGGAGGTCTGCTCTGCCTCGCGGGCTGCGCCGCCGCGCTGCTCCGGCTCACCGGCTCGGCCCCGGCCCTCGTCCCCGTCGCCTACGCCGTCGGCGCCGCCCCGTGCGCCCTCGCAGCCGTCCTCGGCGCCCGCGGCCGTACCCGCCGGTCCCTGTGGCTGCTGGTCGCCGGCACGGCCGTCATGGCCCTCGGAGACCAGTTCGACTGAGCGCGGCCCGCGCATGAGAGGGTGAGCGACGTCCGGACGGCGGTACAGCGGGAGGAGCGGCAGCGCGATGTACGCGAGGTCCCTGGGTGACGACGGTGCCGAACTGCGGCCCCTGGAGGTCTGGCACGCGGCGGACCTGCTCGCCAACATCGACCGGGGACGTGAGTTCATCGGGCGGCACGTCGGCCTGCCGGACGTGGTGACCGACCTGGACGCCGCCCGTGCGTACCTCGCCTCGTACGCCGAGAAGCGCGGTGCCGACACCGGCAGCCTGCACGGGGTGTGGCTGGACGGGAGGCTGGCCGGGGGACTGCTGTTCCGGGTGTGGGACACCCCCAGCGGGGTCTGCGAGGCGGGCTGCTGGCTGGAACCGGCGGCGGCCGGGCGGGGCCTGGTCACGCGCGGCATGCGAGTGCTGCTGGACTGGGCGTTCGAGGAGCGCGCCATGCACCGGGTGGAGTGGCACGTGTCGACGGCCAACGGGCCCAGCATCGGCGTGGCCCGGCGCCTCGGCATGACCAGGGAGGGCGTGCTGCGGGAGAACTACCCGTACCGGGGCGTGCGCACGGACACCGAGATCTGGTCGGTGCTGGCGCCCGAGTGGCGTGCGGCACGCGCGCGTACCGCGCCCGACGATCATTAAGAGACCTCTCAGACGGCATCCGTACGGTGCCGGGCATGGCTACGAACACACAGGACGTCGACAGGACCGACGACGAGCCGGCGGCCGGGAGGACCACGGCCGCCGCCGGGGCGGACACCGTGTCCGCAGCGGACGGCACGGGCCCGGCCGGGCAGCCGGCCGGGAACGGCGAGGAGACGCGGGGGACCGGGGGAGCACCTCGGGCCGGGGACCGGGAGGAGCCCGCGGGGCCCGAGGACTCCGGGGAGCCCGCAGGACCCGAGGACTCCGATGAGCCCGACGCGGTCGACGAGGAGCCCGCGCGGAAGGCGCCCTCCGAGGTCGGGCTGGGCGCCGGAGCCGTGGTCTCCGCCGCACTGGGGCTGGTCTCCCTCACCGGTGGCTGGATCGGCACCGTCGCTGCCGCCCGCGAGACCCTGGTCGGCCAGCTCCGGACCTCCTCCGGCGCGAGCGTCGCCCAGCAGATCAAGGAGGTGTACGGCGACGCGTGGCACACCACCGCCCTGTGGGCCGGCCTGTTCGCGCTGGCCGCGCTCATCACCGGCGTGGTCGTGCTCGTCCGGCCCGCGTTCGGCGCGCCCGGCCGTCCGTCGGCCGCCTGGATCCGCTCGGTCGCGTGGGGCGGGGTCTCGCTCGGCGTCGTCGGCCTGCTGCTGGCCGTCCTGAAGTACTCCGACGCGCTGCTCGCCCTGCCCTCCGCGGGCTGAGAACGCGCGGATCCACGGGGGCCTTAGGGAATCCCTGAGCACCTTAGGGAGAGCCCCTGGGGCCCCTTACCCGCGTCCGGGTCCGGTGACCGGCCCCAGGATGCGGAAGTCTCCCGATGTGGCGGACCCCCCTGGGGGACGAGTGTGGAGGCATCGCGACGAGCGAAGCCGACACCGGCCTCCGAAAGGACCACGCCATGCACGAGTTCGAGACCCACCGGATCCGTCACGCCGAGCTGCGCCGCGCGGCCGACCGGGAGCGCCTGGCCCGCGCGGCCGCCGGCGCCCGGCGCGCCGCGCGCCGCGAGGAGACGGCGCCGCTCGGCGCCCCCGGCGCCGAACCCCATACCGATCGCCCCCGCCGGCACCGGCTCCCGCGCACCGCGTGAGCGCCGGGCCGGTGGGCGCCGGCACCAGCGCCGTCCGCTCCGGTGCCGGCGCCGGAGCGGACGGCGGTTCTGGCACGGCCATCCCGATTATTCGTACGACCATCGCACCGGGACTGTGGAAAACGGGTCCCGCGCCCCTTGGACCTCGTGCGATGCTCGGGCCCGTGGAGAACAGGTCCGTCAGTCCCGTGTTCGTCGGCCGCGCCGACGAGTTGGACACCTTGAACGACGCGCTCGCCCGTGCCGCCGCGGGCGAGCCGCAGGCGCTGCTGCTCGGCGGTGAGGCGGGGGTCGGCAAGACCCGCCTCGTCGAGGAGTTCGCCGCCGTCGCCGGCCGGCGGTCCGCGGTCGTCGCCGTCGGCGGCTGTGTGGAGATCGGCGCCGACGGGCTGCCCTTCGCCCCCTTCTCCAGCGCGCTGCGCGCCCTGCGCGACGCCCTGCCGGGGGAGTTCGCCGCCGCCGCGGCCGGACAGGAGGAGGAACTGGCCCGGCTGCTGCCCGAACTCGGCGAGGCCGCCTCCAGCCGCCACGACGAGCAGGGCACCGCCCGCCTCTTCGAGCTCACCGCCCGGCTGCTGGAGCGGGCCGCCGCCGAGCGCACGGTCGTCCTCGTCCTGGAGGACCTGCACTGGGCCGACGCCTCGACCCGCCACCTGCTCGCCTACCTCTTCCGTACCCTGCGCAGCGGCCACCTCCTGGTCCTGGCCACCTACCGCGCGGACGACGTCCACCGCCGCCACCCGCTGCGCCCCCTGCTCGCCGAACTCGACCGGCTGCGCACCGTCCGCCGCCTCGAACTCGCCCGGTTCAGCCGCGAGGAGGTGGCCCGCCAGGTCGCCGGCATCCTCGCCGCCGAACCCGACCCCGCCCAGGTCGACGCCATCTTCGAACGCTCCGACGGCAACGCCTTCTTCGTCGAGGAACTGGCCGTCGCCGCCTGCGAGGGCTGCTGCACCGGGCTCTCCGACTCCCTGCGCGACCTGCTCCTGGTCCGGGTCGAGAAACTCCCCGAGAGCGCCCAGCGGGTCGCCCGGATCGTCGCCGAGGGGGGCTCCACCGTGGAGTACCCGCTGGTCGCCGCCGTCGCCCGGTTCGCCGAGGACGACCTCATCGAGGCACTGCGGGCCGCCGTGGGCGCCAACATCCTGACCGCCACCCCGGACGGCGACGGCTACCGCTTCCGGCACGCCCTGGTCCGGGAGGCCGTCGCCGACGACCTGCTGCCCGGCGAACGCTCCCGCCTGAACCGCCGCTACGCAGAGGCCCTGGAGGCCGACCCCTCGCTCGTTCCCGCGGGCGCCCGCGTGATGCGCCTGGCCAGCTACTGGTACCACGCCCACGATCCCGCCAAGGCGCTGCCCGCGGTCCTCGAAGCCTCCGTCGTGGCCCGCCGCCGGCATGCCTACACCGAGCAACTGCGGCTCCTGGAGCGGGCGATGGAGCTGTGGGACACCGTGCCCGGGGAGGTCCGCTCCGCTCTGCGCCCGGTCGACTACACCGGCGCCTACCCCCCGTGCGGCTGCGACCCGGCCACCACCCCGCTGTGCTACCTCGACCTGATGGCCGAGGCCGCGGTCGCGAGCCGCTTCGGCGGCGAACGCGAACGTGCCCTGAAGATCGTCAGGCGGGCCCTGCAACTGCTCGAGGAGGACCCGGACCCGTTGCGCGCCGCCTGGTTCTGGGTCCAGCGCTCCCGCCTGGTCCAGGCCCTGGCCCGCGGTGACGGATGGCCGGAACTGGCCACCGCGCAGGAACTGGTGCGGGGTCTGCCGCCCTCCGAGGTGCACGCCGAGGTGCTGACGGAGTCCGCGGGCTGGTCCATGCTGCACCGGCCCGGACCGGCGGCCCTCGCCGACGCCGAGCAGGCCGTCGAGTACGCGCGGATGGTGAACGCCCGCGAGATCGAGCTCAACGCCCGTCTCACCCTGGGCGGCCTCATGGTCGACGCCGGCGACGTCGAGGCCGGCCTGGCGGAGATGTCCCGGGTCAAGGAGGAGGCGATCGCCGAGGGGGCGTCCCGGGTGGCGGGCCGCGCCCATGTGAACCTGCCGGGCTCGCTGCAGTCCGTCGGCCGGGACCGCGACGCCGAGCCCATCCTGCGCGAGGGCATCGTCTTCACCCGCCGGTACGGGCTGCCCGACTCCCAGGCCTGGGTGTGGGGGAACCTCTCCGACGCGCTGTACTCGCTGGGCCGGTGGGAGGAGGCCGCCGAGGCGGCCGGACAGGCGATCCGTATCGGGCGAGGCGCCAAACCGCGGGGCTCGGGCGCCCTGCGCCTGGCCCACCTCGCCCTGGCCCACGGCGACGGCGCGGAGGCCGCCCGTCAGCTGGCCACCGCCCGCGCCCACTACGGCACCCGCGACCCGATGCCCCAGAACCGGTTGCCGCTGGCCCGCATCGCCGTGGGCGTCGCCGCCTGGGAGGGCCGGCTCCCCGACGCCCGCGCCGAGTTCCTGGGCGCCGTGGAGGCCGGCTTCCCGGTCGGCACCCAGCGCTACGCCTGGCCCCTGCTGCTGGCGATGGCCACCGCCGAGGCCGACGCCGGCACCCTGCCCGCCGCCGAAGCCGGGCGGGCCGACATGCTCGGCCGGATCGCCGGGGCGGCTCGCGGGCTCATCGCCGACGCCCCCCTGTGGCGCGCCTACGACGAGTGGACCCGCGCCGAACTCCTCCGGGCCGAGGGCCGGGACACCGACGGCACCTGGTCACCGGTGGTCACGGCCTTCGAGGGCCTGGACCGCCCCTACGACCTGGCCCGGGTCCGCCACCGCCTCGCCCAGGCGCTGCTGACCGACGGCGGCGAGGAGCACCGGGAGCGGGCCGTGGAACTGCTGAGACTGTCCGGAGCGGTCGCCGGGCACCTCGGCGCCCGCCCGCTCGCCGACGCGGTCGCCCGCCTCGGCCGGCGCGCCCGGCTCACCCTCGGCAACGCCCGGTGCCGGGTCCTCGGGCCCGCCGATCCGGTGTCGGCCCTCGGCCTCACCAGCCGGGAGCGCGACGTCCTGCGCCTGGTCTCGGCCGGCCGCACCAACCGCCAGATAGCCGAGGAGCTGTTCATCTCCCCGAAGACCGCGAGCGTGCACGTCTCCAACATCCTGTCCAAGCTCGGTGTCTCCGGCCGGGGCGAGGCGGCGGCGGTGGCCCACCGGCTGGGCATGTTCCCGCCGGACACCGAGGACCGGCTGGTGGCGGGATGAGGGCCGCGGGCGCGCGGGGGGCCGCTCAGCGGACCGCGACCTCCAGCACCCGGTCGTCCCCCTTCTTCGGCGACCCCCGGCCGTCGGTGTTGCTCGTGACCAGCCAGACCCTGCCTTTCCCGGCCGGGACGACGGTGCGCAGCCGGCCGTACTCGCCGGTGAGGAACGCCTCGGGGGCCGCCGAGGCGGCCGTGCCGCGCAGCGGGACGCGCCACAGCCGTTCGCCCTTCAGCCCGGCCATCCAGATCACTCCGTCGACCTGGGCGATCCCGCTCGGGGACGCCTCGTCGGTGTGCCACTGGGCCACCGGGTCGCGGAAGCCGGCGCCGGAGGACCGCCCCTCGGCGTCCGGCCAGCCGTAGTTGCCGCCCGGCACGATGGCGTTCAGCTCGTCCCAGGTGTCCTGGCCGAACTCCGAGGCGAACAGACGCTGCCTGGAGTCCCAGGCCAGCCCCTGGACGTTGCGGTGGCCGTAGGAGTACACGGGGGAGCCGGGGAGCGGGTTGCCGGGGGCCGGTTCGCCCTCCGGGGTCAGCCGGAGGATCTTGCCGCCCAGTGACTTCCTGTCCTGGGCGAGCCCGCGGTCGCCGCTCTCGCCCGTGCCCGCGTACAGCATCCGGTCCGGGCCGAAGGCGATCCGGCCGCCGTTGTGGATGACCCCCTTGGGGATGCCCTTGAAGACCGTGTCCGGGGCGCCCAGTTGCTCGCCGGCCGGCTTCCCCGCGTCGTACAGCAGGCGGACGATGCGGTTGTCCGAGACCGAGGTGAAGTAGGCGTAGATCATGTGGTCCGAGGCGAAGCCGGGGGAGAGGGCGATGCCGAGCAGGCCGCCCTCTCCCTCCGGGGCGACCCCGGAGACCGTGCCCAGCTCGGTTCTGCGGCCGGTCCGCTCGTCGACGCGGGTGATCGTGCCGTCGTCCCGGGAGGAGACCAGCAGGCCGCCACCGGGGAGCGGGGCCAGGCCCCACGGCGTCCGCAGGCCCTCGGTGACGGTACGCAGCACCTTCACCGAGCCCTTGGCCGGCGGTGCCGACCCGGTGGCCCGGCCGGACGCGGCGGTGGCCGTCGCCCCGCCGCTCGGCGTGGTGCTCCCGCCGCCGGGGAAGCCCTGGCCGCCGGCGGAGCAGCCCGCCGTCAGCAGGAGCGCGGTAGCGGCCAACACGGCCGTCACAACTCGGCGTTGCACGATCATGGTCCCTTCGCAGCGGCGGACGTACGACAGCTTCTCCCTCTCATACTCCGCCCGTCCCGCCCGGGTTCCCGTCCGGCGCGCGCCTCATGCGGGACCGGTCAGTCCCAGGAGCCCCGCGCCGCCGGCAGCCGGGACACCTCCGCCAGGTCCCGGGCGCCCAGGCGCAGCGCGGCCGCCGCCGCGTTCTCCCCGGCCCAGCGTTCCCGCTTGGTCCCGGGCAGCGCGATCACCTGACGGCCCTGCGCCAGTACCCAGGCCAGCGCCACCTGTGCCGGGGTGACGTCCGGGCCGTGCCGCCGGGCGATGCGGCGCAGACCGGCGACGATCGGCTGGTTGGCGGCCATCATCTCGGCCGTGAAGCGGGGGTGCCGGGCGCGCACGTCGTCCGGTTCGAAGCCCTCGCCGGGTGTCAGCGTGCCGGTCAGGTAGCCGTTGCCCAGCGGCATCGCGGCCAGGAAGCCCACGCCCCGCGCCTCGCACCACGGCAGCAGCGTGTCCAGCGCCTCCGGCGACCAGACCGACAGCTCCGCCTGCACCGCGCTCACCGGGAAGACCTGTTGCACCCGGTGGAGCTGGCGCAGCGTGGCGTCGTAGCGCCTGCTGCCGGAGCGGCGGCCGGCGCGCGCGCCCACCGCGCACAGACCCAGCGCCCGCACCTTCCCGGCCCGCACCAGGTCGGCCATCGCGCCCCAGGTCTCCTCCACGGGGACCTCGGGATCGGCGCGGTGAAGCTGGTAGAGGTCGATCACATCCGTCTGCAGCCGCCTGAGCGACGCGTCGCAGGCTCGTCTCACGTAACCCGGCCGGCCGTTGGCGACGATGTGCTGCTCGCCCACGAGCAGCCCCGCCTTGGTCGACACGAAGGCGTCCCCGCGCCGCTCCCTGAGCACCCGGCCCAGCAGCAGCTCATTGGTGAACGGGCCGTACATGTCGGCCGTGTCCAGCAGGTTCGAGCCCACGTCCAGCGCCCGGTGCACGGTTCTGAGCGACTCGGCGCCCCGCTGCCGGGAGCCGGTGTACGCCCAGCTCATCGGCATGCACCCGAGTCCGACGGCCCCCACCGCGAGCGCACCCGCGCCGATCGTCCTGCGCTCCACCTGCTCGTGAACCTCCCTCGTCCGGTCCCCCAACCTAACCCCCCGCGTCCGTACGCCTGACATAGCCTCCTTGCCATGACACAGGACGTATGGCTTCCCATCGCGCCGGAGGAGATCGAGGGGCTTCCCCAGGGGCCCCGCTACCTGTTCTGGGACGGGGGCGGCGACGGCGAGCAGGAGTTCCCCGGCGACCCCGCCGACTGCGCCTTCTACGTCGTGCCGTACATGCGTGCGGACGCCGTCGGTCTGCGGCCGATGGCCCGCATGAGCACCGTGCGGGTGGTGCAGACGCTGTCGGCCGGCGTCGACCACCTGAACCCGGGCCTGGGACACCTGCCCCCGGGGGTCCGGCTGTGCAACGCTCGCGGGGTCCACGAGGCCAGCACCGCCGAACTCGCCCTCGCGCTCGTGCTGGCCTCCCTGCGGGGCATCCCCGACTTCGTGCGGGCCCAGGACCGGGGCGAGTGGCGAGGCGGCTTCCACCCGGCCCTCGCCGACAGGAACGCCCTCATCATCGGCTACGGCGCCATCGGTGCCGCCATCGAGGACCGGCTCGCGCCCTTTGAACTCGCGCGGGTGGCGCGCGTCGCGCGCTCGGAGCGCACCACGGCGCGCGGTCCCGTGCACGCGCTCACCCAATTGCCTTCACTGCTTCCGAAAGCCGATGTCGTGATCCTCTCCACGCCCTTGACGGAGGCGACCCGGGGTCTGGTGAACGCGGACTTCCTGAGTCTGATGAAGGACGGGGCGCTGCTCGTCAACGTCTCCCGCGGACCTGTCGTGGACACGAACGCGCTGCTCACCGAGGTGGAGAAGGGGCGCATCACCGCCGCGCTCGACGTCACCGACCCCGAGCCGCTGCCGCCGGGGCACCCCTTGTGGACGGCGCCCGGCGTGCTCATCAGCCCGCACGTCGGCGGGCCCACCTCGGCCTTCCTGCCGCGTGCGAAGCGGCTCCTGGTGGACCAGTTGCACCGGTTCGTGAACCACGAGCCCCTGCGGAACGTGATCCTGACTACGGGGGCCTGACCTGCCTCCGGCACCCTCCGCAATGCCCTGAGCGCGGAACGTGTTGACATTTTCACCGGTCGTCACTGAGCGTAGAGGGGCTATGTCCCTGAGTGACGATCCTGGTGTATCGTCCCGACAGGGGCTGCGCCGCTGACCGTTCGGCGCCGGGGATGGACTGATCGGACTTGTGAGGGGGGCGACGGGCGATGCACGGCCTATGGACGAACGATCCGACGCGACGGAGTCGCCGGCGGGGACCCTGGCGCACGACCGAGCGCAGACGCGGCCACCACACGAGCCATCACTGCCACCGCAAACCGGCCGGCCGCGGCCGGCACGCGGCGCACCGGGACACCGGGGAACCGGGAGCGGCCCGCTCCGGGAGCCCCCGGTGAACGCCCCGCCCGCCCTGACGGGCACCCTCGACGGCGCACCGCTCGCTCCGGCCGCGCCGCCGGCCCCGGCGCCCGCGCGGCCGCGGTCCGCCGCCGAGGGCCCGCGGCTGGTGCCGCAGCTCGTCCTCGCCCTGGTCTGCGGGGCCTATGCGATCGCCTCCATGTTCGACTGGGGCTCGGAGCGGGTCGCGCTGGTCATGGGCGACTTCGGGCTGAGCGCCGCGGCAGGCGCCGCCGCCGTCTCCTGCTTCCGCTACGCCCGGGGACCCCGGATCCGCTTCCGGCCGGCCTGGCTGCTCTTCGCGCTCTCCTCCGCGATGGCGTCCCTCGGCAACGCGGTCTGGGGGTGGTACGAGGTGGTCCTCGACCGGCCCGTGCCCAGCCCCAGCTACGCCGACCTGTTCTTCCTGTGCTTCGCGCCGCCCGCCATCGTGGGCCTGCTGGTCCTCGCCCAGCGGCCGGCGAACCGGGCGGGCTGGATCTGCCTGGCACTGGACGCCTGGCTGATCGGCGGCTCGCTGCTCACCCTGTCCTGGAGCCTGGCACTGGCCCAGGCCGCCCGGTTCGACGGGTCGAGCGTGGCGCACACCGCGCTGTCGCTGGCGTACCCGCTGCTGGACATCGCGCTCGTGAGCATGGTCCTCGCGCTGCACTTCCGCCGCGCCCCGGGCAACCGCACGGCGATCAACACCGCCATCGGCGCGCTCGCCCTGACGGTGATGTGCGACGCGCTGTTCACCTCACCGCTGCTGCACAGCAGTTACCACTCCGGGCATCTGCTGGACGCGGGCTGGTTCGCCGGCTCGCTGCTGCTCGCCTACGCCCCCTGGGCCGTGTCCCGCCGCACCGGGCCGGCGGACGGCGGGCGGCGCGCGCCCGACGGGCACTCGCGCGTGGTCCACGAGCACGTGCCGGGACAGCGGGGCCCGGGCCAGCCGCATGTGCCGCCGCCCGCGCCGGGCGGCGGCGACCACCCGCGGTACCTGCCCGGCCGGCCGATCACCGGCTCGCTCGCGGCGCTCACGCCGTACCTGGCCGCCGCCGTGTGCACCCTGGGCATCCTCTACAACGTGCTCGACGGCCGCCGCCCCGACCACGTGGTACTGATCACCGCCGGCGCCGTCGTGCTGGCGCTCGTCATGCGGCAGGGCATCATGCTGCTGGACAACATCACCCTCACCCAGGAACTGGCGCAGAAGGAGAACCACTTCCGCTCACTGGTGCAGGGCTCCAGCGACGTCATCATGATCGCCGCCCCCAACGGCATCCTGCGCTACGTCTCCCCGGCCGCCGCCGGGGTCTACGGGCGGCCCGCCGAGGAACTGGTGGGCACCGAACTGGCCGCTCTGATCCACGCGGAGGACCTGGGCTGCGTGGTGCACGAGGTGCGCCGCTTCCTCGCCGCCAGCCCGCTCGACGAACCCACCACCCGCATCGAGTGCCGGTTCCGGTCGGGCGACGGAGGCTGGCTCAACGTCGAGTCCACCGTCAACCGCCACCACGGCGGCCTGATCTTCAACAGCCGGGACGTGACCGAAAGAGTGCGGCTCCAGGCCCAGTTGCAGCACAACGCCGAGCACGACCCGCTCACCGACCTGCCCAACCGCGCGCTGTTCACCCGGCGCGTCCAGCAGGCCCTGTCCGGGCGCCGTGCCACCGACCGGGGCGCCGCCCTGCGCGGCACGGCCGTGCTCTTCATCGACCTGGACGGCTTCAAGGCGGTCAACGACACGATCGGGCACCAGGCCGGGGACGAGCTCCTCGTCCAGGCCGCCCGCAGGCTCCAGGACGCGGTCCGGCAGGGGGACACCGCGTCCCGGCTGGGCGGCGACGAGTTCGCGGCCCTGATCGCCGGGGACGGCACCCGCGACCGGGCCGCCCGCGAGCGGAACATCCTGGAGCTCGCCGACCGCCTGCGGGCCACGCTCTCCCAGCCCTACGCCATCGACGGCAACGATGTCCGGGTCAACGCCTCCATCGGTGTCGCCTTCGCCGAGCCGGGCCTGGGCGCGGGGGAGTTGCTGCGCAACGCCGACCTCGCGATGTACCGGGCGAAATCGGCCGGAAAGGGCCGGGTCGAGCTGTACCGGCCGCAGATGCAGCAGGACGTCGTGCGCAAGGCGGAGCTGGCCACCCGGCTGCGCGCGGCCCTGCACGACGGCGAGTTCGCGCTGCTGCACCAGCCGGTGGTGAGCCTCGGCAACGGCCGGATCACAGCGGTCTCCGCGCAGGCGCGCTGGCGCTCCTCCCAGGGGGTGCTGTTCACCCCGGCCGAGTTCCTGAGGGTGGCAGAGGACGGCGACAAGACCGCGGAGCTGGACCGCTGGATCCTGCGGGAGGCGGTGGACCAGGCCGCGGAGCGCGCCGTCGCCGGGCACGTCGTGCCGGTCGCCGTGCGGCTGAGCGCCCGGCGCCTGCTGGACCGCTCGATGCCCCTCGGTACCGTGGAGGGGCTGCTGAACCGGCACGGGCTGCCGCCCGGCGCACTGGTGCTGGAGCTGTCCGACGCCGACCACCGGGTCTCGCTCGAGGAGCTGGAGCGGCGGCTGACCGCGCTCAGCCGGCTCGGCGTGCGGATCGCGCTCGACGGCTTCGGCAGCGGTCACGCGGCCATCACGGCCCTGAGGCGGCTGCCCGTGGATATCCTCAAGCTGGACCGCGGTCTGGTCGAGGGAGTCGTGGAGTCGCCCCGGCTGCACAAGATCACCAGTGGGTTGCTCCGTATCGCCGGCGACCTCGGGCTCCAGTCCGTGGCCGAGGGCGTGGATCTGCCGGAGCAGGTGACCGTGCTGCGCGCGATGGGATGCACCCACGGCCAGGGCAGCGCGTTCGCGGGCCCGCTGGAGGAGCACCGGCTGCGCCGGGCGCTCGGATCCGGCCACTATCCGGTGCCGCACGCACCCGCCGAACCGGCGTTCGCAGGTGGGGCCGCCGAGGTGTACACCGGAGGTGTGTCCGCCGTCATCGGAGGTGGCAGTGCACTTCTCTCACATAATGAGACGCCCGTCCCACCCACTTGACACGTGGTGCGCGCCGGGGGGAGGGTCAGTGCCATGCGCACCCGAATTCTCGTACTTGGACAGCGCGTCGGCTGAGCTGGGACCCACCGGAGGACGATCCGGAATCCCCAGCGACCTCCCCGGCGCGCTCCCCTCGCTTGCCTTTCGGCACGAGGGGTTTTTTGTTGCACGAGCGCCTTTCGTGCAGCGCTTCGAATCCGCCCAAACCTCGCATAAACCTCAGCATCGAGAAGAGAATGCCGATGACCGAGCAGGCCACCGGGGCCCATCCGCAGCCCCGGCCCCGATCCGGAGGACATCAGTCCGCCCCCGTCGAGCACGTCACGGGTGCGCAGTCCCTCATCCGCTCCCTCGAGGAGGTCGGCGCGGACACGGTATTCGGCATTCCCGGTGGGGCGATCCTGCCCGCGTACGACCCGCTGATGGACTCCAGCCGGGTCCGTCACGTCCTGGTCCGGCACGAGCAGGGCGCCGGCCACGCCGCCACCGGCTACGCGCAGGCCACCGGCCGGGTCGGCGTCTGCATGGCGACGTCGGGTCCGGGCGCGACCAACCTGGTCACCCCGATCGCCGACGCGCACATGGACTCGGTGCCGCTCGTGGCGATCACCGGGCAGGTCGCGTCCAAGGCGATCGGTACGGACGCCTTCCAGGAGGCGGACATCGTCGGCATCACGATGCCGATCACCAAGCACAACTTCCTGGTCACCAAGGCGGAGGACATCCCGCGGACCATCGCGGAGGCCTTCCACATCGCCTCCACCGGCCGTCCCGGCCCGGTCCTGGTGGACATCGCCAAGGACGCCCTCCAGGCGAGGACCACCTTCTCCTGGCCGCCGGCCACGGACCTGCCCGGCTACCGCCCGGTGACCAAGCCGCACGCCAAGCAGATCCGTGAGGCCGCCAAGCTGATCACCACGGCGAAGCGCCCCGTCCTCTACGTCGGCGGCGGCGTCCTCAAGGCGAAGGCCACCGCCGAGCTGAAGGTCCTCGCCGAACTCACCGGAGCGCCCGTCACCACCACCCTGATGGCGCTCGGCGCGTTCCCCGACAGCCACCCGCTGCACGTGGGAATGCCGGGCATGCACGGTGCGGTCACCGCCGTCACCGCGCTGCAGAAGGCCGACCTGATCGTCGCCCTCGGAGCCCGCTTCGACGACCGCGTCACCGGCAAGCTGGACAGCTTCGCCCCGTACGCGAGGATCGTCCACGCCGACATCGACCCCGCCGAGATCGGCAAGAACCGCGCCGCCGACGTGCCGATCGTCGGAGACGCCCGCGAGGTCATCGCCGACCTGGTCCAGGCGGTGCAGAAGGAGCACAGCGAGGGTCACCAGGGCGACTACACCGCCTGGTGGAGCGACCTGAGCCGCTGGCGCGAGACCTACCCGCTCGGCTACGACCAGCCCGAGGACGGCTCGCTGTCGCCGCAGGCCGTCATCGAGCGCGTCGGGCAACTCGCGCCCGAGGGCACCATCTTCGCGGCGGGTGTCGGCCAGCACCAGATGTGGTCCGCGCACTTCATCCAGTACGAGCGGCCCGCCACCTGGCTGAACTCCGGCGGCGCCGGAACCATGGGCTACGCGGTCCCGGCCGCGATGGGCGCCAAGGCCGGGCAGCCCGACCGCACGGTGTGGGCCATCGACGGCGACGGCTGCTTCCAGATGACCAACCAGGAGCTGACCACCTGCGCCCTGAACAACATCCCGATCAAGGTCGCCGTCATCAACAACGGCGCCCTCGGGATGGTCCGCCAGTGGCAGACCCTGTTCTACAACCAGCGGTACTCCAACACGGTCCTGCACTCCGGTCCCGAGGACGTCAACCCGGAGGCCAGGGGTACCCGCGTCCCCGACTTCGTGAAGCTGTCGGAGGCGATGGGCTGCCACGCCATCCGCTGCGAGCGCCCGGAGGACCTGGACAGGGTCATCGAGGAGGCGAACTCCGTCAACGACCGCCCGGTCGTCGTCGACTTCATCGTCCACGAGGACGCGATGGTGTGGCCGATGGTCGCCGCCGGCACCTCCAACGACGAGATCATGGCCGCCCGGGACGTCCGCCCCGACTTCGGCGACAGCGAAGACGACTGAGCCGGAAGAGCGAAGAGGAAGACCAGACATGTCCAAGCACACGCTCTCCGTCCTGGTGGAGAACACGCCCGGCATCCTCGCCCGGATCGCCGCCCTCTTCTCCCGTCGCGGCTTCAACATCGACTCGCTCGCCGTGGGGGTCACCGAGCACCCCGACATCTCCCGGATCACCATCGTGGTCAGCGTCGAGGAGTTCCCGCTGGAGCAGGTCACCAAGCAGCTCAACAAGCTCGTCAACGTGCTGAAGATCGTGGAGCTGGAGCCCGGCCAGGCCGTTCAGCGCGAACTCGTCCTGGTGAAGGTCCGCGCCGACAACGAGACCCGCTCCCAGATCGTGGAGATCGTCCAGCTCTTCCGCGCCAAGACCGTGGACGTCTCCCCGGAGGCCGTGACCATCGAGGCCACCGGGTCCAGCGACAAGCTGTCCGCCATGCTCAAGATGCTGGAGCCGTTCGGCATCAAGGAACTGGTCCAGTCCGGCACGATCGCGATCGGCCGTGGCGCCCGTTCGATCACGGACCGGTCGCTTCGCGCTCTGGACCGATCCGCGTAAGGCTGGGTACGGGCGGCCGGCGCGCACCGTCCGCCCGTATGCCGAGACCCCGAGACTTCCTTCCCCCTCACCGGCATACGGTGGGAGCAGAAACTGCACACCAAGGAGAGAACCCAAAGTGGCCGAGCTGTTCTACGACGCTGACGCCGACCTGTCCATCATCCAGGGCCGCAAGGTCGCGGTCATCGGCTACGGCAGCCAGGGCCACGCCCACGCGCTGTCGCTGCGTGACTCCGGTGTCGACGTCCGTGTCGGTCTGCACGAGGGCTCCAAGTCCAAGGCCAAGGCCGAGGAGCAGGGCCTGCGCGTGGTGACCCCGGCCGAGGCCGCCGCCGAGGCCGACGTGATCATGATCCTCGTCCCGGACCCGATCCAGGCCCAGGTCTACGAGGAGGCCATCGCCCCGAACCTGAAGGACGGCGACGCGCTGTTCTTCGGCCACGGCTTCAACATCCGCTTCGGCTTCATCAAGCCCCCGGCCGGCGTGGACGTCTGCATGGTCGCCCCGAAGGGCCCGGGCCACCTGGTCCGCCGCCAGTACGAGGAGGGCCGCGGCGTTCCGTGCATCGCCGCCGTCGAGCAGGACGCGTCCGGCGACGCCTTCGCGCTGGCCCTGTCCTACGCCAAGGGCATCGGCGGCACCCGGGCCGGCGTCATCAAGACGACCTTCACCGAGGAGACCGAGACCGACCTGTTCGGCGAGCAGGCCGTCCTGTGCGGTGGCACCGCCGCGCTGGTGAAGGCCGGCTTCGAGACCCTCACGGAGGCGGGCTACCAGCCGGAGATCGCCTACTTCGAGTGCCTGCACGAGCTGAAGCTGATCGTGGACCTCATGTACGAGGGCGGCCTGGAGAAGATGCGCTGGTCCATCTCCGAGACCGCCGAGTGGGGCGACTACGTCACCGGCCCGCGCATCATCACCGACGCCACCAAGGCCGAGATGAAGCAGGTCCTCGCCGAGATCCAGGACGGCTCCTTCGCCCAGAACTGGATGGACGAGTACCACGGCGGTCTGAAGAAGTACGACGAGTACAAGAAGCAGGACTCCGAGCACCTGCTGGAGACCACCGGCAAGCAGCTCCGCAAGCTGATGAGCTGGGTGAACGAGGAGGCGTAAGCCCCGCGTCAGGGGGTCGGGGCAGACTGCTCCGGCCCCCTTTGTCCACCCCGTCCAGCCACGGACGGGTGATCCTTCCGCAGAGGCGCAAGACGGCCCCCTGCACGCCACTAGACTGCTGCACAACATACGCGTCAGGCCCACAGCGTCGTGCGTCTTCCGCGGCTAAGCGACACCGAGGAATCGCGGGCACGCCCCCGCGCCGCCCGGCACGCACTCTCGCCGCACCGGACGAAGGCACCAGTAGCTCCGCTACGAGAGCCTCCGTCGGGTCCACCGAGAGCACGCACCGAACGACGCGGGAACGCCCCGCACCTCCCCGGTGCCACTCCCCTCCACCGCCAGCGGCCGTCGGGACGGCCGTCCGCACTGGACTTGTGAGGACTCACGTGAGCTCGAAACCCGTCGTACTCATCGCTGAAGAGCTGTCGCCCGCCACCGTCGACGCACTTGGCCCGGACTTCGAGATCCGGCACTGCAACGGCGCGGACCGCGCCGAGCTGATCCCCGCCATCGCCGATGTCGACGCGATCCTGATCCGGTCCGCCACCAAGATCGACGCGGCGGCCGTCGCCGCCGCGAAGCAGCTCAAGGTCGTGGCGCGAGCCGGTGTCGGCCTCGACAACGTCGACGTCTCCGCCTCCACCAAGGCCGGCGTGATGGTCGTCAACGCCCCGACCTCCAATATCGTGACGGCCGCCGAGCTGGCCTGCGGCCTGCTCCTCGCCACCGCCCGCAACATCCCGCAGGCCAACGCCGCGCTGAAGAACGGCGAGTGGAAGCGCAGCAAGTACACCGGCGTCGAACTGGCCGAGAAGACCCTCGGCGTCGTGGGCCTGGGCCGCATCGGCGCCCTCGTCGCCCAGCGCATGTCCGCCTTCGGCATGCGGGTCGTCGCCTACGACCCGTACGTGCAGCCCGCGCGGGCCGCGCAGATGGGCGTCAAGGTGCTCTCCCTCGACGAGCTGCTCGAGGTCTCCGACTTCATCACCGTCCACCTGCCGAAGACCCCGGAGACCCTGGGCCTGATCGGCGACGAGGCGCTGCGCAAGGTCAAGCCCGGCGTGCGCATCGTCAACGCGGCCCGCGGCGGCATCGTCGACGAGGCGGCGCTGTACGCGGCGCTGAAGGAGGGCCGGGTGGCCGGCGCCGGCCTCGACGTGTACGCGAAGGAGCCCTGCACGGACTCCCCGCTGTTCGAGCTGGACCAGGTCGTCTGCACCCCGCACCTCGGCGCGTCCACGGACGAGGCCCAGGAGAAGGCCGGCATCGCCGTCGCCAGGTCGGTGCGCCTGGCGCTCGCCGGCGAGCTGGTGCCGGACGCGGTGAACGTCCAGGGCGGTGTCATCGCCGAGGACGTCAAGCCGGGTCTGCCGCTCGCCGAGCGCCTCGGCCGCATCTTCACCGCCCTCGCGGGCGAGGTCGCGGTCCGCCTCGACGTCGAGGTCTACGGCGAGATCACCCAGCACGACGTGAAGGTGCTCGAGCTGTCCGCGCTCAAGGGCGTCTTCGAGGACGTCGTCGACGAGACGGTGTCGTACGTCAACGCCCCGCTCTTCGCGCAGGAGCGCGGTGTCGAGGTGCGCCTGACGACCAGCTCCGAGTCCGCCGAGCACCGCAACGTGGTCACCGTGCGCGGCACCCTGGCGGGCGGCGAGGAGGTGTCGGTCTCCGGCACCCTGGCCGGCCCGAAGCACCTGCAGAAGATCGTCGCCGTCGGCGACTACGACGTCGACCTCGCCCTCGCCGACCACATGGTCGTCCTGCGCTACGAGGACCGTCCGGGTGTCGTCGGCACCGTGGGCCGCATCCTCGGCGAGGCCGGCCTCAACATCGCCGGCATGCAGGTCGCCCGCGCGGCCGCGGGCGGCGAGGCACTGGCCGTCCTGACCGTCGACGACACGGTGGCCGCCGGGGTACTGGCCGAGGTCGCGGACGAGATCGGTGCCACCTCCGCCCGCTCGGTGAACCTGGTCTGACCGGACCGGCGACCGGGAAGCGCCGGAGGGGTCACGGACCCGTCCGGCGCTTCTTCGTGTCCGGTCGCGGCTCAGGCCGCGGTCTCCATCTCGGCCGCGGCCGCCGTCCCGCGCCGCGTCCCGGCGCCGCGCAGCGTCACCGCCGCCGCGACGGCCGCGACAGCCAGCACCGCCGCCCCCGCGATCGCCGCCCCGTGCATCCCGGTGGTGAACGCCTCCCGGGCCGCGGCCGCCAGGGCGTCACCCGTGCGCCCCGGCAGCCGTCCCGCGACCGCGAGCGCGCCGCCCAGGGTCTCGTGCGCCTCGGCCGGCGCCGAGGCGGGCATCTCGTGGCGGTAGAGCGCCGTGCCGACGGAGCCGAGGACCGCCATGCCCAGCGCGCCGCCGAACTCCTGGCCGGTCTCCAGCAGTGAGGAGGCCGCGCCGGCCCGCTCCACCGGGGCCGTGCCCAGGGCCAGGTCCGTCATCTGGGACATCACCATGACGATGCCGGACGCCAGCACGCCGCAGGCGGCGAGGACGAGCCGGAGCGAGTCCGTGCCGGTCAGGGCCAGCATCCCGTAGCCGGCCGCCGCCACGGCGAAGCCGGCGGCGACCACATGGGCGCGATCGACGCCCCGCTGGACCAGGGCGGTCGCGGCCGGGGCCGCGACGCCGATCGGCACCGAGGGCAGCAGCGCCCACAGGGCCGCCTCCAGTGCGCTCCTGTCCAGCACCGACTGCAGGTACTGCGTGGTGAAGAAGGCCGAGCCCATCATCGCCAGCGCCGCGACGAGGTTCAGGACGACGGCGGGGGCGAAGCCGCGGCCGCGGAAGAGGGCAGGCGGGATCATCGGGGAGGCCGCGGTGCGCTGCCGGTGGACGAACAGCGCCGCGAAGAGCAGGCCCACGATGATCGGGACGACGTACCTCGGGTGCCAGCCCTCGGACGGGATCTCCTTGAGGCCGTAGACCACGGGGAGGACCGCGGCCATCGACAGCGGCACGCTCAGCAGGTCGAAGCGGCCGGGCTCCGGGTTCCTCGACTCGGGCAGCAGCACCGGGCCGAGGAGCAGCAGCAGCGCCATCGCGGGCAGGTTGACCAGGAAGACCGAGCCCCACCAGAAGTACTGGACGAGTACACCGCTGAGCACCGAGCCGAGCGCGATGCCGCCGGTCATGACGCCCGACCAGACGCCGATCGCCCGCGCCCGCTCCGCGGGGTCGGTGAACATCGTGCGGACCAGCGCCATGGTCGACGGCATCAGGGTCGCGCCGCCGACGCCGAGCGCGGCGCGGGCCGCGATGAGGGTCCCGGCGCTGTCGGCGTAGGCCGCCACCAGGGACGCGGCACCGAAGGCGGCGGCGCCGACCAGCAGCAGCCGGCGCCGGCCGATGCGGTCGCCCAGGGAGCCCATCGTCATCAGCAGGCCGGCCAGGACGAAGGCGTAGACGTCGAAGATCCAGAGCTGCTGGGTGCCGGTCGGCTCCAGGTCCGCGCTGATCGCCGGGATGGCGAAGTACAGCACCGAGACGTCCATCGAGACCAGCAGCAGCGGAAGCATCAGCACGCAGAGCGCGGTCCATTCGCGGCGGCCGGCGCGGCCGCCGGCGCAGTCGTTGCGCGTCGGGTTCGTCATGACGGCGACTGTACGGACGTCATAAACGCTTGTCTAGGACAACTGTATAAGTCATGCGTCTAGGACGCTCGTATGGATCCGGCGCTAGGCTGGCCCGCATGGGACACCGTGAGGATCTGCTGGAAGGCGCCAAGCGCTGCCTGCTGGAGAAGGGCTTCGCGCGCACCACGGCGCGCGACATCGTCAAGGCCTCGGGGACCAACCTGGCCTCGATCGGCTACCACTACGGATCGAAGGACGCCCTGCTGGCCAAGGCGTACGTGGCGCTGCTGGAGGGCCTGTCCGACGCGTTCGACGGAGGGGGTGCGGTGGAACCGGAGGGCGCGCCCGGCTCCCTGGAGCGCTTCCGGTGGGTGTGGTCGAACATCGTCGACACCATGCGCGACCCCGGCTCGCTGTGGCGTCTGAGCATGGAGATCGTGGTCATGGGCGACCAGCTTCCCGAGGTCCGCGACCATCTGGCGCTCGCCCAGCGGGAGGCCGGCCGGGGCCTGGTCCCGATGCTCATGGGCGGCCGGGAGGAGGACGTCACGGACGAGACCGCGGACACCCTCGGCAGGTTCTACCTGACCCTCATGACCGGTCTCATCGCCCAGTGGACCTTCGATCCGAAGACCGCCCCCGACGGGGACGCGCTGGCCGAGGGGCTGCGCCTGGTCGTCGAGGCGGCGGGCGGCTGAGCCCCCGGCCCGGCCGCACGGCCGGGCCGCGCGGGTCGGCCGGTCAGCCCAGTCGCGCCCGCTTCAGCGCCATGTGCAGCAGCAGCCGGTCCTCGCCGTCGTCCAGGTCGAGGCCGGTCAGCCGCTCGACGCGGGAGAGGCGGTAGTAGAGGGTCTGCCGGTGGACGCCCAGCTCGGCCGCCGTGCGGCCGGCCTGTCCCGCGCAGTCGAGGTAGACCTCGGCGGTGCGGGCCAGCTCCCGGTGGGCCGGGGCCAGCAGCGGCCCGACCGCGGGGTCGTGGGTGATCCGCGGCGGCAGCGCGGTCAGCAGCCGGTAGGGCCCGACGCGCCCCCACTCGGCGACCGGCCCGAAGCGCGGCTCGGCCAGTGCCGCGCGTGCCGCCGCGGCCGCCTCCTGCCACACCTCACCCAGCTCGGCGAGCCCGGTACGGGGTTCACCGACCCCGGCGGCGGCCGCCTCCCCGGGCGGGCGCGCGCCGGGTGTCCCCGTCGACTCCTTCAGTACCCGTGACGCCGCGGTCAGGGCCGGTGCCGCCACGTCCGCCGAGCGGAGCCGCACCAGCACCGCCAGGCTCTGCTCGGTGGCTCCCCACGGGACCGTGCACAACGCCGTGGCGTGCGGGACGGTGCGGACGGACGGCGCGTCGTCCGGGTCGGCCGACGGCCAGGGGGCGACGCAGACCAGTGTGTGCGGGCCGTCCGCGCGCGTTCCGAGGGCGGTGCGCAGTTCGGCCACCGCCATGTCCTGCTGCCAGCCGCGTTCCGCGGTCAGCGCGGCCCGCAGCTCCCGGCCCAGTCCCGCCCCGGCCCGCTGCTCGTCCGCGAGCAGCGCGCCGATCCGGCCCGTCACCTGCATGGCGGCGCCCAGTTGCGCCTCCGTCGGGCCCGGGTCGTCGTCCAGCAGCCAGACGTAGCCGAGAACCACGCCCCGGTGGCGCACCGGCAGGCAGATGCGTCCCCGGTAGACGCCGGCCTCCGGGGTCGGCGGGATCCGCACCGGTCCGGTCGCGCGGGTGATGCCGAAGCCCTCGAACCACTCCCGCACCGTCGCGGTGGAGCGACGGGTCAGGATCGAGCGGGTGCGCACCGGGTCCAGGGCCGACGGGTCCAGGTCGCCCTCGCTGTCGTACGCCCCGAAGGCGATCAGCTCGAAGTCCCGGTTTTCCAGGGTCGCCGGGACGCCCAGCAGCTCCGAGACCTCGTCCACCAGCTCCTGGTAGTCAGCCTTGTACTCCGACGTCACCCCCGTATTCTCCCGCATTTCCGCGCTCCTTCATACATCTGTCTGAGATCGCGGTCGCGGATGCGTGACAGCTGTCGATGGCAGAGGATCGGAGAAATCCATAGTTTTCACGGTGGTTCTCCGTGCCGTACCCGAACGTCGGGCCGGCCCGACTTCGGTGCTTTTGTAGTGGAGGTGCCCCGTGCTGGGTCCCGTGATTCTCGCCGCGTCGCGCAGCGACCGGATGCGACGCCTGATCTCGGCGGCCCCGGTGACCAGACAGGTCGTGGACCGCTTCATCCCCGGTGAGACCGTGACCGACGTCGTCCCGATCATCGCGGACCTGACGTCCAGGGGCCTGGAGCTGACGATGGACGTCGTCGGCGAGGACATCACCACCCCCGAGCAGGCCTCCGCCGCCCGGGACGCCTACCTCGAACTGATCGGCCGGCTCGAGGAGCTGGAGCTGGGCGAGAAGGTCGAGATGTCCGTCAAGCTCTCGATGTTCGGCCAGGCGCTGGACGGCGGCCACGAACTGGCCCTCGCCAACGTCCGCCCGGTCGTCGAGGCCGCCGCCGCCATCGGCACCACGGTCACGCTCGACGCCGAGGACCACACCACGCTGGACTCGATGTTCGCCATCCACGAGGAACTGCGCAAGGACTTCCCGCAGACCGGCTGCGTCATCCAGGCCTACCTGTTCCGCACGGAGGCCGACGCCCGCCGCCTCGCGGCGGCCGGCAGCCGGGTGCGCCTGGTGAAGGGCGCCTACAAGGAGCCCGCCGAGGTCGCGTACCAGCAGAAGCACGAGATCGACAAGGCGTACGTCCGCGTCCTGAGGACGCTGATGGAGGGCGAGGGGTACCCGATGATCGGGTCCCACGACCCGCGCCTGATCTCCATAGCCCAGGAGCTGGCCCACCAGGCCGGCCGCAAGCTGGACGAGTACGAGTTCCAGATGCTGTACGGCATCCGCGGCGACGAGCACCTGCGGCTGGCCGCCGAGGGCCACCGCATGCGCGTCTACACCGCCTACGGCACCGACTGGTACGGCTACTTCATGCGCCGTCTCGCGGAGAAGCCGGCGAACCTGCGCTTCTTCCTGCGCAGCATGGTCAGCAAGGGCTGAGCCCGAACACCCGCTCACGTACAAGGAGTCAAGGATCCTATGGACGCTGTGACCCAGGTCCCCACCCCGGTCAACGAGCCGGTGCACGGCTACGCCCCCGGCTCGCCCGAGCGCTCGCGCCTGGAGGCCAAGCTCAAGGAGCTGGCCGAGAACCCGATCGAACTGCCGATGACCATCGGCGGCGAGAAGCGCCTCGGCGGCGGTGAGCCCTTCCAGGTCGTCCAGCCGCACAACCACAAGGCCGTCATCGGAACCGGCCGGCACGCCACCCAGCAGGACGCCCGGGACGCCGTCGACGCGGCCCTGGCCGCCGCGCCGGCCTGGCGCGCCATGTCCTTCGACGACCGCGCCGCGATCATCCTGCGCGCCGCCGAGCTGCTGTCCGGCCCCTGGCGCGAGACCATCGCCGCCTCCACCATGCTCGGCCAGTCCAAGACTGCCCAGCAGGCCGAGATCGACAGCCCCTGCGAGCTGGTCGACTTCTGGCGCTTCAACGTCCACTACGCCCGCCAGATCCTCGCCGAGCAGCCCCCGGCGAACTCCCCGGGCGTCTGGAACCGCATGGACCACCGCCCGCTGGAGGGCTTCGTCTACGCGATCACGCCGTTCAACTTCAGCGCGATCGCCGCGAACCTGCCCACCGCCCCCGCGCTCATGGGCAACGTCGTGGTCTGGAAGCCCTCCCCGACGCAGACCCACGCCGCCGTGCTGCTCATGCGGCTCCTGGAGGAGGCCGGTCTGCCCAAGGGCGTCATCAACCTCGTCACCGGTGACGGCGTCGAGGTCTCCAAGGTCGCCCTGGAGCACCGGGACCTCGCGGGCATCCACTTCACCGGTTCGACCAAAACCTTCCAGTACCTGTGGAAGACGGTCGGCAGCAACATCGAGAAGTACCGCTCCTACCCGCGGCTGGTCGGCGAGACCGGCGGCAAGGACTTCGTGGTCGCCCACCCGAGCGCCGACCGCGCGATCCTGAAGACCGCCCTGACCCGCGGTGCCTTCGAGTACCAGGGCCAGAAGTGCTCGGCCACCTCCCGCGCCTACATCCCGGCATCCATCTGGAACTCCGGCTTCAAGGAGGAGTTCGCGGCCGAGGTCGACAACCTGGCCATGGGTGACGTCACCGACCTGTCGAACTTCATCGGCGCCGTCATCGACGAGCGCTCCTTCGCCAAGAACAAGGCCGCCATCGACCGCGCCAAGGCGGACGCGACCTGCACCGTCGTCGCGGGCGGCACCTACGACGACTCGGTCGGCTACTTCGTCCGCCCGACCGTCGTGGAGTGCACCGACCCGGAGAACGAGGTCTTCACCACCGAGTACTTCGGCCCGTTCCTCGCCGTGCACGTCTACGAGGACGACCGGTACGACGAGATGCTGACCCAGATGGAGTCGGTCTCCGACTACGCCCTCACCGGGTCGGTCGTCGCGGGCGACCGTGCCGCGGCGGCCCACACGATGGAGAAGCTCCGCTTCGCGGCGGGCAACTTCTACATCAACGACAAGTCGACCGGTGCCGTGGTCGGCCAGCAGCCCTTCGGCGGCGGCCGCGCCTCCGGTACCAACGACAAGGCGGGCGCCCCGCAGAACCTGATGCGCTGGACCCTGACCCGCGCCATCAAGGAGACCCTGGTCCCGCCGACCGACTACTCCTACCCGCACATGGGCTGATCCGCCCATCCCGTGAACACGGGCCGGGAAGCCTGCCGCGAGCGGGCTTCCCGGCCCGTTGCCAGTTCCGCTCCCGCCGCCACGCGTTCGTGACGGGGCGACGGGCGACGGGCGACGGGGTACGGCTGCGGGCGCGGCGAAGGAGAGCTTCCTCGCCCGCGCGCCGACCGCCCCCGAACGCCTCGCCCGCCGGCGGGTGGGGGGATCCGCGAACCGCTCAGCCGGTGGGCAGGCGGCGGCCGAGGAAGTCCCGCATGAGCGCGGCGATCCCGTCGACGTGTGTCTCCAGGGCGAAGTGCCCGGTGGGCAGCAGATGCACCTCGGCCTCCGGCAGGTCCCGCTGGTAGGCGAGCGCACCGGCCGGTACGAAGATCTCGTCGTGTCCGCCCCAGACCGCGAGCAGCGGGACCCGGCTCGTGCGGAAGTACTCGTGGAAGGCCGGGTAGAGCGCGAGGTTGGCGCCGTAGTCGGAGAACAGGTCGAGCTGGATCTCCGGCTGGCCGGGTCGGGCCAGCAGCGCCAGGTCGTGCTCGTAGGCGTCCGGGCTGACCAGCGAGGGGTCCGGGACGCCGTGCAGGTACTGCCACCTGATGCCGTCGGGGGCGCAGATCTCCCGCACCGGCGCCTCCGTCTCCGGCGTCCGCTTCCCGATGAGGGCCAGCACGGGCGCCCAGGCCTCCTCGCCGAGGCCCTCCTCGTAGGCGTTGCCGTTCTGCGTGACGATCGCCGTCACCCGGTCGGGGTGGGCGAGGGCCAGGCGCAGGCCGATCGGGGCGCCGTAGTCATGGAGGTAGAGGGCGTACCGCTCCAGTCCCAGGAGCTGGGTGAACTCGTCCGTGACGGCGGCGAGTTCGGCGAAGGTGTACGAGAAATCCGCCGGATCGGGTGCCGCCGACCGGCCGAAGCCGACGTGGTCGGGGGCGATGACCCGGTACCGGTCGGCGAGCAGCGGGATCAGGTCGCGGAACATGTGCGAGCTGCTCGGGAAGCCGTGCAGGAGCAGCAGCACCGGGGCGTCGGAGGGGCCCGCCTCGCGGTAGTACACCTCGAGTCCGCGGACGGTGACGGTGCGGTGGTGAACCTGGTGAGTGGACATGGGGGCAGTCCAGCACGCGCATATCTAACCAGTCAAGAAGTTTTTAAGAGTTAGATGGATACACTGGGCCCATGACGCTCCCGCTGCGCATCGCCCACACGTCGGCCCTGGCGCCGGCCGAACTCCGGTCCGTCAGGGCCCTGCTGGACGAGGCCTTCGACGGTGACTTCGGTGACGAGGACTGGGACCACGCGCTCGGCGGCATGCACGCTCTCGTCCTTGACCGTGCCGGGCCGGCCGCGCACGGCTCGGTGGTGACGCGCCGCACGCGGCACCAGGGGCGCTGGCTGCGCACTGGCTACGTCGAGGCCGTCGCCGTGCGGGCCGACGTGCGCCGGACGGGGCTGGGCGGGCAGGTGATGGGGGCCCTCGAGCGCATCGTCGACCGGGCCCACGTCCTCGGCGCGCTCTGTGCGAGCGAGGACGGCGCCCCGCTGTACGCGGCCCGCGGCTGGCAGCGGTGGGGCGGGCGCGTGTGCGCCCTCTCGCCGTCCGGGATCGTCCGCTTGCCGGAGGAGGAGGGGAGCGTCCACGTCCGGCCCGTCCGGTCCGGACGGCCGCTCGACCCGCGGCACGAGCTGGTCTTCGACTGGCGTGACGGGGACGTGCTCTGACGCCGTGTCGGTGACCGGAAATCCCGATGCCCCGTCCAGCCCGCCCGGGATAGGGTTCGAACGCCCATCTGATTTGGCATGACCTGGTCATGAGGTGACGTCTGTGGGCCGCATCCCCGCGCCGCACCCGGCGCGGGGACTCCCTCGCGCGCGCCGCCGCGCCCGGCCCGGTCGTGTCCGGTCGAACCCCCGCAACCGAGAAGGATCTGTGAGACACAGAAAGCGATCATTCGGGGTGACGGCGGCGGCGGCCGCGGCCGCGATCGCCCTGCCCCTCGCCGTGCCCGCCCAGGCGTCCGACCCCGCACCTCCCGCGGGAGCGGTGCAGGGGTGGCGGAGCGCACCGGGCGAGGTGACGCCCGAACCGTCCGCCATCCCGGCCAAGGACCGCGCCCGCACCCTGGGTTCCGACTACCGGGCGTCCAAGGACACCGCGTTCACCACCAGCGGCGACGCCACCGGCTTCCATCTGCTGGTCGCCGACGAGGCCGCCGGGTACGGCTGGCACACGGCCGCCACCCTGCGGGAGGACGGCTTCGACGCGGACGGTTGGATCGGCAACGCCTGCCTGGCCGCCTCCGGCAGGTACGCGGCCGTCTCCTACGCCCCGCGCACGTTCACCAACCGGCCGGAGCTGATGGCACGCGGCGCGTTCACCGCCGTCGTCGACCTCGCCTCCGGCAAGGTCACCAAACTGCCGTTCACCTCCTCGCTGGCCTACTTCAGCCCCGGCTGCGGCAACGGCGAGCGCGCCGTGTTCACCCAGCTCTCCTACGAGGGAGACAAGGTTCAGGCCACCCGGCTGATATCCGTCGACACCCGCAACGGCAAGCGGCGCAAGCCGATCCGGCGCCCCGGCGAGGTCACTTCCGCCGTTCCCACCGAGGACGGCATCGTCGCCGCCCACGGCAACCGGCTGGTCCGCATCGACGGCGGAACCGAGAAGGAACTGGCACGGACCCGCCACACCCCGTTCCAGATCACCGCCGACGCCGACGGCGGCATCACCTTCATCGACCGCGACGCCGACAAGAAGGCCGCCGGGAAGACGACCAGCCGGGCCCAGCACCTCGCTCCGGCGAAGGTCCGCGGTGGTGGGCGGACCACCCCCACCACCCTGGCCGCCGGGAAGCTCACCGAGTGGGACCTGACCGGCACTGCGGCGGGCAGGGTGTTCATCACCGGCCGGGCCACCAGCAAGGGCACCCTGCCCCGCACGGTCGCCAACCCCGGCCGGCTGCCCAAGGGCGCCCGCCTGTCCAGCCTCGGACACGCCGCCGTCACCACCACCTGGGCGGACGGCAGGACCAGCCTGATCACCCCGGACGAGGCCGGCGCCGCACGGGCCGCCCGCACCAGCCTGCGGGTGCTGGCCACCGGTGCTTCCGTCACCCTGGACGCCACCCCCGAGGCCAAGGGGAGGAACGCCGCGACCGGTGTCGTGCCGTCCCCGGCGCTCGGCGTCCCGACCGGCAGGCGGTCCGCCGGCGGGGCCGCCCGGGAGACCGCCGGCGGTGGTTCCGCCAAAGGCGCCGACAAGGGTGGTGCCTCCGCCCAACTGATGCGCGGCCGGCCGCTGTCGGCGTCGCCGACCGGCCCGAGCGAGGGCACCGACGAGCGCTACTGCGCCGTCGCCCGCAACGACGTGCGCAAGCAGGCGTTCCAGCCCACCCCGCGCCAGGTGGAGTGGGCCGTGGACCAGGCCGTCGTCGGCGAGCTGCGCCTGAACCGGCCGGCCGACTGGAAGAACACCGGCATGGACTCCTACAGCCCTGGCGGGCTGTTCCCGCCGGTGGTGCTCGCCGGCGACCCCAACGGCACCCTCGACAACGAGGACCCGGACGTCACCGACCGGTGGCACATCCCCTCGCAGGTGATGCTCGGCGTCACCGCGCAGGAGTCCAACATGTGGCAGGCCACCCGCTTCGCCGTCCCCGGGGTGACCGCCAACAGCCTCATCGGCAACTACTACGGCACCCAGTACACCTCCGACGGCACCCAGGCCGACCCCTGGCGGATCAACTTCTCCGAGGCCGACTGCGGCTACGGGATCACCCAGGCCACCGACGGCATGCGCCTCGCGGGCAGGACGAAGCCGGGCGAGACCGCGCTGCCGCCGGCCACGCAGGAGGCCGTCGCCCTGGACTACACCGCCAACATCGCCTACGGCGTGCAGATCCTCTCCCACAAGTGGAACGACACGTACTACGCGGGGATGAAGATCAACAACGGCAACCCGCAGTGGATCGAGAACTGGTTCTTCGCCCTGTGGGCCTACAACTCCGGCTTCTACAACACCCCGGACTCCGCCGGCCACCAGGGCCTGGGCTGGACCAACAACCCGGCCAACCCGCTGTGGAAGGCCAACCGCGTGCCGTTCCTGCAGAACGCCGTGGACCCGTCCAAGGACGACTACAGCCACGCCGCGCACCCGCAGGACTGGCCCTACGAGGAGAAGGTGCTCGGCTGGGCCGCACGCCCCATCTCCGCGATGTTCGCCCCGGGTGACTTCCGTCCCGGCTACCTCGCCGCCTGGTGGAACAGCGTCGACGAGCGCAGCTCGGTCAAGCCGCCGATCGACCTGTTCTGCGACGCGTCCAACGACTGCGACCCGTCCAGGATCGGCGACGACGACTCCAACGACCCCGGTCAGGGCGCCTGCGCGCTGGACTCGGGCGACAGCGACACCAACCCGCACTGGCTGCACTGCTGGTGGGACAAGTCCGCCCAGTGGAAGGACTGCGACAAGCTGGCCGAGTGCGGTCACCAGGTGCACCGCTTCAACACCGGCTACCCCGAACAGGCCGACGCGGGCTCCTACCCGCCGCGCTGCTCCTCGGGCCTGCCGTCCAACGCGCTGATCGTCGACGACATCCCCGACGGCACGACGCCCGCCGGATCGAACTCACGGGGCTGCGGACCGGCGAAGTCGGACGGCACCTTCACCCTGACCTACCAGCCCTCCGACATCGTCGACTCCGAGACCGGGCAGACCATCACCACCTACCCAGGCAAGATCGACACCCATCAGATCGGCGCCGGCTACGGCAACCACTTCTGGTTCACCCACACCCGCAGCCCGGAGTCCTACCCGCCGCCGGGTGACCGGATGAAGGTGACCGGGACCTGGAAGCTCGGCCGGAAGATCACCGAATACGGCGGCCAGGCCGAGGTGTTCGCCCACGTCCCGGACCACGGGGCCCAGACCGGGGCCGCCAACTACCGGATCCAGACGGCCTTCGGCACCGTCACCAAGCAGATCTCGCAGGCGTCCAACCAGTCCAACAAGTGGGTCTCGCTGGGCTCGTACCGGTTCACCGACACGACGCCGCAGGTGAGCCTGGACAACTTCAACGGCGGCGACGGCACCAAGGACATCGCCTTCGACGCCCTCGCGTTCGTGCCCGGCGACCACGACGGCCTGAACGCCATCACCTTCCCCGAGGCGGATCCGAACGCCCCCGACGTCGACTTCGTGGCCGCCCAGGACGCCAAGGAGGTCAGCACCACGACCTCGTTCATGTCCCGTGCGCTCAGCGGCGCCTCGGGCGGGGAGTCGTGCTCGACCGGCCGCGACGGCGTCACCATGTGCGCCACGTACAAGCCGCTGACGAAGAAGGAGGGGAAGAGCGCCGGGACCGGTGGGAGCACGGCGCCGTCCGCGGTCGCCGCGGCGGCCGCCACGGGTCCGGTGGGATGGTGCAAGAACATCAACGGCGCCGCCATGCAGACGAGGACGCAGGGCTGCATGCGCGGGCTCCTGGTGCTCACCGCGACCCGTGACGGCGCCCCTGTCGGCAACGCGACCGTCAAGGTCATCCAGGAGATCAACCTCGACCCGAAGTCGAACCAGTTCACCACGTGGACCGAGGTCTCCCTGGTCAACATGACCGGCATCAGCTCCACCACGATGACCTCGTACGACGAGGAGTGCTGGTCGACCACCGCCTGCTCGGAGAGCTACGGCGCCTGGACCGGCGGCACCACCTGGACCGCGGGGGACCCGCACACGGCCACCCGCACCAACACCTTCTCGTGGAACAAGGTCAGCGGGGGCCAAGCCCTGCTCGACTTCACCTGGCAGACGAGCTGGTCCACCCCGGACGCCGCGGTCCAGGCGGTCCCGAAGTGGAGCAACAACGGGTTCGACGTCCGGTGCGACAACAAGGTGGGCGGCAACACGGGCTGCGTCTTCCCGAAGTACACCCCGACGCTGCCGCTGAACACCAAGAAGTACCCGGCCGCCGCCTCGTACTACTGGGTGCTGATGGAGAAGCTGGCGTCCCACCCGGGCAGCGAGAAGTACGACAAGCCGCTGCACCGCCTGGCCGACGAGACGAAGGCCAAGGAGAACCGGGACAAGATGTGCATGCTGGCCGTGGCGGAATGGAACCCCAACCCGGCCGCGGACGGGACGAGCTGCGACGAGTATCCCTTCGCGAAGTCGCGTGAGAGCGGCGGGCAGACGCTCAGCTCCGGCAAGTACTGCGTCCAGATGTACGCGGACAAGCAGGCCGACGGCACCTGGATGCTGGAGCTCGACAACAACTACCCGTACCCGAGCTGGAACGAGATCTGCGGCCGGGCCGCGGTTCCGGCGAAGCAGAACACCGATGCCGGAGGCGACCTGGGACGCTTCACCTCCGAGATCAGGCTCCTGGACAACGACGCGTACTACGTCCAGACCGGCTTCGAGTACTGCGACATCAAGTCCGTCTGCAACATCAGCTAGAGGACGTGCCGGTGAGCCGGCCCGCCGGGTCACGTACCCGGCGGGCCGGTTCCGTCTCCCGGCGTGCTCAGGCGGCGACCCACTCGAGCATGCGTCCCTCGTGGACGCAGGGCCTGCGGCCCGCCGTCGGCAGCGGAGTCATGCCCTCCAGTGACTCGCACAGGTCGTGCAGCATCAGCCCCAGGCCCGGCCACAGCCACCGGTACTCGGGATCGCCGAACGAGATCTCCCCTATCTCGCCGTGGTGGTCGTCGCGGTGGTCCACGAAGAGCAGGTCGCCGGTGAGACTCTGGGCGAAGGGCACCCACCGCTCGTGCGCGGTCCGCCCCACGACCTCGTCCTCGTAGCCCTCCTCCACCGCCTCCGACGCCATGTCGGCGAGATTGCGCCGCCACTCCGCGATCCCGTCGGTGCCGAGCAGGCCGTGTCCGAGGAGGAAGGCCCCGGCCTGCGTGCTCGACCGGCGCGGGACGACACCGTTGTGCCGGGCCAGCAGAGCCCTCAGGCCGTCGTCGAGCGGGAACCCGATCTCGGCCTCCAGCCCGGCCAGTTCCGCGGCGGACGCGCCGGGACGGAGCGCCGCCTCGTCCTCCGGGGTGTTCCGGGCGAGCCACCCCTCGAACCTGGGCCACAGGTCTTCGAGCCGGAAGGCCTCCTCGCGCGCGGACTGATTCATTCGACCCTCTCCCAGCGGTGGCAGACGTTCGTGTCGTTCGAGCGAAGGCTCGTGCCGACCGTACACGGACAAAGCGCAGGTCGCGGCCGTGTGGCGGGATCCGCCGTCTCAGATAGTAGGAAGTCCGAGTAATTGTGCAGACAGGCGCGGCGGGCTCCCTTAGTTTTGTAGGAGTCGAACGTCTCGCTCGATCCAGCGAATGGCGGCCGTGAGCCGGGCCCCGTGCAGGCAATCCCTGCGGCACAGCTCCCCGCCGTCTGGGGCCCCCGCCCGCGCCCATTAGGCAGCGGGGGAGTCTCGCAACCCCACTGCCGTACTCCGGTTTTCCCGAAGGAGTCGATCCACCATGGCCGAGACGACCGTCCGCCGCCGCGTCCGCCACCTGTCCCGCTCGACCGAGTCCGAGCGCAAGAACGCCGCCGCCGCCCTCCAGCGCGCCCTCGACCGCCGGGACAACGGCGGCGAGACCGGCCACTGAGCCGGCACCGGTCCCGTAGCCGACCCGTCCGGGGTGCGGCGCGGCTCTCGTCGTGCCGCACCCCGCAGGGCGCCGAGGATCGCACGCCGTCCGTATCGCGGACAGCACATGTCATCCTCTGGGACGAGGAGTAGGGTGCCGACATGTCTCGCAGCATCAATCTCGCAGTGATCCCCGGTGACGGCATCGGCCAGGAGGTCGTGGCCGAGGGTCTGAAGGTCCTCTCCGCCGTCCTGCCGCAGGATGTGAAGCTGGAGACCGAGGAGTACGACTTCGGCGCCAAGCGCTACCACGCCACCGGTGAGACCCTCACCGACGCCGACCTCGACGCCCTCAAGCGGCACGACGCCATCCTGCTCGGCGCCATCGGCGACCCGTCGGTCCCCTCCGGCGTGCTGGAGCGCGGCTTCCTGCTCAAGCTCCGCTTCGCCTTCGACCACCACGTCAACCTGCGCCCGTCGAAGCTGCTGCCCGGCGTCTCCACTCCGCTGGCCGGCCAGCCGGAGATCGACTTCGTGGTCGTCCGCGAGGGCACCGAAGGCCCCTACACGGGCAACGGCGGCACCATTCGCAAGGGCACCGCGCACGAGGTCGCCACCGAGGTCTCCGTCAACACCGCCTACGGTGTGGAGCGCGTGGTCCGCGACGCCTTCGCCCGCGCGCAGGCCCGCCCGCGCAGGAAGCTCACGCTGGTCCACAAGAACAACGTCCTGACCTTCGCCGGCCACCTGTGGACCAACGTCTTCAACCGGGTGGCCGAGGAGTACCCCGAGGTCGCCACCGACTACATCCACGTGGACGCGGCGACCATCTACCTGGTCACCGACCCCGCCCGCTTCGACGTGATCGTCACCGACAACCTCTTCGGCGACATCATCACCGACCTCGCGGCGGCCGTCTCCGGGGGCATCGGCGTGGCCGCCTCCGGCAACATCAACCCCGGCCGCGAGTTCCCGTCCATGTTCGAGCCGGTCCACGGCTCGGCCCCGGACATCGCGGGCCAGGGCAAGGCCGACCCCACCGCGACGGTGCTGTCCGTCGCGCTGCTGCTGCGCCACCTCGGCCACGACGCCGAGGCCGACCGCATCGACGCCGCGGTCGCCGCCGACCTCACCGAGCGGGTGGGCCGGCCAGCCCGCAGCACCTCCGAGATCGGCGACGCCCTCGCCGTACGCGTAGCCGGCTGACCCGCCGCGCCGCGCACAAGCCGTCGGGTCGCACACGCACCCGGCGGCTGTTCTTGTCGCCCGCCGGGTGCCACCATCAACCACTGGGCCGCTTCACCCTGTTTCCGTCCGGCGTGGCCCGCGCGCGATAATCGAACGCGGAGCCGCGACATGAGGGAAAGCTCGGACGTCCCAGCACCGGCCGCCGGCCGGTCGGGGGCATGAGCGCGGCCCGGTCACTACTCACCGGTGAAGGACAAGCACTCATGACGACGCCCACGATCGAGCTCAAGCCCTCCGCCCACCCGCTCGCCGCCGCGGAGCGCGAGGCGATCCTGGCCAGCCCCGGATTCGGCCGCCACTTCACCGACCACATGGTGACGATCAAGTGGACCGAGGGGCGCGGCTGGCACGACGGCCAGCTCGTTCCGTACGCGCCGATCCCCCTCGACCCGGCCACCAACGTCCTGCACTACGCCCAGGAGATCTTCGAGGGCCTGAAGGCCTACCGCCAGCCCGACGGCTCGGTCGCCACCTTCCGCCCGGACCAGAACGCCAAGCGCTTCCAGCGCTCCGCACGCCGTCTCGCCATGCCGGAGCTGCCGGTCGAGACGTTCGTCGAGGCCTGCGACGTCCTGGTCCAGCAGGACAGGGACTGGGTGCCCGCGCACGGCGGCGAGGAGTCCCTCTACCTGCGCCCGTTCATGATCGCCACCGAGGTCGGCCTGGGCGTCAAGCCCGCCAACGAGTACCTGTTCATCGTGATCGCCTCCCCGGCCGGCGCGTACTTCCCGGGCGGGATCCGGCCGGTGTCGATCTGGGTCTCCGAGGACCGGGTCCGCGCCGTCCCCGGCGGCATGGGCGACGCCAAGACCGGCGGCAACTACGCCGCGTCCCTGCTCGCCCAGGCGGAGGCCGCCGCCAAGGGCTGCGACCAGGTCTGCTACCTCGACGCCGTGGACCACAAGTGGGTCGAGGAACTGGGCGGCATGAACCTGTACTTCGTGTACGGCGACAAGATCGTCACGCCCACCCTGACCGGCTCGATCCTGGAGGGCGTCACCCGGGACTCCCTGCTCGCCGTCGCCCGCGACCTCGGCTACCGGTCCGAGGAGGGCCGGGTCTCGGTGGAGCAGTGGCAGCGCGACTCCGAGAACGGCACCCTCACCGAGGTCTTCGCCTGCGGCACCGCGGCCGTGATCACCCCGGTCGGCACCGTCAAGCGCGCCGGTGCGCAGTGGCAGCAGAGCGGCGGCGAGCCCGGCGAGGTCACCGTCCGCCTGCGCCAGGCCCTCCTCGACATCCAGCGCGGCAAGGCCGCGGACCAGCACGGCTGGATGCACCGGCTGGGCTGACGCCTTCCCGGCGCCCGCAGGGGCCGCCCCGGACATCGCGTCCGGGGCGGCCCCTGCATGTTTCACGGTCCTCCTCCCCGGCGCCTCGCCCCATGGGTTCGAGCGACGCTCAATGTGACATTGATCCTTCTCCATCTGGCCTTCCTGCGCTCGCTCCCTCCCTTTGTTTAGAGTGACGCTCTAAACCAGCGAGGACAAGGAGGTGCCGTGCCGTGAGACTGACCCCCACCGAGCGGGACCGGCTGCTGCTCTTCGGGGCCGCCGAGCTGGCCCGGGCCCGCCGGGCGCGCGGCCTCCGGCTGAACGTGCCGGAGGCCACCGCGCTGATCGCGGACACGGTCTGCGAGGCGGCCCGAGACGGCCGGCGGCTCGCGGAGGCCGTCGAGGCGGCCCGCTCGCTGCTCGGCCCCGAGGACGTGCTGCCGGGTGTCGCCGACGTCGTCACCGAGGTGATGGTCGAGGCCGTCTTCGACGACGGCTCCCGGCTCGCGGTGGTCACCGACCCCATCGGAGGCGGCCTGGGGGAGCGGGCGCCGGGCGCGCTGCTGCCGGGACCCGAGCACGCGGACCCCGAGCCGGCCGTCCGGCTCCAGGTCACCAACACCGCGTCCGTGCCGGTCTCCGTCACCTCCCACTTCCATTTCTTCGAGGCCAACCCGCGGCTCGACTTCGACCGCGAGCGGTCCTACGGCATGCGGCTCGCCGTGCCGGCGGGCTCCTCGGTGCGGTTCGGGCCGGGGGAGAGCGAGGAGGTCGGCCTGGTGCCGATCGGCGGCGCGCGGATCGCGATCGGCTTCGCCGGTCTGGTCGACGGCCCGCTGGACGCTCCCGGCGCGAAGCGGGAGGCGCTGCGCAGAGCCGCGGCCTGCGGATACCTGGGCGTCGCGGGCCGCGGCCCGGAGGAAGGAGACGAGGAGCGATGAGCCGCTCGAAGGGGCGAGAGGTGAGCAGGTCGGTCCATGTCGACCCGCACGCCTACGCCGCCACCCACGGTCCTCGCGCCGGCGACCGCGTCCGTCTGGGCGACTCCGGGCTGACCGTCCGGGTCGAGTCGGACGCCCAGCGGTACGGCGACGAGTTCCTCGCCGGCTTCGGCAAGACCGCCCGCGACGGGCTGCACCTGAAGGCCGCCGCCGTCCGCGACACCTGCGACGTCGTGATCAGCAACGTCCTCGTGATCGACGCGGTCCAGGGCATCCGCAAGGTGTCCATCGGCATCCGCGAAGGACGCGTCCACGCCGTCGGCCGTGCCGGCAACCCCGACACCCTGGACGGTGTCGACGTCGTCGTCGGCACCGGCACGTCCATCGTGTCCGGGGAGGGGCTGATCGCCACCGCCGGCGCCGTCGACACCCATGTGCACCTGCTGTCGCCGCGGATCATGGAGGCCTCCCTGGCCTCCGGCGTGACCACGATCATCGGGCAGGAGTTCGGCCCGGTGTGGGGCGTGGGCGTGAACTCGCCGTGGGCGCTGCGGCACGCCTTCGGCGCCTTCGACGCCTGGCCGGTCAACATCGGTTTCCTGGGCCGGGGTTCGTCGTCGCACCGGGCGCCGCTCGTGGAGGCGCTGGCCGAGGGCGGGGCGAGCGGCTTCAAGGTGCACGAGGACATGGGCGCCCACACCCGGGCGCTCGACACGGCCCTGCGGGTGGCCGAGGAGCACGACGTCCAGGTCGCCCTGCACAGCGACGGCCTGAACGAGTGCCTGTCCGTCGAGGACACCCTGCGGGTGCTGGAGGGCCGTACGATCCACGCCTTCCACATCGAGGGCTGCGGCGGCGGCCACGTGCCGAACGTGCTCAAGATGGCCGGCGTCCCGAACGTCATCGGCTCCTCCACCAACCCCACCCTGCCCTTCGGCCGGGACGCGGTCGCCGAGCACTACGGCATGATCGTCTCCGTCCACGACCTGAAGACCGACCTGCCCGGCGACGCCGCCATGGCCCGCGACCGCATCCGGGCCGGCACGATGGGCGCCGAGGACGTCCTGCACGACCTGGGCGCGATCGGCATCACCTCCTCCGACGCGCAGGGCATGGGCCGGGCCGGTGAGACGGTCCGGCGCACCTTCGCCATGGCCGGCAAGATGAAGGCGGAGCTGGGCCCGCTGGAGGGCGACGGCGAGGGCGACGACAACGCCCGCGTCCTGCGCTACATCGCCAAGCTGACCATCAACCCGGCCATCGCGCACGGCCTCGCCCACGAGGTCGGCTCGATCGAGACCGGCAAGCTCGCCGACATCGTGCTGTGGCGCCCCGAGTACTTCGGCGCCAAGCCGCAGCTCGTCCTCAAGTCCGGGTTCCCGGCGTACGGCGTGACCGGCGACCCCAACGCGGCCACCGACACCTGCGAACCCCTCGTGCTGGGACCGCAGTTCGGGGCGCACGGAGCCACCGCCGCCGACCTCTCGGTCGCCTTCGTCGCCCGCGCCGCCGTCGAGCAGGGCGGCGACACGATGCCCACCCGGCGCCGCCGGGTCGCCGTCCGCGGCACCCGCGGCATCGGCCCGGCCGACCTGCGGCTCAACTCCCGCACCGGCGCGGTGGACGTCGACCGGCGCACCGGCCTGGTCACCCTCGACGGCGATCCGCTGCGCTCCGAACCCGCCGAGTCGGTGTCCCTCAACCGGCTCTACTTCCTCTGATCCAAGGACCTGCCCATGACCTACCGCATGCCCCCCGAGTGGGCCCCGCACGAGCGCACCTGGATGGCCTGGCCGGGACCCAACCCGACCTTCGCCGGCGACGAGGAGCTGGCCGCGGCCCGCACGGCCTGGGCCCGGGTGGCCCGGGCGGTGCGCCGCTTCGAGCCGGTGACGATGGTGCACGGCCCCGGCCAGGGCGAGTCGGCGCGGGCGCTGCTCGGCCCGGACGTCGAGCTGGTGGAGCGCGAGCTGGACGACGCGTGGATGCGCGACATCGGCCCGACCTTCGTGCTCGACGAGCGGGGCCGGCCGGCCGCCGTGGACTGGGTGTTCAACGGCTGGGGCGGCCAGGACTGGGCCCGCTGGGAGCACGACTCCAAGATCGCCCGCCAGGTCGCGGACCTGGCCGGAGTGCCGGTGCTGAGCAGCGGACTCGTCAACGAGGGCGGCGCGATCCACGTCGACGGCGAGGGCACGGTGCTGCTCACCGAGACCGTCCAGCTCGGCGCCGGGCGCAACCCCGGGTGGAGCCGCGAGCGGGTCGAGGCGGAGATCCACGCCAGGCTCGGTACCAGCAAGGCGATCTGGCTCCCGCACGGCCTGTCCGGCGACTACGGCAGGTACGGCACCCAGGGCCACGTCGACATCGTCGCGGCCTTCGCCCGGCCCGGCACGGTCCTCGTGCACAGCCAGCGGGACCCCGCCCACCCGGACCACGCCCGCTCCAGGACCTACCTGGAGATCCTGCGCGCCGAGACCGACGCCCGGGGGCGCCCGCTGGAGGTCGTCGAGGTGCCCGCCCCCACCGTCCTGAAGGACGAGCAGGGCGACTGGGTCGACTACTCCTACATCAACCACTACCTGTGCAACGGCGGTGTGGTGCTCTGCGCCTTCGACGACCCGAACGACGAGGTCGCGGCCGGTGTCCTCCGCCGTCTGTTCCCCGACCGGGAGGTGACGCCGGTGGACGCCCGTACGATCTTCGCCGGTGGGGGAGGCATCCACTGCATCACACAACAGCAGCCGAAGAGCTAGGGAGCAGCCGATGGCCGGTGCGCGCAGGAACGCGCCGCCGCGCGAGGACGTCCTCGCCGCCGCCATGGACATGATCGCCGAGCGCGGTCTGGAGAAGCTCACCATGGCGGCGCTCGGCCGTGAGGTCGGGATGAGCAGCGGCCACCTGCTGTACTACTTCCGCTCCAAGGACGAGCTGCTGCTGCGCACCCTGGAGTGGAGCGAGGGCCGGCTCGGTGCCGAGCGCGGCCGGCTGCTGACCCGCCCGGGCACCGCCCGCGAGCGGCTGGAGGCGTACGTCGGACTGTACGTCCCGGACGGACACCCCGACCCGCACTGGACCCTGTGGCTCGAGGTCTGGAACCGTTCGCAGAACGCCGCCGAGGACGCCCGGGAGCGGCAGGCCGCCATCGAGGGCGCCTGGCACCGCGACCTGGTCGCCCTGATCGCCGAGGGCGTCTCACGCGGCGAGTTCCGGCCGGTCGACGCGGACCGCTTCGCCGCCCGGCTGCGCGCCCTGCTCGACGGCTTCTCCATCCATGTCGCCATCGGCCTGCGCGGCACGGACCGCGAGCAGGTGATCTCCCACGTGCGGGAGTTCCTCGCCGAGGCACTGCACGCGCCTCCGGCGCCGGAGGCCTGACGCCGCGGAGCGGGCCCGGAGCCGGTGCCCGTCCACGGCGCGCGCCCCGTCCACCGCGGCGACCGGATACTGAGACGGCCTGCCGGGCGGGGCGGGGACTGTGCGAAACTTCCTGCGTGCCCTCGTTCGCCATGATTATCGGCAGCAGGCGCGCCGGTCCGCAGTGACCATCTCGTACTACCAGGTGCGGGTGGCCATCGTCGTCTCAGACCCGCGCGCAGACCTCTCGCACCCGCGAGGGGTCTTTTCGTTTTCCGGCTCACCCACGGCCGGGAGGCGCCGCGCGAGGAGTTCCGCAGGGGCGGTGGAGCCGGACATTCCGGTAAGACCGAAGATTCACAATCAGGAGCCTTGAACTCATGACCGAGACGGTAACCAGCGAGCTCGACGACTCGTTCCACGTCTTCGACACCACGCTGCGCGACGGTGCGCAGCGCGAGGGCATCAACCTCACGGTCGCGGACAAGCTCGCCATCGCCCGGCACCTGGACGACTTCGGCGTGGGCTTCATCGAGGGCGGCTGGCCCGGCGCCAACCCGCGGGACACCGAGTTCTTCGCGCGGGCCCAGCGGGAGATGGTCCTCCGGCACGCCGAGCTGGTCGCCTTCGGCGCCACCCGTCGCCCCGGGGCCAAGGCGGCGGACGACCCCCAGGTCAAGGCCCTGCTCGACTCCGGCGCCCCGGTGATCACGCTGGTCGCCAAGTCGCACGACCGGCACGTCGAGCTGGCGCTGCGCACCACGCTGGACGAGAACCTGGAGATGGTCCGGGACACCGTGTCCCACCTGCGCGAACAGGGCCGCCGGGTCTTCGTGGACTGCGAGCACTTCTTCGACGGCTACCGCGCGAACCCCGAGTACGCGAAGGCGGTCGTGCGCACGGCCGCCCGGGCCGGCGCCGACGTCGTCATCCTCTGCGACACCAACGGCGGCATGCTGCCCGCCCAGGTCCACGCGGTCGTCTCCACCGTCCTCGCCGACACCGGTGCCCGGCTCGGCATCCACGCCCAGGACGACACCGGCTGCGCGGTCGCCAACACCCTGGCCGCCGTCGACGCGGGCGCCACCCATGTGCAGTGCACGGCCAACGGCTACGGCGAGCGGGTCGGCAACGCCAACCTGTTCCCGGTGGTCGCGGCCCTGGAGCTGAAGTACGGCAAGAAGGTGCTGCCGGAGGGCCGGCTGCGCGAGACGACCCGGATCTCACACGCGATCGCCGAGGTCGTCAACCTCACGCCGTCCACGCACCAGCCGTACGTCGGCGTCTCCGCCTTCGCCCACAAGGCCGGGCTGCACGCCTCCGCGATCAAGGTCGACCCCGACCTCTACCAGCACATCGACCCCGAACTGGTCGGCAATACGATGCGCATGCTGGTCTCCGACATGGCGGGCCGGGCCTCCATCGAACTGAAGGGCAAGGAGCTCGGCATCGACCTCGGCGGCGACCGGGAACTGGTCGGCCGGGTGGTCGAGCGGGTGAAGGAGCGCGAACTCGGGGGCTACACCTACGAGGCCGCCGACGCCTCCTTCGAACTGCTGCTCAGGGCCGAGGTCGAGGGCAGGCCGCTGCGGTACTTCGAGGTCGAGTCCTGGCGGGCCATCGTCGAGGACCGCCCCGACGGCACCCACGCCAACGAGGCCACCGTGAAGCTGTGGGCCAAGAGCGAGCGGATCGTCGCCACCGCGGAGGGAAACGGCCCGGTCAACGCCCTGGACCGGGCTCTGCGGGTGGCCCTGGAGAAGATCTACCCGCAGCTCGCCAAGCTGGACCTGGTGGACTACAAGGTCCGCATCCTGGAGGGCGTGCACGGCACCTCCTCCACCACCCGCGTCCTGATCTCCACCTCCGACGGCGGCGCCGAGTGGTCCACGGTCGGCGTCGCGGAGAACGTCATCGCCGCGTCCTGGCAGGCCCTGGAGGACGCCTACACCTACGGGCTGCTGCGGGCCGGCGTCCAGCCGGCCGAGTAGCAGCGGTGCGGGCCTGACCGAGGACGGACGTGCCGTCCCGGCCGGCGCCCGCGCGGCGCCCAGGCCGGGCGCCTGCCCCCGGTCCGGATCGGGCGTCCGGGCACCGGGCGATCCGGACCGCGGCGCCGGCGGGCCGCCGTACCGGTGCGGCGCGACGGTCCGCGTGCCGTTCCGCTCCACCGGGTCCCCGCCCGGCCCCTTCACCCCGGCGGGCTCAGGGGCCGGCGGAACCCCACGGCCGGTCGAGGCGGCGCCCAGTGGTCCCCGCACCGGTCGACGCGCCCGGGTCCGGTCACCGGGACGGCGCCCGCACCGAGGGCGCCCCGCCGGGGGACCGGGCGGCCGGTGCGCCGGGTCAGGGCGCCCGCCAGATGTTGTCGAAGGCCGCGTTCTCGATCTCCCGGCGCTGCCGCACGGCGGTCAGTTCCGTCACCGCGTCGCCGACCGCGGCCAGCACGGTCACGACCGGCTCGTCGGTGAACTCCTCCCCGGCCCCGTCTCCTTGCCCGTCGCCGATGCCCAGGGCGGCCGCGAGGGTGGCGAGGACCGGCTCGCGGGACTCCCAGCGGTCGGTGGCGTGCCGCCGGGCCGCGGTGTCGCCGGCCGCGGCGGTCCGCGGCCGGCGCGGGAACCAGGGCCTGCGCTCGCCGGTGAGCTGTCCCTCCGCGTCCAGGGCGTCGAAGTAGGCCGCGGCCAGTCCCTCACCCCGGCGCCACAGCCAGTCCTCGACCGTCTCGTACGGCTCCCGCCGGACCAGCGCCGAGTCCGCCTCGTCCAGCATCCGGTCACCCAGCGCCAGCGGCGGCCCCGGCACCATGCGCTCGCCCTCCAGGGTCACGGCACGCGCCCCGATCAGGTCGACGAGCTCGGCGCCCGCGAGCGCCAGCGACAGGTCGCCCTGCTCCACGGGGTGGTCGCCGGGGATGTCGGTGCCGACGATGAACAGATCCCGTGCTGTGGTCATGTGACGCGCTCCCGGTCCCGGACGGCTTTCCCTACGACCACCATGAAGCGTGGAAAGCCGGTCCGCGACAAGGCCGCGCGCCGTTCAGCAGGAGTCCGCCGCGAGCTTCTCGAAGTCCGCCCGGCTCAGCACCCGGCCGTCGGCCCAGACCTGCCCGGGCCGGAGCCGCCCGATCCGCTCCCCGGTGAACTCCACCCTCCCGTTGTACGAGTCGCCGGTCACGTAGTGCCCGAAGCCCAGCTCGTACCGGTGCCGGGGGAGCAGCCGCTGCTCGCCCCGGTGCCGAGCCCGCCAGCTCCCGGGCGGTGTGAACAGCGGGAACTCGGCGTCCCCGTGCAGATCCTCCTTGCGCACGTCCCATCCGGTGGTGACGGGCCCGCCCGCGCCACCGCGGGCCCGCCCGTCCAGGTGGGGCCACTGCCAGGCGTCGTCGCCACAGGGCCGGATCAGGGCGTACGGCGCACCGTCCGGCCCGACCCCCACGCCGGCCAGGGGCAGATCGACCGCCGCACAGCCGCCGAGCAGCAGACACCCGGCGGCCACCGCCGGTACGGCACTCCTGCGCACATCCGCCCCCTCACCGGCGGGAGGTGCCCCGCCCTACCGCTGTCCACTTCTGGTCGGCGGCCGCCGGGCACGACCGGATCCGTGCCCGGGCCCCGTCGGCCGACGAGTCGTCGGTGGCGTCGAGGCACCTGCATGCCGCCACGTTCACCGCATCACCGGCGGCGGCGTCGTACGACCACCGCTGGGCACCGGTTCCGTTGCAGTCGTACAACTGTGCCCCGTCGGCCGTCGGCCCGGGGCGCGCGCCAGGAGGTCGCGCATTCAGTTTCCGAACACACAACCGCCTTCTTCCGGCCGCTCGTCGACCCCGCGCCACTTCTGACGTGAAGTATTGACGGCGTGCCGCGGGGCCAGTTAACTCACGACGTGATCTAAGCCATGAGTGAATCAAGAGCCGAGGGAAGGTACATGCGAAGAACCGCCCTGCTCGTCTCCGCCGCACTCCTCAGCGGGCTGCTCCCCTGGGCGACCGCGCGAGCCGCCGACGATCCCGCCCCCGTCCCCGTCGACCGCTTCGAGGGGGAGGTCCCCTTCGCCGCCCAGCCCGCCGAGGGCATCTTCACCTGGGGCGGCGACACGGACGATCCGCCGGCACTCGCCCTGACCGCCCGGGCCGACGCCCCCGAGGGCGCCAAGGTCCTCACCGGCTCCTACGACATCAGCGGCTACGGCGGGTTCACCCACGACTTCGCCGCCACCGGGTCCGGCCGCGACTGGTCCCCCCACCGGGGCATCCGGTTCTGGTGGGACGGCCAGGACAACGGCCGGAAGGTCGCCTTCGAGATCAAGGACGGCGGCGCCCACGGCGAGGCCTCCGAGCTGTGGACCACCTCCTTCACCGACGACTTCACCGGCTGGAGGCGGATCGAGATCCCCTTCACCGACTTCACCTACCGCACGGACTACCAGCCCGTCGGCGGGATCGACCACGTCCTCGGCCTCGATCGCATGTGGGGGTACGCGGTCACGCTCCCGGCCGGCGCCAAGGGTCACTTCGCCATGGACGGCGTGGAGTTGTACGGCAGGGCCGACCAGTCGCTGCGCGCCTCGGTGAGCACCGGCGCGGCCGTGTACCCCGTCACGGAGGGCGGCACGGCGAAGGTCGGGATCACCGTGGCCACCACCGGTGCCCGGCCCCTCGACGAGCCCGTGACCGTCACGTACACGACGGCGGGCGGCACCGCCGGCCCCGGGAGCGACTACACCCCCGTCTCCGGTACCCTCACCTTCCCGGCGGGCACCGCCTCCGGCACCTCGCGGACCGTCCGGGTGCCCACCCTGCGGGACAAGGCGGCCGAGCCCGCCGAGACCGTCCCGCTGAAGCTCACGGTGACCGGTGCCAGAGCGCCCGCCGACACGCCGCAGGTCGTCATCGACGCCCACGGACTGCCCTATCTGGACGCCCGTTTGCCCGTGCGCGAGCGGGTGGCGGACCTGCTCGGCCGTATGTCCCTGGCGGAGAAGGCCGGCCAGATGACCCAGGCCGAGCGCGGCGCCCTGGCCGACCAGGGGGACATCGCCGGTTACGCGCTCGGCTCGCTGCTCTCCGGCGGCGGCTCGACGCCGACGCCCAACACCCCGGACGCCTGGGCGAAGATGATCGACGCCTTCCAGCTGCGGGCGCGGGCGACCCGCTTCCAGATCCCGCTGATCTACGGCGTCGACGCGGTCCACGGCCACAACAACCTGGTCGGCGCCACGATCATGCCGCACAACGTGGGTCTCGGTGCCACCCGTGACCCCCGGCTCGCCGAGCGGACCGGCGCGGTGACGGCGGCCGAGGTGCGGGCCACCGGCGTCCCCTGGGACTTCGCGCCCTGCCTGTGCGTGAGCCGCGACGAACGCTGGGGACGCTCCTACGAGTCCTTCGGTGAGGACCCGGCGCTGGTCGAGTCGATGGAGACCGTCATCCAGGGTCTCCAGGGCCGGGCCGACGGCAGGGACCTGAGCCGCGGCGACAAGGTGCTCGCCACCGCCAAGCACTTCGTCGGTGACGGCGGCACCGGGTACGGCTCCTCGACCACCGGCACCTACACGATCGACCAGGGTGTCACCAAGGTCACCCGGCGACAGCTCGAGGCCGTCCACCTGGCGCCGTTCAGGAACGCCGTGCACCGGGGCGTCGGCACGGTCATGCCGTCGTACTCCTCGCTCGACATCCTCGGCGACGGCCGGGGCCCGGTGAAGATGCACGCCCGCGCCGACATGATCAACGGCGTGCTCAAGGGCCGCATGGGCTTCGACGGGTTCGTCATCAGCGACTGGAACGCCATCGACCAGCTACCCGGGGACTACGCCTCCCACGTCCGCACCGCGGTCGACGCGGGCCTGGACATGATGATGGTGCCGTACACCTACAAGGAGTTCACCGGCACGCTCGTCGACGAGGTGCGGGCCGGCCGGATCGGGGAGCGGCGGATCGACGACGCCGTCTCCCGCATCCTCACCCAGAAGTTCCGGCTCGGTCTCTTCGAGCACCCGTACGCCGACACCCGCGGCGCCGCCGCCATCGGGTCCCCGGCGCACCGGGCGGTGGCCCGCCGCGCGGCGGCCGAGTCCCAGGTGCTGCTGAAGAACAGCGGTGGACTGCTGCCCCTGAGGAGGGGCCAGAAGGTCTACGTCGCCGGCTCCAACGCCGCCGACATCGGCAACCAGACCGGCGGCTGGACCGTCACCTGGCAGGGCGGCTCGGGGAACACCACCCCGGGTACGACGATCCTCGACGGCATGCGCGAGGCGGGCGGGGACGTCACGTACTCCGAGGACGCCTCCGCACCCACCGGCGGCTACGACGCCGGCGTGGTCGTCGTCGGCGAGACCCCGTACGCGGAGGGGGTCGGCGACGTCGGCAACGGCCACCGGCTCACCCTCTCGGCAGCGGACCAGGCCGCCGTCGACAAGGTGTGCGCTGCCATGAGGTGCGCGGTGCTGGTCGTGTCCGGGCGCCCGCAGCTCATCGGTGACCGGCTCGGCCGGATCGACGCGCTGGTCGCCTCCTGGCTGCCGGGCACCGAGGGCGGCGGCGTCGCCGACGTCCTCTACGGCAGGCGGCCCTTCACCGGACAGCTCCCGGTCACCTGGCCCCGATCGGAGTCCCAGTTGCCGATCAACGTCGGGGACGCCGCGTACGACCCGCAGTTCCCCTACGGCTGGGGCCTGACCACGCTCACCGGTGTCCCCCGGGGCGGTGCGGCCACGCTGCGGGCGCTCGGGCTCGCGGCAGCGGCGGCGGAGCGGACGGGAGCCGACCGGGCCGGACGGGAGCTGGTCACCCGGGCCCGGCTGATCGTCCAGCGCGAGGCGGGCGACCGGATGACCGCCGCGGTGGCCAAGCCCTTCGCCGACGCGGACCACCTGCTGCTGACCGGCCACTACGCGGAGGCGGTGCGCAGGCTCGCGGAGGCCTACCGGGCCGCGTGAGCGCCGTCCGGTGACCCGCGCGCCCGGCCGGTCCGGGAGGTTTCGGGTAGTTTCGAAGGGTGAAGGCCGTCCTTCGGACCCGAAGCCTCCCGGCGCTGCTGCTGGCCGTGCTGGCGCTGGTCGTCGCGACCGCCCTGGCCCCGGGCGTGATGGCGGCCACCGGCGTGTCCGGCATCGCCGAGGCCCTGCGCAAGGGCCCGGTCCACGTGGACCCGGCGGCCTCCGGGCAGTTGTCCCGGGCCGACGCCGACCGGCTGGCCGGACGGATCAAGGGCGCCGGCAAGCCCCTGTTCGTCACGGTCCTGCCGGCCGGGCATCCCACCGCGAACCTCTTCTCCGACCTGCGCACGGCCACCGGCATCACCGGCCTGTACGCCATCCGGCTCGGCGACCGCTTCGACGCCCGCGCGGACTCCTCGGTCCTCTCCCGCACCGCCGTGCGCAATCTCGTCGACAGCGTGCGGGGCGAGGACGCCAGGACCCAGCTCGCCGACTTCACCGACCGCGCCCTGGCGAACATGGGCGGCCGCGCCCCCGCGAGCTGGGGCGGCCGGGCCGCCGGGGGAGGCACGTCGGGCACGGCGTTGATCACGGCGGCCGTCGTCCTGGCCGTCGGCGGGGCGGGCGCCTACACCCTGGTCCGCCGCAACCGCCGTCGTCGCGCCGCGGAGCGGCGGGCCGCCCTGGACCGGCTGCGGGTGGTCGTGGACGAGGACATCACCGCCTTCGGCGAGGAACTGGACCGGCTGGACTTCCACCCGGCGGAGCCGGGCGCCGACGACGCGATGCGCGCGGACTACGAGCGGGCCCTGGACTCCTACGACAGGGCCAAGCAGTGCATGGCCGGGGCGCGCGGGCCCGAGGACGTCCGGCCGGTCACCGAGGCACTGGAGGACGGCCGTTTCTCCCTCGCCGGACTGGCCGCCCGCCGCGAGGGACGCCCCCCGCCGGAGCGCCGCCCACCCTGCTTCTTCGACCCCCGGCACGGTCCCTCCGTCACCGACGCGGCCTGGACCCCGCCCGGCGGCAGCCTCCGCGAGGTCCCGGTCTGCGCCGCCGACGCCACCCGCCTGGCCGACGGACGCGACCCGGTCGTCCGCGAGGTGGACACCGACCACGGCCGCCGCCCCTACTGGGACGCCGGCCCCGCCTACGGCCCCTGGGCCGGCGGCTACTTCGGCGGCGGCATCCTCCCCGGCCTCCTGGCCGGCACCCTGCTCGGCAGCATGATGTCCACCCCGTCCTACGCCTATGACCACGGCGACTTCGGCGCCGCCGGTTACCAGGGCGGCGACGTCTCCGGTGCCGACTTCGACCCGGGCGACTTCGGCGGCGGCTTCGGCGGCGGTCTCGACGGCGGCGGGGGCGGCGACTTCGGCGGCGGCTTCTGACCCGGCCCACCGCATGCCCCGGCGGTACGACCGTCTGTCTCCGCCGCCTCGTTGCGGGCGCCTGCTTGATCGACTACCGTCGGCCGACGTGAACACCGGACCGGCCTCGCGCCACACACGGATCGGCCACCCGGTGGAGGGCTGACCGCACGGAGGGTGCGCACAGGGCACCCCCGCTCCGCACGTGGACCTCCCCGCGCCCGAGCACCACGAGTCCATTCTCCGTGCCCGAGCCGTAGCGAGGTCAGCCATATGACAGTCACGTTCAACCACACCATCATCGCCGCGAAGGACCGCGCCGAGTCGGCCCGGTTCTTCCGGGAGCTGCTGGAACTTCCGGAAGCACCCTCGTGGGGACCGTTCGTCAACATCCAGCTCCACGACGGCGTGCTCCTCCAGTTCGCCGAGCCGCCGGTGGGGATCCAGATGCAGCACTACGCCTTCCTCGTCGACGACGAGCTGTTCGACCGCGCCTACCGGCGCCTGTGCGACGGCGGCGTCGAGCACTGGGCCGATCCGCAGATGCGGCGCCCCGGCGAGACCAACAGCGAGCACGGTGGCCGGGGGGTGTACTTCAAGGACCCCGCCGGTCACGCCATCGAGCTGATCACGCGCCCCTACCTGTAGCCGCGGGAGGCGGTCCGGGCGCCCGCGCCGCGGGCGCCCGGACCTGCCGCCGGGCGCGGGTGGGGCGCGATGGGGTCAGGCACTCCTGACGGCCGAGATGTCGAACACCAGCTTGATCTTGTCGGAGACGAGGACACCACCGGTCTCCAGGGCCGCGTTCCAGGTCAGACCCCACTCGGAGCGCAGGATCTCGGCCTTGCCCTCGAAGCCGACGCGCTCGTTGCCGAAGGGGTCCTTCGCGGCGCCGTTGAACTCCAGGGCGATGGTGATCGGCTTGGTGACGCCGAGGATGGAGAGGTCGCCGGTGATGCGGTAGTCGTCGCCACCGAGCGCTTCGGCCCGGGTGGAGCGGAAGGTCATCGCCGGGAACTCGTCGGTCCTGAAGAAGTCCGAGGACTTCAGGTGTCCGTCGCGGTCGGCGTTGCCGGTGTCGATGCTGTCCATCCGGACATCGAGGGTGGCGGTGGACTTCGCGGGCTCGGCGCCGTCCAGGTGCAGCGCGCCGGTGAACTCCTTGAAGCTCCCCTTGACGTTGGTGACCATCGCGTGACGGGCCACGAAACCGAGCGTGGTGTGGGCCGGGTCGATCGTGTACTCGCCGGTCAGCGCGGCCGGATCGAGGCCGGCGGAGGCGGCGGTCCCGGGGGTGTTCTCACTGCGGCCGAAGATGCCCATTGCGGTGCTCCTTGGGGACGGTCGCGGCACTCCTGGGGAGGCCACGAGCATTCTGTTTAATGTTCAACTAGCCGAACGACTTCGACCGTAGACCTATTCCGTTGAGTTTTCAACATCATCCGCCACGTGTTCTCGGATCAACGGAGAGTAACCGGGTGCGCCCTCTGGCGAACGCGCGTAGACCTCGGGCACCATCTCCCTGCGCACCCGTACCACCTGCACAGCCGAATCACAGGAAGCACGGCCCACCGCAGGAAGGTCTCCCCATGAAGGCCCTGAAGGCCCGCTCCGCCCTGACCGCGCTCGCCCTCGTCGCCGCCTCCGGTGTCGCCGTCGTCGGCACCGCCACCGACGCCTTCGCCGTCACCAGGATCAGTCACTCGACCGCCACCGGCATGTTCCGCGCCGTCGGCATCACCTGGTCGTCCTCCGGCAACTGCTCCGATCGGTACAACGCCACCTGCACCTCCTTCGAGCAGCTCAACCTCGCCACCGCGCAGGGCGCCCAGACCCTGAAGCAGGCCAGTGGCTGCGCCCTCGACATCACCGGTGGCACCGAGACCGGCCACGCCTCGGGCACCTACTCGCACTGGAACGGCTACAAGCTCGACTACGGCAAGAACACCTGCGTCACCTCGTACATCAAGAACAGCTTCAGCTACATCGGCCTGCGCGGCGACGGCGCTCCCCAGTACAGGTCCGGCTCCGGCAACATCTACGCCGACGAGGGCAACCACTGGGACGTCCTGTACTACAACTGCGGCGGCTGCTGAGCCGGGAGGGCGGTGACCGGCCGCACCGGCACGGGACCGGGCCGACGCGCACCGCCGCCGC
>NZ_JALLIN010000020.1 GCF_023630175.1 Streptomyces cellostaticus | reverse complement strand
CGGCGGTACGACCGCGCTGGCCCAGTTCCGTACCCCGGGCAGGACCACCGGGGCGGGGGGGGGCCGGGGGGCCGGCGGGGGGGGCCGGGGGGCGGCGCGCGGGGTCGCGGGCGCGCACCACCTCACCAACGGGTTCGCCGGGAAGTCCCTGGCCGCCGCGCAGGACGCGGTGGCGGGGGCCGACGGGCTGATCGTCGTCACGCCGGTGTTCAGCGCCTCGTTCAGCGGGCTGTTCAAGTCCTTCTTCGACGTGCTGGACAAGGACGCGCTGACCGGCAAGCCGGTGCTGATCGCCGCCACCGGGGGCACCGGCCGGCACTCCCTGGTGCTGGACCACGCGCTGCGGCCGCTGTTCGCCCACCTGCGGGCCGTGGTGGTGCCCACCGGGGTCTACGCCGCCTCGGAGGACTGGGGGGCCGAGGGGCTGGCCGAGCGGATCGAGCGGGCCGCGGGCGAGCTGGCCGTGCTCATGGCGGCGCGGCCCGCGGCCGCCGCGGCCCCCGCGGGCGGGCCCCGGGGCGTGCCGTTCGAGGAGCGGCTCGCGCGGCTCGGCGCCACCGGCACCTGACACGGGGCACCGCTGTGACGGTGAGAGCGCGGTAAAAAGGGTGATCGTCGGCCCGCCGGGCCCGGCGGAACCGCCGGAGGGCTTGGCAGACTGGGGACGTGCCCCAGACTGTGCTGCTCGCCGAAGACGACCGTGCGATCCGTCATGCCCTCGAGCGTGCCCTGACGCTCGAGGGCTACGAGGTGACGGCCGTCGCCGACGGGATCGAGGCGCTGGCCCAGGCGCACCGGACCCCGCCGGACGTCCTGGTGCTGGACGTGATGATGCCGGGCATCGACGGGCTCCAGGTCTGCCGGGTGCTCCGGGCCGAGGGCGACCGCACCCCGATCCTCATGCTCACCGCGTTGGTGGAGACCGCCGACCGCATCGCCGGTCTGGACGCGGGCGCCGACGACTACGTGGTCAAGCCCTTCGACGTGGAGGAGGTCTTCGCCCGGCTGCGGGCGCTGCTGCGCCGCACCAGCCCGGTGCCGGCCGGCGGCACCGGGGCCGCGCCCGCCGCTGACGGCGGCCGGGACGCGCAGGCCTCCGACCGCCAGGTGGGCGCCGCGGGCATCCGGATGGACCTGCAGGCCCGCCGCGCCTGGCGGGGCGGCCGCGAGCTGGAGCTGACCCGCACCGAGTTCGAACTGCTGGAACTGCTGGTCCGCAACGCCGGGATCGTGCTCGACCACTCCACCATCTACGACCGCATCTGGGGCTACGACTTCGGCCCCGGCTCCAAGAACCTGGCCGTCTACGTCGGCTACCTGCGCCGCAAGCTGGACGAGCCCGGCGCCCCACAGCTCATCCACACCGTGCGGGGCGTGGGTTACGTGCTGCGGGAGGACTAGTGCCGCGTAGGCCGAGGTTCGCCCGGTCGCGGCGCCCGGCGGGCACTCCCGCCGCGCCGGCCGAAAGCCCGGGTACACCCGGTACGAGGGCTTCCGGCCGGCATGCCGAGAGCACCCACCGGACGCCGCACCTCGACGGGCGGGCCATGGCCGACGCGGCAGCGGTGGGCCCCGGCCCGCGGACCGGGGCGGGTCCCCGGCCCAGGCTGGTCTCCCTGCGGACCACCTTCGCGGTGTCCTTCGCCGCCGTCACCGCCGCCGTGACCGTCCTCGTCGGCATCCTGTCCTACAGCTCCGCCGCCCGCCTGGTCCGGGTCGACCAGCAGTCGGTGTTCACGCAGGTCGTGTCCGACGTGCGGGACGAGGTGCGGCAGCACGCGATGGCGCCGGAGGACTTCTCCTCCTCCCGGCCCGGTCACGACCTGGTCCGGCCGGCCCGGACCGACGTACAGGTGCTGGGCGCGCGCGGGGAGGTCGCCGACCACGGCAGCCCGGTGCTGCCGGTCACCGCCCGGGACCGGGCCATGTCCCGGGCGCGGACGGCGGGCCGGGTGGTCGAGCACAAGGACGTCCGGGTCGGCGAGGACCTGTTCCGCGTCGCCACCGTCTCGCTCGGCGCCGGCAAGGGCGCGGTGCAGGTCGCCCAGGAGTTCAGCGACACCGAGGACCTGCTGCGTGCGCTGCAGCAGCGCACGCTGATCCTGATGTCGGCGGTCGTGGTCGCCGCCGGCCTGTTCGGCTGGTGGCTGGCCCGCCGGATCACCCGGCGCCTGATCGTCCTCACCTCGGCCGCCGAGGACGTGGCCCGCACCCGCCGGCTGGGCATCGAGGTGCCCGTCGCCGGGCTGGACGAGGTGGGCCGGCTCGGCCGCGCCTTCGACCGCATGCTGGGCCGCCTGGCCCAGTCCGAGGAGGACCAGCGGCGGCTGGTCCAGGACGCGGGGCACGAGCTGCGGACCCCGCTCACCTCCCTGCGCACGAACATCTCGCTGCTGCGCAGGATCGACGAGCTGCCGTCCGCCACCCGGGAGGAACTCGTCGCCGACCTCACCCAGGAGGCCCGGGAGCTGACCGACCTGGTCAACGAGCTGGTCGACCTCGCGGCCGGGCAGTCCGACAGCGAGCCGCCGCAGCAGGTGGACCTGGCCGACATCGCCGAGGACGTGCTGGGGCTGGCCCGGCGCCGTACCGGCCGCGAGATCGTGCTGCGCGCGAGCGGTGACACGCGTACCGACGGGCGGCCCGGGATGCTCCAGCGGGCCCTGTCCAACCTGGTCGAGAACGCGGCCAAGTTCGACCGGGGCGGCCAGGGGCCGATCGAGATCGCCGTCACCGGTCCGGTGCGCCCGGGAACCGTCCGGGTCGAGGTGCTCGACCGGGGTCCGGGTATCGCCGACGGCGACCTCATCCGCATCTTCGACCGCTTCTACCGGGCCGCCGACGCGCGGTCCCTGCCGGGCTCGGGCCTGGGCCTGTCCATCGTCCGCGAAGTCGCCATGGCCCACGGAGGGGCGCCTTTCGCCTACCGGCGGGAGGGCGGCGGAGCGGTCATCGGGTTCACGGTCGGGGGCGGGATCGTGGGGAGCGGGGCCGCGTGAGGGCCGAGCCCGGGGGCACCGCGGGTGGCTGCCGTCGCCGGGTGCCGGTGCCCCCTGCATCGGCGGCCCGCCGCCGGCCGCCCGCGCACCGTGCCGCGGACGGCGGGGTGCGGTGCGCGCGGCCACCCGGATCGCCCGCATCGGGGCCGGGATAGGTTGTCGTCATGCCCGAACTCGGTTCCGTACGCTGGCCACCCGCCCCGATCGAGACCGGACGGCTGGTGCTCCGCGAGCCCGAGGCCCGGGACCGCGCGGCGTTCGTCGAGCTGCTCAGCTCGCCGGAGGTGCACACCTATCTCGGTGGCCCCCGCCCGCGTGACGAGTGCGAGCGCGTGCTGCCGCAGGCGCCCGAGCGGCGCCCCGGCCTCTTCGTGACCGAGCTCGACGGGGCGATGGTCGGCATGGTCGAGCTCAAACCGCACGGCGCGAGCGGTTCGGGGCACGCCCGCCGGGATGTCGCGCGGACCGAGATCGGCTACCTGTTCCTGCCGCGCGCGTGGGGCCGCGGCTACGCCGCGGAGGCGGGCGCCGCGGCACTCGGCTGGTTCTCCGGCGCGCTCCCCGGTGAGCCGGTGGTGCTCTGCACGCAGACCGCCAACGACCGCTCGATGCGCCTGGCGGCGAAGCTGGGGTTCACCGAGGTGCAGCGGTTCGAGGCGTGGGACGCCGAGCAGTGGATGGGCGTGTGGTCCCCGCACGACGGGCCCGGTGGCGCTACGACCGGCCCCTGAGCACCGGCAGGGTGAGGAAGCCCTCCGCGCGGGCGCTGGCCAGGCCGATGCGGGGGATGTCGCTGCTCTTGGCGAACAGCAGGAAGCGCGGTTCCCACAGCGGGCGGTACTTGGCGTTGGCGCGGTAGAGGGACTCGATCTGCCACCAGCGGGAGAAGAAGGTGAGGACCGAGCGCCACAGGCGCAGCACCGGGCCCGCGCCGAGACGAGAGCCCCGTTCGAAGACCGAGCGGAACATGGCGAAGTTCAGGGACACCCGCCGGATGCCCGACTCCTCGGCACGCAGCAGGAGTTCCACCACCATGAACTCCATCAGGCCGTTCTCGCAGGCGCGGTCCCGGCGCATCAGGTCCAGCGACAGGCCGTGTTCTCCCCAGGGGACGAAGCTGAGCAGCGCCCGGGGGACGTCGTCCCGGTCGCGGCACTCCAGCATCACGCAGCGGCCGTCCCCGGGGTCGCCGAGGCGGCCCAGGGCCATGGAGAAGCCGCGCTCGGTGGCGCCGTCGCGCCAGTGGTCGGCGCGGTCCACGAGGAGGGCCATCTCGTCGTCGGGGATGTCCTCGTGGCGGCGGACACGGACGGTGTAGCCGGCCCGGAGGACCCGTTTGTGGGCCTGGCGGACCGCCCGCATGGCGCGGCCCTCCAGGGTGAAGTCGGTCAGTTCGACGATCGCCTCGTCCCCCAGTTCGAGGGCGTCCATGCCGTGCCGGGCGTAGACCGTGCCCGCGTCCTCGCTCGCGCCCATGACGGCCGGGGTCCAGGCGTGCCTGCGGGCCTCGGCGAGCCAGGCGTCGATGGCTCCGGGCCAGGCCTCGGGGTCCCCGATGGGGTCGCCGGAGGCCAGGCTGACGCCGCCGACGACGCGATAGGTGACGGCCGCCTTGCCGCTCGGCGAGAAGACGGCGGCCTTGTCCCGGCGCAGCGCGAAGTAGCCGAGGGAGTCGCGTTCGCCGTGCCTGTCGAGCAGCGTGCGCAGCCGCCGCTCGTCCTGCGGGCCGAGCAGGCACGCGCCGCGCGGGGCGCGGAAGCAGGCGTAGAGGACGAGGAGGAACGTCGCGGCCATCAGGACGTTGACGGTCATGTCCGCCCAGCGGGGGGCGTCCACGGTGCCGACGCGGTCGGCGAGCGGGCCGACGCTGATGCCGCGCAGCAGGGTGTAGGAGATCTCGTCCTGGAGGGTGGCGCCGGGGATCCGGTTCGTCTCACGCACCAGCAGCGTGCCGAGCGTGGCGGCGACCAGGGCGCCGCCGGCGCCGACGGCGAGGGCGAGGCGCGGGTTGGAGCGGTCGCCGATGGCGTCGAACTCGCGCCGCGCGAGCAGCAGGGCGGCCACGAACAGGCCGGTGAGGGCGGCCGAGAGCCAGTTGAAGACGTGCTCGCGGTAGGGGGCGCGGGTGAGCGCGAGGGCGTAGAGGCAGAGCAGCGGGCCGGCGAGGATGAGGTTGAAGACCCAGGCGGCGCGTTTGCGGCGGCGCATCACCACGGCGAGGAAGAGGGCGAGGAACGCCGAGACCAGGCCCGCGGTGGCCAGGTACGGCGTGAAGAAGGAGCCCACGTTGTGCTCGTGCACCTCCTCGCGGAAGGGCAGGGAGAGCACCGCGAGGAGGTTGAGGGCGGCCTGCAGCCGCAGGTACCAGACGGTGGACGCCGCCGCCCGCTTCCTCAGCCGGCCGTCGCCGGCCGGCGGGGCGGGGGAACCGGCGCGGGGGGCGCGCCGGGCGGGAGCCTGCGGGGAGTCCAGGCTCGGCTGTCGTGCGGGCATGGTGACGGGCGCCTTGGGGGAGGGGACGGGGCGCCGCCGACCCTACAGCTCGTAGGGTAACGCGCGTGCAAAGGTGCGCACATGCGGTGCACAGGTTCTCATCCGGATTCGTCCGTGCCGCGCCGGGCCACCGCCAGCGTCCAGGCGAGGTTGCCCACCGCGGCCCCGGCCGTCACCGCGGCGACGATCACCCCGCCGGTGGCGAGACCGTCGCTGAACAGGTGCGGACGCCGGTCGAGGCTGTGCAGACCGAAACCGCACAGCTCGTAGACGCCGACGGCGGCCACGGCGAGGCTGACGACCAGCACGGCCAGCGTCGGGGCGAGTCCGCGTACGGCGAGCCGCGCGGCCGGGGCCGGCTCCGTGTGTGTGTCCCGCATGATGCCCCCGATGAACTGACGTGTGGCCGTTGGCGTTCGGGCACCCACGATATGGCCGGCGCGTGCCCGCCGTCGCACGAGGCGGCGGCACGCCGGCCCGCCCCGGCCACGCCGGGCGCGCGCACCGCCCGCCCGGATCCGACGTCAGTACCGCAGCGCCGCGTTGACGACGGCGTGCACGTCGCCGGACAGCTTGCGGTTGCTCTGCACGGTGGCCTCGCCGGTGGAACCGGCCGCCACGTCCTTGACCGTGACCACGGCCACGTCCTGCAGTTTGCCGTTCTTGTCGTCGAAGTTGACCTGGACGGCGAAGGACTTGGTCGAGGACGCGGTGTTCCTGGCGCTCACCTTGACGGTGACCTTGCCGTCGCTGCCGGTCGCCGCGGTGCCGAGCGTGACGTCGTCCTTGGCCTTCACGCCGTTCTTGACGCCGTCGAGCTTCTGCCGGGCCTCCGCCGAGGCCGAGGCCAGTGCGTCGGATCCCTTCGAGGCGAGTGAGGAGGCGGCGGAGGAGGCCGCCGAGGCCGCCTTGCTGGCGGCGTCCGAGGCCTTCTGGGAGTCGCTGTCCGAGCAGCCCGCCGCCGCGACCGCGACGGCCCCGGCGAGGACCACCCCCGCCGCTGCCCGTGTCCATCTGCCAGTCATGGTCCGCCTCCAGAGAATTCCCCGAACGGGCTTTCCTCCCAGTGAAGAGGCGGTCACCGGGAACTGCATCCCGAACGGGGACCCGAGGGCCGTCTCCCCGGAGCCTTCCACCGCGGAGCCCTTGGGAGTGCGGGGCCCGCGGGCGGATGCTGCAATGGCTGGGGGAGGGGCGCTGCCGGGCACGGGCCCGTGAGCGCGACAACCCCGGCCGACACGGGAGGAACGGTGCCGTGACGCCGCCGCCGGATCCGTCCACCGCCCCCGCCGCCGGCACCCAGCCGGAAGAGGCCGACCGGCTGCGCGAGTTGCTGCGCTCACGGCCCTACCAGAAGGCTCTCGTGCTGTCGGCCGTCATCGGCGTCCCGGTCTCGCTGGCCGCCTTCTTCTTCCTCGTCGCGCTCCACGAACTCGAACACCTGCTGTGGGCCGCCCTGCCGGCCGAGTTCGGCATGAGCGTCCCCCCGTGGTGGTGGCCCCTGCCGCTGCTGACCGTCGCCGGCCTCGCCGTGGGTGTCGTCGTCACGCGGCTCCCGGGCGCCGGCGGTCACATCCCCGCCGGTGGCCTGCACACGGCCGGTATGGCCCCGGCAGCCCTGCCCGGGGTGGTCCTCGCGGCCCTGGCGAGCCTGCCGCTCGGCGCCACCCTCGGCCCCGAGGCTCCGCTGATCGCGCTCGGCGGCTGCCTGGCGCTGTGGTTCAGGAACCTCGCCCGGACCCCGGGGACCCCGCAGGGCGCGGCCCTGCTCGGCGCGGCCGGTGCCGCCGCCGCCCTGTCCGCGATCTTCGGCAACCCGCTGGTCGCCGCCGTCATCCTGATCGAGGTGGCCGGGGTGGGCGGCCCGCAGCTCTTCGCCGTCATGCTGCCGGCGCTGCTGTCCAGCGGGATCGGGTCGCTGGTGTTCACCGGCTTCGGCCGCTGGACCGGCCTCACCACCGGCACCCTCTCCGCGAAGGTGGGCCTCCCCTTTCCCCGGCTGGACGCCGGGGACGTGCTGTGGGCGGTGCTGATGGCCGTCGCCGTCGCCGCCGCCGTCCACCTGACGCTGTCCGCCGGGCGCCGCGCCGCGGTCTTCGTCGCCACGGGCCGGCCGGTCCTCCGCACGGCGCTGTGCGCCCTGGCCGCCGGAGGGTGCGCAGCGGTGTACGCGCTGGCCGTCGGCCGGTCCCCGGCCGACGTGGCCTCCTCCGGCCAGGCCACCCTGGCCCAGTTGGCCGCCGACCCGCACGCCTGGGGCGTGGGGGCCCTGGTCGCGGTGCTGCTGTGCAAGGGCGTGGCCTACGCGCTGTGCCTCGGCAGCCTGCGCGGCGGACCGATCTTCCCCGCACTGTTCCTCGGCGCCGCCCTGGGCGTGCTGCTCGCCCCGCTGCCCGGCCTCGGCGTCGTGCCCGCGATGGCGGCGGGCATGGCGGCGGCGTCGGCGGCCGCGCTGCGGCTGCCGGTCAGCTCCGTGATCCTGGTCGTCCTGGTGCTCGGCAGCGCCGCGATGATCCCCGTGGTGATCCTCGCCGCCGTGGTCGCCTTCGTGACGGCCGAGCTGCTCCCGCCCGGCCGCCCCGTGCCGCCGGTGGGCGGCCCGGCCGGCCCACCGGACGCCCGGCCCGCCGCCACCTGGGACGACGAGCACGCCACCGGACCACGGCGGAGGAGCCCCCGATGACCTCGCACGAGCGGCCCGCCCCCGGCCGGACGGCACCGGGCACCCTGACCGAAGCGGCCTTCCGGGACCTGTACCGCCGGTTGCGGGAGCCGGCCCGGGAGGCGGCGGAGCAGGGGCGGGGGGCGCTGGACCGGCTCACGCCCGAGCGGGTGGCGGCCGCCGCGGCCGGGGTGCGGTCCGGGCGCACGGTGTCGCTGGCCGCGCCCGTCGAGACCGCGGCCGCAGCGGACAGCCCGGAGCCCGCGACCCACCGGATGACCGCGCCGGCCCGGCAGGAGCGCGACGAGCCCGGGCTGCACTTCGCCCGCGACCGGTTCGCCATGAACGTGCACGGTGACGTCGACAGCCACCTCGACGCGCTGTGTCACGTGATCTTCGACGGGGAGCTGTACGGCGGTGTCCCGGCGAGCACCGTGACCCCGGACGGCGCCGGCGCGCTCACCCTCGACCTGGCGCGGGACGGCCTGGTCGGCCGCGGTGTCCTGCTGGACATCCCCCGGCTGCGCGGTGTGCCCTGGCTCGAACCGGGCGAGCAGGTGACGGCCGAGGACCTCGCCGCGGCGGAGACCGCCCAGGCGGCGCCGGTCGGGCCGGGCGACCTGCTGCTGGTCCGGGTGGGCCATCGGCTGCGCCGCCGCACTCTCGGCGCCTGGGACGTGACCCGGGCCAGGGCCGGCCTGCACCCGGAGGCGATGGACTTCCTGGCCGAGCGGCAGGTGTCGGTCCTGGGGTCGGACGGCAACAACGACGCGGCGCCCAGCGCGGTGAGCGCGGTCCCGTTCCCGGTGCACGTCCTCGCCGTCAACGCCATGGGGGTGCACCTGCTCGACTACCTCGACCTGGAGGAACTGGGCACGGCGTGCGAGGAGACCGGCCGCCGGCACTTCCTGTGCGTGGTCGCCCCGCTGCGGCTCCCCGCCGCGACCGGCTCACCGGTGAACCCGATCGCCGTGCTGTGAGCGGCCGCCCGGCGCGGGTTCGCTCCGGGTGCCGCGTCACCGCACGGCGCGTACGTTCGAAGAGGGAAGGCCCGCGACGGCCGCGGACGAAGAGCGAGGACGGTGGTTGCCGTGGACGCCCAGAACTCCTACGACGTCATCGTCATCGGTACCGGTGCCGGCGGCGGCACGCTCGCCCACCGCCTCGCCCCCTCCGGCAGACGCGTGCTCATCCTCGAACGCGGGGACTACCTGCGGCGCGAGCGCGACAACTGGGACTCCACGGCCGTGTTCGTCAAGGGCAAGTACCGGGCCCCGGAGTTCTGGCTCGACCGGCACGGCGAGGAGTTCCCGCCCGAGGTGAACTACTACGTCGGCGGCAACACCAAGTTCTACGGCGCCGCCCTGTTCCGGCTGCGCACCGAGGACTTCGGCGAACTGCGCCACCACGACGGCATCTCGCCCGCCTGGCCCATCGGTTACGACGACCTGGAGCCGTACTACACCCAGGCCGAGCACCTCTACCTGGTGCACGGACGGCACGGCGAGGACCCCTTCGAAGGGCCGAGCAGCGCCCAGTACGCCCATCCGCCGGTCGAGCACGAGCCGCGCATCCAGCAGTTGAGCGATGACCTGGAGAAGCAGGGACTGCACCCCTTCCACCTGCCGATCGGGGTGGACCTCACCCAGGACGAGAACGGCCGCGCCACGCACGCCAGTGCCTGCATCCGCTGCGACCGGGTGGACGGCTTCCCCTGCCTGGTCCGCGGCAAGTCCGACGCCCAGGTGATCTGCGTGGAGCCGGCGCTCGCCCACCCCAACGTGGAGATGGTGACCAACGCCCGGGTGACCAGGCTGGAGACGGACCCCACCGGGCGCAGCGTCACCTCCGTCGTCGCCCGGCTCCCCGGCGACGAGGAGGCCCGGTTCTCGGCCGACGTGGTGGTCGTGGCCTGCGGGGCCGTCAACTCCGCCGCCCTGCTGCTCGCCTCGGCCAACGACCGGCACCCGCGCGGCCTGGCGAACAGCTCGGACGTCGTCGGCCGGCACTACATGCGCCACAACAACCTGGCGCTGATGGCCGTCTCCAAGGAGCCCAACGACACCCGCTTCCAGAAGACCCTCGCGCTGCACGACTGGTACCTGGGCGCGGACGACTTCGAGTTCCCGCTCGGCGGGATCCAGATGCTCGGCAAGTCCGACGCCGAGCAGATCCACGGTCAGGCCCCGCGCTGGGCCGGGGCGGTGTCGCCGGACATGCCGTTCGAGGTGCTGGCCCATCACGCCGTCGACTTCTGGCTGTGCGGCGAGGACCTGCCGCTGCCGGACAACCGGGTCACCCTGGAGAGCGACGGCCGGATCCGGCTCACGCTCGACGAGTCCAACAACGTCGCCGGCCTGAAGCACCTGCGGCACAGGCTGCAGCACATGCTGGGCCGGCTCGGCATGCACGAGCACCGGTTGCTGTCCCGCAGCATCTACCTGCACAAGGGCATGCCGATCGGGGCCACCGCCCACCAGGCCGGCACGGTGCGCTTCGGCACCGACCCGGCGTCCTCGGCGCTCGACCTCCACTGCAAGGCCCACGACCTGGACAACCTGTACGTCGTCGACACGAGCTTCTTCCCGAGCATCGGCGCGGTCAACCCGTCCCTGACGGCCATGGCGAACGCCCTCCGGGTGGGCGACCACCTGCTGGAGCGGCTGGGCTGACCCACCGCCCGGGCGGGCGTCCGACCGGGCGAAGATCCTCGGCCGCGCAGCGCAACGCGGTCCGCCCCGACGTGCCGGTCGTGCCCGCCGGTGCTTGGCTGACCAGGAACCTCCGGGCCTCCGGCCCGGCCGGGCCGGGCACGCAGGCAAGGAGCAGGGCATCGTGAGTTCCACCGAGGGCGCACCGCGGGACGTGATCCCCGCACATCTGCTGAAGGGCCAGAAGGCGCTGGTCACCGGCGCGAACTCCGGGATCGGCAGGGCGACGGCCGTCGCCCTGGGCCGGGCCGGGGCCGACGTCGTGGTGAACTACGTGTCCGGCCGCGAGGAGGCCGGACAGGTGGTCGAGGAGATCACCGGGCTCGGGGTCAAGGCCGCCGCGTACGAGGCGGACGTGTCCCAGGAGGACCAGGTCGTCGCCATGATGGACCGGATGGTCCAGGAGTTCGGCACGATCGACATCCTGGTCGCCAACGCGGGACTGCAACGGGACGCCGCGCTCACCGACATGACCCTCGCCCAGTGGCAGAAGGTCCTCGACGTCAACCTCACGGGGCAGTTCCTCTGCGCCCGCGAGGCGACCCGGGAGTTCCTGCGCCGCGGCGTGGTCCCGGAGGTGTCCCGGGCGGCCGGGAAGATCGTCTGCATGAGTTCGGTGCACCAGCTCATCCCGTGGTCCGGGCACGTGAACTACGCCTCCTCCAAGGGCGGCGTGCAGATGATGATGGCGACCCTCGCCCAGGAACTCGCCCCGAAGAAGATCCGGGTGAACGCGGTCGCCCCCGGAGCCATCAGGACCCCCATCAACCGCGCCGCCTGGGAGACCCCCGAGGCCCGGCAGGACCTGCTGCGGCTGATCCCCTACGACCGGATCGGCGATCCCGAGGACATCGCCAACGCGGTCGTGGGCCTCGCCTCCGACCTCATGGACTACGTCGTCGGCACCACCCTGTACGTCGACGGCGGCATGACGCTGTTCCCGGGCTTCGCCACCGGCGGCTGACCCGCCTCACCCGCGTCGGCTCCCGGAAAGGCGCACATGCACACGCTTCTGTCACTGGCGGACGTGCCCCCGCAGACCCTGCCGGCCCGCTCGATGATGGCCTTCACCCTGGCCTCGCACATCATCCTGGTGCCCATGGGCGTCGCACTCCCGCTGATCACGCTCATCATGCACGGCTACGGGTTGCGCCGGAACGACGCGACCGCGCTGCTGCTGGCCCGGCGCTGGTCGGCCGTCATGGCGGTGCAGTTCGCCATCGGGGTCGTCACCGGCACCGTGCTGTCCTTCGAGTTCGGGCTGCTCTGGCCCGGCATGCTGGGCCGCTGGGGCGACGTCTTCGGCATCGGGTTCGGCGTGGAGGCCTGGGCCTTCTTCCTGGAGGCCGTGCTCATCGCCGTCTACCTGTACGGCTGGCGCAGGCTGCCCTCCCGGACCCACTTCCTGCTCGGCCTGCCGCTGCCCCTCGCCGCCCTGCTCGGCGCGTTCGGCATCCTGGCCGCGAACTCCTGGATGAACACCCCGCGCGGCTTCACCCTCGACTCCGCCGGCAACCCCGTGGACGTGAGCGTCTGGAAGGCGATCTTCACGCCGATGTTCGGCCCGCAGTACTGGCACTTCGTCGTCGCCATGTTCGTGACGGCCGGCTACGTCGTGGCCGGTGTCTACGCGGCCGGATGGCTCCGGGGCCGCCGGGACCGCTACCACCGGCTCGGCTTCGCCGTCCCCTTCACGCTCGCCGCCGTCTTCACCCCGGTGCAGTTCGTGCTCGGCGACTCCATCGCCCGGCAGGTCTTCCACAAGCAGCCGGTGAAGTTCGCCGCCATGGAGATCGTCTGGAAGACCGACACCCACCAGCCGGAGTACATCTACGGGCGGCTGCACACGGACGGCAGCGTCTCCGGCGGCATCCGGATCCCCCAGCTCGACTCGATCCTCGCCGGCTTCCGGCCGGACACCAAGGTCACCGGCCTCACCTCGGTGCCCGCCGACGACCGGCCGACGGCCGCCCAGGCCACCATCGCCCACTTCGCGTTCGACACCATGGTCTTCATCGGCTCGCTGCTCGTCCTGCTCGCCCTCTGGTACGCCGTCGTGTGGCTGCGCCGCCGCCGGCTGCCGGCCTCGCCCTGGTTCTACCGTGTCGCGGCGTGCGCGGGCGTGGCCTCCGTGGCCGCGGTCGAATGCGGCTGGATCACCACCGAGGTGGGCCGCCAGCCGTGGATCGTGTACCAGAACATGCGTGTCGCCGAGGCGGTGACGTCGACGCGCGCCGGCGGCCTGTGGTTCATGTTCGCCCTGGTGATCGTGGTGTACGTGTTCGTCTTCGGATCGTTCCTGCTGGTCCTGCTGAAGATGCGCTCCCGCTGGCGGACGGCGGACACCACGGCCGGCCCGCCGCCGGAGACACCGGAGGCCGACACCCCGTACGGGCCGCGCTCCGCCGGGAGGTTCCTGTGATCGCCGGGGTCATCGCCGTCGTCCTGCTGCTCGCCGTGGCGGCCTACGCCTGCGGCGGCGGCACCGACTACGGCGCCGGCTTCTGGGACCTGACGGCGGGCGGCGCCGAGCGCGGCAGACGCCCGCGCTGGCTGATCGACCACGCGATGGCTCCCGTCTGGGAGGTCAACAACGTCTGGCTGATCTTCGTCCTGGTCATCATGTGGACCGGTTTCCCGGTCCTCTTCCAGCAGGTGTTCGTCACGATGTGGCTGCCGCTGGCGCTGGCCGCCGTGGGCACCGTGCTGCGCGGCGCCGGTTTCGCCCTGCGCAAGCCGGTCCGCAGGCTGGCCGGGCGGCGCCTGTACGGGGCCCTGTTCGCCGTCGCCTCGCTCCTGACGCCGTTCTTCCTGGGCGCCGCCGCCGGGGGAGTCGCCTCGGGCCGGGTGACCTCGACGACGACCGCGTCGACGGACGCCTGGGCCAACCCCACCTCACTGCTGTTCGGGCTGCTCGCCATCGCGGCCACGGCGTCGCTCGGCGCCGTGTTCCTCGCCGCCGACGCCCGGCGCTTCGCCGCGCCGGACCTGGACGGCTACTTCCGGCGGCGGGCCCTGGGCGCCCTGGCCGCGCTCGCCGTGCTCGCGGTGATCACGCTGGTCGTCACCCACGGGGACGCCCCGTACGTGTGGCACGGACTCACCCACGGCGTCGGCCTGTTCTTCGTCGTCGTCGCGGCGCTGGGCACCGCGGCCACCGGATGGCTGCTGACGCGCCCGTCCGGGGCCTGGTCGCGGGTGACGGCGGTCGGCACGGTCGCCTCCGCCATCGTCGCCTGGGGCATGGCGCAGCGTCCCTACCTGGTGCCGACCTCGCTGACCGTCGCCGAGGGCGCGGGCGCGCACACCACCCTGCGCTGGCTGGGCTTCGTCACCCTCGTCGCCCTCGTGCTCGTGATCCCCGCGGTCGTCCTGCTGTACTGGCTGGACACCCACGGCGAGCTGGAGAGCCTCACCGACGCGGACCTGCGCGGCGCCGGCACCGGTGACGAGGGCTGACCCGGTGGCCGGCCCGCACCCTCAGGCGGGCGCCGGGTGAGCGCGGACGACATCCTGCTGGGCCTCGGGCTGACCGTCGCCCTGGCCGTCGGCTGCCAGATCCTCGCGAACCGGCTGCGGATCCCGGCCCTGATCCTGCTGCTGCCCGCCGGGTTCGCCGCCGGGGCCCTGACCGACGACATCCACCCCGACCTGCTCCTGGGCCCGGCGTTCTCCCCGCTGGTGTCCCTGTCCGTGGCGATCATCCTGTACGACGCCGGGCTGGGGCTCGACCTGCGGCACCTCAAGGGCGCGACCCGCAAGGTCGTCGTCCGGCTGATGGTGCTCGGGGTGGTGCTCACCTGGGGGGCCGTCATGGGCGCGGCACCGGCCCTGTTCGGGGTACCGGTGGCCGTGGCCAGCATGATCGGGGTCATCCTCGTGGTGTCCGGGCCGACCGTCGTCGCCCCCCTGCTGGAGCACGTCCGGCCGTCGGACGGGGTACGCCGTGTCCTGATGTGGGAGGGCTCGCTGATCGACCCCGTCGGCGGCATCCTCGGCGCGGTCGTCTTCCACTCCATCGTCTCCGGAGGACTGCGGAGCGGGAACTTCCACCTCGACGTGTTCTTCGCCGGTGTCACCGTCGGGCTCCTGGGCGGGGCGGTCGGCGCCGCGCTGCTCTGGTTCGCCCTGCGGCGGCTCGAACTCGGCGAGACACTCGGCACGCTGGCCCAGCTCGCCGTCGTCGTCGCGGTGGCCGCGGGGTGCGACGCGGTGTACGACGACACCGGCCTGATCGCCGCGATCGTCACCGGACTGACCGTCGCGAACCTGCCCGGCCTCGACATGCCCGCGCGCCGGCCGTTCTTCGAGACCCTCGTGCAGTTGATCATCGGCCTGCTGTTCGTCTCCATCTCGGCCACCGTGACGCCGAAGTCGCTGGTCCCGGTGCTGCTGCCCACACTCGTGCTCGTCGCCCTGCTCGTGCTCGTGGTCAGACCGCTGGTGGCCCTGCTGTCCACCCTCCGGACCGAACTCACCGCGGGCGAACGCGCCTTCACCGGCTGGATGGCCCCGCGCGGCATCGTGGCCGCCTCCACCGCCACCACCTTCTCCGCCTCGCTCGGCGCGGCGGGGCTGCCCGGTGCCGGGAAGATCCTCCCGGTCACGTTCCTGGTGATCGTGGGAACCGTCCTGGTCTACGCGCTCACCGCGAAGCCCGTCGCCCGCAGGCTCGGTGCCGGCCGGCCGGCACGGGCGCGCCCGCTGCTGGTGGGCGGCGACCCCTGGGTCGTCGGTCTCGCCCGGACGCTGCGCGCCGCCGGTGCCGACGTGCTGATGTGGGCGGGCGGCGCGCACGAGCGCGAACGGATCGAGGAGGCGGGGATCGAACTGGTCACCGGGGAGCTGATGGCCACGGCCACCGACCCCCGGGGCCGACTGGAGGGCGTCACCTCGGTCTTCCTGTTCACGGCCGACGACGACTTCAACGCGCTCGCCGCGGTCGTCATGGCGGACAGTGTCGAGGGCCCGGTCTACCGGGTCGGGCCGCCGCCCGGCGGTGAGGGTGTGGTCGCCCCCTACACGGCCGGGCACACCCTCTTCGGCGGGCGGCTGGTCCGGCACGCCGTAGCCGAACGGTACGAGCGGGGCGCCCGTTTCCGGGTCCAGCCGGCGTCGGCGCCCCGCCCGCCCGGGCACGACGCCCTGTTCGTCGTGCGACCGGGCGGCGGGCTGGAGCCCGTCACCGGGTCCGTGCCGCCCGCCGGCGCGGCACCGGACGGCACCCTCGTGCTCCTCGGCCCCGTGCCACCGCCGGGCTGAACCCGCGCCGCTACCGGGACGCCAGGGCGTCGTTCAGGGTGAGTGCCGCGTCGATGAGCGCGAGATGGGTGAACGCCTGGGGGAAGTTGCCCAGTTGACGGCCCGTCGGGTCGATCTCCTCGGAGTACAGGCCCAGGTGGTTGGCGTACCCCATCATCTTCTCGAAGACCAGCCGGGCCCGGTCGGTGCGCCCGGCCCGTGCCAGCGCGTCGACGTACATGAAGGTGCACAGCGAGAAGGTGCCCTCCGAACCGCGCAGGCCGTCCGGCGAGGCCTCGGGGTTGTAGCGGTAGACCAGGCTGTCGCTGACCAGTTCCTGCTCCATCGCGTCGAGCGCCGACGTCCACAGCGGGTCCTCGGGGGTGATGAACCCGACCGTCGACATGCGCAGCAGCGAGGAGTCGAGCACCTTGCTCCCGTAGTGCTGCACGAAGGCCCGGCGTTCGCCGCTCCAGCCCCGGGTCATCACCTGATCGTAGATCGCGTCGCGTTCGCCGGTCCAGCGCTCCGTCGCGCCCGGCCGGCCCTGCGACTCGGCCAGCCGCAGCGCGCGGTCGAACGCCACCCAGGACATGACACGGCCGTAGGTGAAGTGCCGGCGGCCGCCGCGCGTCTCCCACAGGCCCTCTCCGGCCTGGTCCCAGTGGTCGACCAGCCAGTCGAGGTTGGTCAGCAGCGAGGTCCAGCCCTGGTGCCCCAGCCTGATCCCGTGCCGGTGCGCGAAGTGGATGCTGTCCAGTGCCTCGCCGTAGATGTCGAGCTGGAGCTGGGTCGCGGCGCCGTTGCCGATGCGCACCGGGGCGGAACGGGCGTAGCCCTCCCAGTGCTCCAGCAGTTCCTCCTTCAGGTCGGAGGAACCGTCGACCCGGTACATGATGTTGAGCGGGCCCGAGTCCCCCTCGCTGCCGGCCCGTTCCCTCACCCGGTCGCCCAGCCAGTTGATGAACGCCTTCGCCTCCTCGGTGAACCCCATGCCCAGCAGGGCGTACACGGAGAAGGAGGCGTCACGGATCCAGGTGAACCGGTAGTCCCAGTTGCGTTCGCCGCCCAGTTGCTCGGGGAGCGCCGCCGTCGGGGCGGCCACCAGGGCACCGCTCGGGGCGTACGTCATGAGCTTCAGCGTGATCGCCGAGCGTTCCACCGTCTCCCGCCAGCGCCCCGTGTACTGCGACTGGCCGAGCCAGGAACGCCAGAAGCCGATGGTCTCGTCGAACAGCTCCTGGTACTGCGCGAGCCGGATCTGCCTGGGCGGTCCGTCGGCGGCCGACTCCAGCACCAGACCGCGCTGCCGGCCCGCCTCCAGGGTCAGTGTGAAGTGCAGGTCGTCGCCGCGGTCCGTGAGGACGTCCACCAGCCGCTCGTCCTCCGGCTCACGGATGGGATGGACGGTGAGTACCGTGCCGTCGTCCGCCGCGAACAGCGCGCCGTGCTCGGTGAGGTGCAGCCGGTGGGCCGTCCGGCCGTAGTTGAACCGCGGAGCGATCTCGATGTCGAACGTCATGGCGCCGCGCACACAGCGCACCAGGCGGACCAGCCGGTGGTTGTCCGTGGCCGTCCGCCCCGTCACCGGCATGAAGTCCAGGACCTCGCCCGCCCCCGCCTCGGTCATGAACCGGGTCACCAGGATCGCCGTGTCGGGGAGGTAGAGCTGCTTGGTCGCGTACGTCGCGTGGGCCGGCCGCACCGTGCAGCGGCCGCCCTTGCCCTTGTCGAGCAGGGCGCCGAAGACGCTGGGCGAGTCGAATCGGGGGAGGCAGAGCCAGTCGACCGTTCCGTCCGTGGTCACCAGGGCCGCCGTCTGCAGGTCGCCGAGCAGGCCGTGGTTCTCGATCAGGGGGTAGTCGTCCATCGGGGCACCCCTTCCGGCGCGCGATTCACCCGAACGGTCACTCCTTCGATCAGCCTAGGACGGACCACCCCCGCCCGCGCTCCGGCCGGTGGCGGCCCGGCGGGCCGCGCGGTGCCACAGGCGCCGCTGCAGACGCAGGGTGAGGACGCCGACGACCACCAGGACCACCACGTTGAGCAGCAACTGCAGCAGCGACCCCCGGGCCTGGCCCCAGTCGGCGAAGGCGAGCGAGACGGCGACGTCCGAGGCGGCGGGGATCGTGGTCACGGAGATGAACACCCCGAGCAGGGCGCTGCCGCGTGCCTCGGCGAGCGAGACGATGCCGACCACACCCGCGAGCACGGCCACGGCGACGGAGAAGAAGTCCGGTGTGTCGATGAGGTGCGAGACGGGCCGCAGCCCGAGCGCGAAGGCGGTGGACTGCAGGCCGAACGCCCGCGCCAGCGCGGCGAAGCCCAGCGTGACGACGATGGCCAGCAGGAACCCGGTCGTCAGGGCCCGTGTCCCGTCCCGGACCCGGCGGCGGTTTCGGCGGTCCAGCCCGAGGGCGATACTGGTGATCGCGTTGTACTCGGGGCCGACCACCATCGCCGCCACGATCAGGATCTGCGAGTTCGTCATGATGCCGACCGAGCCGATGATCCCGGCGACGGCCAGGAAGAGGTAGAAGGACGGGGGATAGGTCCCGGCCGCCCGGATGTGCGCCTCGACCGACGCCCACAGGGGCGCCTGGACGAGCGCGCCCGGCTGCTCGGCCTCCAGGCGGTCGGCGTGCCGCGAGAACATCATGCCGACGTCGTCGACGGCGATCGCCCCCGCGCGGTCGACGCCCAGCCCGCGAAGCTGCTCCAGCACGCCGTTGGCGGCGCCTTTCACCACGTCGCACTCGACCGCGTCACCGTCCGGAACCCGCGCCGCCCGCACCACCACGAGGTTGAGGACGCGGTCGTGCGAGGCGAGCAGGCCGACGACCGGCGCGGTGAGCGACGGCGGCATCACCATGCGGAAGTGGATCAGGTCCATCCGTACCCTCCTGGGAGGCGCCCGCTAGCGGTCCGGCCCGCACACGGCACGCAGCGCGGCCCCCACGACCTGGGCCGTGCCGGCCGACGCGTCGATGGTGACGCCCGGTTCGTCGGCGTGCAGCGGATCGAGGGCGGCGTACTGGCTGTCGAGCAGCACGGGCGGCATGAAGTGCCCCTTGCGGTGCGCGATGCGCTCCGCGGCCACCGCACGGTCGAGCGCGAGGTACACGAACCACAGGTCCGCCCCGGTACGCCGGAGCTGGTCGCGGTACGCCCGCTTGAGCGCGGAGCAGGAGGCGACACCCCCGTGCCCGCTCGCCGCGGTGGCGCGGATCCACTCCGTGAGCGCCGCCAGCCAGGGCCGCCGGTCGGCGTCGTCGAGGGGGTGCCCCGACGCCATCTTGGCGCGGTTCGCCGGGGGGTGGAGGTCGTCGCCCTCCAGGAACGGCACACCGAGCCGCCGCGCGAGCAGTGCTCCGACGGTGGACTTGCCGGACGCGGACACGCCCATCACGACCACCACCCGCGAACCCCGGTCCGGTCCGGCCAACGGGGCCTCCTCGGGGGGCGCTGCGCGGAACTGCCCGTACCCCACCACTATCGCCCGGCACCGGGCGAAGTGCCGCGTGCGCCGCCGGTACACCGCCCGCCCGTGGCCGCCGCACTCGCCGGGCGGGGCCGACCGCTCTGGCGGATAGTGGTGGTGGGGCGGGACCACCTAGCCGGCTCTCCGTACAGGCTCTTCCGGTACACGCAGGAGGACCGATGCGTGTTTCACGTCCGCTGGCCGCGCTCGCCTGCGTCGCGCTGTCCGGGGTGGCGCTGGCCGCCTGCCAGGACCAGGCGTCCGGCACGATCACCGGGCACGACGGCGCCAGAGCGGTGCAGACCTTCACGAACCCGTCGACCGAGGGGTGCCACCGCTTCCGCGCGGACGTCACCCGCGTCGACAACTTCACGCAGAACAGCATCCTGCTGTACAAGACGCCCGACTGCACCGCGCCGCAGGGTCAGGAGGGCACCTACCTGGACATGCAGGGCTCGGACGAGGTGGTCAGGTCCACCGGGCCGTGGCGCAGCTTCTCCTTCGCCCCCGGGTGACCCGGGCGGGCCGCCGGGCGGCTCCCGCGCGGACCCCGGGCGCGGCGCTCACGGTCCCCGCGTCCCCTCGTCCCTGCCCTCGTCGTCGCGCAGCCTGCGCCAGATGTGGGTGCGGTGCAGTACGTACAGCGCGCCGCCCAGCACCGCCGCCTGCAGCGCCACGGCGAGCAGCCAGAAGACGGCCCTGCTCTCCATCTCGTCCGTGAGGTAGCTGAAGTTCATCCCGAAGTAGCCGGTCAGGAAGGTCAGCGGCAGGAAGATCGTGGACACGATGGCGAGCCGGTTGATCACCCCGTTCTGCTCGCCCGACACCAGCGAGGCGTAGCTGGCGAAGGCGCGCCGGGTGGCCTCCTGCAGGGACTGGATGTCGGTGAGCACCAGCCGGCCGATGTGCTGGAACTCCTGGGCGAGGTGCCGGCGGTCCTCGGGGAAGTCCCGGCTGAGCATCCTGCGCATGATCACCTCGTCCGTCACCTGCAGGTAGGGCAGCAGAGTGTGGTGCAGCAGCGCGGCGCGCCGCCGCAGCCTTGCCAGGCGGTAGACCTGGTCGGGGCGCCGCCGCTCGAACATCTCGTCCTCGAGGTCCTCCACCAGCAGCAGGTCCGCCACCGCGGCCCGGCGGAAGGTGTCCAGGGCCTCCTGGAGCAGCAGGAACAGCACGGCCGAGGGGTCGGACGGGTTCTCCTCGCCGAGCCGGGCGAGGACGCTCTCCAGCGCCCGGGCCGGCCCCCGGTGCAGCGTGACCAGGTGCCGCTCCGTCGCCATGACGTGCACGTGGACGACCCGCCCGCCCTGGACGACGGGAACGACGAAACCGGCCCGGTCGCCGAGGAACTGGGCCCGCACCGGCTCGCCCGCCCTGCCGAACCACGGCGGGCACTCGGACTCCAGGCCCAGCCCGCCGACGACCGCGCGTGCGTCGGCCGCCGGCTCGTCCGGGAGCTGGACGTCGACCAGCAGGAAGGAGGAGGCGGCCAGGAGCTCACGCGCCTGCGCCAGGCCCGTACGCGTGGCGGCCCCGCCGGGCATCGACACCACCGATACGATCATCTGTCCTCGCCGAGATCCCGGTTCCTTGGCTCCCACGGTGCGCACCCTGACCCGCCGCCGGCCGCGGACACACGCGGGCGCGGCGGCGGGTACCCCGGACGGATGAGCGCGAGGCCGTGCCGGACCGCGCCGGCGGCTTCCGGCAGACCGCCGGGCACGGCGCCAGGGGACCCGTGCGGCCGGCCCGCCGAGGAGTCCGCGGCCGCCCCGGGCCGTCTACTGCCCCAGGGTCGTTCACCGCGCCGGGCGGGCCACCAGCCGGCCCCGGAGTTGTCCCCCGGGCCGTTCACCGGTCCCGGGCGGGCCACCGGCCCCTGGGCCGTCCCCCCGGGCCGTCCATCGTTCCTTCCCAGGTCGTCCGCCGCGTCCGGGGCCGTCCGCCACCGGCCCGCACCGGCCGGTACGCCCGGGGCCCAGGGCCTGCGCTGCGGCGACCCCTCCGGCCCGGCGCAGGCGATCGTCCGCGTGCCGTGACCGGAGAGGCCCACCGGCTCACGACGGCTCACGACGTCCGGCGGCAAACCCTCCCCCCGGACAGCACACCCGGTGCCGCGTCAGCCGAGGTCAGCCCCGTCGCGACGCCCGGCGGGCACTGCCGCCGCACCGGCCGAGAGCCCGAGTACGCCCGGTACGAGGGCCTGCCGGCACGCCGGGCGCACCCACCGGACACCGCTCCTCGACGGGCGAACCTCGGCTGACGCGGCACTAGCCCGCTTGAGGCCGGGCCAGCCCGTGGTCGTAGGCGAAGATCACCGCCTGAATGCGGTCCCGGGCGCCGATCTTGGCCAGCACTCGGCCGACGTGCGTCTTCACCGTGGACTCCGACAGCACGAAACGCGCGGCGATCTCGCTGTTGGTCCACCCCCTGCCGATGGCGACGAGGATCTCCCGTTCGCGGTCGGTGAGGGCGCCCAGACGCGGATCCCCCTCGGAGCCGTCGCCGCCGACGGGTACGAGCCGGGCGAACTCCCGCAGCAGGCGGCGGGTGAGCGCGGGCGCGATCACCGCGTCGCCGGCGGCCACGGCGCGGATGCCGGCGAGGAGTTCCTCGGGGCGGGCGTCCTTCAGCAGGAAACCGCTGGCCCCGGCGCGCAGGGCCGCGTGGACGTACTCGTCGAGGTCGAAGGTGGTCAGGACGAGGACCCGGGAACGGCCGCCCGTGGCGACGATGCGGCGCGTGGCCTCGATGCCGTCCATACCCGGCATGCGCACGTCCATCAGGACGACGTCGGGGCGCAGTTCGGCGGCCTTGCGCACGGCCTCGGTGCCGTGCGCTGCCTCGCCGACCACCTCGGTACCGGGCACGGAGTCCAGCAGCATGCGGAAGCCGTAGCGCTGGAGGGGCTGGTCGTCCACGACGAGCACGGTGGTCATCCGGCCGCACCGCCCCGGGGGCCGAGGTCGAGGGCGGCGCGCACCGTCCAACCCGGGCCCAGGGGACCCGCGCTGACGTGCCCTCGATGGAGGGCCGCCCGTTCCCGCATGCCCATCAGTCCGTGTCCTTCCCCGTTCGCCCTGCCGGGACGGCCGGCCGCGGCGGGCGGACCGGAGTCCTGGACCGCGATCGTCAGCCGCGCGTCCTCCACGACGATCGCCAGGTCCGCGCGGGCACCGGCCCCGGCGTGCTTCAGGGTGTTCGTCAGGGCCTCCTGCACGATGCGGTAGACCGTGAGCTGCACCCCGCTGTCCAGGGCGTCGACGTCGCCGGCCGTACGGTAGACGACCTCCAGGCCCGCGGCCCGCACCCCCTCGCACAGCGCGTCGACGTCCGCGAGACCCGGCTGCGGACTCAGCTCTGGCCCGGTCCGCGGGCCCTCCTCCTCGCGCAGCACGCCGAGCACCCGGCGCAGTTCGCGCAGGGCCTGACGGCCGGTGTCGCCGATGAGGCGCAGAGCCTCCTCCCCGCGCTCCGGGGCGGCGGCGGTGGCGTAGGCGCCGGCGTCGGCGAGCGTGATGACGACGGACAGGTTGTGGCCGACGATGTCGTGCATCTCCCGGGCCACCCGCGCCCGTTCGGCCGCGACGGCCAGCCGGCCGCGCTGGTCGCGTTCGACCTCCAGCCGCGCCGCGCGGTCCCGCAGCCCGGCGAGCTGGGCCCGCCGGATGCGGATCATCAGACCGAGCGCGAGGGCCGCGGTGGCGGTGCTGAGCAGGAAGAAGAGCGCGTCCGAGACCGGTACCGCCGCCGAGACCCGCGCCGCGACCAGGGCCAGCGCACCCGCCAGGACCGCACAGGCCCAGGGGAGCTGCCGCAGCGGCCCGTGCAGGGCCAGGCTGTACAGGGCGACGAAGAGCGCGACGTCCGCACGGAGCGCGGCGCCCAGCGACCACTGGAGGACGAACACGGCCGTCACCGCGCCGAACGCGGCGGCGGGTGCCCGGCGGCGCCACAGCAGCGGCACTACCAGCCCGGCCTGAAGGGCGGCCGTGCCCGCCACGGGGAGTCGGGTGAACGCCACGCGGAAGCGGTGCGGTCCGTCGCCGTGCCCGCCGATCGCGTGCAACAGGTCCGGCAGGCAGAACAGCGAGAACACCAGGACCACCACCGCGGCGTCCAGGACCCACGGACGGGTCCGGTCGGCGTGCCGGAGCCGCCGGCCGGCCCGGCCGAGCCGGGCGACCAGCGGACCCATCGCGCCGAGGTCCTCGGCGGTCACGTAGGTCATCGGCCCATGATGCGGCCGCCCGCCCCTCACACGTCGCTGCGCAACAGCCGGTACGCCGCCCCGCCCAGCGCCAGGGCCGTCCAGCCGAGGAGGACCAGGAGCCCGGCCCCCGGCGAGAGGGTGGTCGAGTCGTGGGTCAGGGCGAAGACCGCCTGGCCCGCGTGGCTCGGCAGGTAGGGGTCGATGTCCGCCTGCCACGAGCTGGGCAGCAGGGTGACCAGCCCGGGGACGAGCAGGAACGCGGCCACGAGCACCGAGACGCCGCCCGCCACCGACCGCAGCAGCGCGCCCAGGGCGGAGCCGATCACGCCGACCAGGCCGAGGTAGAGCCCGGCGCCCAGCAGACTGCGTACGACGCCCGCGTGGCCGAGTCCCATGGCGGCCGGCGTGCCGGAGACGATCCGGCTGCCGACGAGGAAGGCGGCGAACGCGCCCACGGTGGCGACCGCCAGTGCGACCACTCCGTACACCGCGGCCTTGGACCACAGCACGGGCAGCCGGCGCGGCACCGCGGCCATGGTCGAGCGGATCATCCCGGTGGCGTACTCGCCCGCCGTGACCAGCACGCCGAGCACGCCGAGGGCCAACTGGGCGAAGTTCGTGCCGAACAGCGACAGGCTCACGGCCGTCGCGTCGGCGAAGTCGCGCTCCGCGGGCCGGCCCGAGCCCGGACCGGACCTGTAGTGGCTCGCGGCGATGACGCCGAAGGCGACGAGGAACAGCAGGCCGAGGCCGAGGGTGATCCAGGTGGAGCGCAGGGACCAGAGTTTGGCCCACTCGGAGGACAGCACGCGTCGTCCGGTCACCCGGTAGGCGGGCCGGCCCCGACCGGCCGGAGCGGTCTCGGGGGTCTCGGGGGTCTCGTGAGTGGCCGTGAGCGTGCTCATGCCGCGCTCCCGGAGGTCTCGCCGGTCGCGGCGCCGTGGTACTCCACGGCGTCCCGGGTCAGTTCCATGAACGCCTCCTCCAGCGACACCGCCTTCGAGGTCAGCTCGAACAGGGGGATCCCGTGCTCGGCGGCCTTCAGCCCGATCTCGCGTGCGGACACCCCGGTCACCTGCAGTTCCTCGGAACCGACGCGGCCGGTGACCTCCACGCCGGGTCCGGCCAGCACGTCCCGCAGCCGCGCGGGGTCGGCCGTCGCGACCTTCACGCTGTCGCCGCCCGCCTCGCGGACCAGGTCCCGCACGGTCGTGTCGGCCAGCAGCCGCCCGCGTCCCACGATGATCAGGTGGTCCGCCACCAGCGACACCTCGCTCATCAGGTGCGAGGAGACGAAGACCGTGCGCCCCTCGGCGGCGAGGGAGGTGAGCAGGTTCCTGATCCAGCGCACGCCCTCGGGGTCCAGGCCGTTGACGGGCTCGTCCAGCATCACCGTCTGCGGGTCGCCGAGCAGTGCGGCGGCGATGCCCAGGCGCTGTCCCATACCCAGGGAGAAGGCGCCCGCCCGCTTCTTCGCGACGCTGCCGAGACCGGCCAGTTCGACGACCTCGTCGACCCGGCGGCGCGGAATGCCGTGGGTGAGCGCGAGGGCCCTGAGGTGGCCGCGGGCCGAGCGCCCGGGGTGGACCGACCTCGCCTCCAGCAGCACCCCGACCTCCTGCAGCGGTGCCCGGTGGCGGGCGTAGCGCCGTCCGTTCACCGTGACGGAGCCGCTCGTCGGGGCGTCCAGCCCGACGATCATGCGCATCGTCGTGGACTTGCCCGCGCCGTTGGGCCCCAGGAAGCCGGTCACCGTCCCCGGTCTCACCGTGAAGCCCAGCCCGTCCACGGCCGTCTTCCCGCCGTACCTCTTGGTGAGCCGCTGTGCGTCGATCATTCGCGTTCTCCCTCGTTCGGGGGCTGCGGCGGCCGGCCCGCCCGACGCCTCCTCCGCAACGCTAGGGCCGATATGTCCGAATTCGGTGGTACCGGGGGCCGAAGCCCGCACGGCGGGTGGTACCGGGGTACTACGACCCGGCGGTGTGCGCGTGGAGCGACGGGGAGGGGAGGGGCCCGGTGCCGGGACTGAGCCGCCGCCCGGCAGGTGTTCAGGACGCGTTCAGGTACTTCGTGCCACGGTCGGTGACCACGGACGCCGTCGGCGGCCGGCTCGATCTCGCGGGCGCTCGTCCCGTCTCCCGAGGGCGAGCGCCCTGTCGCTCCGACCCGACGGGAGAGCTGAAGTGGAGCAACCGGAGGTCCTCACCGGCCTCGACGCGGCGAGCGCGTCGCACACGGCCGAGTCGGTGACGAAGAAGCTGCCCGAGGCCACGTCGGCGTTCTGGGTCATGAAGATCGCCGCGACGACCCTGGGCGAGACGGCGGGCGACCTCTTCGCACAGACCCTGAAGCTGGGCTACTTCCTCACGACGATCGCGCTGTTCCTGGTCTTCGTGGTGACGCTGGTGGTCCAGCTCCGGTCCAGCCGCTACCACCCGTTCCTCTACTGGACGGTGATCCTGTCGACCAGCATGGCCGGCACCACGATGTCCGACTTCATGAACCGCGACGCCGGCACCGGGTACCTCGCGGCGGGCACGACGAGACTGGGCTGGGGCCCCCAGGGCCTCGGTCTGGGCTACCCCGCCGGGGCGGCCGTCCTGATCTCGGTCCTGCTGGCGATCTTCGCCGTCTGGAAGCTGAGCGGGGCGACGTTCCAGATCCGCGACATCGTCACCTTCAGGGGTGAGGCCCTGTTCTGGTCGGCGATCCTGGTGTCGAACACGCTCGGCACCTCCGCGGGCGACTTCCTCTCCGACAGCTCCGGCCTCGGCTACGCCGGTGGCGCACTGCTCGTGACCGGGCTGCTCGGCGTGCTCCTGGTGCTGACGAAGGTGCCCGTGGTGCCGAACGTCCTGCTGTTCTGGATCGCCTTCGTCCTCACCCGCCCGCTGGGGGCCACCGCGGGCGACCTCCTCACCAAGCCGGTCGCCAAGGGCGGCCTGGACCTGGGTACGGCGGGCTCGTCCGCCGTCCTCCTCGCCGTCCTGTTCACACTGATGGCGTACGCGCAGGTGCGGGAGCGCCGGTCCGCCGCCGCCCGGCCGGTGGGGGAGGAGCGGACCCCGGTCACCCGGCGGGCAGGCTGACCGTGAACCTGGCCCCGGGCCCGTGCGCGGGGTCGTGGGACACCTCCCCGCCGACGGCGCGGGCCAGCCGCCGCGCGAGCGGCAGCCCCAGGCCCGCGCCGTCGTGCCCGTCGCCGGGATCGGCGCGCCGGCCGGGCTGGAACAGCTCGCCCCCGAACGTCTCCGGGACACCGGGGCCGTCGTCGACGACGTCGATCAGCACGGCGCCGGGGACGTGCCGCGCGGACACCGTCACGCGCGAACGGGCGTAGCGGGCGGCGTTGGTGAGCAGCGGACTGAGGATGCGTTCGAGGTGGGCGGGCGCGACTCCCGCCTCCAGCGCCGGCGTTCGCGCCTCCAGCGCCGTCCTGACCCGGCCCGGTGTGTCGAGGCGCCGGAGCAGGCGGTCCAGGACGGGCACGACGTCGGTCGTGCCGGGGGCCGTCGCGGGGGCGAGCGCGTTCTCGCGGGCGTCGTCCAGGAGCGTGTCGCAGATCGTGCGCATGGACCGGGCGGCCTCCGCGATCGTCTCCTGGGCGGTGTTCGTCTCGGCGTCCGTGCGGGGACGCGCCCGCCACCAGTCGAGTTCCATGACGATCCGGGTGAGCGGCGTGCGCAGTTCGTGGGACAGCTCCGCGGTGAGCTGCCGCTCGTGGCGCAGGACGGTGCGTATGCGGTCCAGCAGCGCGTCCAGGGAGGCGCCCAGGCGGGCGAGTTCGGCCGGATGGTCCTCCGTGCCGAAGCGCTGGTCCGAGCCCACCGCGCTCCACCGCGCGGCCCGGTCGGTCATCGTCCGCACCGGGCGCAGGGCCCGGCCGACGGACAGGCGGGTGAGCACGTAGGTGCAGCCGAGCATCACGACGTCCAGCAGGAGCGACCCCACCAGCAGGGTGTCGGCCGAACCGCGGTACGGGGTCAGGTCCAGGGCGGTGACGACGGTGGCAGCGGCACGCCGGCCGGGGACGGTCCGGGAGCACAGCCGGACGGGCCGGCGGCCGAGGTCCAGGACGGTCGCGCAGGCGTCCCCGCCCCGCGAGGCCAGCCGGCCGGCGGCCCGGGCCGGCGGGCTGCCCGCCTCGGCGGACGGCGGTCTCTCCAGCAGCCGGGTGCCGGCGTAGATCCACACATTCGTGTCGAGCAGACGGTCGTTGACGGTTTCCAGGACACGCGCCCGGCGTCCCGTGGTGTCGACGGTGGCGGCGACGGCCGCCGCCCGGCTGCGCAGTTCGTCGTCCGCCTGGTGCCGCAGACGACGGTCCATCACGGTGTTGAACAGCACGGTCAGGATCGTCATCAGCAGGGCGGCGGTGGTCAGCGCCACCAGGGAGAGGCGGCCGCGGAGAGTGCGCGGGGCGAGGCGGCGCGGGGTACGTGAGGCACGGTTCATGACAGGCGGTGCCCGACTCCGCGCGCGGTGCCGACCGTCCGGCCGCTGCCGGCCTCGCGCAGCTTGCGGCGCAGCCGGCTCAGGTACTGGTCCAGCGTGTTGTCGCTGACCTGCGCGCCCTCGGGCCAGCCGGCCCGCACCAGGTCACGGCGGCGCACGAGGGTGCCGTCCGCGGCGACGAGGGTGGCCAGCAGCCGGAACTCGGTGGGGGACAGGGCGACCCGGGTGCCGTGCACGGTCATCAGGTGGTCCACCGCGTCGAGGACCAGGTCACCGGCCGAGACCACCTCGTGCGCGGGGTTCCGTTTGAGTACGGCTCTCAGCCGGGCGGCGAGTTCGGCGAGGTGGAAGGGCTTGGGCAGGTAGTCGTCGCCCCCGGCGGAGAACCCCGCCAGGCGATCGGTGAGCCGGTGCCGGGCGGTCAGGAAGATCACCGGGGCGAGGCAGCCGTTGGCCCGCATCGCCTGGCACACGTCCCGGCCGTCCGCGTCGGGCAGGCCGACGTCCAGGACGACCGCCGCGACGCCGGCGGTGGCCAGCCGCAGGGCGGTCGCGCCGTCCGCGGCCGGGACCGGGTCGAAGTCCTCCTCGTACAGGCCGCGGCGCAGCACGTCACGCAGGGCGTGATCGTCCTCGACCACCAGGATCCTGGGGCGCATGGTCCTCCGTCTGCCTCGCGGCCGGATCGGTCGGGCGGGTGGGGAAGGAGGCGGGCGGCAGGTGGGCGGCCGCGCACAGGCACGCCCCGAGCCAGCCCGCGGCGAACAGCCAGCCGCCCATGACGTCGGTGAGCCAGTGCACGCCGAGATAGCAGCGGCTCAGGCCCACCAGCAGACCCCAGCAGCCGACGGCGACCCGCAGTGCCGTGCCCCCGCGCGGGGCGCGCAGGGTCAGCGCGACGATCAGTATCCCGGCGGTGAGGGCGGCCGTGGTGGTGTGCCCGGACGGGAACGCCCAGCCGCTCGCGTGGGTCGCCCAGTCCCCGTGCGGTGGGCGCGGCCGGTGGACCAGTTCCATCACGCCGTACCGCAGCGCCTGGCCGAGTCCGAGGCAGGCGAGGCAGAGCGCGGCCGCGAGCAGCCGCTGCCGCCCGGTGCGTCCCGCCACGACGCCGGCCACGGCCGCGAGGACGTAGGGGACGACGCCCGTACCGGTGCCGGTCACGCCGCGTGCCACGGCCACGGCCAGGTCGGGGCGGTGGCCGACCGCCCAGGCGAGGCCGGCGTCGTCCAGCCACAGCGGCGAACCGCCCCGGCCGGCGACGACCATGGCCAGCACGATGAACGCCGCCCACGCGCCGAGGCCGGTGCTGCCGGCCAGTTCGGCGGTGTCCTCGCGTTTCACGAGGGGCGCAGCGGTGGACGCGGCGCGGCCGTCCGGCCCTCCGGCGCCGGACACCGGTGCCGGAGCGCGGGCGCGCAGCCGTCGAGCGGCGTCCCGGCGAGGGCGGGGATCATCCGCGGACCTCCTTCTCCTCGGCCCGCCCGCGGCCCCGGTACAGCTCGGCGGCGAGCGGAACCAGCGACACCACGACGATCAGCGCGACCAGCGGGAGCAGATAGCGGTCGACGTTCGGGATCGAGGAGCCCAGCGCGTAGCCCGCCAGGGTCAGGCCGAGGCTCCACACCAGGCCGCCGACGACCTGCCAGACGGTGAACGCCCGCAGGGGCACCTCCAGGGCGCCCGCCAGCGGATTGAGCACGGTCCGCACCACCGGCACGAACCTCGCCAGGAAGATCGCCTTGGCGTGTCCGTAACGCCCGAGCAGTTCCTCCGCCCGCTCCGCGCCCTCGCGCAGCCGCGCCGAGCGGCTGCGCGCCAGCAGGGCACCGCCCGCCCGGCGCCCGATCAGATAGCCGCACTGGGCGCCGGCCAGGGCGCCGAACGCCGCGGCGGCCAGCAGCGGCCCCAGGGACAGGTGCACGCCGTGCCGCCCGGTGCCGGTGCACAGCAGGCCGGCCGTGAACAGCAGGGAGTCACCGGGCAGGAAGAATCCGACCAGCAGGCCGGTCTCGGCGAACATCACCACACCGACCCCGAGTACCCCGAACGCGGCCAGCAGTGACTGCGCGTCGAGCGGGTTCACCGCGAGCTGCGACGACAGAACCACGGGTGTGGTCATCGGCAAGAGTCCTCTCCGGGCGCACCGCACCCCAGCCGTCTACAGTTCCGTAGACTGTCTACGGTACTGTAGACGACTGGGCCGCGCCGCCATTCCCATGGACCCGGTCCGGCGTGGCCCGGCCCGGCACGGCGAAGGCGGGGTCCGAAGACCCCGCCCGGGAAGAGCCCGGGAGACGGCCGGCCGCCGGCTCGGGGCCGTGCCGGGTGCGGGCCCGGCCACGGCCGTGCCCGCACCCGCGGGCGCCCGCATCCTCGCCGAGGGCGGCGGCGGACGATCACGCCGGGACGCCGGGGCCGGCTTCGGCGCTCAGGCGCTCCGGCAGGCCGAGGAGGGGGGAAGGGGCGCGCGGTGTCGCGGAAGGACGTGATGCTCGTGATACGGCTGCCGGAGAACTCGGCGGCCTGGAGCGCCCAGGGCTCGTAGCCGGTCCCGTCCGTACGGGGCCGGTACCGGCCGAAGGCGGGGGAGCCGTTCGCCACGGTCGGGACGAGCCGTGACCCGCGGCAGCCGACGGCCGGGCCGGTCGGTCACGCCTCGGTGCCGGCCGTCCTCCGCATCCGCTTCCTGGAGCGCGGCGACGCCAAGGGCGGAGCCCGAAAGCCCCGCCCGTTCTCGGTGAAACCCCGGATCAGGGCCACACCAGGCAGTACGGCTGATGCCCCGCCTCGTGCAGCCGGTGGCTGAAGTCCTGCCACTCGTGGAGCAACTGGTACACGTTGAACGCATCACGGGGACCGCCCCGGTCCGGGACCGTCGACCAGATGAACGCCGCCGCGCCCACCGCTTCCTCGCCGATGCCGCGGAGCGGGTCGACGACCGTCATCGGGAGCTTGACCACGGCGTAGTCGGGGTGCAGGACGACCAGTTCCAGTGGTGGCACCTTGTGCAGGGGGACGCCCTCGATGCCGGTCAGCACCATGGCGGCCATCGTCTCCGGCTTGATCTTGGTGAACATGCCGTTCATGCCCAGCTCGTCGCCGCCGAGTTCCTCGGGGCGCATCGAGATGGGGACGCGGGCCGCCGTCGCGCCGTCCGGCGCGCCGAAGTACTTGTAGGTCACCCCCACCCGACCACCATTTCTGCCTACCGCCCGTGACCGTTCGATCCGCCGGTCGTTCCGCTCGGGCTCACCCGGAACATCCTGAGTCTGACGTGCGTCGGCCTGACGTGTCTCGGTCGTTTCCTCCACCTGGCGCCGGTGTCTTCCCCGCCGGGCGCGCCGAGGACCCAGGTCGTCAGTCCCCTCGCCCAGTCCGCCACCGCGATGCATATCTCCACCCGACTGCTTTTCTAGGACGCGTGGCCCCCGCCGCGCAACCCGATCATCGTGTCAGTGACCTCCCCCACGGCCGCTCGCCGAAACGTGCGGTGAAACACCAGTCCGCGGGATCAACCCGGTCACTGATCACTACGTGCCGTATGAGCTGTGTGTATCAGCTCTCAGTCTCGCAGATGGCGCGGCCGTGACCCCGAGGCCGGCCGCTCGATGCCCGGGGCGCGGCCTACCCTGAGGTGGTCACCACCCGAACCGGAGTCCGAGAGGCCGGAGAAGCCGCACGTCATGAGTGCCATGAGCGAACTGCCCTATCCCTACGAAGCGCCCGTGTCGCAGGCGCTCTTCGACCGCGCGTCGGCCGTCACGCCGGGTGGCGTGAACTCGCCGGTGCGCGCCTTCCGGGCCGTGGGCGGTACGCCCCGGTTCATGGTCTCCGGCAAGGGGCCGTACCTGACCGACGCCGATGGGCGGGAGTACGTCGACCTGGTGTGCTCCTGGGGACCGATGATCCTCGGCCACTCGCACCCCGAGGTGATCGCCGCCGTCCAGGAAGCCGTCGCCCGCGGCACGTCCTTCGGCACCCCGGGCGAGGGTGAGGTCGCCCTCGCCGAGGAGATCGTCGCGCGGGTGGAGCCCGTCGAGGAGGTGCGGCTGGTCAGCAGCGGCACCGAGGCGACCATGTCGGCGATCCGGCTGGCCCGGGGCTTCACCCGGCGGTCCAAGGTCATCAAGTTCTCCGGCTGCTACCACGGCCACGTGGACTCCCTGCTGGCCGCCGCCGGGTCCGGCGTCGCCACCTTCGCGCTGCCCGACACGCCCGGTGTCACCGGCGCCCAGGCGGGCGACACGATCGTGCTGCCCTACAACGACCTGGAGGCCGTGCAGGAGGCCTTCCACCGGCACCCGGGCGAGATCGCCTGTGTCATCACGGAGGCCTCGCCGGGCAACATGGGTGTCGTCCCGCCGGCCCCCGGCTTCAACCAGGGGCTCAAGGACGCGTGCCGGAAGAACGGCGCCCTGTACATCTCCGACGAGGTGATGACGGGCTTCCGCACCAGCCGCGCCGGATGGTACGGCGTCGACGGGGTCAAGCCCGACCTGATGACCTTCGGAAAGGTCATGGGCGGCGGCTTCCCCGCCGCCGCCTTCGGCGGCCGGGCCGACGTCATGGCCCACCTCGCGCCCGCCGGGCCCGTCTACCAGGCCGGCACCCTCTCCGGAAACCCCGTCGCCACCGCCGCCGGGCTGGCCCAGCTCCGGCTGCTCGACGACGCCGCGTACGACACGGTCGACGCGGTCTCCACCCGGATCCAGGGCCTCGTGACCGAGGCGCTGAGCAAGGAGGGCGTCGCGCACCGGCTGCAGACCGCCTCCAACATGTTCTCCGTGTTCTTCACCGACCGGCAGGTGCGGGACTACGAGGACGCCAAGCGGCAGGAGTCGTTCCGCTTCACCGCCTTCTTCCACTCGCTGCTGTCGAACGGCGTCTACCTGCCGCCGTCGTCCTTCGAGTCCTGGTTCGTGTCCACGGCCCACGACGAGCGGGCCATCCAGAAGATCGCCGACGCCCTCCCGGCGGCGGCCCGAGCGGCCGCGGAGGCCACGGCAGCATGAGCAGCAACGGCAGCGAGAAGGACATCACCGTCGTCCACGTCATGCGGCACGGCGAGGTCGAGAACCCGGACGGCATCCTCTACGGGCGGCTGCCCGGCTACCACCTGTCCGAGCTGGGCCGGAAGATGGCCGACCGGGTGGCCGAGCACCTCTCCGCCCGGGACGTCACCCACGTCTGCGCCTCCCCGCTGGAGCGCGCGCAGGAGACCGCCGCCCCGATCGCCAAGGCGCACGGACTCGACCTGGCCACCGACGCGCGGCTCATCGAGGCCGGCAACGTCTTCCAGGGCAAGACCTTCGGGGTCGGGGACGGCGCGCTGCGCAAGCCCGAGAACTGGAAGCACCTGGTCAACCCGTTCCGGCCGTCCTGGGGCGAGCCGTACGTCGACCAGGTCGTGCGCATGATGGGCGCGCTGCACGCGGCCCGGGACCGGGCCCGCGGGCACGAGGCGGTGCTGGTGAGCCACCAGCTCCCGATCTGGATCGTGCGGTCCTACGTCGAGAAGCGGCGGCTGTGGCACGACCCGCGCAAGCGGCAGTGCACCCTCGCGTCGCTGACGAGTTTCACCTTCCAGGGTGAGCGGATCGTCTCGGTCGGCTACTCCGAGCCCGCCATCGACCTGGTCCCGGTGCATCTCCGGGCCGGTGCCAAGCCCCAGAAGGGTGCGGGGGCCGCGCAGGGCAAGGCCTTCGGGGCCTGATCCACCCTTTTGCCTGTTCTGTTACGAAAAACATAAGAAAGTATTGGAACCTCCCCGATCGTCATGCCCTCTGACTGGGTGACCACCAGCAGACGTGACGAATCGGGGATATCCATGCGCACCTCCTCCCGGACCGGCCGGATGCTCTCCCGCAGGGGAGCACTGGGCCTCGGCGCGGCCGCGGCGGCCGCGGCCCCGCTCGCGGGCTGCGGAACCCTCGCGTCCTCGGACGGGGGCGGGGGGTCGTCCGGTTCCGGCCGGGCGGACGGCGGGAAGGACGGGGCGGGCCGGGGCCGTGGCACGGCGCGCCCGGCCCGGCCCATCGGCGACGGCTCGACCTCGTACACCGGCCGGCAGCCGCATCAGCCCGCGAAGCCCGAGCCGCTGGAGCCGGGCCGGACCCCGCCGCAGTTCGTGGTCTTCTCCTGGGACGGCGCCGGTGAGGTCGGCAACGGCCTCTTCCCGCGCTTCCTCGACCTGGCCAAGGAGCACGGCGCGAGCATGACCTTCTTCCTCTCCGGGCTGTATCTGCTGCCCGAGTCGAAGAAGCGGCTGTACGAGCCCCCGAACAACCCGCGCGGCGCCTCCGACATCGGCTACCTCAGCGACCCCCACATCAGGTCGACCCTGGCCAACGTGCGCCGGGCCTGGCTCGAGGGGCACGAGATCGGCACCCACTTCAACGGGCACTTCTGCGCCGGTTCGGGTTCGGTCGGCAACTGGACCCCCCAGCAGTGGCGGAGCGAGATACGGCAGGCGAAGGCCTTCGTGAAGGAATGGCGGACCAACACCGGATGGACCGACCTGCCGTCGCTGCCGTTCGACTACGACAAGGAACTGGTCGGCGGCCGCACCCCCTGTCTGCTCGGCCAGAAGAACCTGCTGCCCACCGCCCGTGAGCTGGGCTGGCGCTACGACGCCTCCTCGCCGGGCGGCCGCCAGGTGTGGCCGCTGAAGCGGATGGGGATCTGGGACCTGCCGCTCCAGCAGATACCTTTCCCCGGACGTTCCTTCGAGGTCCTGTCCATGGACTACAACATGCTGGCCAACCAGTCCGTCAACTCGACCAACGCGCCCGCCCGCCACCATGCGGCCTGGCGGACCCAGTCCGCGCAGGCCTACATCCAGGGCTTCGAGCGGGCGTACGGGACGAACCGGGCGCCCCTCTTCATCGGCAACCACTTCGAGCAGTGGAACGGCGGCATCTACATGGACGCCGTCGAGCAGGCCCTCACGCACATCGCGCGGGAGAGGGAGAAGGGCGGTGACGTGCGCCTCGTCTCCTTCCGCCAGTTCGTGGACTGGATGGACGCGCAGAAGCCCGAGGTGCTCGCGCGGCTGCGCGCCCTGGAGGTGGGGCAGCGGCCGGCCGGGGGCTGGAAGGAGTACCTGCGGGACACCGGGTCGGCCGCGGGTGACGCGACATGATGAATTGTCCCGAATGCCCCGTGTAAATAGCTCCTGAAATGCGGTTTTCCGCCCACCAGGGGGGCGCGCGAGATCGCCGGAACAGGCATGCGAAACTTTTCACATGAGTACCCGCAGCCGCGCCGTCCTGCTCGGCGCCATGGCCGCCGTAGCGGCCCTGACCCTGTCCGCGTGCGGCAACGGCGGCACCTCCGGCGGAGGCGGCAACACCAACTTCGTCACCGGCAACAACGGCATCGACACCGCGTCCAAGGGCGACCGGGCCGCCGCGCCCGACCTGTCCGGCAGGACCATCGACGGCAAGACCCTCGACATCGCCGACTACAAGGGCGAGGTCGTCGTCGTCAACGTCTGGGGTTCCTGGTGCGGGCCGTGCCGGGAGGAGGCCCAGTACTTCGCCAAGGTCTCCAAGGCCTACGAGGGCAAGGGCGTGCAGTTCGTCGGGATCAACACCCGGGACACCAGCACCACCCCCGCGCTCGCCTTCGAGCAGGAGCACGGGATCGGCTACCCGAGCCTGTACGACCCGACGGGCAAGCTGATGCTCCGCTTCAAGAAGGGCACGCTCAACCCGCAGCTCATCCCCTCCACGCTCGTCATCGACAAGGACGGGAAGGTCGCCGCGCGGGCGCTGGAGGCGCTCGACGACACCGCGCTGCTGAAGATGCTCAAGCCGGTCCTGGCGGAGAAGTGACGTGAGCGCGACTCTCCTGCTGGCCGCCGCCGGAACCGGCCCGAACGACACCGTGCTGAACGGGGCCCTGCTGGTCGCCCTGCCGATCGCGCTGCTCGGCGGCCTGGTCTCCTTCTTCTCGCCCTGCGTGCTGCCGCTCGTCCCCGGCTACCTCTCCTATGTCACCGGGATCGCCGGCACCGACCTCGCCGAGGCCAGACGGGGCCGCATGGTCGCCGGTGCCTCGCTGTTCGTCCTCGGCTTCAGCGCCGTGTTCATCTCCAGCGGCGCGCTGTTCGGCTACTTCGGCTGGACCCTCCAGGACAACAAGAGCACCCTGTCCCGGGTGCTCGGCGTGCTCATGATCCTGCTGGGCGTCTTCTTCATGGGGCTGATGCCCTGGTTCACCCAGCGCGAGTTCCGCTTCCACAGGCGGCCCACCGCGGGCCTGGTGGGCGCGCCCCTGCTGGGGGCCCTGTTCGGCGTCGGCTGGACGCCCTGCATCGGGCCGACGCTCGCCGCGGTGAACTTCCTCTCCTGGCACGAGTCGAGCGCCGGGCGCGGCGCGGTGCTGATGATCGCCTACTGCCTCGGCCTCGGTGTGCCCTTCGTCCTCACCGCGGTCGCCTTCCGCAAGGCGCTCGGCGCCTTCGGCTGGGTCAAGCGCCACTATGTCTGGGTGATGCGCGCCGGCGGCACGATGATGATCGTGACCGGTGTGCTGCTGCTGACCGGGGCCTGGGACCACCTGGTGAACGAGATGCAGAGCTGGTCCGACGGCTTCACTGTGGGGATCTGATCGATGAGCACGACCGACACCGACAAGGGCCCCGAGCAGGAGGAGCTGGGGGCGGCCGGCTCCCGGCTCTCCACCGCGCCGCAGGAGGAGGCCGTGAGTCTGCCGGGCCTCGGCGTCATCGGCTGGGCCCGCTGGTTCTGGCGGCAGCTCACCTCCATGCGGGTGGCGCTGCTGCTGCTCCTGCTGCTCTCGCTCGGCGCGATCCCCGGCTCGCTGATCCCGCAGACCGGCGCCGACGCGACCAAGGTCGACGACTTCCGCGCGGCCCACACCACGCTCGCGCCGGTCTACGACCGGCTCGGCCTCTTCCACGTCTACAGCTCGGTGTGGTTCTCCGCGATCTACATCCTGCTGTTCGTCTCCCTCATCGGCTGCATCGTCCCGCGCACCTGGCAGTTCGTCGGCCAGCTCCGCGGCCGTCCGCCGGGCGCGCCCCGGCGTCTCGACCGGCTGCCCGCCTACACCACCTGGCGAACCGAGGCCGAGCCCGAGCAGGTCCGCGAGGCCGCGCTCGCGCTCGTGCGCGGGCGCCGCTTCCGGGCCCATGTCGCCGGTGACGCCGTCGCCGCCGAGAAGGGTTACGTCCGTGAGCTGGGCAACCTGGTCTTCCACATCGCGCTGATCGTGCTGCTGGTCGCCTTCGCCTCGGGCCAGATGTACAAGTCGGACGGCACCAAGCTGATGGTCGAGGGCGACGGCTTCTCCAACGCCCTGCCGATGTACGACGACTTCAAGTCCGGCAGCCTGTTCACCACCGACGACCTGTCGCCGTTCAGCTTCGGCCTCAAGGACTTCCAGGGCACCTACGAGCTGACCGGCCCCAACCGCGGCACCCCGCGCACCTTCCAGGCGAAGGTCCGCTACAGCGAGGGCGCGGACGGCACGGACAGGACGACCACCATCAAGGTCAACGAGCCGCTGGAGATCGGCGACGCCAAGGTCTACCTCGTCAGCCACGGCTACGCTCCCGTCATCACCGTGCGCGACGGCAGGGGCAAGGTCGTCTACCAGGACGCCGTGCCGCTGCTGCCGCTCGACGGCAACGTCACCTCGCAGGGCGTGATCAAGGTGATGGACGGCTACCGCGACGCCAGGGGCGGCAAGGACCAGCTCGGCGTCCGGGCCTTCTTCCTGCCCACCTACGGCGGCGGCGCCTCGGTGCTCTCGCAGTTCCCGGCGCTGCTGAACCCCGTGCTGAACCTGGAGCCGTACCACGGCGACCTCGGGGTCAACTCGGGCATCCCGCAGAGCGTGTACCAGCTCGACAAGACCCACATGAAGGGCTTCAAGGACGCCGAGGGCCGGCAGCTCAGGGGGAACCTCAAGCCGGGGCAGACCATGAAGCTCCCCGACGGCGCCGGCTCGATCACGCTCGAGAAGGGCGTCAAGGAGTGGGCCGGCTTCGAGATCGTCCAGGAGCCGGGCGGTGGCTGGGCGCTCGTCGGCGCGCTCGGCGCGATCCTCGGCCTGGCCGCCTCCCTGTTCATCCAGCGCCGCCGCGTGTGGGTGCGCGCGGTGCGCGGCGCCGACGGTGTCACCGTGGTCGAGATGGCCGGGCTCGGCCGCAGCGAGTCCGCCAAGGTGCCTGAGGAGCTGGGTGACCTCGCCGCGAACCTCTACGACCGGGCGCCGGGGGCATCCGACCCCGACGACGACTCCACCCCATCCCCCGCTGGACCTGCCGAAGGGGCCGAGAAGTGACTCTCGCCGCCGCAACCGAGCTCGCCGCCGCGACCAACGAACACCTGGCGAGCGTCAGCAACACACTGATCTACTCGTCCATGGCCGTCTACACGCTGGCCTTCTTCGCGTACATCACGGAGTGGCTGTTCGGCAGCCGCAGCAAGGTCGGCCGTACGGCCGCCGCGCTGACCGCCGGCGCCGAACGCGGGGCGGGCGCGCCCGCCGTCACCGTCAGGAGCGCCGGCGCGACCGCCGTCCTGGAGCGGCCGAAGGTCGTCGTGCGCTCCGCGTCCGGTGCGCGGGACGTGCCGGACGGGCCCGGCGCGCACGGCGGTGACGAGCAGGGCGACATGTACGGCCGGATCGCCGTCTCGCTCACCGTGCTCGCCTTCCTCGTGGAGCTCGCCGGCGTCGTCGCCCGCGCGGCCTCCGTGGAGCGGGCGCCGTGGGGCAACATGTACGAGTTCAACATCACCTTCTCCACGGTCGCCGTCGGCGTGTACCTCGCGCTGCTGGCGCTGCGGAAGAACGTGCGCTGGCTCGGCCTGTTCCTGGTCACCACCGTCCTGCTGGACCTCGGTCTGGCCGTGACCGTGCTGTACACCGCCAGCGACCAGCTCGTCCCGGCGCTGCACTCCTACTGGCTGTACATCCACGTGTCCACCGCGATCTTCTGCGGCGCGGTGTTCTACGTCGGCGCGGTCGCCACGATCCTCTACCTGTTCAAGGACTCCTACGAGAGCAAGCTGGAGTCCGGGGGCAAGCCCGGAGCCTTCGCGCGCTCGGTGCTGGAGCGGCTGCCCGCCTCGGCCTCGCTGGACAAGTTCGCCTACCGCGTGAACGCGGCCGTCTTCCCGCTGTGGACCTTCACGATCATCGCGGGCGCGATCTGGGCGGGCGACGCCTGGGGCCGCTACTGGAACTGGGACCCCAAGGAGACCTGGTCCTTCATCACCTGGATCGCCTACGCCTGCTACCTGCACGCGCGGGCCACGGCCGGCTGGAAGGGCCGCAAGGCCGCCTACCTGGCGCTGATCGCGTTCGGTTGCTGGCTGTTCAACTATTACGGCGTCAACATCTTCGTCACCGGCAAGCACTCGTACGCGGGCGTGTGAACGCCCCGTCGGTGACACTGGTGCCATGAGCGGTTCCATCGAACAGGGCATCAGCCAGACGCACGGGAACACGCACATACTCCACTTCCTGGTGCGGCTCCCGAGGACCATGGAAGAGGTCTGGACGGCGGTGGCCACGCCCGCGGGACTCGGGGGCTGGCTCACCGCCGTCGACGTTCTCGAGCCCAGACTCGACGGCGAGGTCGCCTTCCGGGACCTGGGGGCCGGCCGGGTCACCGCGTGGGACGTGGACCGGGTCGCCGAGTACGCCGTGACGGGCGGCCGGCTGCGGTTCCACCTGGAGCGTGAGCGGCAGGGCGGGTGCGTGCTGCGCTTCACCCACGAGTACCAGGGCGAGGGCGGGGCGGAGACGGCCTGGCGCACCAGGTTCGAGCGCATGATCGGCAACCTGGGCACCCCGTCCCCGCCACCCGACCGGGAGGCGTCGGAGCCCCTGCCCGGGCAGTACACCTGACGCCGCGCGGCCGTCCGTCGCGGGCGGCGGCGGGATCGCGGCGACGGGCACCCGGGCCCCACCCGGGCTCTCAGGCCCCCACGCGCAGCAGCAGCTTGCCCGTGCTCGTGCGGGCGCCCATCAGACGGTGCGCGTCCGCCGCCTCCTCCAGTGCGAACTCGGCCGTCACCGGCAGCGACACCGTGCCGTCGGCCACCTTCGCGAAGGCCGCTGCGGTCAGGCGGCGCAGCTCGGCCGGGGCCGTGCCGGCGAGGGCCAGGATCGAGAACCCGGAGACGGAGGCGCCCAGCGGGTACAGCTCGGGCGGGCCGACGGACCACGGCTCGGCCGAGCTCGCGTTGCCGAAGGAGACCAGGCGGCCGAAGACGGCCAGCGAGGCCAGGCCGTCGCGCAGGGTGTCACCGCCGACGGGGTCCAGCACCAGGTCCACGCCCCGGCCGCCGGTCGCCTCCCGCACCCGCTGCCGGAAGTCGCCGGTGAACACCTCGTCGTAGCCGTACTCCTTGGCGTGGGCCGCCTTGGCCGCGCGGGACACCACTCCGTACACCGCGCCGGCGCCCGCCGCTCGCGCCAACTGGCCCACCGCCGTGCCGACTCCGCCGGCCGCGCCCTGGACGAGCACCGTCCCGCCGGGCTGGAGCCGGCCCACGGAGTGCAGCAGGGCGTAGGCCGTGGGCAGGACCGTCGGGAGGGCCGCCGCCGTGCGAAGGTCCATGCCGTCCGGGAGCGGGAAGACGGTCGCCGCCTCGGCCACCACCACCTCCGCGTACGCCCCGCCCTCGGTGAGGGCCGCCACCTCCTGGCCGACGGACAGGCCCGTGACGCCGGGGCCGAGCGCCCGGACCCGGCCGGAGACCTCCAGGCCGGGGACGAACGGCAGCCGCGGCACCCGGTAGCCCTCCGAACGCGCCTTGAGGTCGGCGAAGTTGACGCCCGCCCAGGCCACGTCGACGCTCACCTGCCCGGGTCCCGGCCCGGGCGCCTCGGCCGCCACCGCCGTCAGCACCTCGGGACCGCCGTACCGCTGGAACTCGATCGCGCGCATGCCGGACTCCCCGTTCGGGTCGATGTTCAACGAAAAGCGAACACTCATGAGTGTATGCTTCTCATCGAACACTCGGCAAGCGGGAACGAGCGGGAACGGTGCGGGGCCGGCCCCGCGGCGAGGAGAACGGCATGGCCGCGAGCAGTCACCGGGCCGCCCCGGAGCACACCCACCCCGACGAGGTGCCCGTGCCCGCCGCGCTCGCCGCGCTGGCCGACCCGGTGCGCCTCACGCTCGTCCGGGAACTGGCCGGTTCCGCCGACTGGTCCCGTAGCTGCGGCAGTTTCGACGTGCCGGTCGGCAAGGCGGCCCTCAGCCATCACTTCGCGGTGCTGCGCGGCGCCGGTCTCGTGGAGCAGCGCGACGAGGGCCCGAAGCGGGTGAACCGGCTGCGGCGGGCGGAGTTCGACGCCCGCTTCCCCGGACTGCTCGACCTGGTGCTCCGGGGCGACTGACCCTGCGCGCGTCGGCCCGCGCCCGTCGGCGGCGCCGACGCGCGCACCGGCAGCACGCCCCGGCGCCCGCCTTCCGGACCGGCCCGGCGGCCGCCCGCGGCGTCGGCGCCTCGGCCTCGCCCCCCGAGGGTGACGGGCCGGTCCGGTGCCGCGGGATCAGCCGCTCCCGGGGTCGTCCCGCTCGAGGGACTTCAGGAACTCGGGATTGTCGTCGGGGGCGACCCAGCCCGAGTCCGGACCCCGCCCGGCGGCCGTGCCGCCGTTCGCGGCGGCCGACTGCCGAACCCGGCCGGCGACCAGCCAGGCCACCGGGCCCACCAGCATCCAGCCGGAGAGCAGCACGACGAGCAGCCACACGCCCTTCGGCAGGTGGCGCACCTCTTCCTCGGGGGTGTTCAGGCAGTCGACGAAGGCGTGGATCCACAGTGCCAGCACCAGCAGGACCGGCAGATACCTGAGCATGACGTGCGATCTCCCCAAGGTGTGGGACGGCCCCGGCGACGAGCCCAGGCTATCGGGTGACGGCCGTGCCGGCCCGGGGGTCGCGCCCCTGCGCCCCCACGGCCGGGCGGGGGCGGGCGCGGGACAAAGCGGTACGTCGGCGATACTGGGGCGCATGGCTTACGACGATCTTCGCTCCCTGCTCAGGGCGCTGGAGCGCGAGGGAGACCTCAAGCGCATCAAGGCCGAGGTCGATCCGTACCTGGAGGTCGGGGAGATCGTCGACCGGGTCCAGAAGTCGGGCGGCCCCGCGCTGCTGTTCGAGAACGTGAAGGGCTCCGCGATGCCCCTCGCGATGAACGTCTTCGGCACCGACCGGCGGCTGCTGAAGGCGCTCGGCCTGAAGTCGTACGGCGAGATCTCCGAGAAGATCGGCGGGCTGCTGCGGCCCGAGCTGCCGCACGGATTCATGGGCGTGCGCGAGGCGTTCGGGAAGCTCGGCGCGATGGCGCACGTGCCGCCGAAGAAGGTGAAGCCCGACCACGCGCCGGTGCAGGAGGTCGTGCTGCACGGCGACGAGGTGGACCTCGACCGGCTCCCGGCCCTGTTCACCTGGCCGCAGGACGGCGGGTCCTTCTTCAACCTGGGCCTGACCCACACCAAGGACCCCGAGACCGGCATCCGCAACCTCGGCCTGTACCGCCTGCAGCGGCACGACAAGCGGACCATCGGCATGCACTGGCAGATCCACAAGGACAGCCGGAACCACTACCAGGTGGCGGCCCGGCGCGGCGAACGACTGCCCGTCGCCATCGCCTTCGGCTGCCCGCCCGCCGTGACCTACGCCTCGACGGCGCCACTGCCCGGCGACATCGACGAGTACCTGTTCGCCGGGTTCCTCGCGGGCAGGCGGACCGAGATGGTCGACTGCAGGACGGTCCCGCTCCAGGTCCCCGCCAACGCCGAGGTCGTGCTGGAGGGCTGGCTGGAGCCCGGCGAGATGCTCCCGGAGGGCCCCTTCGGCGACCACACCGGCTTCTACACCCCGCAGGAGCCGTTCCCGGCACTGACCATCGACTGCGTGACGATGCGCAAGCGGCCGCTGCTGCAGTCGATCGTGGTCGGCAGGCCGCCCACCGAGGACGGCCCCCTCGGCCGCGCCACGGAGCGCTTCTTCCTGCCGCTGCTGAAGATCATCGTCCCGGACATCGTGGACTACCACCTGCCCGAGGCCGGCGGTTTCCACAACTGCGCGATCGTCTCGATCGACAAGAAGTACCCCAAGCACGCGCAGAAGGTGATGCACGCGATCTGGGGGGCACACATGATGTCCCTGACCAAACTGATCGTGGTCGTGGACGCCGACTGCGACGTGCACGACCTGCACGAGGTCGCCTGGCGCGCCCTCGGCAACACGGACTACGCCCGCGACCTCACGGTCGTGGAGGGCCCCGTCGATCACCTGGACCACGCCTCCTACCAGCAGTTCTGGGGCGGCAAGGCGGGCATCGACGCGACCAGGAAGTGGCCCGAGGAGGGCTACACGAGGGACGGCGGATGGCCGGAGATGGTCCTGTCGGACCCGGATACGGCGGCCCTGGTGGACCGCCGCTGGAAGGAGTACGGCCTGTGAGCAGCGCCTCCGCGGCCCTCCCGCGGCCCGGCCGCACCAAGGCGTTCCTGCGCCTGGTGATGATCGAGCACTCGGTCTTCGCGCTCCCCTTCGCCTACATCGCCGCCCTCACCGCGATGTTCCAGCTCGACCGGAACATCCACTGGGGCCGGCTCCTGCTGGTCACGGTCTGCATGGTGGGCCTGCGCACGTTCGCGATGGCGGTCAACCGGATCATCGACCGCGAGATCGACGCCCGCAATCCGCGCACGGCCCACCGCGAGCTGGTCACCGGCGCGATGTCGGTGCGGCACGCCTGGACCGGCGCCCTGGTCGCGCTCGTGGTGTTCCTGGGCGCCGCGGCCCTGCTGAACCCGCTGTGCCTGGCCCTGGCGCCCGTCGCCGTGATCCCGATGGTGGTCTACCCGTACGGCAAGCGGTTCACCGACTTCCCGCAGGCCATCCTGGGGCTGGCCCAGGCGATGGGCCCGGTCGGCGGCTGGCTGGCGATCACCGGGGAGTGGTCCTGGAACGCGGTGATCCTCGGGCTCGCCGTCGGCATCTGGATCGGCGGCTTCGACCTGATCTACGCCTGCCAGGACGTCGAGACCGACCGCGAGATCGGCGTCAGGTCGGTCCCGGCCCGTTTCGGCGTCCCCGCCGCCGTCTGGGGCGCCCGCGCCTGCCACACCGTCACCACGGCCCTGTTCGTCTGGTACGGCCTCGCCACCCACGCGGGCGCGTTCTTCTGGCTGGGCCTTGTCGTCGTGGCGGGTGCCTTCGGCTACGAGCACACCATCGTCCGCCCGCACGACCTGTCCCGCGTGAACAGGGCGTTCTTCAGCGTCAACGGTTTCATCGGTATCGCCCTGTTCGTGTGCGCTCTGCTGGACCTGCTGGTGCGGGGTCTGGCGCCCTGAGCGGGGCACGGCGCCGCGGTCGGGCCGACCCGCCCTGAACACGAATCGGTCCGCCGGTACGCTCAAGGTGTGAACGCAGGAGAAACGCAGCGCGCGCCTTGGATCGTGGGGGTCTCCGGAGCTTCCGGCACGCCGTACGCGGCAGCCGTGCTGCGGGCGCTGCTGGACGCCGGTGAGGCGGTCGACCTGGTGGTCAGCCGGGCCTCGCGGCTGACCCTGCTGGACGAGACGGGGATCTCGTTCCGGGACGCCCACTGGCAGGAGGACCTGCGGGAATGGCTGTCCAGGGGGGCCGACGGCAAGCCCGGGACGTTCCAGGTGGACATCGCCGGAGTGCGGTACTGGGGCGCGGGGGACCTCGCGGCCGGACCGTCGTCGGGGTCGTACCCGGCGCGGGGGATGCTGATCGTCCCGGCGTCCACGGCCTGTGTCGCCGGTGTGGCCCTCGGCCTCTCCAAGGACCTGCTGCAGCGCGCGGCGAGCGTCACACTGAAGGAGCGCCGGCCGCTCGTCGTGGCCGTACGGGAGACCCCCCTGAACGGCCAGACCCTGCGTCACCTGGTCGCCCTGGACGACGCCGGCGCGAGCGTGGTGCCGGCCTCGCCCGCCTTCTACGCGGGTGCCACGCACATCCAGGACCTCGTGGACTTCGTCGCCGGCCGGGTGCTGGACGCGGCGGGCGTCGGGCACGGCCTGTACCGGCGCTGGAAGGGCGAACTGGGCGGCGGCGCAGCGGGCCGGTAGCCGGGCGGGTCGCAGTACCTCTCATCACTTCGGGAACTATTCAGCGGAAGGCTTCGATCGCATGGACGCGGTGGACAGGCAGCTCATCCAGGCCCTGAGAGAGAACGGCCGGGCCTCCTACGCGGAGCTGGGGCGCCTCGTCGGCCTGTCGGGACCCAGTGTCACCGACCGCATCAACCGGCTGGAGGCGGCCGGCGTCATCACCGGGTACCGCGCCACCGTGGACTCGGCCTCGCTCGGCCTCGGCGTGATCGCGCTGATCGGCATCTCGCTGTCCGACGCCGCCGACCACGAGGACGTGGCGCAGCGGCTGCGGGACCTGCCGGAGATCGAGGACTGCTGGTTCATCGCCGGCGACGACTCGTTCATGCTCAAGGTGCGCTCCACGGACGTGGACGGCCTGGAGCGGACGATCCGGCGGCTGAGCGGGACCAAGGGCGTGTCCCGGACCCGTACCACCGTCGTGCTGTCCACGAAGTGGGAGAACCGGGTCGGGGAACTGCCCGAGGAGGTCTAGGGCCTGTCGCGAAGGTCCCGCCCGCCCCGCGGGCGGACGACGGGACTCTCGCCACCGGCCCTGGTGCCGCGGCGGGCGGTGTTCGCCCGTCGAGGCGGGGCGCGGTTGCGTCGGGAGTGCGTGCCGGACGTTCCGACGGGGCGAACGTCGCCCGTCGGGGCACTGGGGATACCGTTGGTCGGGCTGTCGGAGAAAGGTGTAGGCATGGACGTCGGGCTCAAGCGCGAGCTGGAGGAGAAGGTCCGCTCCGGCGAGCGGCTGTCCCGCGAGGACGGCATCGCGCTGTACGAGTCGGACGACCTGGCCTGGCTGGGCGGGCTGGCGCACGAGGTACGCACCCGCAAGAACGGTGACGTGGTGCACTTCAACGTCAACCGGCACCTCAACATGACCAACGTGTGCACGGCCTCCTGCGCCTACTGCTCCTTCCAGCGCAAGCCGGGGGAGAAGGACGCGTACACGATGCGCATCGAGGAGGCCGTCAAGCTCGCCAAGGCGATGGAGTCGGAGAACCTCACCGAGCTGCACATCGTCAACGGCCTGCACCCGAACCTGCCGTGGCGGTACTACCCGCGTTCGCTGCGCGAGCTGAAGGCCGCCCTGCCGGACGTGTCGCTGAAGGCCTTCACGGCGACGGAGATCCACCACTTCGAGACCATCTCCGGGCTGAGCGCCTCCGAGATCCTCGACGAGCTGATCGACGCCGGCCTGGAGTCCCTCACCGGCGGTGGCGCCGAGATCTTCGACTGGGAGGTCCGCCGGCACATCGTGGACCACCGCACCCACTGGGAGGACTGGTCCCGCATCCACCGGCTGGCGCACGAGAAGGGCCTGAAGACCCCGTGCACCATGCTCTACGGCCACATCGAGGAGCCCCGGCACCGCGTCGACCACGTGCTGCGGCTGCGTGAACTGCAGGACGAGACCGGCGGGTTCCAGGTCTTCATCCCGCTGCGCTACCAGCACGACTTCGTGGACGTGAAGGACGGCAAGGTCCGCAACCGGCTCCAGGCGCGCACGCAGATGGCGACCGGCGCCGAGGCGCTGAAGACGTTCGCCGTCTCCCGGCTGCTGTTCGACAACGTCCCGCACGTGAAGGTCTTCTGGGTGATGCACGGCGTGCAGACCGCCCAGCTCGCCCTCCAGCACGGCGCCGACGACATGGACGGCTCGGTGGTCGAGTACAAGATCACCCACGACGCCGACAACTACGGCACGCCGAACAAGCTGACCCGCGAGGACCTGCTGGACCTGATCCGCGACGCCGGGTTCCGTCCGGTGGAGCGCAACACCCGCTACGAGGTCATCCGCGAGTACGACGGTCCCGACCCCCTGCGCCGGGAGTCCCCGCAGCCGATGCGGGTCTGAACCCCGCCCGGCCCCCGGGGCGCCCGGGGGCCGGGAGCGCGGTCGGACCGCCGGCGGCCCCCAGGCCGGGCGGATTCGGGTAAGGGATACACTCGCGAGGTGTCCCTTACCTTCACGCTCGATCCAGTGATCACGCCCGCCCTCCACGAGGGTGTCCTCGCGCTGTGGACGGACGTGACCAACGCGGGCGGAGCCGTCGGGTTCGTGCCCCCGGTGACGCGGGAGGACATACGCCCGGCCCTGGTCAAGCAGCTCGCCGCGCTGACCGGCGGCGGCATGCGGCTGCTCGTCGGACACGACGAGGCGGGCGAGGTGGCCGCCACCGCCTTCGTGTCCTTCAACACGCACCGGCTGCAGACCCACTGGGTCTGGCTGTACACCGTGATGGTCCACCCCGGGCACCAGGGCAAGGGGTACGGCCGCGAGCTGATGGCGGCGGCGGAGGGCGCGGTCCGCGGCTTCGGCGGCATCGACGCCATCCGGCTCGGCTGCCGGAGCGGCCTCGGTCTGGAGCGCTTCTACGCCTCCTGCGGCTACGAGGAGGTCGGCCGGGTGCCCGGCGCCATCCGCGTCGCCCCGGGCGACCACCGCGACGACATCACCATGCTGCTCCCGCTGACCTGAGGCCCCGGACCCCCCGCGAAGATCGTCCGTCAGGCGTGTTTCACTGGACGATGCCCCCGGTGGGATTTCGGACCGTACGACACGGAAGAGTGGATTGAGATGCTCCGCTACACGCTGATGCGCCTCGGCGTCTTCGCCGGCTGCCTCGTGGTCGTCTGGGGAGCCGTCTACTCCGGCATCTTCCCGCGCGGCTTCGGCGACTCGAACCTCCTGTGGGTGCTGCTGCTCGCGCTGGTGCTGTCGGCGCCGATCAGCTGGGTGGTGCTGCGCCGCGAGCGGGAGCGGGCCTCGGTGCGGATGGTGGAGCGGGTGGACCGGATGAAGGCCGGCTTGGACTCCAACCGCAGCCAGGAGGACCAGGCCGACGACACCACCCGGGCGCGGAGCCAGGCCTCCTGACCCTCCCGGCCGCCCGCCCGGTGCGAGGCCGGCCGAGGTCCGCCGCGAGACCGGCCTGTCCGGACGGCACAGCCTCTAGGCTTCTGCCCATGGGTGCCGTGAAGACCAAGCGGATGCCGCGTGCGGTGCGGGAGCGCCAGATGCTCGACGCCGCCGTACGGATCTTCGGCCGGCGCGGGTACACGGCCGCGTCGATGGACGAGATCGCCGAACTGGCGGGCGTCTCCAAGCCGTTGGTGTACCTCTACCTGAACTCCAAGGAAGACCTCTTCACGGCGTGCGTCCGCCGGGAGGCGGGCGCCCTGTCGGCGGCGGTCCGCACCGGTGTGCGCGCCGACCTGCCCGCGGACCGCCAGCTCTGGGACGGGCTCCTGGCGTTCTTCGGGCACACCGCCGAGAACCCCGACGGCTGGGCCGTGCTGCACCTCCAGGCCCGTACCCACGGCGAGTTGTTCGCCGCCGAGGTCGCCGCGATGCGCGAGGAGATCGTCGCGTTCGTGACCCGGCTGATCGTCGTCGCGGCTCGCGAGGCCCATCGTGATCCGGACCTCGCCGAGCGCGATGTCGCCGGGCTCGCCGAGGCCCTGGTCGGCGCCGCCGAGTCGCTCGCCGCCTGGGCGAACGCCACCCCGGGCACCACGGCGCGGCAGGCGGCGGCCACCCTGATGAACTTCGCCTGGGCGGGCCTGGGCAACCTGATGCGGGGCCGCCCCTGGAGCCCGCCCCCCTTCGAGGACTGAGGCGCCTGAGGTCCCGGGTCCGGACGGGAGTGCCTACGGGGCCGGCGCCCGTACCTCGCCCGTGAGGTACGGCCGGTCCCCGGCCCCGCGCAGCTCGAAACGGCCGGTGCCGTCCGCGCCGTAGGCCACCGTTCCCGGCAGCGGCAGCGGCAGCGGCAGCGGCAGCGGCACCGGTGCCCGGAACCGGGCCCGGATCCGGGCCGCCTCGGGCGCGCCGTGGGCGGCCAGGCAGCGGGCCACCGTCCACATGCCGTGCGCGACGGCGCTCGGGAAGCCGAAGAGGCGGGCGGCCAGCGGGTGCAGATGGATGGGGTTGCGGTCCCCGGAGGCGGCGCCGTACCGGCGGCCGAGGTCACCGGCGAGCCGCCACTCGGCCGCCACCGGAAGCGTTGGCCGTGGCTCCTTCCCCGGCCCCGGTTCCTTCCCCGGCCCCAGCTCCTCCCGGGGCCCCGGTTCCTCTCCGGGCCCCGGAGCCGCGCCGGGGCCGGTCCGGTGCCGGGCGAGATAGGTGCTCCGTGACTCCCATACGGCGTCCCCGCCGGCCCGCAGTTCGGTGACCACCGTGGCCTCGGTGCCGCGCCGGTGCGGGGCGAGACCGGCGATGTGCACGGCGAGTTCGTACTCCCCGGTGACCGGCAGGCCGGTGCGGCGGACGATGCCGATCGAGGTGTGCACCAGGCCGAGCAGCGGCAGCGGGAAGTCCCGCCCGCTCATCAGGCGCATGGCCAGCGGAAAGCCGAGCACGTGCGGGTAGGTGACGGGCAGCGCGTCCGCGTCGTCGGGGCCGGGGGCGAAGCCGCAGGCCCGTTCGTAGGCGGCCAGCCGGGCCAGGTCCACGCGCAGGCCGGGCAGGACCAGCCGGTCGCGCGGGAACCCCGCCCGCCGGGAAGGGCGCCGGAACGGCGAGCGCAGGGCTCCGCGGGCCGGCAGCGGGGCCGGCGCGGGGGTGCCGGAAAGGGTGACGGTGGTCATCTCATGCTCCCGGCAGGCTCCGGCCGCACCCGCGGACGACCCGCGGGGGCCGCGGCCGGGGCCGGGGCGGTCCCGGGTGCCCGGTGAGGGGGCGGCCCGGTGCCGTGCCGGTGCGGCCCAGGTGGCGCTCGGCCATGTCCAGCTCCCGTGCGGCTCGGCCAGGATGCTTGCCCTGACGTAATGTTACCGGAGGTAATGCTATGTCGCGGCCGAGGAGCGGGTCGAGACGGGTTCGCTCGCGACCCCGTCCGGCGGGGTGTGAGCCAGGGGACACGAACGCCTCTCACATGATCCTCGAGGCTGCACACCCCCGTTCCCGGACCATCCCCGAACCCGCACGATCCCCCCACAGCCGACCCGTACGATCACCTGCCTAACCGTCGGTAACTCCTTACTGCGGGACCGCCACCGGTGAACGCCTCGCCTCCCGAGGCACGTACGTCAGGCAGCAAGCAGTTCTCCGCTGCACGCCCGAGGAGCCGCCCCGTGTCCACTCCGTACCCGAGCGCCCCGGTCTCCTCCGGCGCCCCCGTCCAGGCCACCGACTACGACGGCCTGCCGCTCCTGGTGGAACCCGAGACCCGCCGGCTGGACGGCGCCGTACGGGAGGCGTACGTCCCGCCGTTCGCGCCGCCGGTGCGGCACGGCTCGCTGGCGGACCTGCCGTTCGAGAACGCCGAGTCCGACCCCGGCGCCGTCGTGCTCAGCCGCAGGGCGGACGACGGCCGGTGGACGGACGTGACGGCGGCCGCGTTCGCCGCGGAGGTGTTCGCGGTGGCCAAGGGCCTGATCGCGTCGGGGCTGACACCGGGCGACCGGATCGCCGTGATGGCCCGTACCAGGTACGAGTGGACGCTGCTCGACTTCGCCGCCTGGGCGGCCGGCCTGGTCACCGTCCCCGTCTACCCCACCTCCTCCGTCTTCCAGACCCGCTGGATCCTGCACGACTCCGGCGCGGTCGCCCTGGTCACCGAGACCGGTGCCCAGGCCGCCGCGATGGGCCCCGAGCTGGAGCGGCTGCCGGACCTCGGGCACCTGTGGGTGATCGAGCAGGGGCACGTGGACCGGCTGGCGGAGCTGGGCGCCGGGGTGCCGGACGGCGAAGTCGCCGTACGGCGCGGCATGCTGGGCCCCGACACCCTCGCCACGCTCATCTACACCTCCGGCACCACCGGCCGCCCCAAGGGCTGCGCCCTCTCGCACGGGAACTTCTTCGCCGAGGTCGACAACGCCGTCCAGCTCCTCCACCCGGTCTTCCGGACCGGATCGGCCGAGGAGGCGTCGGTGCTGCTGTTCCTGCCGATGTCCCACGTGTTCGGGCGGATGGTGGCGATCGCCTGCGTCCGCGCCCGGGTCCGGCTGGGGCACGCGCCGAGCCTGAAGGCCGAGGACCTGCTGCCCGACCTCGCCGCCTTCCGGCCGACCTGCCTGCTGACCATCCCGTACATGCTGGAGAAGATCTTCAACTCCGCGCGCGCCAAGGCGGAGGAGGGCGGCCGGGAGGGTGCCTTCGACCGGGCGACCGCGGTGGCCGTGCGGTACGGCGAGGCGCTGGAGGCCCGGCAGACCGGCACCGGCAGCGGCCCCAACCGGGCCCTGCGCACGACCCGTTCCTTCTACGACCCGCTCGTCTTCCGGCGCATCCGCAACGCCATGGGCGGCAGGGTCAGGTACGTCATCTGCGGCGGCTCACCGCTCGGCCGCCGCCTGGCCGCGTTCTACGCCGGCGCCGGGATCGAGGTCTTCGAGGGCTACGGCCTGACGGAGACCGCCGGCGCCTCCACGGTCACCCCGCCGCTCAAGCCCCGGCTGGGCACGGTCGGCTGGCCGCTGCCCGGCACCCGGGTGCGGATCGCGGCGGACGGGGAGATCCTGCTCGCCGGCGACCACGTGCTGCGCGGCTACTGGGACCCGCAGGCGGGCGGCGTCGTCCCCGCCACCCGGGACGGCTGGCTGCCCACCGGCGACATCGGCGAACTGGACGACGAGGGCTATCTGACCATCACCGGCCGCAAGAAGGAGCTGCTGATCACGGCCGGCGGCAAGTCGGTGGCCCCGGCGCCGCTGGAGAACTGGCTGCGCCAGCACCCGCTGATCTCGCAGGTCATGCTCGTCGGCGACGGGCGGCCGTACGTCGCCGCCCTCGTCACCCTCGATCCCGACGGCATCACCCACTGGCGCCGGATGAACGGCAGACATCCGGTGCCGCCCGAACTCCTGGTCGGGGACGCGGAGCTGGAAGCCGTGCTGCGGCGGGCCCTGGACGAGGCCAACAGGCTGGTGTCCCGCCCCGAGTCGATCCGCCGCTTCGCCGTGCTGCCCGTGGACTTCACCGAGGAGGCGGGGCATCTGACCCCCTCCATGAAGCTGCGCAGGGAGCGGATCATGGAGGACTTCGCCCAGGAGATCGAAGGCCTCTACGAACACCGAGGGGTTGGGTGAAGGGGGAAAACTCCCGGACAGAGGCGCTAACCGGCTGCTCTGTCCTTGCCGCGAAACCGCACCCGGCAAGTGCCCCGGACCCGGTAGCGTACGAAGGGGTTCCGGCGGTGCCCAGGATTCGTCGGCCCCTCAGAAGTGCGCGTTCCGGCTGTCGCACCACCTCGGGAACCTGCCGGGACCGGATCGGTATCGGCCGCTCGTAGCCTGCCTTTCCACCCCCGCCTACTCCGTCCCCCGAGCAGAGGCATGACAGAACACAACGACGTCCGCCGGATCTTCCTGCTGAACCCGGACCAGCGCCTCGTCCGCCAGGCCGTGCGCGCGGGAGTCCAAGTGCGCTCCATACGGGCCGACGCCACGGACGAGGCGGCCCTGCGCGCACCCCTCGCCGAGGCCGCCGAGGCCGGGCTGTGCGTCAACCCGGCCCGCGCCCTCGTGGCGCTGTCCGCCCCGGCCGCCGTGCAGCGCCTGGTCCGTGACAACCGGCTCTCGCCGGGCGGCACCGAGGTGGCCCCCGGCGACCTGCGGCTGACCGTGGAGACGCTGAGCGTGCACGGCATGCACCAGGCCGTCGCGATCGTCGCCCGCACGCCCTACGGCCTGCTCCACCCCGCGCCGCTCACGGCCGACACCGCCGCCGAGGTGCGCGCGGTGGTGACCGCGCTGCTGGACCTGACCGGGTACCAGTTCGGTCCGGCCCACTCGAGCGTCGCCCTCACCCCGCGCGGTCCGGTGATCACCGGCTGCCGGGCCGGTCTCGGCGACGACCCGGTCCCGGAACTGGTCAAGGCGGCCGGCGGGCTGGATCTGACGGCCGGAGCGGTCGACGTGCTGGCCGGGCGGCTGGTCGACGCGGTACGGCCGAACCGCTTCGCCGCCGCCGCGCTGATCAGCCCGCCGTGGCGGCTGGCGGAGGCGGAGGTGGGCGGACTGCCGCACGTCCGGTACGTCTCGCCGCCCGAGGCGCCGCACCCCGGCCACCTCGTCGTCGGCGCCGACTCGCCCGACGTGGCGGCCCGTCGGGTGGCCTCCGTAAGGGCGCTGGTCGTCGGTGACGACATCCGGCCGGGAACGGACCGGTAACGATCCGGTAGCCGCGCCCCGCACCGTTGATACGTCGCCGGAAGAAGGACGACGACGCCAGCGACATCAACGGGAGGCGGAGTCAGGATGCTGAAGTTCTCGATCCTCGGGGCCCTGCAGATCCGTACCGTGTCCGGCCCCGCGGAGATCTCCGGCGACCTGCAGCGCACCCTGGTGCAGTCTCTGCTGATCAGCGAGGGCCAGCCGGTTTCCGGGGAGAGCCTGGTCGAGGAGATGTGGGGGGACGCCGTCCCCGACAACCAGGCCAACGCGCTGCAGGCGCACGTCAGCCGGCTGCGCCGCAAGCTGCGCGGACTGGAGCCGGGCCGGGCGGGATCCAGGGTGACCATCCACCCCTCGGGCTACCGGCTCGTCGTGGGGGACGGCGAGCTGGACGCCGCCGAGTTCGTCAGGGCCGTACGGCACGCCGAGTCGTCCCGCGGCGGCGACCCGGCGTACACCGCCCGGCTGCTCGGCGAGGCGCTCGCCCTGTGGCGCGGCCCGGTCTTCGGCGGGTTCGCCTGCGGGACCATGTGCCAGCTCGCGGGCGCCCGCTACGACGAGTACCGGATGCGTGCCATGGAGCTGCGCTTCGACGCCGAGCTGCGGCTCGGCCGGCACGCGGCGGTCCTCGCCGAGCTGACCGACGCGCACACCAACCACCCGCTGCGGGAGCGGTTCTGCGAGCAGCTCATGATCGCCCTGTACTGCTCGGGCCGGCAGGCCGACGCCCTCGACGTCTTCCGCCGGATGCGCCGCCACCTCGACGACGAACTGGGCATCCAGCCGTCGCCCGCGTTGCGTCAGGTGGAGAGCGCCATTCTGTGCCACGATCCGGCGTTGGCCGGTGATACGCGGTCCGTTCTCCCACAGCTCGCCTGAAGATGGTCCGGCTTTGGGCGCACACCGAGGGGCAACCCTTGTAACGTGAAGACGCTTTCCGACGTGACGGGTTCGGGGTACAACCTAGGATTGTCCCGAACATCCGGGGGCTGAGCGGTACAACGGGGTGGGGGGACGGGTTACGTGGAGTCGGCGGCATCCGGTCTGCCTGTCGTGCGCTTCAACATCCTCGGTTCGCTGGAAGGGTGGCACGGCGACCGGCGGCTGAGACTCGGCAGCCCCACCCAGGAACGGGTGCTGGTCACCCTGTTACTGGAGCCGGGGCGCATGGTGCCGATGCCCCGGCTGGTGACCGCCGCCTGGGAGGACGAGCCGCCGCAGACCGCGGGCCATCAGATCCGCAAGGCCGTCGCCGCGCTGCGCACCCGCATCCCCGGGGGCTCCTCCCTGATCGTGACCGACGGCGCCGGATACCGGGCCGTGCTCGAAGAGGACCAGCTCGACCTGCACGAGTTCGGCCGGCGTGCGCGCGAGGCGCGGCAGGCGGTGGCCGCCGGACAGCCCGTCGAGGCGGTCGGTCATCTGCGGGCCTGCCTGGACCTGTGGCGCGGCCCGGTCATGGCGGGCGCGGGCGGCCCGGTGATCTCGGCGGCCTCCGCCGCCCTCGAGGAACGGCACATGGCGGTCGCCGAGCACTACTTCGAGCTGCAGCTCGAACTCGGCGAGTCCGGTGACCTCGTCGGACCGCTGCGCGAGCTGGTCACCGCGCACCCGCTCCGCGAGACCCTGCGCGGACGGCTGATGCTCGCCCTGTACCGGGCCGGGCGGCAGGCGGAGGCGCTGGAGGAGTTCGGCCGGATGCGCGAACTCCTCGTGGAGGAACTGGGCATCGACCCGGGCGCCGAACTGACCCGGCTGTACGAGGCCATCCTGCGCGACAGCCCCGAGGTGGCTCCCCGGGTGCCCCAGTCGGTGGCCGACCGTGCCGCGCTGCTCGTGCCGGCCCCGCCGGCCCGGCCGTCCGGGACCGAGCCGGCGCCCTGCACGCTGCCGTACGACCTGCCGGACTTCACCGGCCGGGACGCGGAACTGGCCCGGCTGCTGCAGGTGGGCCGGGCGGCGGCCGCCGAGCGCACCCGGATCGTCGGCGTCGACGGCATGGGCGGCAGCGGCAAGACCGCGCTCGCGGTGCACGCCGCCCACCAGCTCGCCGCCGACTACCCCGACGGCCAGCTCTTCGTCGACCTGCGCGGATTCAGCCCCGGGGAGAAGGCCCAGGAGCCGGGCACCGTACTGCACTCGCTGCTGCGTACCCTCGGCGTACCGGACGACCGCATCCCTGACGACCTGGAGAGACGCACGGCCCTGTGGCGAAGCGTTTCAGCACAGCGGAAGCTGCTGCTCCTGCTGGACAACGCCGCCGACGCCGCCCAGATCCGGCCCCTGCTGCCCGCCTCCGACGTGTCCCTGGCGATCCTGACCGGCCGGGTGCGGATGCTCGACCTCGACGCCGCCGAGTGGCTCTCCCTCGGACAGCTCTCCGCCGACGACAGCACCACCCTGCTGAACCGGATGCTCGGCGACGAGCGCACCGCCGCCGAACCCGAGGCCGTCGCGCTGCTGGCGGACCTGTGCGGCGGCCTGCCCCTCGCCCTGCGCATCACCACCGCCCGGCTGCGCAACCGCCCCCGCTGGACGGTCCGGTACCTGGTCGACCGGCTCGCCGACGAGACCCGGCGGCTGCGCGAGCTGAGCGCGGGGGAGCGCAGCGTCGAGGCCACGCTCCGGCTGTCGTACCAGGCGATGGAAGAGGACCAGCGCGTCGCGTTCCGCCTGCTCGGGCTGCACCCGGGGAGCACCATCGACGTCCACTCCGCCGCCGCGCTGCTCGGCACCGGCGGCCATGACGCCGAGGACGCCCTCGAACTGCTCCTCGACGCGCATCTGCTGGAGCAGCACGAGGCGGGGCTGTACGGCTTCCACGACCTGGTGCGCACCTACGCGATGAGCGTGCGGGAGGCCGAGGACGACGAGGAGGCCGCGGTCGAGCGGCTGGTGTCGTACTACACGCTCGCCACCGACGTGGCCTGCGAGACGCTCTTCCCCGGCCGCAGCCTCTACGGCGACCCGCCCGCCTCCAGCGGCCCCGAACTGCCCCGGCTGGACGGCGACGAGGGGGCGCTGCGCTGGTTCGACCGCGAGTACGAGGCGCTGCTCGCGGTCGCCACCCAGGCGGGCACCCGGGGGCTGCACCGCTACGCCGCGCTGCTCGCCCGCAATCTGCTCTTCTACCTCGATCTGCGCGGCGACTACGAGGAGTACCGGGTGGTGGGCCGCATCGGCGTCGGTGCCTGCCGGCAGCTCGACGACCCGGCGCTGCTCGGCATCAGCCTGGGCAATCTGGCCGTCGGCCACTGGTGGCTCGGCGACTTCCGGGACGGCATCACCACCGCCCGGGAGGCCCTGGAGCTCGCCTCCGCCGACGACCGCCGGGGCGAGGCGATGTGCATCGACGTCCTCGGCCTGCTGCACGGGGCGCTCGGCGACTTCGACGAGGCCCGCGCCTACCTGGTGCAGGGCATCGCGCTGCACCAGGAACTGGGCTCGGCCCGGATGGAGGCGCAGGCCCTGGACAACCTCAGCACGGTGGAGACCTGGTCGGGTCACTACGCCAAGGGCGCCCGGTACGCGGCCCGGGCCACCGAGCTGAACCGCAGCCTCGGGGACCGCAGCAACGAGATCGCCTCGCTCACCTGGCTGGCCCTGGCCCACCTCGGGACCGACGAGGACGAGCGGGCCCGGGCCTGTCTCGCCCAGGCCCTCGAACTGTGCGACGAGTCCCGCAAGCCCGCGAACGTGGCCGTCGTCCTCGCCCACTGGGCGCAGGTCTGCCAGCGGCTCGGGGAAGTGCGCTCGGCCGCCGAACACGCCGAGCGGGCCCTGGAACTGGTCTCCGCCGAGGGCACGGCGCTGCGCCAGGCGTCGGTGGTCAACGTCGTCGCCCTGGTCCACCTGCGGCGCGGCGCGCCCGAGCGGGCGATGGAACTGCACCGCCACGCCTACGAGCTGGCGTCCCGCCTCGGCTACCGCATCGAGATGGCCCGCGCCCTGCTCGGCCTCGCGGAGACCGCCCACGCACTGGGCGACGAACCGGCGGCCGAGACCCACCGCCGGGCGGCGGAGGAACTGTTCGACGCGATGGGTGTGAGCCCGCAGGGCCGCAGACTGTAGTCGCGTCCGGACGGCCGCCCGGCGGTGCCGCGCGCGGCCGGGCGCCCCGCGGACGCGACCACGCGAAACGGCACCGGTGGGGTGGGGCCCGGCCGGTGCCGTCGGTCACTGGGGTGCGCGCCGCGGGGCGCGACGGGATCAGCCCCGGACGAAGCCGGGACCGTGTCCGTTGGCCAGGGCCGGGGCGTCCGCCTGGTAGCCCGCGAGACCGGCCGCGACGTGCGCCAGGGCGTCCTGCACACCGGCCGCCGGAACGGCCGCGGCGGTACCGAGCGCGAGGACACCGGCGCCGGTGAGCGCGGCCAGAACCGACTTCGTACGCAGTGCGATGGTGCGCATGTCGTGACTCCCCCTGGGTAGACGGATCGAGATCCGGTCGCCGGTTCCTCCCCGGCGCCGCAACCGATGCTGGGTGGAGCCGATCCCCATGCCGTCCCAGCCGGTTACCGGCACAGGTCGCGCTCCCGGTACTCCCGGTTTCAACCGCTCATGGGGCTCCCGAGTCACCCTCGAACATGCGCTGTGACCTGGGCGGACTTCCGGGAGAGGAGAGGGGGCCGCGATACCGATTCCCCGACGCGCTCCCCGGGTGCGCGCACCGTGCGCCGGTGAGGGCGAAGCCGGGCCTGCCGGAGCGGCCGGGTCACGTGCCCGGGCGGCGGCGGAAGTCTCGTGTCACCGGACGGCCGCGGGGCCGGTCCTCCCGCGGCGGCCGCTCCCCGGCCCGGAGGGCGGGCGGCAACCTCCCGCCGGGGCACCGTGCTCGGGGAACCCGGGCGGCGGGACGGGCGGCTCCTCGGCCGGGGCGCGGACGATCGGGCGGTGGGCCACGAGGCCGGCCGGGGAACCGCCGGCGAACGGCGGATCCGGCTCAGGAGCCGAGTCCGTAGCGCGGCTCCGGGCGCGCGTGGCGAGCGTGGACACGGACCGGCCGGGGCCGAGGGCGTCCCGACCGAGCGTCGCCAGGGAGCCGTGGCCGGGGCCACGGATTCACGCGTGTCCTGGTGTCCCGGGGGCCGGCGCGCACGGGGGACGGGCGAACGGAGAATTCGCCGGGAATTCATGAAAGCGCGGGCCGGGAAAAGGCAGGAGCCCCGTCGCCTTACGGCGTGGGGCTCCTTGGGTACTGCACTCAGGTTCTGCGATCAGGCAGTGATCAGACGGGGGTGACGTTCTCCGCCTGCGGACCCTTCGGGCCCTGCGTCACGTCGAAGGAGACCTGCTGGTTCTCCTCGAGCGAGCGGAAGCCCTGGGCGTTGATCGCGGAGTAGTGAACGAAGACGTCGGGGCCGCCGCCCTCCTGGGCGATGAAGCCAAAGCCCTTTTCGGCGTTGAACCACTTAACGGTTCCGGTAGCCATAAGCCCTCCTTGGGCTCAAAAAGGGTTGCCCTGCTCCAGAACCTGCACGTGCGAAACGGTGCTGCACAACTGCATTCGTCTGAAAACGACGAGAGCCCGCGGTCACATGCTCCGCAGGCTCTGTACTGCAAGGGAAACCAAACTGCAACTTGCGGCGAGCCTAGCACGCGGGCTACCGAAAGCAATAGAGGCCAAGATCACGTCACCCGAATGTTTGAACATCCACTCGGATGGGTTGACGGAGGGGCCGGTCTCTGCACCGTACCGCACGGGGTCTAGTCTCGCGATGTGGACAATTCCCGCACCCGGCCGCGCGTCGGCCACATCCAGTTCCTGAACTGCCTGCCCCTCTACTGGGGGCTCGCGAGAACCGGCACGCTCCTGGATTTCGAGCTGACGAAGGACACCCCGGAAAAGCTCAGCGAGCAGATCGTGCGCGGCGACCTCGACATCGGGCCCGTCACCCTCGTGGAGTTCCTGCGCAACGCGGGCGACCTGGTGGCCTTCCCGGACATCGCCGTCGGCTGCGACGGCCCGGTCATGTCCTGTGTGATCGTCTCGCAGGTCCCGCTCGACCGGCTGGACGGCGCCCGGGTCGCCCTCGGTTCCACCTCGCGCACCTCGGTCAGGCTGGCCCAGCTACTGCTGGCGGACCGCTTCGGAGTCCAGCCGGACTACTACACCTGCCCGCCCGACCTCAGCCTGATGATGCAGGAGGCGGACGCCGCCGTCCTGATCGGCGACGCCGCCCTGCGCGCCAACCTGATCGACGGCCCCCGCTTCGGCCTGCAGGTGCACGACCTGGGCGCGCTGTGGAAGGAGTGGACCGGGCTGCCGTTCGTCTTCGCGGTCTGGGCGGCCCGCCGCGACTACGCCGAGCGCGAGCCGCTCATCACCCGCAAGGTCCACGAGGCCTTCCTCGCCTCCCGCAACCTCTCGCTGGAGGAGGTCGGCAAGGTCGCCGAGCAGGCCGCCCGCTGGGAGTCCTTCGACGAGGCCACCCTCGAGCAGTACTTCACCACCCTCGACTTCAGCTTCGGCGAACCGCAGCTCAGGGCGGTCACCGAGTTCGCCCGCCGGGTCGGCCCGACGACCGGCTTCCCGGCGGACGTGAAGGTGGACCTGCTTCAGCCCTGATCGCCCCGGCACTACGCTGCGGGCAGTGAGGCGTCACGGGGGAGCGTTACGGGGGAGAGGTGCACGCCATGCAGCCGCTCGGAGCCGACGAACCGGCCGCCGTCGGGCCCTACCGGCTGCTCGGCCGGCTCGGCTCCGGCGGCATGGGCCGGGTCTACCTGGGCCGCAGCGCGGGCGGCCGTACGGTCGCGGTGAAGATCGTGCATCCGCACTTCGCGCTGGACGAACAGTTCAGGGCCCGCTTCCGGCGGGAGGTCGAGGCCGCCGGCCGGGTCGGCGGAGCCTGGACCGCGCCCGTCCTGGACGCGGATCCGGAGGCCGCCGTGCCCTGGGTCGCCACGGCCTACGCGGCCGGCCCCTCACTCGCCGCCGCCGTCACGGACGGCGGCCCGCTGCCGGCGCGGACCGTACGGGCGCTGGGCGCGGGACTCGCCGAGGCGCTCACCGCCGTACACGAACTGGGCCTGGTGCACCGGGACGTGAAGCCGTCCAACGTGCTGCTGACGCTGGACGGCCCGCTGCTCATCGACTTCGGCATCGCCCGTGCCACGGACGGTACGGCGTCCCTCACCTCGACCGGTGTCTCCGTCGGCTCGCCCGGCTACATGTCCCCCGAGCAGATCCTCGGCAAGGCCGTCACCGGAGCGGCCGACGTCTTCTCCCTCGGCGCGGTGCTCGCCTACGCGGCGACCGGTGAGCCCCCGTTCCCGGGCGACTCCTCGGCCGCACTGCTGTACAAGGTCGTCCACGAGGAACCGGAACTCGGCAGTCTGACGGGTGAGTTGCGCGAGGTGGCGGCCGACTGCCTGGCGAAGGACCCGGCGGCCCGCCCGGCCCCCGCGGAACTGGCCCGCCGGCTCGCCCCGGAGGGCACGGCCCGCCTGGTCACCGGGGGCTGGCTGCCCGGCGCGCTGGTGGAACAGGTCAGCCGGAGCGTGGTGAGCCTGCTCAACCTGGAGACGGCCGATGCCGCGCCGTCCGGGCCGGTGGGCTTCAGCAGCCCCTCGGTGAGCGGGACTTCGGGCGCCGCGCTGCCCGCGCACGAGACGGCCGGTGCGGAGCGGTCCCAACCGGAGGCGTCCGCCGGCGTGTTCGGGCCGGCCCCCGCGATGACTCCGCCCGGGCCGTCCGGTCCCCCGGCGCCGCCGTCCGGTTCCCCGGGATCTCACCGCGCGGGGCCGGGCACCGGGGGCGGGGAGCCGCCCGCCGGGTCCGGGCCGCGGGACGAGCGGCCGGCTCCGGGCAGGGTCACGGTGAGCGTGGCGGCGACGTCCGCGCCGCGCGGGAAGGGACAAGGACGCCGGGTGAGCTGCACCGTCGCACTGGCCGTGGCGGGAGCGGCGGCCGCGGCGGCCGTGGGGGTCGGGGCGCTGCTCCGGCCGTGGGCCGACGGCGACCACGACACGGCGGGCGGCGCACCGACGGCCTCCCGCTCGGCCGCCGCCCCGGCCTCGGAGGCGCCCGACGGGAGCGGCGGCACACCGGGGACGGTCCCGGCCCGCTACCTCGGCACCTGGGAGGGCCCGGCCAGCGGGCTCGGCGGCAGCCTGCCGATGGGCACCTTCCGGCTCACCGTGCGCGACGCGGCCGTCGGCGAGGAACTGGGCAGGCTGCGGCAGACCGACCAGCTCGGCGGCGTCTGCGTCGACATCCTCACCCTCAAGCAGGTGACGCAGTCCCGGATCGTGGCGACCTCGGTCGGCGCGAAGTCCAACCACCTCGGCTGCGACCCGGCGCCGCACCCGGTCGAGCTGACGCCGGTCGGCGACGACCTCCGCTACTCCGCGCAGAGCGCGGCCGAGGGCGATCCGGTGGCCCGGATGTCGAAGGCCGGCTGAGGCGCACGGGACCACGTGCCGGAAGGGGAGAGCGGATGGACGCCGCAGGGGTGAGCACGGAGGCGCTGGCCCTCGCCGCCGCGCTGTGGGGCGCGGCGGCGGGGGCGCTGCTGCCCAGGGCCGCCTACCGCTTCGCGGTCCCGTCCGGCGAGCCGTGGCGGGAGCGGTGCGGGCAGGGGCACCCGATCCGCGGCTGGCTCGGGCGGGCGCGGTGCGGGCGGTGCGCACCGGGCGCGGCGCGGGCGCCGTACGGGCCGTCCGCCGCGCTCCTCGCCGTCGTCACCGCGCTCACCTGCGCCGCCCTCGCCGCCGCCACCGGCACCCGGCCGGAGCTGGGTGTCTGGCTGCTGCTCGCGCCGGTGTGGGTGCTGCTCGCCGCCGTGGACGTACGGGTACGGCGGCTGCCCGACCCGCTGACCCTGCCGCTCGCGGCCGCCGCGCTCGTCCTGCTCGCCCTCGTCACCCTGCTGCCGGAACACGCCGGTGACTGGCCCACCGCGCTGTACGGCGCGCTCGCGCTCGGCGGCGGCTACCTCGTGCTGTTCCTCGTCAATCCGTCCGGCATGGGGTTCGGCGACGTGAAGCTCGCGCTCGGCATGGGAGCCGTGCTCGGCTGGTACGGCTGGCCGACCCTGCTGCTCGGCACCTTCCTCGGTTTCCTGCTCGGCGCGTGCTACGGCGGCGCGCTCGTCGTCGCCCGGCGGGCGGGCCGCGGGACGGCCATCGCCTTCGGGCCGTTCCTCATCGCCGGCGCCTTCGCCGGGCTGCTGATCGGCGCCTACGGCAGCGTGTAGTTCCCGGCGTCCGACCCGCCCCGACCGTGCGGCGCGCCCTGGTGGCGCGCCACACCCGCAGCTCCGCACGGCCCCGACGCCGGGTTCGTCCTCCTGCAGCGCCGCAGGGGCGACGGGTTTCCGGCCGAGGAGCCGTACCGCTCCTCGGCCGGGCAGAACGGTGTCCGGGAGCGCCCGGCAAACTCCGGCGGCGGCCTCGTGGGGTGGAGGCGGCGTTCGGCCGTGGAGGACGCGCTCGCCGGGGCGCCGGACCCGGGCGAACCTCCCGCCGGGGAGCTTCAAGATCGCGAACCCGTGCTGGAGCGGCCTGACGGCGGACGGCCGCAGAGGCTGGCGTAGGCTGGTCCGGTCCGCCCACCCGCCGCCCACCAGCACTCCTGCAACGAGCGCTCCGCGCACAGTTTCTGTCTGACCCTTGACGAAAGGGACCCCCGGTGTCCGAGAAGGCCGACCTCCAGTCCGTCCTCGAGCGTGCCGCCGCCGGTGGGCGGATCACCCCCGAAGAGGCGCTCGTCCTCTACCGCGACGCCCCGCTGCACGCGCTGGGTGCCGCCGCCGACGCGGTGCGCCGCCGCAAGTACGCGGGCATCGAGCACATCGCCACGTACATCATCGAGCGCAACATCAACTACACGAACGTGTGCGTCACGGCGTGCAGGTTCTGCGCCTTCTACGCGGCCCCCAAGGACACCGACAAGGGCTGGACCCGCGACCTCGACGACATCCTGCGCCGCTGCGCGGAGACCGTGGAGCTGGGCGGCACCCAGATCATGTTCCAGGGCGGCCACCACCCGGACTACGGCGTCGAGTACTACGAGAAGCACTTCAAGGCCATCAAGGACGCCTTCCCCCAGCTCGTGATCCACTCGCTGGGCGCCTCCGAGGTCGAGCACATGGCCCGGATCAGCGGTGTCCCGGTGGAGGAGGCCATCACCCGGATCCACGAGGCGGGGCTGGACTCCTTCGCGGGCGCCGGCGCCGAACTCCTGCCCGAGCGGCCGCGCAAGGCGATCGCCCCGCTGAAGGAGAGCGGCGAGCGCTGGCTGGAGATCATGGAGATCGCGCACGGGCTGGGCGTGGAGTCGACGTCCACCATGCTGATGGGCACGGGCGAGACCAACGCCGAGCGCATCGAGCACCTGCGCATGATCCGTGACGTGCAGGACCGCACGGGCGGCTTCCGGGCCTTCATCCCGTACACCTACCAGCCCGAGAACAACCACCTGAAGGGCCGGACCCAGGCCACCCTCTTCGAGTACCTGCGGATGATCGCCGTCGCCCGCCTCTTCCTGGACAACGTCCGGCACATCCAGGGCTCGTGGCTGACCACCGGCAAGGAGGTCGGCCAGCTCTCCCTGCACTACGGCGCGGACGACCTCGGCTCGATCATGCTGGAGGAGAACGTGGTCTCCTCCGCCGGCGCCAAGCACCGCTCCAACCGGCTCGAGATCATCGACCTCATCCGCAAGGCGGGCCGCGTCCCGGCCCAGCGCGCCACGACGTACGAGCACCTCGTCGTGCACGACGACCCGGCGAACGACCCGGTCGACGACCGTGTGGCCTCGCACATCTCCTCCACGGCGATCGACGGCGGCACGGCGCACCCGGAACTGAAGCTGCTGGCCTCCAACTGACCCCGCCGTGCTGACACTTCACCTCGCCGAGCGGTCCCCGCAGCTCGCGGTCCTGGTCGACGGGGCGTCCCTCGCCGGCGTCGGCCCGTACGAGGAGCTGGCCGCCGCCGAGCCCCGGGCGAGGGTGCGGCGCTGGCCCGGCATCCTCACCCCGGGGCTGCTCAACCCGTACGGCCCGGAGCTGCTGGAGGCCACCTACCACCCCGACCCGCGTGAGGCCGACGTGCTCGGCACCGAGCCCATCGGCGGAGCGCGGGCGCGGGAGATCCTCGGCGCCGACCCCGCGCGCCTCGGTGCGAGCGCGCGGCGCGGGGTGCAGCGGATGCTGGCGCACGGCACGGTGGCGGTGGCGGGTGAACTGCGGTCGCGGGCCGTTCTCGACGCGGTGCGCGGGGCCGGGCTGGCGGTGGGGCAGCGGCCGGACCGCCTGCCGGGCCCACCGGCGCTGTCCCCGGCTCCGCTGATCCTGCTGCCGGGGCTGGTGCGCGGCGCTCCCGCCCGGTTCGCCGTGTTCGACGTCGCGGACCGTGCCGAACTGGTTCGGCGCGGTGCCGGGACCTGCGTGGCGACCGTGATCGGCGGGCGGCTGGTGTACCGCGCCCGCTGAGCGGCCCCGACCGGGGGGAACGCTCGCCCCGGGCTCCCGCACCGTGATGCCGTCCCGCTTCGGCGTTCGTGCTCCGGGAGCCCACACCGCCACGGGAGCGCGCCTCGCCCGGCGGTCCCGCTGCCGGGCCGGCTCCGGGACGTGCCCCCCGGAGCGGTACCTGCCGCTCGACGGCCGGCGGTCCGCGTCCGCCGCCGGCCCGGGTCCCGACCGCCGTGTGCGTACCGGCGTGCGGCCGGGTGGAGGACGCGGCCGCGAAGAAGCGGCCGCGACCGATCCAGGGAGGGCGTGCTGCAACAATGGGCGGGTGACCCGCGCCTCTCTGAACAAGCAGCCGCACGAAGTCGCCTCGATGTTCGACGACGTGGCGGAACGGTACGACCTGACCAACGACGTGCTGTCGCTCGGCCAGGACCGGCGCTGGCGCAAGGAGGTGGCGAAGGCGGTCGACGCGCGCCCCGCGCAGAAGGTCCTCGACCTCGCGGCCGGCACGGCGACCTCCTCGCTGCCCTTCGCGCGCACCGGCGCCTACGTGGTGCCGTGCGACTTCTCCCTCGGAATGCTCCAGGTCGGCAAGAAGAAGCACACCTGGCTGCCGTTCACGGCGGGCGACGCGACCCGGCTGCCGTTCAGGGACGACACCTTCGACGCCGTGACGATCTCGTTCGGGCTGCGCAACGTGCAGGACACGGACGCGGCGCTGCGGGAGATGTACCGGGTGACCCGGCCCGGTGGACGCGTGGTGATCTGCGAGTTCTCGCACCCGACCTGGGCGCCCTTCCGGACCGCCTACACCGAGTACCTGATGCGCGCGCTGCCGCCGGTGGCCCGTACGGTCTCCTCCAACCCGGACGCCTACGTCTACCTCGCCGAGTCCATCCGCGCCTGGCCCGACCAGCCCGGCCTCGCCGAGCGGCTGCGCAAGGCGGGCTGGTCGAAGGTGGCCTGGCGCAACCTCACCGGCGGTGTGGTCGCACTGCACCGGGGCTTCAAGGAGAGCTGAGCCCCGTCGGCGGGTGACCGCCGCTCACCGGTCGATCATCTCGAAGGCGTCGCCGGCCTCGCCCAGTTCGCGCCTCATTCCGCCCGTGGGCGGCCGCGGGATGCGTGGCTCGCGCACGCCCCCGCCGCCCTCGCCCTCACCGAAGTCGAACCACACGTACACCACGGAGTCCGGCGGCACTTCGGCGCCGGGCTGCGGATACTGGCGCACGACGTAGTCGACCACCGTGTGCGCGAAGTCCGGGCGGTCCGGCGCGTTGAGGAACAGCCCCCGGGCCCGGGCCGTTTCGCGCGCGTCCATGGCCATGAGGCCGACCAGACGAGGAACGCGCGCTTCGGGTGTTTTGGGTGTTATATGCACAGATGTCACCCCCAGCGGTACTCGAAGGGTAACGCGGGCGCGAGTCCTCCGGAAGCGACATGTGTCTTTCTGTGACAGTTGGTTACTCTCGGTCACAGATCAAGTCGGAAGCAGTGCCCCTGGCGTGCCGAGGCCGGCGTCGTGAACGTCTCCGCGAGCCGCATGCCGAGCCGCCGGGTGACCGCGATGGAGCGTTCGTTGCGCGCGTCGACCATCGCCACCACCCGGTCCACCCCGGCCGCCCGCAGCCGGTCCAGCGTCTCCCCGGCGGCCGCCGTGGCGTACCCCCGCCCCCAGTGCGCCCGGCCCAGCCGCCAGCCGATCTCGATCTCGCCCGCGGGCCCCCAGGCGTGCGGCCACGGCTGCGCCCCGGTGAAGCCCACGACGCCGCCCTCGCCGTCCAGCACCGACCACAGGCAGAACCCCCGCTCCGCGTCGTGCCGGCGCTGGCGCGCGGTCAGCTCCTCGTACACCGAGACCTCGGCGGACCGGCCCCCGTGGAACTCCATGACGTCCGGGTCGTCGAAGACCCGGTGCCAGGAGAAGGCGTCCTCGTCGGTGGGCACACGCAGCCGTACAGCGGGGAGAGCTCGGTTCACGGGGCAGCCCTTCAGCCGGGTGATCGGTACCGCTGAATAGACTGCCCATGTCCAGTGCCGGTCGGCACGCAGATTTCGAACTCGGGGAGATCCCGCCGTGACCGTCGTGACTGAGCCCCTCTCCGAGAACACCGCCGATGTGATCGTCGTCGGCGCGGGACCGGCCGGCTCCACCACCGCGTACCACCTCGCCAAGGCCGGACTCGACGTCCTCCTGCTGGAGAAGACCGAGTTCCCGCGCGAGAAGGTCTGCGGCGACGGCCTCACCCCGCGCGCGGTCAAGCAGCTCGTGGCGATGGGCATCGACATCTCCGAGGAGGCCGGCTGGCTGCGCAACAAGGGCCTGCGCATCATCGGCGGCGGCAGTCGTCTCCAGCTCGACTGGCCCGACCTCGCCTCGTTCCCGGACTACGGCCTCGTCCGCAAGCGCGACGACTTCGACGAGCAGCTCGCCCGCAACGCCCAGAAGGCCGGTGCCCGCCTCTTCGAGCGCTGCAACGTCTCCGGCCCGGTCGTCGACGACCGCACCGGCCGCATCACCGGTGTGACCGCCAAGCTCGGTGAGGAGAAGCGCGAGGTCACCTTCCGCGCGCCGCTCGTCGTCGCCGCCGACGGCAACTCCACCCGGCTGTCCCTCGCGATGGGGCTGCACCGCCGCGAGGACCGCCCGATGGGCGTCGCGGTGCGCACCTACTTCACCTCCCCCCGCCACGACGACGACTACCTGGAGTCCTGGCTGGAGCTGTGGGACCGGCGCGGTGCCCAGGAGCGTCTGCTGCCCGGCTACGGCTGGATCTTCGGCATGGGCGACGGCACCTCCAACGTCGGCCTCGGCGTGCTGAACACCTCGGCCGCCTTCAAGGAGCTGGACTGGCGCGAGATCCTCAAGGCCTGGTGCGCGTCCATGCCCGAGGAATGGGGCTACACCCCCGAGAACATGACCGGCCCGATCCGAGGCGCCGCCCTGCCCATGGCCTTCAACCGCCAGCCGCACTACACGAAGGGGCTGCTGCTCGTCGGCGACGCGGGCGGCCTGGTGAACCCCTTCAACGGCGAGGGCATCGCCTACGCCATGGAGTCCGGCCAGATCGCCGCGGACGTCGTCGTGCAGGCCCACGCGCGCGCGACGCCCGCCCAGCGCGAGATCGCCCTGCAGCGCTACCCGCGCGTCCTGAAGGACACCTACGGCGGCTACTACAGCCTGGGTCGCGCCTTCGTGAAGCTCATCGGCAACCCGAAGGTCATGCAGATCGCCGCCCAGCGCGGTCTGACCCACCCCGTCCTGATGAAGTTCACCCTGAAGCTCCTGGCGAACCTCACCGACCCCACGGGCGGCGACGCGATGGACCGCATCATCAACGGCCTGAGCAGGGTCGCGCCGAAGGCGTGAGGGACCGCCCCGGGGACGTGACCGGGGCGCGAGAGGCGCGACGGCGGCCCGGCGGACGAGGTGTGTCCGCCGGGCCGCCGTCCCGCCTCCCGACGGTTCCCGTCGCGGGCCCCGCCTGCCGGGGATCGGCCCACCCGGGCCGGAAGGGCACCTCGGAGCAGCCGGAAGGGCCGCGGCCCCCGAGCGGCCGCGGCCCTTCCTCGCACGGATCGTGGTGCCGGTGTGCTCAGAGCACCCGGACCGCGCCGGTGGGCGGGTCGTACGACAGCGGCTTCTCCTGGACGCCGCTGGAGGGGTTCTGGGCACCGACGAACATACCGTCCCCGACGTACACCGCCACGTGGTACGCGCTGCCCGCGCTGCCCCAGTAGAGGATGTCGCCGGGCTGCAGGTTGCTCAGCGACACCTGGGTGCCGGCCGTCGACTGGTCCTGGGAGACGCGCGGGAGGCTGATGCCGACCTGCTTGAACGCCGTCTGCACCAGGCCGGAGCAGTCGTACGCGGAGGGGCCGGTGGCGCCGGAGACGTAGGCCTTGCCGACCTGTGCCTTCACGAAGGAGACGATGGCCGCCGCCGAACCGGTGGCGGTGGACGTGCTGGTGCTCGTGCTCGTGCTGGTGGAGGCGCCGGTGCTCGCCGTGGTGGAGAGCGTGGTGCGCTCGGCGCTGCGGGCGGCGCGCGCGGCGGCGGCCTTGCGGGCGGCCTCCTGCGCCTTCTTCTTGGCCTCCGCGGCCTTCTGCTTGGCCTCCGCGAGGTCCGACTTGGCCTGCTTCGCGGCGTTCGCGGCGGCCGCGTCGCGCTCGGCCTGCAGTTCGTAGTTGGCCGCGGCCTGCTGAGTGGCGTCCGCGGACTGGGCGACCTGGGCGGCCAGGTCGGCCGTCAGCGTGGGCAGTTCGAGGGTCTGCGTCACCGGCTCGGCAGCGTTCGCCGATCCGGACGCCCCGGCCACTGCCAGGGTGCTGAGGACGCCACCGGCAACTCCGGCCCGCATCGCGAGGGTCGACGCGCTGCGGCGGGGCTTCCGGTGGCTGCGTATGTGAGCGGTGTGGGACATGGGAACAACCGGTACCAGGGGCTCCTTCATATCTTCAAGAAACGTGTGGTGCGCCACAGTTGTTCAATGGGGGCCGTAAAAGCCCGGCGCGTCACTCTTTATTGACGCCGTAACGGACATTGTGGACGCCCGTGATCAAGCCCTTGATCACGGTCTTTGATCATTACGTCCGAATTGCCCTGCGCTTACCACTCGTTCGGGTCGTTGGCCAAGCCCCGTTCTCAGACACCTCTCATCAATGTGGCGGAGGTCACGGAACGGTTACCGGAAGGGTGGCGTCCCGCGCGGGCGGGAGGTGGGTGCGGGGCGGGCGGGAGTTCGTGAACGCGTGCACGCGCCCGGGTCCCGTCCACACCTCGCCCCGAACCTCCCTCCGATGTGTGAACGCGTTCCTCTATCAGGGCTCCGCGTCCAGAGCCAATTTGCATGCAGCGGAATGCTCTTGATATGGAGACGCCCCTCTTCACCTGCGACGACGAGCGAAAATGTCACTTCTGGTGACTGGCTGGACGCTTCGCGTACGAAGATCACTCATCATCCGGCTTCATGATCCTTCGTCAGGTGGTGGAGATCACAAAGGTTGTGGAATACCCCGTGTCGCAGATCACAGAGCGGCAGGCATAGGATGCGAGGCAGTTGGGCTTGTGACCTGCTTCACATGTTCTCGATCTTCGCTCGGGACGAGCGGGGTCCGTGGGACCGGTGGGGCGGACGTGGGCCCAGTGCAACCGCCAGCAGTCAGTGCCGACTGAGAGGAGCGAGGAGCGGTGAACGCGTATGCGCCCATCCTCGTACTGGGAGCCCTCGGGGCAGGCTTTGCGATCTTCTCCGTGGTCATGGCCACGCTGATCGGTCCGAAGCGGTACAACCGCGCCAAGCTCGAGGCCTACGAGTGCGGTATCGAGCCGACCCCCACGCCGGCCGGCGGCGGGCGCTTCCCCATCAAGTACTACCTGACGGCGATGCTCTTCATCGTCTTCGACATCGAGATCGTCTTCCTCTACCCCTGGGCCGTCACCTTCGACGCCCTGGGGATCTTCGGGCTCGTGGAGATGCTGCTCTTCGTGCTCACCGTCTTCGTCGCGTACGCGTACGTATGGCGGCGCGGCGGCCTGGAATGGGACTGAGGGGCCTTTAACGACATGGGACTCGAAGAAAAACTGCCGAGCGGCTTCCTGCTGACCACCGTCGAGCAGGCCGCGGGCTGGGTGCGCAAGGCGTCCGTCTTCCCGGCCACCTTCGGCCTCGCCTGCTGCGCCATCGAGATGATGACCACCGGCGCCGGACGCTACGACCTCGCGCGTTTCGGCATGGAGGTCTTCCGCGGCTCGCCGCGCCAGGCGGACCTGATGATCGTCGCCGGCCGGGTCAGCCAGAAGATGGCGCCGGTCCTGCGGCAGGTCTACGACCAGATGCCCAATCCCAAGTGGGTGATCTCCATGGGCGTCTGCGCCTCCTCGGGCGGGATGTTCAACAACTACGCGATCGTCCAGGGCGTCGACCACATCGTCCCGGTCGACATCTACCTCCCCGGCTGCCCGCCCCGGCCCGAGATGCTGATGGACGCGATCCTCAAGCTCCACCAGAAGATCCAGTCCGCCAAGCTCGGCGTGAACGCCGAGGAGGCGGCCCGCGAGGCGGAGGAGGCGGCGCTCAAGGCCCTGCCCACGATCGAGATGAAGGGGCTGCTGCGGTGAGCGACGCGAACGGCGCCAACGGCGTCAACGGTTCCTCGAACGGGGTGAACCCCGAGAAGGACCTCGCCGCCTCCAACCTCCCCGGCCAGCGCGGCCAGGGCGGCGAGGAGATCCGCGTCCAGCGCGGCATGTTCGGCGCCGACAACGGCGGCGACACCTCCGGCTACGGCGGCCTGGTCCGTTCGGTCCGCCTCCCGGGACCGGCGAACCGGCCCTACGGCGGCTGGTTCGACGAGGTGGCCGACGAACTCGAGGGCGCCCTGGAGGAGCAGGGCCTCCTCCCGGAGAACGCCATCGAGAAGACGGTCGTCGACCGCGGCGAGCTGACCTTCCACATCGAACGCGAGCACCTGGTCCGCGTCGCGCGCACCCTGCGCGACGACCCCGCCCTGCGCTTCGAGCTGTGCACCGGAGTCAGCGGCGTCCACTACCCGCACGACAGGGGCCGGGAGCTGCACGCCGTCTACCACCTGCGCTCGATCACCCACAACCGGCTGATCCGCCTGGAGGTGAGCGCCCCCGACGGCGACGCGCGCATCCCGTCCCTGGTCTCCGTGTACCCGACCAACGACTGGCACGAGCGCGAGGCCTGGGACTTCTTCGGGATCGTCTTCGACGGTCACCCAGCCCTGACCCGGATCATGATGCCGGACGACTGGCAGGGCCACCCGCAGCGCAAGGACTACCCCCTCGGCGGCATCGCCGTCGAGTACAAGGGCGCCCAGATCCCGGCTCCGGACCAGCGGAGGTCGTACTCGTGAGCACGCAGTCAGCATCGGCCCGCCCGTCGCCCGGCCACCACTCCTCGTCGGGTCCCTCCGGGACGGAGAGTTCCTCCCGGGAGACCACCGAGGGCACCGTCTACACGGTCACCGGTGGCGACTGGGACGAGGTCGTCCAGTCCGCGGCCCGCGCCGACGACGAGCGCATCGTCGTCAACATGGGGCCCCAGCACCCTTCCACCCACGGAGTGCTCCGGCTGATCCTCGAGATCGAGGGCGAGACGGTCACCGAGGCCCGCTGCGGCATCGGCTACCTCCACACCGGCATCGAGAAGAACCTCGAGTACCGGACCTGGACGCAGGGCACCACGTTCGTGACGCGCATGGACTACCTGACGTCCTTCTTCAACGAGACCGCCTACTGCCTCGCCGTCGAGAAGCTCCTCGGCATCGAGGACGAGATCACCGAGCGCGCCAAGATCATCCGGGTGCTCCTGATGGAGCTGAACCGGCTCTCCTCCCACCTGGTGTGCATCGCCACCGGCGGCATGGAGCTGGGCGCCACCACGATCATGATCTACGGATTCCGCGATCGTGAAATGATTCTCGACATCTACGAGCTCATCACGGGCCTGCGGATGAACCACGCGTACATCCGCCCCGGCGGACTCGCCCAGGACCTGCCGCCCGGCGCGGTGGACCAGATCCGCGAGTTCGTGAAGAAGATGAAGAAGAACCTCCCGGAGTACGACAAGCTCGCCACCGGGAACCCCATCTTCAAGGCCCGGATGCAGAACGTCGGCCACCTCGACCTGGCGGGCTGCATGGCCCTCGGCGCCACCGGCCCGATCCTGCGCTCCACCGGCCTGCCGCACGACCTGCGCAAGACACAGCCCTACTGCGGATACGAGACGTACGACTTCGACGTCCCGACCGCCGACTCCTGCGACTCCTACGGGCGCTTCCTGATCCGCCTGGAGGAGATGCGCCAGTCGCTCGGGATCGTCGAGCAGTGCCTGGACCGGCTCCAGCCCGGGCCGGTCATGGTCGCCGACAAGAAGATCGCCTGGCCCGCCCAGCTCGCCCTGGGACCGGACGGACTCGGCAACTCCCTCGACCACATCAAGAAGATCATGGGCACCTCCATGGAGGCCCTGATCCACCACTTCAAGCTGGTCACCGAGGGCTTCCGCGTACCGCCCGGGCAGGCGTACGCGGCCGTGGAGTCACCCAAGGGCGAACTCGGGGTCCACGCCGTCTCCGACGGCGGCACCCGCCCCTTCCGGGTCCACTTCCGCGACCCGTCCTTCACCAACCTGCAGGCCATGGCGGCGATGTGCGAGGGCGGCCAGGTCGCCGACGTCATCGTCGCCGTCGCGTCCATCGACCCCGTGATGGGAGGCGTCGACCGGTGACCACCAGTTCTTCGGAGCGGGGCGTCAGTCTGGGCATGCCCCAACTGCCCGCACCCGCGTACCCGGACGACGTCCGGGCCCGGCTGGAGACGGACGCGCGCGAGGTGATCGCGCGCTACCCCGACTCCCGGTCCGCCCTGCTGCCGCTGCTCCACCTCGTGCAGTCGGAGGAGGGCCACGTCACCCGCACCGGCATGCAGTTCTGCGCGGACATGCTGGACCTGACCACGGCCGAGGTCACCGCCGTGGCCACCTTCTACACGATGTACCGGCGCCGGCCCTCCGGCGACTACCAGGTGGGCGTCTGCACCAACACCCTGTGCGCGGTCATGGGCGGCGACGCGATCTTCGAGACCCTCCAGGAGCACCTGGGCGTCGGCAACGGCGAGACCACCGACGACGGCAAGGTCACCCTGGAGCACATCGAGTGCAACGCGGCCTGCGACTTCGCTCCGGTCGTGATGGTCAACTGGGAGTTCTTCGACAACCAGACCCCCGGCAGCGCCAAGCGCCTGGTCGACGACCTGCGTGAGGGGCAGCCCGTGCAGCCCACGCGCGGGGCGCGCCTGTGCACCTTCAAGGAGACCGCGCGGATTCTGGCCGGCTTCCCCGACGAGCGGCCCGGGGCCGTCGAGGAGGGCGGCAGCGCGGGACCCGCTTCCCTGGTGGGCCTTCGCCTGGCACGGGGAGAGACCGCACCCGCGCGCGTGGTCCATCCGCGCGACGGCGGTCCGCACGACGAACCGCAGCACCCGGCGCACCGGCCGCCGACGGCCGAGCACCCGAGTTCTCATGACGCGCCGCAGCAGACGTCGGCCTCCGACCCGGCCCACCCGGCAGGGCCCGCCGCCGAGGAGGGGGAGTGATGACCGTGGCACCCGAACTCAAGGACACCAGCCCCGAGAAGCTGCTCGCACCCGTGCTGTCGGCCTTCTGGGACGAGGACCGGTCCTGGTCCCTGGACGTCTACCGGAGGCACGAGGGGTACGAGGGGCTCCGCAGGGCGCTCGCCATGTCACCGGACGACCTGATCGCCTACGTCAAGGACTCCGGTCTGCGCGGCCGGGGCGGCGCGGGATTCCCGACGGGAATGAAATGGCAGTTCATTCCCCAGGGAGATGGAAAACCGCACTATCTGGTCGTCAACGCCGACGAATCGGAGCCGGGGACCTGCAAGGACATCCCGCTCCTCTTCGCGAACCCGCACAGCCTCATCGAGGGCATCGTCATCGCGTGCCACGCCATCCGGTCCTCGCATGCCTTCATCTACCTGCGTGGTGAGGTCGTTCCCGTTCTGCGGCGGCTGCACGAGGCCGTGCGCGAGGCCTACGCGGCGGGCTACCTCGGCGAGAACGTCCTGGGCAGCGGACTCGACCTCGACCTCACCGTGCACGCCGGCGCCGGCGCGTACATCTGCGGTGAGGAGACCGCACTGCTCGACTCGCTCGAGGGCCGCCGTGGCCAGCCGCGGCTCCGTCCCCCCTTCCCGGCCGTCGAAGGGCTCTACGCCTGCCCGACTGTGGTGAACAACGTCGAGTCGATCGCGTCGGTTCCCGCCATCCTGAAGAACGGGAAGGACTGGTTCAGGTCGATGGGCAGCGAGAAGTCCCCGGGCTTCACGCTCTACTCGCTCAGCGGCCACGTCGCGAGCCCCGGCCAGTACGAGGCGCCGCTCGGCGTCACGCTCCGCCAGCTCCTCGACATGAGCGGCGGAATGCGCCCAGGCCACCGCCTCAAGTTCTGGACCCCGGGCGGCTCCTCGACCCCGATGTTCACCGACGAGCACCTCGACGTCCCCCTCGACTACGAAGGGGTCGGCGCCGCGGGCTCCATGCTCGGCACCAAGGCCCTGCAGTGCTTCGACGAGACGACCTGCGTGGTGCGGGCGGTGACCCGCTGGACGGAGTTCTACGCCCACGAGTCCTGCGGCAAGTGCACACCCTGCCGCGAAGGAACGTACTGGCTGGTGCAGTTGATGCGGGACATCGAGGCCGGCAAGGGCGCGATGTCCGACCTCGACAAGCTCGCCGACATCGCCGACAACATCAACGGCAAGTCCTTCTGCGCCCTCGGCGACGGCGCCGCATCCCCGATCTTCTCCTCGCTGAAGTACTTCCGCGAGGAGTACGAGCAGCACATCACGGGCCGGGGCTGCCCCTTCGACCCGGCCAAGTCGACGGCCTGGGCGGACCGCCCGGAGGTGAACGCATGACCGTGACCACCAGTGCTCCCTCCGGAGGGGGAGAGGCGGCGGTCCCGCCGGAGGACCTCGTCACGCTGACGATCGACGGCGTGGAGATCAGCGTGCCCAAGGGCACCCTGGTCATCCGGGCCGCCGAGCAGCTCGGCATCGAGATCCCGCGGTTCTGCGACCACCCCCTGCTGGACCCGGCCGGCGCCTGCCGCCAGTGCATCGTCGAGGTCGAGGGCCAGCGCAAGCCCATGGCGTCCTGCACCATCACCTGCACGGACGGCATGGTGGTGAAGACCCAGCTCACCTCGCCGGTCGCCGAGAAGGCCCAGCACGGCGTGATGGAGCTGCTGCTCATCAACCACCCGCTGGACTGCCCGGTCTGCGACAAGGGCGGCGAGTGCCCGCTGCAGAACCAGGCCATGTCGCACGGCAACGCGGAGTCCCGCTTCGAGGGCCGCAAGCGGACCTACGAGAAGCCCGTGCCGATCTCCACGCAGGTGCTCCTCGACCGCGAGCGGTGCGTGCTGTGCGCCCGCTGCACCCGCTTCTCCAACCAGGTCGCGGGCGACCCGATGATCGAGCTGATCGAGCGGGGCGCGCTGCAGCAGGTCGGCACCGGTGAGGGCGACCCGTTCGAGTCGTACTTCTCCGGCAACACCATCCAGATCTGCCCGGTGGGCGCGCTCACCTCGGCGGCCTACCGGTTCCGGTCCCGCCCCTTCGACCTCATCTCCTCGCCGTCGGTGTGCGAACACTGCTCGGGCGGCTGCGCGACGCGTACCGACCACCGGCGCGGCAAGGTCATGCGGCGGCTCGCCGCCGACGACCCCGAGGTCAACGAGGAGTGGATCTGCGACAAGGGGCGCTTCGCCTTCCGGTACGCGCAGGCGAGGGACCGCCTCGACGTCCCGCTGGTGCGCAACGCCGAAGGCGTTCTGGAGCCCGCCTCCTGGCCGGAGGCGCTGGAGGCGGCCGCGCGCGGGCTGACCGCCGCCCGGTCCCGGGCCGGTGTCCTCACCGGCGGCCGGCTGACCGTCGAGGACGCCTACGCCTACAGCAAGTTCGCGCGCGTGGCCCTCGACACGAACGACATCGACTTCCGCGCGCGCGTGCACAGTGGTGAGGAGGCCGACTTCCTCGCGGCCCGGGTGGCGGGCCGCGGCCGTGACCTCGACGGCACCGGTGTCACCCACACCGCGCTGGAGAAGGCGCCCGCCGTCCTGCTCGCCGGGTTCGAGTCGGAGGAGGAGGCGCCCGGCGTCTTCCTGCGGCTGCGCAAGGCCTGGCGCAAGCACAGGCAGCGGGTGTTCGCCCTGGCCACCCACGCGACGCGCGGCCTGGAGAAGGCGGGCGGCACACTGCTGCCGGCCGCGCCCGGCACCGAGACCGAGTGGCTGGACGCCCTCGCGAGCGGCGTCGGCCTCGATGAGCCCGGTACGCAGGCCGCCGAGGCCCTGCGCGCCGACGGCGCGGTGATCGTCGTGGGGGAGCGGCTCGCCTCGGTGGCGGGCGGCCTCACCGCCGCCGTGCGTGCCGCCGCGGCCACCGGCGCCCAGCTCGTGTGGATCCCGAGGCGGGCGGGTGAGCGCGGCGCGGTCGAGGCCGGCGCGCTGCCGTCCCTGCTGCCGGGCGGCCGACCGGCGACCGACCCGCGCGCGCGGGAGGAGGTCGCCGCCGTCTGGGGGCCGGCCGAGCTGCCCGCCCGCCACGGCCGGGACACCCACCAGATGATCGAGGCGGCCGCCACCGGCGAACTGGCCGCGCTCGTGGTCGCCGGTGTGGAGGTCGACGACCTGCCCGACCCGGCACGCGCGCGGGAGGCGCTCGCGAACGTCGGCTTCCTGGTGTCGCTGGAACTGCGGACCAGCGAGGTCACCGGCCACGCCGACGTGGTCCTGCCGGTCGCGGCGGTCGCCGAGAAGGCGGGCACCTTCCTGAACTGGGAGGGCAGGGTGCGCTTCTTCGAGGCCGCGCTCAAGCCCGACCAGATGACCCGCCGCCTCGCCCCCACCGACGGGCGGGTGCTGCAGATGCTGGCCGACGCCATGGACGTCCACCTCGGCCTGCCGGACCTGCGTACCGCGCGCGCGGAGATCGACCGGCTCGGCCCCTGGGACGGCCCGCGGGCCACCGATCCCCTGGAGAGGGGCGGCGTCCTGCCCCGGCCCGCCGTCGGCGAGGCCGTGCTCGCCGGGCACCGGCTGCTGCTCGACCAGGGCGTCCTGCAGGAGGGCGACGAGGCTCTCGCCGGAACCCGGCACGCCGCACGTGCGCGCGTGTCGGCGGCGACGGCCGCCGAGGCCGGCGTCGCGAACGGCGGCGTCCTCGCCGTCACCGGTGCCTGCGGAACCGTCGAACTCCCGCTCCAGATCACCGAGATGCCCGACCGGGTGGTGTGGCTGCCGCTGAACTCCGCCGGCGCGGGCGTCGCCTCCGACACCGGTGCGCAGCCCGGCTCCCTCGTCCGTATCGGCCCGGCGGCACGCGCCGAACAGGCCCCCAAGGAGGTGGAGGCATGAGCCCGTACCTCGCGGCTGAAGACCTCTCGATGTTCGGCCGGGACCCCTGGTGGCTGGTCGTCGTCAAGGCCGTCTTCTGCTTCGCGTTCCTGATGGTGACCGTGCTGTTCTCCATCGTGTGGGAGCGCAAGGTGGTCGCCTGGATGCAGCTCCGCATCGGCCCGAACCGGCACGGCCCCTGGGGCATGCTCCAGTCGCTCGCCGACGGCATCAAGCTGATGCTCAAGGAGGACGTCGTCGTCAAGCGCGCGGACAAGGTGGTCTACGTCCTCGCACCGATCGTCGCGGCCATCCCGGCCTTCATGGCGATCGCGGTGATCCCGTTCGGCCCCGCCGACAACGAGATCTCGATCTTCGGCACACGGACCGCGATGCAGCTCACCGACCTGCCGATCGCGATGCTCTACATCCTCGCGGTCGCCTCGGTCGGCATCTACGGCATCGTGCTGGCGGGCTGGAGCTCCGGATCCACCTACCCGCTGCTCGGCGGCCTCCGCTCCTGCGCCCAGATGATCTCCTACGAGATCGCCATGGGTGCGGCGTTCGCCTCCGTGTTCCTCTACTCGGGGTCGATGTCGACGTCGACCATCGTCGAGCAGCAGCACGACCGCTGGTACATCCTGCTGCTGCCGGTCTCCTTCATCCTCTACGTCGTCACGATGGTCGGCGAGACCAACCGCGCCCCCTTCGACATGCCGGAGTCCGAGGGCGACCTGGTCGGCGGCTTCAACACCGAGTACTCGTCCATCAAGTTCGCGATGTTCATGCTCGCCGAGTACGTGAACATGGTGACGGTGTCGGCCGTCTCGACCACCCTGTTCCTCGGCGGCTGGCGGGCTCCCTGGCCGATCAGCGGCTTCTGGGAGGGCGCGAACCACGGCTGGTGGCCGCTGCTCTGGTTCGTCATCAAGGTCCAGCTGCTGCTGTTCTTCTTCATCTGGCTGCGCGGCACACTCCCCCGGGTCCGGTACGACCAGCTCATGAAGCTCGGCTGGAAGGTCCTCATCCCGGTCTCGGTGACCTGGCTGATGCTGGTCGCGACCGTGCGGGCGCTGCGCAACGAGAACTACGACTTCGCCGACATCGCCCTGTACGTCGGCGGCGGTGTCCTCGCCCTGCTGCTGCTCTCCTTCGTCGCCGACCTGTTCCGCGAGAAGGCGAGGACGGACGAGCCGGCCCCCGGCCCGCGGCCCGGCTTCGACCCGATGGCGGGCGGATTCCCGGTGCCGCCACTGCCGGGACAGGAGCTGCCGCCGGTACCCAGGCGCCGTCCGCGCCGCGAGCGGGAACTGATTGTCAGTGGTGGACCGGACACTGTCAGTGACGGATCTTCGGATGGAAAGGAGGCGTCCGATGGCTGAGGAGCCGACGGATTCCGGGCAGATCAAGCCCGGCTTCCAGAACCCGGTGGCCGGCTTCGGCGTGACCTTCAAGGCCATGTTCAAGAAGCGGCTCACCGAGCAGTACCCCGAGCAGCAGAAGACCACGGCTCCGCGGTTCCACGGACGGCACCAGCTCAACCGCCATCCGGACGGCCTGGAGAAGTGCGTCGGCTGCGAGTTGTGCGCCTGGGCCTGCCCCGCCGACGCCATCTACGTGGAGGGCGCCGACAACACCGACGAGGAGCGTTACTCGCCGGGTGAGCGCTACGGCCGCGTCTACCAGATCAACTACGCCCGCTGCATCCTGTGCGGGCTGTGCATCGAGGCGTGCCCCACGCGCGCGCTGACGATGACCAACGAGTTCGAACTGGCCGACTCCAGCCGCGCCAACCTCATCTACACCAAGGAGCAACTGCTCGCCGGTCTCGAGGAGGGCATGGTCGACACACCGCACGCGATCTTCCCGGGCACGGACGAACAGGACTACTACCGGGGCCTGGTGACGGAGGCCGCGCCGGGCACGGTGCGCCAGGCCGCCGTCTCCAAGGGCGAGGCGGCGCGGGAGGGCGACAGCCCCTCCGAAGAGAGCGCACCGGCGTCGGAGAAGGTGATCGGCCGATGAGCGCACTGCAGCTTGCCGCCTACACCACCTCCACCGGTGAGGCCTTCCAGTTCTGGGTCCTGGGCACGTTCGCGGTGATCGGCGCCCTGTGCACGGTGCTCATGAGGAAGGCCGTGCACAGCGCCCTCTGCCTCGCCGGCACCATGATCATCCTGGCGGTGTTCTACCTCGCCAACGGCGCCTACTTCCTGGGCATCGTGCAGATCGTCGTCTACACCGGCGCGATCATGATGCTGTTCCTGTTCGTGGTGATGCTCGTCGGCGTCACGGCGGCGGACTCGCTGAAGGAGACCATCAAGGGCCAGCGCTGGCTGGCCCTCGCCTGCGGGGTCGGCTTCGGCGTCCTGCTGTTCGCCGGCATCGGCAACGCCGCCCTGACCGAGTTCGCCGGCACCGGCCGGGCGAACGCGAACGGCAACGTGGAGGGGCTCGCGGCCCTCATCTTCACCAAGTACGTCTTCGCCTTCGAGGTCACCGGCGCACTGCTGATCACGGCCGCCGTCGGCGCGATGGTGCTCACCCACCGCGAGCGCACCGAGCGCGCCAGGACGCAGCGCGAGATGGCCGAGCAGCGCATCCGGGAGGGCCGGCACATCCCGCCGCTGCCCGCCCCGGGCGTCTACGCCCGGCACAACGCCGTGGACGTGGCGGGCCTGCTGCCCGACGGCACCCCCTCCGAGCTGACCGTCAACAAGACGCTGCGCGAACGCGGGCAGATCCGCGACGTGTCGGCGGAGGCGCTCAACGACCTGCGGGCCCTGGAACAGCGCGCCGCGGAGCGACTGGAGCGGACCGCGATCGAGCCGGCGACGTTCAAGCGGCCCGAGGAGGCGTCGAAGTGAACCCCGTCAACTACCTCTACCTCGCGGCCCTGCTGTTCACCATCGGTGCGACCGGGGTGCTGATCCGGCGCAACGCGATCGTCGTGTTCATGTGCGTCGAGCTGATGCTCAACGCCTGCAACCTCGCGTTCGTCGTCTTCTCCCGGATGCACGGCAACCTCGACGGCCAGATCATCGCCTTCTTCACGATGGTCGTCGCCGCCGCGGAGGTCGTGGTGGGTCTCGCGATCATCGTGTCGCTGTTCCGCACCCGCCACTCGGCCTCGGTCGACGACGCCAGCCTGATGAAGCTGTAAGGGGTCGGAAGAATCGTGGACAACCTGATCGCGCTGCTCATCGCGGCGCCCCTGCTCGGAGCGGCCGTCCTCCTGGTCGGCGGCCGGCGGCTGGACGCCGTGGGCCACTGGATCGGCACGCTCCTGTCGACCACCTCCTTCGTGCTCGGCCTGGTCCTCTTCGCCGGCCTGCTCGGCAAGGACGCCGAGAACCGCACCCTGACCCAGCACCTGTGGACGTGGATCCCGGTCGGCGGCTTCCAGGCGGACGTCACCTTCCGCCTGGACCAGTTGTCGATGACGTTCGTGCTGCTGATCACGGGCGTCGGCTCGCTCATCCACCTCTACTCGGTCGGGTACATGGAGCACGACGAGCGGCGCCGCCGCTTCTTCGGCTACCTGAACCTGTTCCTCGCGGCGATGCTGCTGCTGGTCCTCGCCGACAACTACCTGCTGCTGTACGTCGGCTGGGAGGGCGTCGGCCTCGCCTCGTACCTGCTCATCGGCTTCTGGCAGCACAAGCCCAGCGCCGCGACGGCCGCGAAGAAGGCCTTCCTGGTCAACCGGGTCGGCGACATGGGCCTGTCGATCGCGATCATGCTGATGTTCACCACCTTCGGCAGCTTCGCCTTCGGTCCCGTCCTCAGCCACACCGGTGACACCTCCGAGGGCAGGCTCACCGCGATCGGCCTGATGCTGCTGCTCGCCGCGTGCGGCAAGTCGGCCCAGGTCCCGCTGCAGTCCTGGCTCGGGGACGCGATGGAGGGCCCGACCCCGGTCTCGGCCCTGATCCACGCCGCGACCATGGTGACCGCGGGCGTCTACCTGATCGTCCGCTCCGGCGCCATCTTCAACGCGGCGCCCGACGCCCAGCTCGCCGTCACCGTGGTCGGCGCCGTGACGCTCATCTTCGGTGCGATCGTCGGTTGCGCCAAGGACGACATCAAGAAGGCGCTGGCCGGTTCGACCATGTCGCAGATCGGCTACATGGTGCTGGCCGCGGGCCTCGGCCCCATCGGCTACGTCTTCGCGATCATGCACCTGGTCACCCACGGCTTCTTCAAGGCCGGGCTGTTCCTGGGCGCCGGTTCGGTCATGCACGGCATGAACGACGAGGTCGACATGCGCAAGTACGGCGCCCTGCGCACGTACATGCCGATCACCTTCGTCACCTTCGGACTGGGATACCTCGCGATCATCGGCTTCCCGTTCCTGTCCGGCTTCTACTCCAAGGACGCGATCATCGAGGCGGCCTTCGCCAAGGGCGGCACCCAGGGCTGGATCCTCGGGGGCGTGGCCCTGCTCGGCGCGGCCATCACCGCCTTCTACATGACGCGCGTGATGCTGATGACGTTCTTCGGGGAGAAGCGCTGGCAGCCGGACGCCCAGGGCCACGAGCCGCACCCGCACGAGTCCCCGAAGACCATGACGATCCCCATGATCGTGCTGGCCGTGGGCTCGGTCTTCGCCGGCTTCTTCTTCCACCTCGGCGACCGCTTCCTGCACTGGCTGGAGCCGGTCACCGGCCACAGTGAGGGCGACTCGCCGATCGGTGCCACGACGATCACCGGTGCGACCTTGGTCTGCCTGGTCGTCGGCGTCGGCATCGCCTGGGCGCGGTACGGCCGCAAGCCCGTCCCGGTGGTCGCCCCGCGCGGCTCGCTGCTCACCCGGGCCGCCCGGCGCGACCTGCTGCAGGACGACTTCAACCATGTCGTCCTGGTGCGCGGCGGCGAACACCTCACGCGCTCCCTGGTGTACGTCGACCACACCCTGGTCGACGGCGTCGTCAACGGCACGGCGGCCGGCGTCGGAGGCCTGTCCGGACGGCTGCGCCGGGTCCAGAACGGCTTCGCCCGCTCCTACGCGGTCTCGATGTTCGGCGGCGCGGCACTCCTGGTCGCCGCGACCCTGCTGATGAGGGCGGTCTGATACCGATGTCCTTTCCCCTGCTGACAGCGACGGCGGCGCTCCCCGCCCTCGGGGCGGTCGCCACGGCCGCCGTGCCGGCCGCGAGGCGCACCGCCGCGAAATGGCTGGCGCTGGTCGTCTCGCTCGCCACGCTCGCCCTGGCGATCACCGTCCTGATCCGCTTCGACCCGGGCGGCGACCGCTACCAGCTCACCGAGTCCCACGCCTGGATCGCGGACTTCGGGGTCAGGTACGAGCTGGGCGTGGACGGCATCGCGGTGGCGCTGCTCGCCCTGACCGCACTGCTGATCCCGTTCATCATCCTGGCCGGCTGGAACGACGCCGATCCGCTGGAGACCGGGAGCCGCCGCTGGCGGCCCACCCAGGGCTTCTTCGCGCTGATCCTCGCCGTCGAGGCCATGGTGGTCATCTCCTTCGAGGCCACCGACGTCTTCCTCTTCTACATCTTCTTCGAAGCCATGCTCATCCCGATGTACTTCCTCATCGGCGGCTTCGGGGACCGGGCCCACGAGCACGGCGAGGCGGCGGCCTCCACCCAGCGGTCCTACGCGGCCGTGAAGTTCCTGCTCTACAACCTGGTCGGCGGCCTGATCATGCTGGCCGCGGTGATCGGCCTCTACGTGGTCGCCGGGAACTTCAGCCTCCAGGAGATCGCGCAGGCGCGGGCGAACGGCTCGCTGCACATGGTGACCGGCACCGAGCGCTGGCTGTTCCTCGGCTTCTTCTTCGCCTTCGCGGTGAAGGCGCCGCTGTGGCCGCTGCACACCTGGCTGCCCAACGCCATGCAGGAGTCCACCGCCCCGGTCGCCGTGCTCATCACGGCGGTCGTCGACAAGGTGGGCACCTTCGCGATGCTCCGCTTCTGCCTCCAGCTCTTCCCGGAGGCCAGCAAGTGGGCGACGCCCGTCATCCTCGTACTGGCGCTGATCAGCATCGTCTACGGCGCGCTGCTCGCCGTCGGCCAGCGGGACATCAAGCGGCTGGTGGCCTACGCGTCGATCTCGCACTTCGGCTTCATCGTCATGGGCATCTTCGCGATGACCAGCCAGGGTCAGTCCGGCGCGACGCTCTACATGGTCAACCACGGCATCTCCACGGCCGCCCTGATGCTGGTCGCCGGCTTCCTGATCTCCCGGCGCGGCTCGCGGCTCATCGCCGACTACGGGGGTGTGCAGAAGGTCGCCCCGGTGCTCGCCGGCACCTTCCTGATCGGCGGCCTCGCCACCCTCTCGCTGCCCGGCCTCGCGCCGTTCGTGAGCGAGTTCCTGGTCCTGGTCGGCACCTTCACGCGCTATCCGGTGATCGGCGTCATCGCCACCTTCGGCATCGTCCTCGCCGCGCTCTACACCCTCGTCCTGTACCAGCGGACGATGACGGGCCCGGTGAAGCCCGAGGTGTCGGCGATGCCCGACCTGCGCGTGCGCGAACTGGTGGTCGTCGGACCGCTGATCGTGCTGCTGATCCTTCTCGGCGTCTACCCGAAGCCCGTCACGGACATCGTCGACCCGGCGGTCAGACAGACCATGTCCGACGTACACACGACCGACCCCAAGCCCGAGGTGGAGGCGGCCAAGTGAGCGCAACAGCCGTCCACAGCCTGTGGACAACCGCGGCCGACCCGATCTCGAAGATCGACACGCCGAAGATCGAATACGGACAGCTCGCGCCGACCCTGATCGTGCTCGGCGCGGCACTGGCAGGGGTGCTCGTCGAGGCGTTCGTCCCGCGCAGGTCCCGCTACTACGCGCAGGTGTTCGTCTCCGTCGTGTCGCTGTGCGCCGCGTTCGCCGCGGTCGTCGCGCTCGCGGCGAACGGCTACGGCACCACCAAGGCGCACATCGCGGCGATGGGGGCGATCGCGGTCGACGGACCGTCCCTGTTCCTGCAGGGCACGATCCTGCTGGCCGGCCTGGTCGGCCTGTTCACCTTCGCCGAGCGGCGCCTGGACCCGGAGGCGCACGGCAACCGGGTCGACTCCTTCGCCGCGCAGGCCGCCTCCGTGCCCGGCAGCGACAGCGAGAAGGCCGCGGTGCGGGCCGGGTTCACCACCACCGAGGTCTTCCCGCTGCTGCTCTTCGCCATCGCGGGCATGCTGGTGTTCCCCTCGGCCAACGACCTGCTGACGCTGTTCGTGGCCCTGGAGGTCTTCTCCCTGCCGCTGTACCTGCTGTGCGCGCTGGCCCGCCGCAAGCGGCTGATGTCGCAGGAGGCCGCGGTCAAGTACTTCCTGCTCGGCGCGTTCGCCTCCGCGTTCACCCTGTTCGGCATCGCCCTGCTCTACGGCTACGCGGGCTCGATGTCGTACGGGCGCATCGCACAGGTCGTCGACGGCACGGTCACCGGCGTCGACCCGGCGCTGGCCGGCACCATGGGCAACGACGCGCTGCTGCTGATCGGCAGCGCCATGATCGTGATGGGGCTGCTGTTCAAGGTCGGCGCCGTGCCGTTCCACATGTGGACGCCCGACGTCTACCAGGGCGCGCCCACCCCGGTGACCGGCTTCATGGCGGCGGCCACCAAGGTCGCGGCGTTCGGCGCGCTGCTGCGCCTGCTGTACGTCGTCCTGCCCGGCCTGCGCTGGGACTGGCGGCCGGTCATGTGGGCGGTGGCCGTCATCACCATGCTGGGCGGCGCGATCGTCGCGATCACGCAGACCGACATCAAGCGGCTGCTGGCGTACTCGTCCATCGCGCACGCCGGGTTCATCCTCGCCGGTGTCATCGCCACCTCGAAGGACGGGGTGTCGTCCGTCCTGTTCTACCTGGCCGGGTACTCGTTCGTGACGATCGGCGCCTTCGCGGTGGTGACCCTCGTGCGCGACGCCGGTGGCGAGGCCACCCACCTGTCCAAGTGGGCCGGGCTCGGCCGCCGCTCACCGCTGGTGGCGGCCGTGTTCGCGGTGTTCCTGCTGGCCTTCGCGGGCATCCCGCTGACCTCCGGGTTCGCCGGCAAGTTCGCCGTGTTCAAGGCGGCGGCGGACGGCGGCGCGGCCCCGCTGGTCGTGGTCGGTGTGATCTCCTCGGCGATCGCCGCCTTCTTCTACATCCGGGTGATCGTGCTGATGTTCTTCAGCGAGCCCAGGCCCGAGGGGCCGACCGTGGCCGTGCCCTCGCCGCTGACCATGGCGGCGATCGGCGTGGGCGTGGCGGTCACGCTGGTGCTCGGTGTGGCGCCCCAGTACTTCCTGGACCTGGCGAACCAGGCGAGCGTGTTCGTGCGCTGACGCCCGCCACGCCCGTCGCCGGGGCCCGGTCCTCACGCGGACCGGGCCCCGGCGCGTGCGGGCGGCGCCGGCCGGCGGACCGCGGCCGGCGAGCGGGACGGTGCACGATCCGCTTGTGGACAACCGCGGAGGTGTCGGTGCGGGCGCCTATCGTGGACGCAGTGGTCGAAGGACCACGCACGGGGGACAGGACACGGGGACCGGGCGATGGGCGCGACGGGCGGGATCAGGGAGATGCCACACATGACCGAGGGGCCGGGCACGGCCGACAGCGAGGCGCTGGCCACACTGCACCGGGTCTTCGGGTACGGGGCCTTCCGGGGCGAGCAGGAAGCGGTCATCGAGCATGTGGTGGCGGGCGGCGACGCCGTCGTGCTCATGCCGACCGGCGGCGGCAAGTCGCTGTGCTACCAGATCCCGTCCCTGGTCAGACCAGGTACGGGCGTGGTGGTGTCGCCGCTGATCGCGCTGATGCAGGACCAGGTGGACGCCCTGCGCGCGCTCGGCGTGCGAGCGGGCTTCATCAACTCCACCCAGGACTTCGACGAGCGGCGCGTGGTAGAGGCCGAGTTCCTCGCGGGTGAGCTGGACCTGCTGTACCTGGCACCGGAGCGGCTGCGCGTGGCGGCCACGCTCGATCTGCTCTCCCGCGGCAAGATCTCCGTCTTCGCGATCGACGAGGCGCACTGCGTCTCCCAGTGGGGCCACGACTTCCGCCCCGACTACCTGGCCCTGGCGATGCTCGGTGAGCGCTGGCCGGACGTTCCGCGGATCGCCCTCACGGCCACGGCCGCGCACGCGACCCACCAGGAGATCACCCAGCGCCTGGGCATGCCGGACGCCCGCCACTTCGTGGCGAGCTTCGACCGGCCCAACATCCAGTACCGGATCGTGCCCAAGGCCGATCCCAAGAAGCAGTTGCTCGGCTTCCTGCGGGAGGAGCACCCGGGCGACGCCGGCATCGTCTACTGCCTCTCCCGCAATTCGGTGGAGCGCACCGCCGAGTTCCTGAGCGGCAACGGAATCGAGGCGGTCCCGTACCACGCGGGCCTGGACGCCGCCACGCGCGCGGCCCACCAGTCCCGGTTCCTGCGCGAGGAGGGCCTGGTCGTGGTCGCGACCATCGCCTTCGGCATGGGCATCGACAAGCCGGACGTGCGCTTCGTCGCCCACCTCGACCTGCCCAAGTCCGTCGAGGGCTACTACCAGGAGACGGGCCGCGCGGGCCGCGACGGACTGCCCTCCACCGCCTGGATGGCCTACGGCCTCAACGACGTCATACAGCAGCGCAAGCTGATCCAGTCCGGTGAGGGCGACGAGGCGTTCCGCCGCCGGGCCGCCGCCCACCTCGACGCGATGCTCGCCCTGTGCGAGACCGCCCAGTGCCGGCGCGGCCAGCTCCTGGCCTACTTCGGGCAGGAGCCCGGCACCGCGGGATGCGGCAACTGCGACACCTGCCTCACCCCGCCCGAGACCTGGGACGGCACGGTCGCCGCGCAGAAGGTGCTCTCCACGGTGGTGCGGCTGCAGCGGGAGCGCGGGCAGAAGTTCGGTGCCGTGCAGATCGTGGACATCCTGCTCGGCAAGAGAACCGGCAAGGTCATCCAGTTCGACCACGACCAGCTCTCCGTCTTCGGCATCGGCGAGGACCTCACCGACGGCGAATGGCGGGGCGTCATCCGGCAGTTGCTCGCCCAGGGACTGCTCGCGGTCGAGGGGGAGTACGGCACGCTCGTCCTCACCGGGGCCAGCGGATCCGTGCTGCGCCGCGAGCGGGAGGTGCCGCTGCGCAAGGAGCCGAAGAAGCCGGCCGCCTCACGCGGGGGCTCCTCCTCGGGCCGGGGTGAGCGCAAGGCCAAGGCCGCCGCGGCCGAGCTGCCGGGCGAGCTCCTCCCCGCCTTCGAGGCCCTGCGCGCCTGGCGCGCCGAACGGGCCCGGGAGCAGGGCGTCCCGGCGTACGTCATCTTCCACGACGCCACACTGCGGGAGATCGTCACCTGCCGGCCCGGCTCGGTGCGGGAACTGGGCACGGTGGGCGGCGTCGGCGAGAAGAAGCTGGCGACCTACGGGGAGGGCGTGCTGGAGGTGCTGAACTCCCTGCGGGAGCCCGGCTCGGCGGGTACCTCCGCGGCGGCCGCCGTCCCCTCCGCCGCGGCCGAGGAGGCCCCCGAGGACGACTGGGCGGAGCGGGCGGAGGAGCCGGAGCCCGACGACTGGGCGTAGGGCGCACCGGGTGCGGCGGCCGTCGTACCGCGGCGCGTCCCCGGACCCCGCGTCCGGGGACGCCGGCCGCTGGTGCGCCGGACACCTTGTGCCGCCGCTGTTCCGCTCCGGTGCGGCCACGGGTCCGCCGCGGTCAGGACAGCGCCGTCAGTCCCGGGGCGAAGGTGATGAGCAGCGGCAGCAACGGCACCAGCGCGGCCACCGTGGTGGTCAGCGCCCGGTGCCGGCGCAGCAGCCGCGGCGGGGGTTCCAGGAGCCGGTCCACCCGCTCGCCGAGGAGCCGGTGGCTGGAGGCGCAGGACAGCACGCCGCGGTGCTGGTTCAGCTCGATCAGGGCGAGGGCGGTGGTGAGGTGCCCGCAGCGGCGGGAGGCGGTGTCGTCGGCGGCCAGTTCGACCAGGCGGTGCGTCTGGTCGCAGAAGTGGGCGAAGAGCGGGACGCCCGGGAAGCCCGCGGCCAGCGCGGTGGACAGGTGGAGCAGCCAGTCGTGGTGGGCGCGGGCGTGGCCGCGCTCGTGGGTCAGGACGGCGTCCAGTTGCCGGCCGGTGAGGCGGCGCAGCGCCCCGGTGGTGACGACGAGCTGGGGCGGGTGTCCGGGCATCCACCAGGCGTCCGGGTACTCGTCCTCCAGCACCAGCATCGGGCCGCGGGTCGCCGGCAGCCCCGCGGGCAGATCGGGCGCGCGTTCCCGCAGGTGCGCCCGGGCCTGGCCGCGGCGCCTGCGGGCCTCGGCGAGTTCCCGGGCGAGCATCGCCGTCGTCCAGGCGGCCCCGCAGGCCAGCAGCAGCGTGAGGGCCACGGCCCAGACCGGCGCGGTGGACAGGTCGTAGGCGGCGGTGACGGCGGGCGGCGCGGGGGCGAACACATGGTCGCGGACGGTGTGGAAGACGGCCGCCGCGCCCAGGACCAGCGCGGTCAGGCAGCACAGCAGGACCGTGGCGACCAGGCACTGCCACACCCACAGGGCGACCACGGGCTCCCGCTCGGTCCAGTCGGCCCGGGTCAGCGCACGCGGTGCCGGTACGGCGGCCGTCAGGGCGACGACGCTCAGCAGGAGCAGGCAGACCGTCATGCCGGGGCTCCGGTTCGTCTCGGAGAGATGCGGGTGTCGGGTGGCGCCGGGGACGTGCCCGGGGCGCCTCGGGTGAAGCCGTGTCCCCGCCAGTATGACGGGGACACGGGGTTCTGGTCAGGTGTCCGGCGGGGATCGCCTCCGGCGGGTCCAGTTGGCCCCGTTCCCGCGGGCACGTGGTCCCGCCGGCCCCCGCGGGCCGTGCCTCAGCCCGACACGATCCGCCCGGCGACCTCACCGAGCCCGACCCGGCCGCCGTCCGGACCCGGCGCCCACGCCGAGAGGGTCACCACGTCCCCGTCCTCCAGGAAGGCGCGCTTGCCCTCGGGGAGTTCGAGCGGTTCGCGGCCGTTCCAGGTCAGCTCGAGCAGCGAGCCGCGCTGGTCCTGCGCCGGGCCGCTCACCGTGCCCGAGCCGTACAGGTCGCCGGTGCGCAGCGAAGCGCCGTTCACCGTCATGTGCGCGAGCTGCTGGGCGGCGGTCCAGTACATGGTGGAGAACGGCGGCTCGGACACCGCGTGACCGTTGATCGTGACGGTGATCCGCAGGTCGTAGCCGCCGGGTTCGATGCCGGGTGCGGCGTCGTCCAGGTAGGGCAGCAGGGGGTGCGTGCGCTCGGGGGGCGTCACGCGGGCGTGCTCCAGCGCCTCCAGGGGGGTGATCCACGCCGACACCGAGGTGGCGAAGGACTTGCCGAGGAAGGGGCCGAGCGGGACGTACTCCCAGGCCTGGATGTCACGCGCCGACCAGTCGTTGAGCAGGCACAGACCGAAGACGTGCTCCTGGAAGTCGCCGAGTGCGACGGGCGTGCCTTGTTCGGAGGGCGTGCCCACCACGAAGCCGACCTCGGCCTCGATGTCCAGCCGGACCGAGGGCCCGAAGACCGGCGCCGGGTCGCCGGGGCCCTTGCGCTGCCCCGACGGGCGGACGACGTCCGTGCCGGAGACGACCACCGTGCCGGAGCGGCCGTGGTAGCCGATCGGCAGGTGCTTCCAGTTGGGGGTCAGGGAGTCCTCGGCGTCCGGGCGGAAGATCTGGCCGACGTTCCGGGCGTGGTTCTCCGAGGCGTAGAAGTCGACGTAGTCCGCGACCTCGAAGGGCAGGTGGAGGGTCACCGACGACAGGGGGTGGAACAGCGGCTCGATCGTCGACCGGTGCGAGGGGACGGTCACCCACGCCGTCAGCGCGCGCCGCACGTCCGACCAGGCCGTGCGGCCGGCGGCCAGCAGCGGGTTGAGGGTGGCCTGCGCGAGCAGGGAGACGTACGGCGAACCGAGGGCGGCGGCCGCGGCGCCCGCGTCGAGGACGTGGTCACCGAGCCGGACACCGACCCTGCGCTCCGTGCTGCCGGAGGGTGAGAACACACCGTAGGGAAGGTTGTGCGGGCCGAAGGGGTCGCCCTCGGGGACGTCGAAGGGGGGCATGGGGTGCTGCCTCACTCTCATCCGGGCCATGCGTGGCGATGCGTTCCATGTGATCGCGCCACACGTTACGGCCGGGACGGGTGTCTTGGGCAGTGCCGCAGGGGGTGTCCGTCCGATGTCCGAAGAGTTCGCAATGCCCGCATGCCCCTGTCGAGGGTGGCGCTCACGGCGCGGTGCCCTTCGGGTGACGCGGGCGGGGCCCGAAGGAGAGGCACCCGGCCGCGGCTCGCGGCCGGGACCCGAGGAACGGTCACCGCCGGGGGGTGGCGCCCCGGGAGGGGGCGCCAAGTCCCGCGGGAACCGGGTGAGTCGGCGAGGAGCGCGGTCCGTATTCTCTGATCATGGCCGCACCTCCCGCATACGCACTGATCGCCACCGACCTGGACGGGACGCTGCTGCGCGGCGACGACAGCGTCTCCGACCGGTCGCTGGCGGCGCTGGAGCGGGTGGCGCGGGCCGGTGCCCGGCACCTGGTGGTGACGGGCCGCCCGGCCCCCCGGGTGCGGCCGCTCCTGGCCGCCCTCGGCTGCACGGGGCTCGCGGTGTGCGGCCAGGGAGCGCAGGTGTACGACGCCGGCACCGGTCGCCTGCTGTGGTCGGTGCGGCTGGACCGGGAACTCGCGGAGGCCGCGATCGGCAAGATCGAGGCCGAGGTGGGGCAGGTCTTCGCGGCCGTGGACCAGGACGGCGTGGACGGGCTCACCCTGATCGAACCCGGGTACCTGATGCCGCACCCGACCCTGCCCGCCGTACGGGTAGGCCGGCGCGACGACCTGTGGCGCGAGCCCATCAGCAAGGTGCTGCTGCGCCATCACGCCCTGTCCGACGACGAGTTGGCCGCGACCGCGCGCGCGGCGGTCGGCTCGCTGGCCACGGTCACCATGTCGGGGCCGGGCACGGTGGAACTCCAGCCCTGCGGGGTCACCAAGGCGACCGGTCTCGCACTGGCCGCCGGGCATCTGGGGATCGCCGCCGAACGGGCCCTGGCCTTCGGTGACATGCCCAATGACATCCCCATGTTCGAGTGGGCGGGCCGGGGGGTCGCCATGGCCGACGCGCATCCCGCGCTCAAGGCGGTCGCGGACGAGGTCACGACGTCGAACGAGGACGACGGCGTCGCCGTCGTCCTCGAAGGACTGTTCCCGGCCGGCCGACCGGGACACGGGTAGCGGCCCGCGGCGGGCGCCGGTCAGGTGGCGCCCGCCGCGGGTGCCGGTCAGTAGGCGCCGAAGACGTTGTCGATCGATCCGTAGCGGGCGGCCGCGTAGTTGCAGGCGGCCGTGATGTTGGCGACCGGGTCGTAGGGGTCGAACGCCGTCCCGGCCACGTGGTACGTGTTGAAGGTCGGGTCGATCACCTGGAGCAGGCCCTTGGACGGGGTGCCCTTGGCCGCGTTGGAGTCCCACAGGTTGATGGCGCGCGGGTTGCCCGAGGACTCGCGGATGATGTTGCGGTGGATGCCGTTGTAGGTGCCCGGGATGTGCTTCTCCGCCATGATCGCGAGGGACTCGCGGATCCAGCCGTCGAGGTTGTTCGGGTATCCGGCCAGCGTGGTGCCGGTCGAGCCGGTGGAGTCGGCCGCGGAGGCGCTGGTCGCGCCGACCACGGGAAGGGCGAGCACGGCGGCACCGGTGCCGAGGACGGCGAGCTTGCGGACGAGGCGGCTGGTGCGGACGCGGCGGGGCAGGGCGAAGGCAGGCATGGGGACGTTCCTCTCCGTCGCCTGCGAGGTGAGCTGTCGGGTTCGGGCGGGGAGGTGCCCGGCCGTGCCGCCCCCGAGGCGGCACGACTTCACCCCTTGCCGTTCCGGTGACGACATGGGTCGTCCGGTCCGGCGAACTTACCTGGGTCCCCCGCTCCTGCCGTACGAATTGGTTCGTCGATGGGTGGTGCCGGGCGGCGGCAGGATTCGGCGTTCCGCTCGGCTGGCCGGGAACGTATGCGAGAGCACATGTCCGGAACAAGTGTCGGATTCACGTAAAGGCCAAGTTGACCTTGTTCTGTTCCGTTTTGGGTGCTTGATCCTTTGCTACTGCCAACGCTCAACTCGCCCATGGGGCAAGGGGAGGTGGGGGGAGGTCGGGCCCTGTGCGCCGACCGGGGCGCGTGACCCAATTCACGAAATAGCAAAGTATTCCAAATCAGACATGAGGGATTTGGGGGCGGGAGGGGGAAACGGGGGCGGGGTGCCTCGCGAGATGCCGTATGGCCGATTTGCTACGCGTCGTAAAAGGAATATTAAGGGGCCTAATGTCCGTATTATCGGGTGGTCGGCGGTGTGCCGACCTCGGTCCGATGCCCTCCGTGCCGGACCGGTGGGCGCCCTCGGTGATCGAAACAGGACCGGATACGCTGACTTGAGTGAGGGCAGCGACCTATCGACAAACCGTGTAACCGCCATCAGACAGCAGCAGACAGGAGACCCCTCGTGACCGTCGTCGGGCCGTTCGGGCTGAGCGTGCGGGACCAGGCTCTGGAAGCCGATGTCCAGGCCGGATTGACGGCTGTCGAGGAAGGCTTGCTCGAGGCCACCAAGAGCGAGGTCCCGTTCATCACGGAGGCCGCGCAGCACCTCGTACGGGCCGGCGGGAAGCGGTTCCGGCCGCTCCTCGTGATGCTCGCCGCGCAGTTCGGGGACCCCTACGCGCCCGGCGTGGTGCCGTCGGCCGTGGTCGTGGAGCTGACCCACCTGGCCACGCTGTACCACGACGACGTCATGGACGAGGCCTCCGTGCGGCGCGGGGTGGACAGCGCCAACACGCGCTGGGGCAACTCCGTCGCGGTCCTCACCGGCGACTTCCTCTTCGCCCGCGCCTCCCAGATCCTCGCCGACCTCGGCCCCGAGGCGGTCCGGGTCCAGGCCCTCGCGTTCGAACGGCTGGTCACCGGCCAGATCCTGGAGACCGCGGGCCCCTCGGACGGCCGCGACCCGGTCGAGCACTACCTGGACGTGCTGGGCGGCAAGACCGGCTCCCTGGTGGCGGTGTCCTGCCGGTTCGGCGCCATGATGTCCGGCGCCGACGAGAGGGTCGTCGACGTGCTCACCCAGTACGGCGAGCGGCTCGGGGTCGCCTTCCAGCTCGCGGACGACGTCCTGGACATCGCCTCCGACGCGCGCGAGTCCGGCAAGACCCCGGGAACCGACCTGCGCGAGGGCATCCCGACGCTGCCCGTGCTCCGCCTGCGCGAGCGCGCGGCCCGACGGGGGCTGCCCGAGGACACCGCGCTGTGCGAACTGCTCGACTCCGACCTCGGCGACGACGCGCGGCTCGAGGAGGCGTTGGCCGCGCTCCGCGCCCACCCCGCGCTGGAGCAGGCCCGCCGCGACACCGTCCGTTACGCGGAGGAGGCGCGCGCCGCGCTGGCCCCGCTGCCGGAGTGCGACGCCAAGGCGGCGCTGCTCGAACTGTGCGACGCGGTGGTGCACCGGGCCGGCTGAGCCCCTGACCGCGGCCGAGGGCGGTGCCTCCCCCGACCCCTACGGGTCGGGGGAGGCACCGCCCTCGGGTGTCATACCCCAGGCGTACACGGACTTGGTGCCACGGTCTGACGCTTCCTCACGGCCGATTTGGTCATATGGAAACCACGGAAATCACCACTCCTCACCGATTCGGGTGAGAATGGCGGCTCAGGTGGACCAGTGTGGGGACAGCCGCCGCCGACGACGGAGGTAAGGCACAGATGGCACCGTACGAATCCGACGACGCGATGGGCGCCGCACGTGACGAGGACCTGCCCACCGGACGCCGCAAGGCCGCCCGGTACGTGGTCCCGGTCGCGGTGGTGGGGGTCGCGGCGGCCACGATCGGGCTGGTCCCGGCGCTCGCCGACTCCGGTGACCCCGATCTTCCGAAGATCACCGCGCAGCAGCTCGTCGACAGGATCGCCAAGTCGGACGTGCAGCGGTTCTCCGGCACGGTGAAGGTCAGCACCGACCTCGGGCTGCCGAACCTCGGCGGCCTGGCGAACGGGCTGGCGTCCGGCGCGGCCGGAGGCGGCGACGGCTCCTCCGCCGACCCGCGGTCCAAGCTCACCGAGCTGGTATCGGGCACGCACACGCTGCGCGTGGCCGCCGACGGACCGGACCGGCAGAAGCTGTCGCTGCTGGAGAGCGGCTCCGAGTACAGCCTCATCCACGACGGCAGGGACGTCTGGGGCTACGACAGCAAGAGCAACGAGGTCCACCACTCCACGACCGCCGGCTCCCGCGGGCAGCACCGGGCGGAGCGGCCGCCGGCCACGCCCGAGGACTTCGCCGCCGAGGCACTGAAGGCGGTCGACGACACCACCTCCGTGACCGTGGACGGCACCGCGCAGGTAGCCGGACGCGACGCCTACAAGCTGCTGATCAAGCCCCGGCAGTCCGGCACCACGGTCGGCGCCGTCAGCATCGCCGTGGACGCGAGGACGGGCATGCCGCTGAAGTTCACGCTCACTCCGAGGAGCGGTGGCGCCGCCGTGCTCGACGCGGGCTTCACCCAGGTCTCCTTCGCCAGGCCGGCCGCCTCCACCTTCGACTTCACCCCGCCCGAGGGCGCGAAGGTCACCGAGGAGAAGGGGCACGGAAGGGCACCGGAGCACGCCCCCGAGGGCGGTGGCGACCTCGCCGACGGCCTGGGCGGGGCCACCGTGCTCGGCGAGGGCTGGACGTCCATCGCCCGCTTCGACACGGGCGGCCGGGGCGGCGCGCCGTCCGGCGACCGGGGCGGTGCCCTCGGCGGCTTCCTCGACTCGCTCGGCGACCAGGTCTCCGGCAAGTTCGGCAAGGGCACGGTGTTCTCCACCCGCCTGGTCAACGCCCTGATCACCGACGACGGCAAGGTCTACGCCGGCGCGGTGACCAAGGACGCGCTGGTGAAGGCGGCGAACGCGGGCAAGTGATCCTCCCGGGCACGGGCGGGCAGGAGCGGGCACGGGAGACCGAGAGGGAGCCGATGGGCGAACAGTCCGCCGCGGGGCGTCCCGCCGGGGACGCGCCGGAGCAGGTCATCGCCACGCACGGCCTCACCAAGCGCTACCGCGGCGGACAGCTCGCCGTCGACGGTCTCGACCTGACCGTCCCGGCGGGCAGCGTCTTCGGCTTCCTCGGTCCGAACGGCTCCGGCAAGACCACCACCATCCGGATGCTGCTGGGCCTGATCGAGCCGACCTCGGGCACGGCCCGCGTCCTGGGCCGGCCCATGCCCCGGTCCGCCCGCACCGTGCTGCCCCGGGTCGGCGCGCTGATCGAGGGCCCGGCGCTGTACGGCTTCCTCTCGGGCCGGGACAACCTGCTGCGCTACGACGCCGCGGACCCGACGGCCGACCCGCGCACCCGGCGCGCCCGCGTCGCGGCCGCCCTGGACCGGGTGGGTCTGACGGCCGTGGCCGGCAAGAGGGCGAGGGCGTACTCGCTGGGCATGAAGCAACGCCTCGGCCTGGCGGCCGCCCTGCTCCGGCCGCGCGGACTGCTCGTGCTGGACGAACCCACCAACGGGCTCGACCCGCAGGGCATGCGGGAGATCCGCGCCCTGGTGAAGGAACTGGCGTCCGACGGTACGACCGTGTTCCTGTCCTCCCACCTCCTCGACGAGATCGAGCAGGTCTGCACGCACGCGGCGGTGATGGCGCAGGGCCGCCTGATCATCCAGGGCGCGGTCGCCGACCTGGCCGCCGGGGCGCGCGGCCGGCTGGCGGTGAGCACCCCCGATCCCGCCGAGGCGGCCCGGGTGCTGAAGGAGCAGGGCGTCGCGGCCGTGGTCGCCGACGGCGACCGGGTGACCGGCGAGCCGCCCGAGCGGGACCTCGCCGAGGTGAACGCCGCCCTGGTGGCCGCGGGCGTCCGGGTGCGGGGCTTCACCCTCGAACGGGCCTCGCTCGAGGACGCGTTCGTGGCACTGACCGGGGAGGGATTCGATGTCGCGGGCTGAGGCCCCCGGGGCGCCGGCGCGGCGTGGACCGGGTCCGCTGTGGAGCGTCGGACTCCTGCGCAGCGAACTGGTCACCACCCTGCGCCGCTGGCGCACGCTCGCGCTGCTCGCGGTGCTGGCGGCGGTGCCGGTACTGGTCGGGATCGCGGTGCGGATCGAGACGCGGGGCGGTCCGGGGGCGGACGGCGGGGGCGGCGAGGGGCCGGCGTTCATGGCCCAGATCACCAACAACGGCCTGTTCCTGGTGTTCACGGCGCTGGCCGCGACCCTGCCCTTCTTCCTGCCGATGGCGGTCGGCGTCGTCGCGGGCGACTCGATCGCCGGTGAGGCCGGTGCCGGCACCCTGCGCTACCTGCTGGTCGCCCCGGCCGGCCGCACCCGGCTGCTGCTCGTCAAGTACGCGACCGTCCTGGCCTTCTGCCTGCTGGCCACCCTGGTCGTGGCCGTGTCCGCGCTGGCCGTCGGAGCGCTGCTGTTCCCGCTCGGTGACCTCACGACCATCTCCGGCACGAGCATCACCTTCGCCGAGGGCCTCGGCCGGGCGCTGCTGATCGCGCTGGTCGTCGCCGCCTCACTGGTCGGTGTCGCGGCGCTCGGCCTGTTCGTGTCCACCCTCACCAACAGCGGCATCGCGGCGATGGCGACCACCGTGGGCCTGCTCATCACCGTTCAGATCCTCGACCAGATACCCCAGCTCCACGCGGTGCGGCCGTACCTCTTCCCGCACTACTGGCTGTCCTTCGCCGACCTGGTGCGCGACCCCGTCTACTGGGACGACCTGGTGAGGAACCTCGGCCTCCAGGCGCTGTACGCGGCCGTGTTCGGCTCGGCGGCCTGGGCGCGGTTCACGACGAAGGACATCAGCGTCTAGTGCGGTGTCGGCCAGGATCCGCCCCCGGGCGCCGCGGCGGGTCGAACCCCGGCCGATGCGGCACCAGCCGTGTTCGGCGGGGGTCCGCCCCCTCGCGCGGACCGCGACCGACGCGGCACCGGCTTTCCTCGGCCGGCTCAGGCCTGCTGATAGGGGAAGCGGGCGAGGGGGGCCTCCCGTGCGAAGAAGGTCTTGGCGCGGGTGAGCGCTTCGGCGTCCCCGGCCACGTCCCCGGGCGCGCTGCCGTTGCCGAGCAGCACACCGCCGAAGCGCATCCCCAGGTAGGCGGCCGAGTTGTTGAGCGTGCCGACGAGCGGGTCGGCGACCGACGGCTCACGGTCCGCCCGGGCCGAGACGCCCCACAGGGTGCGCCCGGCCATCGTCGCCCTGAAGTCGATCCCCGGAGTGCGCAGCCAGGCCGACCAGTGGTCCAGATAGCGCTTGGTGTGACCGGAGACCGAGTACCAGTACAGCGGGGAGGCGATCACCAGGTCGGTGGCCCCCAGGGTGGCGTCCAGCAGCAGACCGGCCGGGGTGTCCGGGGCCGGCCGTACGTGCGCGGTGTCGTGCCGCAGGTCCGTGAAGTCGGGCAGCGGGCGGTCGATGAGGCGGATCCAGCGCTGCTCGACGTCGTCGGGGAGCTGCTCGGCGGCCGCACGGGCCAGCAGCTCGGTGTTGCCGTCGGGCCGGGCACTGCCCAGGACGAAGAGGAAGCGGCGGCTCATGGATCCCCCGTGATGGCTGATGTCGGACCGCGAATAAGGGCGTGTGCATTTTATGCATACGCAAGCAGTTGGTTTCAAGAGCCGGTTCCGGGGTTCCGGGCCGCGGCTGGTGCGAGGCTGTGACGCCGTGGTGACGCGGGAGCCGGGCCGAACGGACACACTGGTCGGCAGGACGCGTACGGACCGGATCGTGGCGCCGGGGGAGTGAGGGAACCGATGTCTCGACTCAGCTTCGAGAAGAGGCGGGCGCAGCAGCCCGTGGCACACCCCGCGGCGGTGGCCGTCCGGGTGTCCGGCACGGGCAGTGCCTCCGTGGGCGGGACGGCGGTCGTCGCGGAGCCCGGTCAGGAGATCCAGCAGGCCGTGCTGAACCACCTCCAGCGCCTCGCCATCAGCCTGGGCACCCCGATACGCGCCACGATCCACAACGACCGGGCCGGCTGCGTGGTCCCGCTCGAAGTCTCGGCGGACGGCTCCAGCCGCGTCGCGGGGGACCCCGTGCGCATCGCCGCGGGGACCGGCGCCGACGGCCCCGGTGCCGGGGTGGCCGGCCCGGTCGTGGTGGCCCCCGCTCCGGCGCGGGCTCCGCAGGGCCGGTTCGGACCGCCGCCGGTCATGGGTGCCGTACCCGGCGCGCGGACCGCGTCCGGAACCCGGGCACCGGCTCCCGTCCCCCCGTACGGGCCCCAGACCATGCCGCCTGCGCCTGCGCCTGCGCCCGTGTCCGTGCCCGCGCCTGCTTCCGAGCCCGCGCAGCGCCCCGAGCAGGCGGACCCGGCATCCGCGCGGCACCCCGGGGGAGTGCTCGCCGTATCCGCGCCTCACTCCGGGCCGGCCGGGTCACGGCCCGTCCGGGCGCTCCTGCCCGCGGCGGCGACCGGGTCCGTCCCGGCGGCGCCCGCGCACGACCCCGAGTCCGCCCCGGCCTCGTCCCCCACCCCCACCCCCACCCCCGCCCGCGGCTTCGACGCCGTGGCCGAGGAGGTGCTCGGGGACACGCCCGTGACCGAGACCGCGGAGGGGGCCGAACTGCTCACCGAGCCGATGGCGCGGATCAACGAGGCCGTACGGGAAGGCCGTATCGAGGCGGCCGCGGAGCTCGCCGACCGCACGGTCGCCGAGGCCTCCGCGGTACTGGGCCCCCACCACCCCGAGGTGCTGCACCTGGGCGAGCTGACCGCCTACATCGCCTATCTCGCGGGCGACCCGGTGCGCTCCTTCCAGCTCTCCCTGGACCTCGCGCGGCTGCGCCGGCAGGCGTACGACGCGGAGGCGGCCTACGGCAACGTGCGCAGCGCGGCCACCGCCTGGCGCGCGGTGCGCGACCCCGAGGCTGGGCTGCGGCTGGGCCGCGACCTCATCGGCCTGTGGACGGACCTCACCACGGAGCCCGGACCCGCGTCCGGCGACCCGGAGCCGCTGGAGTCGGCGCGCTCGCGCATGGTCCGCCTGGCCGACCGCGCGGCCGGGGCGGCGCGGGCCTAGTCGCGACGCCCGGAGGACACTGTCGCCGCACCGGACGAGAGCCCGAGTGCACCCGGTACGAGGGCTTCCGGCCGGCACGCCGGGAGAGCGCCCACCGGACACCGCTCCTCGACGGGCTGACCCCGGCCTACGCGGCTGGACGGCCGCCCGGACCGACGGCGGCTAAGCGACGCAGAACTCGTTGTCCTCCGGGTCGGCCAGCACGACCCACTCGCCGGCGGGCTCCTTCACCTCGCGGAGCACCCGCGCGCCCAGGGCCTCCAGTCGGGCGACCTCGTCCGCCCGGCGCCCGTCAGCGGCGTGGACGTCGATGTGCAGCCGGTTCTTGACCGTCTTCGCCTCCGGGACACGCTGGAAGAGCAGCCGCCGGCCCTTCCCGATGCCGGTGTCCGGGTCGTAGGGGTCCTCGGGGTGCCGTACGGCGATCAGGTCCCGGAAGGCGGGCCGGCCGTGGTATTCGACGGTGGCCGCGCCGGGCAGCGCGCCGAGGGCCAGCAGGCGTTCGACGAGCGCGCTGTTGTCCTCGGCCTCGTAGTGCAGCGCGGCGGCCCAGAAGTCCGCCTGGGTGTGCGGGTCGGCGGCGTCGATGACGAGCTTCCAGTGCAGCGGGGCCGGAGCGGGTGCGGATGCGCGCGTGTCTGTGGACATGCCCACCACTTATAGCCGCCCGCGCGGGCCCGCACCGGTGATCGGCCTCAACCGACGCGGGGGACGTCCACCCGAGCGGGGTCGGCGGCCTCGACGAGCGGCGACACGGCGACCACCCGGGACCTCCGGGCGGTGTGCAGGGCGTCCCAGGTGAGCAGGCCCAGCGCCAGCCACACCAGGGCGAAGCCGGCCCAGCGCTCGGGCGGCATCGCCTCGTGGAAGTAGAGGATGCCGAGCAGGAACTGGAAGACCGGGGCCAGGTACTGCAGCAGTCCCAGCGTGGACAGCGGCACCCGGATCGCCGCCGCGCCGAAGCAGACCAGTGGCAGCGCGGTGACGACGCCGGTCGAGGCGAGCAGCAGGGAGTGGCCGGCGCCGGCGGTCGTGAAGGTGGACCCGCCGTTCGCACCGAGCCAGACCAGGTAGCCGAGCGCGGGCACGAACTGGACGGCGGTCTCGGCGGCCAGCGACTCGACGCCGCCGAGGGCCACCTTCTTCTTCACCAGCCCGTAGGTGGCGAACGAGAACGCCAGGCAGAGCGAGATCCACGGCGGCCGGCCGTAGCCGACGGTCAGGACCACGACGGCGGCGAGGCCGACCCCGACCGCGGCCCACTGCGCGGGCCGCAGCCGCTCCTTGAGGAGCAGCACGCCCATCGCGATGGTCACCAGGGGATTGATGAAGTACCCGAGGGACGCCTCGACCACGTGGCCGGAGTTCACGGCCCATATGTAGACGCCCCAGTTCACGGTGATGACGGCGGCGGCCACCACGACCAGCGCCAGCCGCCGGGGCTGCCGCAGCAACTGACCGGCCCAGGCCCAGCGGCGCACGGCGAGCAGGGCGGCGCCGACGAGGACGAGGGACCACACCATGCGGTGGGCCAGGATCTCCATGGCTCCGGCGGGCTTCAGCAACGGCCAGAACAGGGGGACCAGGCCCCACATCCCGTACGCGGCGAAACCGTTCACCAGGCCTGTCCGGTGCTCTCCGCTGGACGTCCCGGCCATGGGCCCCTCCTTCTCGCCTCAGCCACGTGTGCGAGGAAGAAGGTAGCGCCGGGCGGGCCCGTCTGTCATGCCCGTATCGCCATACGGTCATGACAGACGGGCGCGCCGGTCTCGTGGGGATGCGTGCGGCGGGGTTCAGGCCGCCAGAGCGGCGGCGACGGCCTCGGCGAGCGGGGTGGTCGGACGACCCGTCAGGCGGGAGAGGTCGCCGGTGGGGACGACCAGTTCGCCCTTCTCGATCGAGGCGTCCACCCCGGCCAGCATCGCGGCCAGCGGCCCGGGCACCCCGGCGCCGGCCAGGACGGACTCCAGCGTCTGCACCGGAACCGGGGTGTAGCCGATCTCCCGGCCGGTCTGCCGGCTCAGCTCGGCCGCGTACTCGGCGAAGCTCCACGCCTCGTCGCCGCCCAGCTCGTAGGTGGAGTTCTCGTGCCCTTCGCCGGTCAGCACCGCCACCGCGGCGGCCGCGTAGTCGGCACGGGAGGCCGAGGAGACCCGGCCGTCGCCGGCGGCCTGGACGACCACGCCGTGCTCCAGCACCGGGGCGAGGTTCTCGGTGTAGTTCTCGTGGTACCAGCCGTTGCGCAGCAGGCTGTAGGGCAGGCCGGAGGCGAGCAGCGCCGCCTCGGTGGCGCGGTGGTCGTCGGCGAGCGCCGCCGAGAGGGTGCCCGGGGCGCTGGTGTACGCCAGCAGCGCGACGCCGGCGGTCCGGGCGGCGTCGATGACGACCTGGTGCTGCCGGGCCCGGCCCCGGTCGAACTCGGTGCCGGAGACCAGCAGGACCCGGTCGCCGGCCTGGAACAGGCCGTCGAAGGTCTCGGGTGCGTTGTAGTCGGCCACGGCGAGCCGGACCCCGCGGCCGGCGAGGCCGGCGGCCCTCGCCTCGTCGCGCACGACGGCGGTGATGTCCGCGGCGGGAACCCTCTCCAGCAACTGCTCCACGACGTGGCGGCCGAGGTGTCCGGTGGCTCCGGTGACGACGATGCTCATGGTGTGCGGTCTCCTTGTGGGTGCGTCCGTCGGTGACTCCGTATGTCTGCCACTAACCCTAAGAAAGGCGCTAACCAAGCGAAAGTACCCACTTTGGAGTAAGGTACTGGCATGGGAGTAAGTGAGAGGGTGGCCGCCGCGGAGGCCGAGGCCCAGTGCCCGTACCGCCTCGTCCTCGAGCACCTCACCAGCCGCTGGGGAGTTCTCGTGCTGATCGAGCTGCTGGAGCGGCCGTACCGCTTCGGCGAGCTGCGCCGGGCGATCGGGCGCTACGGCGGCCGGGGGGTGAGCGAGAAGATGCTGACCCAGACCCTGCAGACCCTGGAGCGCGACGGACTCGTCCACCGGGACGCCAAGCCGGTGATCCCGCCCCGTGTGGACTACTCGCTCACCGGTCTCGGACAGGAGGCGGCGCGGCAGGTCCGTTCCCTCGCCCGGTGGACGCACGAGCGCATGGACGAGGTGGAGCGGGCCCGGCTGGCATACGACGAGGCCCGGGACCTCGGGTCCCGGGCCTCCTAGTGCCCGAACGGGACGCTCGTCACCCGACGACCGTCCAGGTGTCACCGCCGGCCAGCAGGGCGGACAGGTCGCCCTTGCCGTGCTGCTCGATCGCCGAGTCGAGCTGGTCGGCCATCTCGGTGTCGTAGACCGGCCGCTCGACCGAGCGGAACACGCCGATCGGGGTGTGGTGCAGGGTGTCGGGGTCGGCGAGCCGGGAGAGGGCGAAGGCGGTGGTGGGGGACGCGGAGTGGGCGTCGTGCACCAGGACGTCCGCCTCGTTCTGCGCGGTCACCGTCACCACCTTCAGATCGCCGGTCTGCCCGTCGCGCACGACCCCGCGCGACCCGTCGGCGCCGAAGCGGATCTGCTGCCCGTGCTCCAGGCGGATCAGGGCCTCCTCGGCCCGCTGCCGGTCCTTCAGGGCGTCGAAGGCGCCGTCGTTGAAGATGTTGCAGTTCTGGTAGATCTCGATCAGGGCCGTGCCCGGGTGGTCGGCGGCCGCACGCAGCACCTCGGTGAGGTGCTTGCGGTCGGAGTCGATGGTCCGGGCGACGAAGGACGCCTCCGCGCCGATCGCCAGGGAGACGGGGTTGAACGGGGCGTCCAGCGAGCCCATCGGCGTCGACTTGGTGATCTTGCCGATCTCGGAGGTCGGGCTGTACTGGCCCTTGGTCAGGCCGTAGATCCGGTTGTTGAACAGCAGGATCTTCAGGTTGACGTTGCGGCGCAGGGCGTGGATGAGGTGGTTGCCGCCGATCGAGAGGGCGTCGCCGTCACCGGTGACCACCCACACGCTCAGGTCGCGGCGGGACGCGGCGAGGCCGGTGGCGATCGCCGGGGCGCGGCCGTGGATGGAGTGCATCCCGTAGGTGTTCATGTAGTACGGGAAACGGGAGGAGCAGCCGATGCCGGAGACGAAGACGATGTTCTCCCTGGCCAGCCCGAGTTCGGGCATGAAGCCCTGGACCGCGGCCAGGATCGCGTAGTCGCCGCAGCCCGGGCACCAGCGCACCTCCTGGTCGGACTTGAAGTCCTTCATCGACTGCCGCGCCTCGGCCTTGGGGACCAACTGCAGCAGTCCGTTGGTGGCGTCAGTCATCGATGGCCTCCTTCAGCGCGGCGGCGAGCTGTTCCGCCTTGAACGGCATGCCGTTGACCTGGTTGTACGAGTGGGCGTCGACCAGGTACTTCGCCCGGACCAGGGTGGCGAGCTGTCCGAGGTTCATCTCGGGGATCACCACCTTGTCGTAGCGTTCGAGCACCTCGCCCAGGTTGCGCGGGAAGGGGTTGAGGTGGCGCAGGTGGGCCTGCGCCACGGCCTCGCCGGCGGTGCGCAGTCTGCGCACCGCCGCCGTGATGGGCCCGTAGGTGGACCCCCAGCCGAGGACCAGGGTGCGAGCCCCGTCCGGGTCGTCGACCTCGATGTCCGGGACGTCGATGCCGTCGATCTTGGCCTGGCGGGTGCGGACCATGAAGTCGTGGTTGGCCGGGTCGTAGGAGATGTTGCCGGTGCCGTCCTGCTTCTCGATGCCGCCGATGCGGTGCTCCAGGCCCGGTGTGCCCGGGATCGCCCACGGCCGGGCGAGGGTCTGCGGGTCGCGCTGGTACGGCCAGAACACCTCGGTGCCGTCGTCCAGGGTGTGGTTCGGGCCGGTGGCGAACCGGACCCGGAGGTCGGGCAGTTCGTCCAGGTCCGGGATGCGCCAGGGCTCGGAGCCGTTGGCGAGGTAGCCGTCGGAGAGCAGGATCACCGGCGTGCGGTAGGTGAGCGCGATCCGGGCCGCGTCCAGGGCCGCGTCGAAGCAGTCCGCGGGGGTCTTCGGCGCGACCACGGGAACCGGGGCCTCGCCGTTGCGGCCGTACATCGCCTGCAGCAGGTCGGCCTGCTCGGTCTTGGTCGGCAGGCCGGTCGACGGGCCGCCGCGCTGGATGTCGACCACCAGCAGCGGCAGTTCCAGCGACACGGCGAGACCGATCGTCTCGCTCTTGAGGGCGACCCCGGGACCGGACGTGGTCGTCACGGCCAGCGAGCCGCCGAAGGCCGCGCCCAGCGCCGCGCCGATGCCCGCGATCTCGTCCTCGGCCTGGAAGGTCCGGACACCGAAGTTCTTGTGCTTGCTCAGCTCGTGCAGGATGTCCGAGGCCGGGGTGATCGGGTACGAGCCCAGGAACAGCGGCAGATCCGCCTGCTGGGAGGCGGCGACCAGGCCGTAGGCCAGGGCCAGGTTCCCGGAGATGTTGCGGTAGGTGCCGACCGGGAACGCCTTGGTGGCCGGGGCGACCTCGTAGGAGACCGCGAAGTCCTCGGTCGTCTCGCCGAAGTTCCAGCCGGCCCGGAAGGCGGCGATGTTCGCGGCGGCGATGTCCGGCTTCCTGGCGAACTTGCTGTTCAGGAACTTCTCGGTGCCCTCGGTCGGCCGGTGGTACATCCAGGACAGCAGGCCCAGGGCGAACATGTTCTTGCTGCGCTCGGCCTCCTTGCGGGAGAGGTCGAACTCCTTGAGCGCCTCGACCGTGAGCGTCGTCAGCGGCACGGGGTGCAGGTGGTAGCCGTCGAGCGAGCCGTCCTCCAGCGGGGAGGCGGCGTAGCCGACCTTCTGCAGGGCGCGCTTGGTGAACTCGTCCGTGTTGACGATGATCTCGGCACCGCGCGGCAGGTCGCCGATGTTGGCCTTCAGGGCCGCCGGGTTCATCGCGACCAGCACGTTCGGCGCGTCGCCCGGGGTGAGGATGTCGTGGTCGGCGAAGTGGAGCTGGAAGGAGGAGACGCCGGGCAGGGTGCCCGCGGGGGCGCGGATCTCGGCGGGGAAGTTGGGGAGGGTGGAGAGGTCGTTGCCGAAGGACGCGGTCTCCGAGGTGAAGCGGTCACCGGTGAGCTGCATGCCGTCACCCGAGTCCCCCGCGAACCGGATGATCACCCGGTCCAGGCGCCGCACGTCCTTCGCTCCGCCCGGTTTGCGCTGCTCTCCCACGACGGCCGCGTCGGCCTGCTCCGCTGGGCTGCTGACCTGGCTGGTCACTGAACTGGACCTCCTTCGAGGCGGCTGTCCGGGGAATGGTCGTCCCACGGACCATCCCAGAATCAACCCTACGTCGCTCAGGGTCGCCCTCCGGCGGCCATCCGCATGATGGACGGCGTTTCAAGACGTCCCGTCGCGCTGGATTCTCATGGTTCCTCGCGCCGCTCAAGCAACGGTCAACCGGCTCGCCCGTGCCTGTGCGCCTTTCGGGTTCCTTCCTTCGGCCCTCCTCCACCCGGGTACCGACTCCACAGAAGCCGGACCGACTGACACCCTGCTGACAAGTGTCGGTCCGTCACGAGTTCAGATAGGTCAGAACGGCCAGAACACGCCGGTGGTCGCCGTCGCTCGGGGACAGCCCGAGCTTCAGGAAGATGTTGCTGACGTGCTTCTCCACGGCCCCGTCGCTGACCACGAGCTGCCTTGCGACGGCCGAGTTCGTCCGGCCCTCCGCCATCAGGCCCAGCACCTCGCGTTCCCGCGGGGTGAGCCCGGCGAGCACGTCCTGCTTGCGGCTGCGCCCGAGCAACTGCGCGACGACCTCCGGATCCAGCGCCGTACCGCCGCCGGCGACCCGCACCACCGCGTCGACGAACTCCCGCACCTCGGCGACCCGGTCCTTGAGCAGGTAGCCGACGCCCCGGCTGGAGCCGGCCAGCAGTTCGGTGGCGTACCGCTCCTCCACGTACTGCGACAGCACCAGCACACCGAGCCCCGGATGCGTCCTGCGCAGCCGAACGGCCGCCCGCACCCCCTCGTCGGTGTGGGTCGGCGGCATCCGTACGTCCGCCACGACCACATCGGGCAGGTCACCCTGCGCGTCCAGGTCGGCGATGGTCTTGAGCAGCGCCTCCGCGTCCCCGACGCCGGCCACGACGTCGTGCCCGCGGTCGGTCAGCAACCGGGTCAGGCCCTCCCTGAGCAGCACCGAGTCCTCGGCGATGACCACCCGCACCCTGTTCTCCACGATCTCCCGGCCCCCCACAGCCCGACCTTCCGACGGCGTCTCGTTCGGGGGTCAAGCATTCCAGCTTTCGGGGCGGCGCGCCCAGGAGCGGGGCGAACAGCCCTGCGCCGCGCGGTCGCCGCCCCGCCCGCGTCCACAGCGCCCCCGCGTCCACGGCGCCCGTCCCGCCCGGAGCGACCTCCTTCGCCCGGCCCGGCCGTGACCGCCTTCGCCGGGCCGCCCGCTCCCGCCGGGCCGCCCGCTCCCGCGCGGCCGGGCCGCGACCGCTCAGCCGCGCCAGGGCAGCTCGGCGATCACCCGGGTGGGGCCGCCCACCGGTGAGTCCACGACCAGGACACCGTCCACCGCGTCCAGGCGGCCCGCCAGTCCGGCCAGTCCCGAGCCCCGGACCGCGTCGGCGCCGCCGACGCCGTCGTCCCGGACCTGGACGAGGAGCCGGTCCTCGGCCCGCCAGACGTCGACCGAGGCGGAGCGGGCCCGGCTGTGCTTGCTGATGTTCTGCAGCAGCTCGGAGACGGTGAAGTAGGCGATGCCCTCGATGGCCGGGGCGGGCCGGGTCGGCAGGTCGACCTCCACCCGCACCGGGACCGTGCAGCGGGAGGCGACGGCGGACAGGGCCGCGTCCAGGCCGCGGTCGGTCAGCACCGCGGGGTGGATGCCCCGGGCCAGGTCGCGCAGCTCCTGCAGGGCCGTCTTCACCTCGCCGTGCGCCTCGTCCACCATGCGGGCCGCCTCCCGCGGGTCCTCCCGCAGCTTCTCCTTCGCCAGCCCCAGGTCCATCGCGAGGCTGACCAGCCGGGCCTGCGCCCCGTCGTGCAGGTCGCGCTCGATGCGGCGCAGGTCGGCGGCCGCGGTGTCGACCACGACCCCCCGGTCCGACTCCAGCTCCACGACCCGCGCCGACAGCCGCGACGGCCCCAGCAGCCCGCGCACCAGCAACCCGTCCACCGTCACGAGGCCCCGCACGATCCACGGCGTGGTCAGGGTGAGCACCAGACCCACCAGGGCCGTCACGATGATCTCGAAAGCGTTGTCGAGGTAGACGCTGTGGTGCGCGTCGCCGTAGAGCTGGAGGCCGCCCTGCCCGGCGTACATCGGGAACACCCAGAACCACAGCGGATACGTCAGCAGCGCCCAGCCCGCCGTCCAGAGGGGCAGCGCCACGACGAACGAGAACACCGCCCAGGGGAACTGCAGCAGCGCGTACAGCAGGTGGCGCCACGACGCACCGCTCTTCAGCACCGCGCCCATCCACGCGAACGCCCCCGGACCGGCCGCCCGCAGCGGCCCCGGGTCGGCCACCTCCAGCCCCAGCAGCGCACGCGCGCGCGTGCGTTCCAGGACACCGAAGCCGCGGCAGCCGGCGAGCGCCGCCGCCAGCACCGGGACCCCGAGGAAGGTGATGAGCAGGCCCGCGCCGAGCGACACCATGGTGACAGCCCAGGAGAACAACACGATCGCGATCGGCAGGCTCAGCAGCACGTAGCCGAACTCGCACCGGCTCCGCGCCTCGACGGGCGCCCGCAGAGCGGCGGGCAGCCGGTGGCGCCGCTCCCCGTCGTGGGCGGGGAAGCCGGATCCGGCGGGGTGCCCGTGTCCCCGCCCGTACCCCTGTCCGTACTCCGTGGCCATCGGTGTCGTCCGTTCTCCTCGTCCTGGCGGCGCTGCTGCGACCGTGTGTCCACAGTGACGGGCCGCGGCCCCGGGGACCATGCGGGCCGTCGGCGTCTCGAACCGGGGGTTTTCCCCACCACGCCGCGCGGGTGCGGGCCCGGCGGGGCGCCGCGGCACGGCACGGCGGTCGGGACGTGGCGGCTATTCCTCGCGGTCCCGCCAGGGCAGCTCCGCGGTGACCACCGTCGGGCCGCCGGCGGGGGAGTCGACCACGAACAGGCCGTCCACCGCGCCCAGCCGCCCCGCCAGCCCCCGCATGCCGCTGCCCCTCTCCAGCCGGGCGCCGCCGACGCCGTCGTCCCGGACCTGGACGAGGAGCCGGTCCTCGGCCCGCCAGACGTCGACCGAGGCGGAGCGGGCCCGGCTGTGCTTGCTGATGTTCTGCAGCAGCTCGGAGACGGTGAAGTAGGCGATGCCCTCGATGGCCGGGGCGGGCCGGGTCGGCAGGTCGGCCGTCACCTTGACCGGGACCGTGCAGCGGGAGGCGACGGCGGACAGGGCCGCGTCCAGGCCGCGGTCGGTCAGCACCGCGGGGTGGATGCCCCGGGCCAGGTCGCGCAGCTCCTGCAGCGCGAGCTTCACCTCGCCGTGCGCCTCGTCCACCATCGCGGCCGCCGAGTCGGGATCCTCCAGCAGCTTCTCCTTCGCCAGACCCAGGCCCATGGCGAGGTTGACCAGCCGGGCCTGCGCCCCGTCGTGCAGGTCGCGCTCGATGCGGCGCAGGTCGGCGGCCGCGGTGTCGACCACGACCCCGCGGTCCGACTCCAGCTCGGCGATGCGCCGCTCCAGCTCGTCCGAGGGCGACAGCAGTCCCCGCACCATCGCCCGGTCCACGTTGGTCAGCCACCGCGCGACGAACGGCAGCACCGGCCACAGCACGAACAGCGAGGGCAGCACGGCGCAGAAGGTGAGGATGCCCCAGGGCAGCCGGATGAGGTCGTACAGCAGCGTCCGCCAGCCCACCGGGTCCTTCAGCGCCAGCCACAGCCGCTGGAACATCCCTCCGCCCCGGCCGAGCGGCAGCGGCGACGGCTCGTCCACCCGCACCCCGAGCAGCGCCCGGGCCCGGCTCCGTTCCAGCTTGCCGAGCTGCCGGGCCCCCAGCAGGCAGACGGCCAGCAGCGGCAGCCCGACCACCGTGAGGGTGAGGACTCCACTGACGAGCACCACCGTGAACACGTACGTGAAGCCGAACAGCGCCACCGGCAGGTTCAGCAGGAGGTGCGCGACCTCCTTCCAGGTGCGCGCGTCGAGGGCGACACGGGCGGGCGGCAGGCGGTCGGACGCAGGCCGGCCGGAACCTTCGGTCCGGTCGGTGGCGGAGGCGGAAACGGTCATGCCGGCCAGCCTGCCGTGCCGGGCATCCCTCGTGCCATGCGGTCCACCGCCCCCGTTCCCTGGGGAAAACCCCACCTCCCCGCCCGGTCCCCGGGTCCCATACCGTGACGGGCTGCTTACCGTGTCTTTATCAGGGCCTAGACTCCCGTGCGTACAGATCCTCGAATCAGGTCGCGGCGCAGGGGTGCACTGCACCGGGTTCACCAAGGTCATGAGGTCAGGGAGCGAGGCGGACGGTGCGGGAGACGTTGGGGGACTCGACGGTCGCCGCGGCGGACGTCGCGGCCGGCTACTTCCGGTCCTACTCGGTCGTGGGACTGCTCGCGCTCATCGGCGTGCTCTTCGTCGCGGTCGCCTTCGGCGCCGGCCGGCTGCTGCGCCCGGTGGTGCCCACCCCGGAGAAGCTGCTCACCTACGAGTGCGGCGTCGACCCCGTCGGCGAGGGCTGGGCCCACACCCAGGTCCGCTACTACGTCTACGCCTTCCTCTACGTGATCTTCGCGGTCGACTCGATCTTCCTGTTCCCGTGGGCGACGATCTTCGCCGCCCCCGGCTACGGCGCGACCACCCTCGTGGAGATGTTCATCTTCCTCGGCTTCCTGGCCGTCGGCCTGCTGTACGCCTACAAGAAGGGGGTGCTGGCATGGACGTGAACCCGTCCGCCACGGAGAACCCGACCGCCGCGGAGCCCGTCCTGCTTCCGGAGCCCAAGCGGCTGGGCGCCCTCGCCCGGCTCGCCCCCGAGCCGATGAAGGTGGTCCTGAACTGGGGCCGCCGCTACTCGCTGTGGGTGTTCAACTTCGGCCTCGCCTGCTGCGCGATCGAGTTCATCGCCGCGTCGATGGCCCGCCACGACTTCATCCGCCTCGGTGTCATCCCCTTCGCGCCGGGCCCCCGCCAGGCCGACCTGATGGTCGTCTCGGGAACGGTGACGGACAAGATGGCCCCCGCCGTGAAGCGCCTCTACGAGCAGATGCCGGAGCCGAAGTACGTCATCTCCTTCGGTGCCTGCTCCAACTGCGGCGGCCCCTACTGGGACTCCTACTCCGTCACCAAGGGCGTCGACCAGATCATCCCGGTCGACGTGTACGTACCGGGCTGCCCGCCGCGCCCCGAGGCGCTGCTCCAGGGCATCCTCAAGCTCCAGGAGAAGATCGCCCGCGAGTCGCTCGAGCACCGGTACGGGACCCCCCGGCCGTCCGCGGCCGCGCTGGGCAGCGACCTGGTGAAGCCCCCGGCGCCCGCCCTGGAAGGGGACGCGCGATGAGCACGGCCGGCTGGCTGCCTGCATCCGCCGGGGACCTCTTCGGCCCCGACGCCACGGCCGAGGAGTCGTACGCGGTCCTGACGGTGGACGTACCGCCGTCCTCCTGGCTCGACGCCCTGGAGACCGCCCGCACCACCCTCCAGTGCACCTACTTCGACTGGCTGAGCGCGGTCGACGAACCGGGGGCGGGCTTCCGCGTCTCCGCCCACCTCGTGGCCCTCCACCCGGTCCGCCGCCTCCTGGTCCGCACGACCGTGCCGCACGAGGCGCCGGCGCTGCCGTCCGCCGTCGGCGTCTACGCGGGCGCGGCGTGGCACGAGCGCGAGACGCACGAGATGTTCGGGGTCGTCTTCGAGGGCCACCCGGGCCTGGAGCACCTGCTCCTGCCGGAGACCTTCGAGGGGCACCCCCTGCGCAAGGACTTCGTCCTCGCCGCCCGGGTGGCCAAGGCCTGGCCCGGCGCCAAGGAGCCGGGGGAGTCCGAACACGGCGGCCCCAAGCGCCGCCAGATGCTGCCGCCGGGCGTCCCCGACCCGAACGAGTGGGGCCCGCTGAAGGGCCGGCTCCCGGCCGCCCCGGAGCGCCCGGCCCGGGGCGCGGGGCGCGCGGCGGGCGAGCGTCCGGCACGCGCGGCGGGCGAGCGCCCGGTGCGCCGGACCCGCACGGCGTCGGAGGGTTCCGCCAGCCAGGCGGGCGAGGCTGCCGCCGGAGCCGCCGGAGCCGCCGGAGCCGCCGGAGCCGCTGGGGCCGCTGGGGCCGCTGGGGCCGCCGGAGCTGCCGGAGCTGCCGGAGCTGCTGGGGCCGTTGGGGCCGCTGGAGCTGCCGGAGCTGCCGGAGCTGCCGGAGCTGCCGGAGCCGCCGGAGCCGGGGCGCGGCCGCGTCGGACGCGGACCGCCGGCCAGGGCTCGGTGAGCCAGTCGGCGGCGCCGGCCGGGACCGCGGCCGTGCACGAGCAGGGCGCGGCGGAGGGCGACGCCGTGCAGACGGGCGACGCCGCGCGTACGGGGGCGGGGCCGGCCTCTCAGGCCCCGGCGGACGCGGTGGCGCACGAGCCCGCGACGGCGCCGGCCCGGCCGCGCCGTGCGCGCAGCGCGTCGGCAGGCTCGGCCTCACAGCGGACCCCGGCACCGGCCGAACGGGTGGAACCGGCGGCACCGGCCGAACCGGCGGACCCTGGAAGCTCCGCCCCCCGAGGCACGGCTCCGCGCAGCTCGGACGCCCCGTGGCACCACGCGCGCCCGGCCTTCGACGACCGGTCCCAGGCCGCCCGGGAACCGGAGCGGGCCCATGAGGAGGCGGCGGCCGAACCGACCCCGGCGGCCGGGCCGGCCCGGGAAGCCGGAGCCGAGCCCGCCCCGGAACCCCAGGACGCCCCCGACGCCCAGCCCGCCCGGGACACCCAGGACGCTCCCGACGCAGAGCCGGCCCGGGACCCGCGGGAAGCTCGGGACCCCGAGCCCCGCAGCCCGCGAGTACCCCCCACCCCCGAAGACCCCACAGGAGGCCCGCGGTGAACGACGCGCTGGACGTCGTCCTGCGACTCCTCGTCGTGTTCGGCGTCTTCCTCACCTTCCCCCTGATCGTCGGCCAGACCGAGCACAAGGTGATGGCCCACATGCAGGGCCGCCTCGGCCCGATGTACGCGGGCGGCTTCCACGGCTGGGCCCAGCTCATCGCCGACGGCGTGAAGTTCGCCCAGAAGGAGGACGTGGTCCCGGCCGGCGCCGACCGCCGCGTCTTCCAGCTCGCCCCGGCCGTGGCCCTGCTGCCCTACCTGCTCGTCCTGCTCGCCATCCCGATCGGGCCGGGCGAGGGGGCCGTCGGGCAGGTGCTGGACGCGGGGGTCTTCTTCGTGCTCGCCGTGATGGGCGTCGGTGTGCTCGGCTCGCTCATGGCGGGCTGGGCCAGCGCCAACAAGTTCTCGCTGCTCGGCGGCCTGCGCACGGCGGCCCAGCTCCTCGCCTACGAGCTTCCCATGCTGCTCGCCGCGGCCTCCGTCGCCATGGCGGCCGGCACGGTCTCCCTCCCGGGCATCGTGCACGCCTTCCACTGGTGGTGGCTGCCCTGGCAGATCGTCGGCGCGATCGTGTTCTTCGTGGCCGGCCTCGCCGAGCTGCAGCGCCCGCCCTTCGACATGCCCGTCGCCGACTCGGAGATCATCTTCGGCGCGTACACGGAGTACACCGGTCTGCGGTTCGCGCTGTTCCTCCTCGCCGAGTACGCCGGCATCGTCGTCCTGTGCGGTCTGACCACCGTCCTCTTCCTGGGCGGCTGGCACGGCCCCTGGGGCGCCGACGGCCTGGGCTGGCTGTGGACCCTGCTGAAGACCGCCGTCCTCGCCTTCGTCGTCATCTGGCTCCGGGTGACCTACCCCCGCCTGCGCGAGGACCAGCTCCAGAAGCTCTCCTGGACCCTCCTCGTCCCCCTCTCCCTCGCCCAGATCGCCCTCACCGGCATCGTCAAGGTGGTGATCCGGTAACCATGGCTCCGATTCCCGGCAGCGGCCTGGCCAAGGGCCTGGCCGTCACCCTGCGCACGATGACGAGGAAGACCGTCACCGAGCAGTACCCGGACGCACTGCCCGAACTGCCGCCCCGCACGCGCGGTGTCATCGCCCTGTTCGAGGAGAACTGCACGGTCTGCATGCTGTGCGCCCGCGAGTGCCCGGACTGGTGCATCTACATCGACTCGCACAAGGAGACGGTCCCGGCGGCCGCCCCCGGCGGACGCGAGCGCAGCCGCAACGTCCTCGACCGGTTCGCCATCGACTTCTCCCTGTGCATGTACTGCGGTATCTGCATCGAGGTATGTCCCTTCGACGCCCTGTTCTGGTCCCCGGAGTTCGAGTACGCCGAGACGGACATCCGTGACCTCACCCACGAGCGCGACAAGCTCCGCGAGTGGATGTGGACCGTGCCGGCCCCGCCCGCCCTCGACCCGGGCGCGGAGGAGCCGAAGGAGATCGCCGCGGCCCGCAAGGCCGCCGACAAGCTCGCCGCCCAGCAGGCCGCCGGGCAGGGGGAGGAGCGCCCATGAGCCTCGCCGCAGCCCAGCACGGCTTCCTCTCCCCGACCGGAGTGGAGATCGCCTTCCTCCTGGTCGGCCTGGTCACCCTCGGTGCCGCGCTCGTCACCGTCACCACCCGGCAGCTCGTGCACGCCGCCCTGTGGCTCGTGGTGGCGCTCGGCGGCCTGGCCGTCGAGTACCTCCTGCTCACCGCCGAGTTCATCGCCTGGGTACAGGTCCTCATCTACGTCGGCTCCGTCGTCGTCCTCCTCCTCTTCGGCCTGATGCTCACCAGGGCCCCCATCGGCCGCTCACCGGACGCCGACTCCGGCAACCGCTGGGCCGCCCTGGCCGTCGCGGCCGCCGCTGCGGCGGCCCTGGTGTGGGTGGTCGTCGACGCCTTCCGCACCACCTGGATCGACCTGGACGGCCCGGCGGCCGGCACCACCCGCGTCACCGGCCAGAGCCTGTTCCAGAACTGGGTGCTGCCCTTCGAGGCGCTGTCCGTCCTGCTCCTCGCGGCCCTGGTCGGCGCGATCGTCCTGTCCCGCAAGGCGGCGGCGGACCCGCCGCCCGGCGCCGCTCCCGCGGCCCGCACCTCCGGCGAGAAGGAAGGCGCCCGCTGATGCACCTCGCCTATCCCGCCGTACTCTCCGCCCTCCTGTTCTGCACCGGGCTGTACGGCGTCCTCGCCCGCCGCAACGCGATCCTCGTCCTGATGTCCGTCGAGCTGATGCTCAACGCCGTCAACCTCAACCTGGTCGCCTTCGACGTCTGGCTCAGCCGGGCCGCCGAGGAGACCCTGCACTCCGGCCAGGCGCTCACCCTGTTCACCATCGCCGTGGCCGCCGCCGAGATCGGCATCGGACTGGCGATCGTGCTCGCCGTGTACCGCAACCGCGGCACCTCCGACATCGACAGGCTCCGTGACACCGCCGAGGGCCACGGCGACGACACCGAAGGCCCCGACACCGACGCCCCCGCGGCCGAGAAGGCTGAGGCCACCGCGTGACCACGACCACCCTCGCCGTCCTCGTCCCCCTCCTGCCCTTCCTGGCAGCCGCCGCCGGACTGCTGCTCGGCCGCACCACCCCCGGTCTCGTCCGCCCGCTCGCCGTACTGCCCACCCTCGCCGCCCTCGTGCTGGCCGCGCTGGTCGCCGTACGGCAGGGCGGCGGCCGGGCCCTCGAGGCCCACACCGAGCTGACACCCACCGGCTCGGTCCCGATCGACCTCGCCCTGGACATCGACGGCTTCGCCGCGCTCGTCGCCGTCCTGGTCGCCTTCGTGGCGACCTGCGTGCAGATCTACTCGACCGGCTATCTGCGCGACGACCCGCGCTACCCCTCCTACGCGGCCCTCGTCTCCCTGTTCACCTCCGCGATGCTGCTGGTCGTCTACTCCGGCGACCTGATCGTGCTGCTGGTCGGCTGGGAAGTCATGGGCATCTGCTCCTACTTCCTGGTCGGCCACTACTGGGAGACCCCCGAGGCCCGCGCCGCCTCCCTGAAGGCCTTCCTGGTCACCAAGCTCGGCGACGTGCCGTTCCTCATCGGCCTGTTCGCCCTGGGCACCGACGCCGGATCGTTCGACATCCGCCGTGTCCTCGGCGCCGTGGCCGACGGCGGCATCGGCCACCCGACGGTCATCGCCCTGCTGCTGCTCGCGGGCGTCGCCGGCAAGTCGGCGCAGTTCCCGCTGCACACCTGGCTGCCGGACGCCATGGCGGGCCCCACACCCGTCTCGGCGCTCATCCACGCCGCGACGATGGTCGCCGCCGGTGTCTACTTCGTCGCCCGTCTCCTCCCGCTCTTCGAGGCCTCACGGGCCGCGATGGTGGTCCTCGCCGTCATGGCCGCCGTCACCATGACCGGCTCCGGTCTCGCGGCCCTCGCCCAGGACGACATCAAGCGCGTCCTCGCCTACTCGACGATCGGCCAGCTCGGCTACATGACCGGCGCCCTCGCTGTCGGCGACCGCGGCGCCGCCGTCTTCCACCTCCTGTCGCACGGCGCGTTCAAAGCGCTGCTGTTCCTCGCCGCCGGCGTGATCATCCACGCCGCCGGCACCAACTCCCTGGCCGCCATGTCCCGGATGGGACACCTGCGCGAACGCGTCCCCGACGCCTACTGGACGATGACCGTGGCCCTGCTCGCGCTCGCCGCGGTCCCGCCCTTCAGCGGCTTCTTCTCCAAGGAGTCCGTCCTCGGCGCCGCCGAGCACGTCGCCACCGGCCACACCGCCCAGGCCCCCGGCGCCGCCGGCTGGCTCGTGCTCGTCGCCGGGCTGCTCACCGCCCTGCTCACCGCCGCCTACGCCACCCGGCTGTGGCTGCTCGCCTTCCGCGGCCGGGGCGCCGAGGCACCCGACCACGGCCGCCAGCCGCTGACGATGACCGTGGTGCTGTGGGTCCTCGCCGTGCCGTCCCTGGCCTTCGGCGGGCTCGCCTACCGCGTGCTGCCCGGCTGGCTCGACGGACGCGACCTGACCCCGACCGCGCTCACCTCCATCCTCGGCACCGGCCTCGCCGTGGTCGGCGGACTCCTCACCTACGGCGCCTGGCAGCGCACCACCGCGCTCGCCGCCCGGGTCCCGCTGGGCGCCGTCGCCGCCCACCCCGAGGGCGACGCCGGGCTGGTCGAGGCCGAGGCCATCGCCAGCCACGAACCCGCCTACGGCGACATCGCGCGGGCGCCCGACCCGGCGGACCCCGGACGGCTGCTGCTCGGCCCGCTGCACCGGCACGCGGCCGCCGGCTTCCACCTGGACGCCGCGTACTCGGCGCTGTTCGTCCGCCCGGTCGAGGCCGGCGCACGTCTCGTCCGGTTCCTCGACCGCGAGGTCGTCGACACCTACGTGCGCGGCGCGGCCGCCCTGCCCCGGCTGCTCGGGGCCGCCGTACGGCGGGCGCAGACCGGAAACGTGCAGACCTATGTGAGCGCGCTGCTCGCCGGCACCGTCGTCCTGGCGGTCGCCGTCCTCCTCGTCGCCACGGGAGCGTGAGCAGGCGTGATCGATATCAACGAGTCCGTGATGCGTATTCTCCTGGCGCTCGTCGTCGCCGGCCCCCTCCTCGGCGCCGCCACCGCCCTCCTTCCGGCCCCGCCCGGACTGCGGGGCAGGTCGCCCGCGCAGGCCGTACTGCGGCACGGCGTCACCGTGACCGGCGTGATCCTGGTCGCCGCCGTCGCCCTCGCGCTCGGCTTCGACCACGACCATCCGTCGAAGATGCAGGCCACCACCGACATCAGCTGGATCCCCGCACTCGACGTGCGGATCCACCTCGGCATCGACGGCATCTCCCTCCCCCTTCTGGTCCTGACCGCGCTGCTGGCCTTCCTCTGCGCGCTCTACTCCTACTTCAAGCCGCCGTCGGGCCCGTCCCCGAAGGCGTTCGTCGCCCTGCTGCTCCTGCTCGAGACCGGCACCCTCGCGACCTTCGCCGTCCTCGACCTGGTGCTGTTCTTCCTCGCGTTCGAGACGGTGCTCATCCCGATGTACTTCCTCATCGCCCGCTGGGGCGGCGAGGACCGTACCCGGGCCGCGTGGAAGTTCATCCTCTTCACCCTGCTCGGCTCCGTGGTCATGCTGCTCGGCCTGCTCCTGATCGGAATCAAGGCGGGCACGTTCGACATGGTGGCACTCGCCACTGACAACGGCCGGTCGCTCACCACGTCCGTGCAGGTCATCGCCGTTCTGGCGATCGGCGTCGGGCTCGCGGTCAAGACGCCGATGTGGCCGCTGCACAGCTGGCTCCCCGACGCCCACACCGCCGCCCCGACCGTCGGCTCGGTACTGCTGGCCGGCGTCCTGCTGAAGATGGGCACGTACGGGTTCGTCCGCATCCTGCTGCCGGTCGCGCCGGACGGCTTCCGCACCTTCGCGCCGTACCTCGCCGCCTTCGCGGTGGTCGGGATCGTCTACGGGTCCCTGGCCTGCCTGGCCCTGGCCAAGCAGGGCGCGAAGGGCGACCTCAAACGGCTCATCGCCTACTCCTCCGTCGGCCACATGGGCTTCGTCCTGCTCGGCATCGCCACCATGACCCCGACCGGCGTCAACGGCGCCCTGTTCGCCAACATCGCCCACGGCCTCATCACCGGTCTGCTCTTCTTCCTGGTCGGCGCGCTGAAGGACCGCACCGGCACCACCGACCTCGACACCCTCTGCCTCCCGTCGCCCGACCACCGCCCCGCGCCGAGCGGGACCGCGGCGCCGACCGCGTCCCTGGCCGGCGCCGCCCTCTACGCCAGGGCCCCCCGCCTCGGCGGCCTGCTCGCCTTCGGCGCCGTCGCCTCGCTCGGCCTGCCGGGCCTCGCCGGATTCTGGGGCGAGATGCTGGCCCTCTTCGGCTCGTTCAGCCCCGCCGCCGGCCTCAGCCGGCCCGCGTTCCTCACGTACATGGCGATCGGCGCGTTCGGCACCCTGCTGACCGCCGCGTACATGCTGATCGTGGTCCGCCGGGTCTGCATGGGCGCCGTACCGCAGCAAACCCCGACCACCCTCGCCGACGTGCACGGCTACGAGTTCGCGGCCTGGACCCCGCTCGTCACCCTCACCGTCCTCGCCGGACTGTGGCCCCGGGCCCTGCTCGGCCTGACCGACCCGGCCGTCCAGCAGCTCCTCGCAGGAGGCACCCGATGAGCGCCCCGGCCCAGCCCCTGGCCCAGTCGCTGGTCCAGTCCGTCGACTGGCTCGCGATCGCGCCGCCCACCATCGCCGCGGTCGCGGCGCTCGCGGTCCTCGTCGCCGACCTGTTCCTCCCCGAGTCCCGCAAGCCCCTCCTCGGCTGGACCTCCGTGGCCGGCCTGACCGCGGCCGCACTGATGCTGCTGCCGCTGCTGGACGGCGACCGCAGCACCTTCTGCCTGCCCGCCCCCGCGCGCGCGTGCAGCTACACCGCCGACCACTTCACCCTCGTCGTCCAGTTCCTCGTCCTCGGCGGCGCCCTGCTGACGGCCCTGCTGTCGATGACCAGCCTCGGCGACGAGCGGCGGCGCATCCCGGCCGGGGAGTACTGGTTCCTGCTGCTGTCCTCGGCGGCCGGCGCCGCCCTGCTGCCCGCCTCCCGTGACCTGGCCACCCTCGTCGTCGCCCTGGAGGTCGCCTCCCTGCCGGCCTTCGCGCTCGTCGGCATCCGGCACGGCGACAGGCGGTCCTCCGAGGCCGCCCTGAAGTTCTTCCTGTCCTCCGTCACCGCCACCGCGGTCACCCTGCTGGGCATCAGCTTCGTCTACGCGTCCACCGGCACCCTCTACCTCACCCAGGTCGCCCAGCGCGTCCAGCACGTCGACGGGCAGCTCCACACCCTCGCCCAGACCGGCGTCGTCCTCACCCTGGTCGGCTTCGCCTTCAAGACCGCCGCCGTCCCCTTCCACTTCTGGGTGCCCGACACCTACGTGGGCGCGCCGCTGCCCATCGCCGCCTACCTGTCGGTCGTCGGCAAGGCCGTCGGCTTCTCCGGCCTGATCCTCGTCACCGTCGTCGCCTTCCCGTCGTACGCCGACGCGTGGGGACCCGCGCTCGCCGCACTGGCCGCCCTCACCATGACCGTCGGCAACGCCGGCGCCCTGCGCCAGCGGGCCACGCGCGCGTACAGCGCCGTACGGCTGCTCGCCTGGTCCTCCGTCGGCCAGGCCGGCTACCTCCTGGTACCGATCGCCGCCGCCGGATACTCCGAGGACCCGCGCAAGGCGATCGGCTCCACCGTGGCCTACGCCCTGATGTACGCCGCCGTGAACCTCGGCGCGTTCGCGGTGGCCGCGCTGGTGGGACGCACGAAGTCCCTCAACCGGCTCAGCGACTACCGGGGCCTGTACGGCACCAACCCGGTCACCGCCCTGCTGCTGGCGTTCTTCCTGCTGTGCCTGGCGGGGCTGCCGCCGGGCGTCATCGGCCTGTTCGCCAAGGTCACCGTGTTCTCCGCGGCCGTCGACGCCGGCCTGGGCTGGCTCGCCGTCGTCATGGCCGTCAACGTGGTGATCGCCCTCTTCTACTACCTGCAGTGGACGGCCCTGCTGTTCCGCGCCCCCGAGGGCGCCCCCGCCCGGCACCGCCTCCCGGCCCCCCTCACCGCCGCCCTCGCCCTCACCGGCGCCCTCGGCGTGGTGCTCTCCGGCGCACCCCAGCTCGTGCTGCGCTTCGCCGCCACCGGACTGTTCTGAGGACCCGGCGCACGCGCGTGGGGCTCCGGCGGCCCCACGCGCGCCGGAGGCCGTAGGCGCACGTCACCCGTACGGCCGACGCGCGCCGCCGTCCGCACCAGGGAACTCGCGACCGCCGCCTGGCGTTGACCAGAGCGGGAGGGTCCACTGGACCAAAGCGTTCCCCTGCAGCACGACTTGGAGGGCGTACCGTGCACCGCCGGCACAACGGGCTAAGGACCGCAGTACTCCTCGGGGGACTGTCCGCGCTCATCATCGTCATCGGCAGCTTCTTCGGCCGTACGGGACTGATCGTGGCCGTCCTGATCGCGCTGGGCACGAACGCGTACGCGTACTGGAACAGCGACAAGCTGGCACTTCGCGCGATGCGGGCCCGCCCGGTCAGCGAGTTCGAGGCCCCCGCGCTGTACCGGATGGTCCGCGAGCTGTCCACGCAGGCACGGCAGCCCATGCCCCGCCTGTACATCTCGCCCACGGAGGCGCCCAACGCCTTCGCGACCGGGCGCAACCCGCGCAACGCGGCGGTGTGCTGCACGGAGGGCATCCTGCGCCTGCTCGACGAACGCGAACTGCGCGGCGTCATCGGCCACGAACTGAGCCACGTCTACAACCGCGACATCCTCATCTCGTCGGTCGCCGGCGCCCTCGCCTCGGTGATCATGTTCCTGGTCAACTTCGCCTGGCTGATCCCCATCGGCCGCTCCGACGACGACGAAGGCCCCGGGCTGCTCGGCCTGCTGCTGATCATGATCCTCGGCCCGCTCGCCGCCTCCCTCATCCAGTTGGCCATCAGCCGCTCCAGGGAGTACGAGGCGGACGCCTCGGGCGCCCAGCTCACCGGCGACCCAATGGCCCTGGCCAGTGCCCTGCGCAAGCTGGAGCTCGGCACCCAGCAGCTTCCGCTGCCCCCCGAACCCCGGATCGAGACCGCGAGCCACATGATGATCGCGAATCCCTTCCGGCCGGGCCAGGGACTGGCCAGGATGTTCTCCACGCACCCGCCGATGGCGGACCGAATCTCCCGGCTCGAGAAGATGGCAGGGCGTCCACAGTGAAGATCATCCTCAATGTCATCTGGCTCATCCTGAGCGGCTTCTGGCTGTTCCTCGGATACCTGCTCGCGGGCCTGCTGCTCTGCGTCACGATCATCGGCATCCCGTTCGGCATCGCCGCCTTCCGTATCGGCGTCTACGCCCTGTGGCCCTTCGGGTACACCACGGTCGAACGGCGCGACGCGGGTGCCCCCTCGTGCGTCGGGAACGTCCTGTGGCTGCTGCTGGCCGGCTGGTGGCTGACCCTCGCCCACATCACGACGGGCATCGCCCTGTGCCTGACGATCATCGGCATCCCGTTCGGCATCGCCAACTTCAAGCTGATCCCGGTGTCGCTGTTCCCGCTGGGGCGCGAGATCGTGCCCACGGACCAGCCGTTCGCGACCCGCTGAGGCGCTTCCGAAGGCCCCGAGCACCCGTCGGGCGAGGAACGGGGCCGCGCCGGGTCGCGGGTCACGCCCCCTGCCGGGGCTCCCGGCGGCCGCGGCCGGCCCACCACCGCCGCGCCCCGTAGGCCGCCGCGCCGACGGCGAGCACCCCGGCCCCCACGGCGACCGAGCGGGCGGGCAGGGCGAACGCCAGCGTCGCGCACCCCAGCAGCCCCAGCGCCGGCACCACCCGTGCCCGGGGCGCCGGACTCAGCGTCCAGGCCGAGGCGTTGGCCACGGCGTAGTAGACCAGGACGCCGAACGAGGAGAAGCCGATCGCGCCCCGCACGTCCACCGTGGCGGCCAGTACGGCGACCACCGCGCCCACGGCCGACTCCGCCCGGTGCGGCACCCGGAACCGCGGATGCACGGCGGCCAGCACACGGGGCAGATGACCGTCCCGGGCCATGGCGAGCGTCGTCCGGGACACCCCGAGGATCAGCGCGAGCAGCGATCCCAGCGCGGCCACCGCGGCCCCCACCCGGACCACCGGCACGAGCCCCGGCACCCCGGCCGCCCGGACCGCGTCGGCCAGCGGCGCCGCCGCGAGTCCCAGGCGCCCCGCGCCGAGCACGCCCAGAACGGCCGCCGCGACCGCCGCGTACACCACCAGGGTGAGCCCCAGAGCCACCGGAATCGCGCGCGGAATGGTGCGCGCCGGATCCCGTACCTCCTCACCGAGCGTGGCGATCCGCGCGTACCCGGCGAACGCGAAGAACAGCAGCCCGGCCGCCTGGAGCACACCGCCGACCCCCGCCGCCGGCCCGGGGACGAGCCGCCCGGCGTCCATGCGCCCGGAGGCGAGGCACACGACCACCACAGCGGCGAGGACGGCCAGCACCACGGCCACGACGACCCGCGTCAGCCACGCCGACTTCTGGACGCCGCCGTAGTTCACGGCGGTCAGGGCCAGCACGGCCGCCACCGCCACCGCGTGCGCCTGCCCCGGCCACAGGTACGCCCCCACGGTGAGCGCCATCGCCGCGCAGGAGGCCGTCTTGCCGACCACGAACGCCCAGCCGGCCAGATAGCCCCAGAACGCGCCCAGCCGCTCCCTGCCGTACACGTACGTCCCGCCCGACGCCGGATGGCGGGCGGCCAGGCGGGCCGAGGACATGGCGTTGCAGTAGGCGACGCCGGCCGCGACGGCCAGTCCCGGCAGCAGCCCCCGCCCGGCGGCCCGTGCCGCCGGGCCCAAGGCGGAGAACACGCCGGCCCCGAGCATCGAGCCGAGGCCGACGACCACGGCGTCGCGCAGGCCCAGCGTGCGTCGCAGCGAGGTTCCGGAAGCTGTCATGGGCCGCACC
>NZ_JALLIN010000002.1 GCF_023630175.1 Streptomyces cellostaticus | reverse complement strand
GTGGTGACGATCTGCGGGCCGGTCAGCACGGGCCGGCCGCCGCGGCACGGCGCGGCCGGCGCCGATCCCGTCGCGCCGCCCGTCCCGGCCGCGCCCCCGGAGGCGGCGAACGGCTGGCGTCCCTGGCGCTTCCGCATGTCCAACGACGTCTGGGGCACCCCGGCGGTGGACGGCGAGCTGGTCTACGTCACCTCCTTCGAGGTGCACGCCCTGGACGTGGCCACCGGCCGCCGCCGCTTCAAGACGCGGGACGTCGCCTGGTCCATGGCGGTCGCGGACGGCCGGATCCACGCCTCCGACGGACCCACCCTTTTCGCGCTGGACGCCCGCGAGGGCGGCGACCTGTGGCGGCTGAACACGGACGCCTGGGTGTACTCCCTGCAGGCCGACCACGGCACGGTCGTCACCGGCACCCGGGGCGGCGGAGTCCAGGCCTGGGAGGCGGCGAACGGACAGAAGCTGTGGGAGATCAGCGGCTGCCAGACCGACTTCGAGTCCCCCGAGGCCGGCCCGGCCGTCCACGACGGCACCGTCTACGTCTGGCAGGACGCCCGGCTGCGCGCCCTGGAGGCCCGTACCGGGGAGGAGCGCTGGTCGTACCCGATCGGCGACGCGGCCTCCTGCGGCGGGGTGCCGGTCCGTGTCACCCCGGCTCCCGACGGCTACGTGTACGTCTCCGCCGGTACCCGGGTCCTCGCCGTCGAGGTGGCGAGCGGTCTGGTGCGCTGGCACTTCGAGGCCCCCGCGGTCTTCCTCTGCCCGCCCGCCTTCGCGCCCGGCCCCGCCGTCACCGGCGGCGGCGTCTACCTCGCCGACTACCTCGGCACGGTCTACGCCCTGGACGCCACCGACGGCCGCGACCGCTGGCGCATCGCGACCGAGGCCCGCTCCTCCGTCGAGCCGGTCCTGGTGGCGGCCGGCCATGTGCACGTGGGCAGCGGCAAGGGCCTGTACACCCTGGACGCCGTCACCGGCACCCCCAAGTGGCGCTTCCAGTCCGGCGGGGACGTCGTGGGCACCCCCGTGGTCGCCGAGGGCCGCATCCACTTCGGGTCCAGCGACCACCTCCTGTACACCCTCAAGTCCGACGACGGACGGCTGCGCTGGAAGCTCGCGACCGGCGGCGAGATCACCGGCTCGCCGGTCGTCCGGGACGGCGTGGTGTACGCGTGCAGCAAGGACCGGTGCGTGTACGCGCTGGACGCGGAGAAGGGGACCGGCACGGCGCGCACCATGTGACGTGCGCGACGGCCGCCGCCGGGTACGGGGCGGCGGCCGTGCGGTGACATGGCCGTGACAGCCGGCCGATAGGGTGACGATATGCGACGAAGCGGTCACACTCTCAGGCTCACGGCGGTGTCGACGCTGGTGGTGCTCGCCCTGACCGGCTTCACGGGCCGGCACGGCCACGCGCGCAGCCACTCCGGCGGAGGCGGATGCAGCAGCTCCGCTCAGGACCACGACTCCTCGTCGAGTGTCGGGAAGACGGACTCCGGTCCTCACCACGACGACCACGACGGCTACGGCACCGGCGGCAGCACGTACGGCGGGGGGAGCCACGCCACCCCCGGCCCCGCGCCGTCCCCGCGGGCGGCGAAGGCGGAACTGGTGAGCTGCGCGACGGAGCAGGCCCCGTACGCGACCGTCGAGGTCACCAATCCCAACACCGTCGGGGGCGACTTCACCGTACGGGTCGAGTTCGACGGCAAGCGGGGCACGGCCGTCGCCGACAACACCGCGACGGTCACCGTCCCGGCCAAGGGCGCGGCCCGCGCCCGGGTGGAACTGGCCGACGGCCTCCGACACCCCGACGACGGGCTCGTCCTCGAGGTCCGCCACTGCGTGGCGGACCTCGAGGACGAGCCCGGTGGGCTGACGGCCCCGGACACACCCCGGCCGCGACGGCTCCCCCTCCGCGCCGCCGCGGCCGTTCCCCCCGCTGGGAGCAGGTCTACTTGCCGTTCAGGTCCAGCGCCGGCGGGGCCGGCATGTGGCTGTCCAGCGTGGTGATCTCGCCGTCCTTCGGCGGGGCCGGCATGTGGCTGTCCAGCGTCGTGACGGTGTCGTCCTTCGGCGGCGCGGGCATGTGGCTGTCGAGGGTCGTGATCTCGTCCGTGTTCTTGGGCTCTTCGACCTTGCTCATGGAAACTCCCCTGTGGCAGTGCTGATGGGAACGCCCGCTCGGCAACTCCCCCGCGGGTCGTCGAACGGGCGTTCCGGGGCGCTCACCTTAACCGTGGGCCCCAGCTGATCCGCCCGCTCCCCCCGCTGTGACGGATCGATGACTAGAGAATGACAGCCCCTCATAAACGTTCGATGAACGGGGCAGTGGCGGCGGTCACAACACGGCGGCCGACGGGAGCAGCGCCCGCACCTGGTCGGCCTCGGGCGAGCCGGCACAGTCGTAGATGGCGAGCGCGTCGCGCCAGCAGGCCCTCGCCCGGTCGCTCTGCCCCAGGCTCTTCAGCGAGTGTCCCAGGAGGGTGAGGATGTTGGCCCGCATCCACTCGCCACCTATGCAGCCGGTCGTCAGCGCCTGCTCGGCGTGCTGCGCGGCCCGGGCGGGGAGGCCGGCGGACAGGTGGACCTGCGCGATGCGGAAGTGGGTGGTGCCCTCCCAGAGGCGCTGCCTGTTCACCGTGAACGTGTGCAGCGCCGCGCTGAGCTCCTTCAGGGCCTCGTCGGGGCGTCCGTCGTGTCCGAGCGCGATTCCCAGTGCGTAGCGGGCGTTGGCGAGGCGGAACGTCAGCCCGAGTTCGTCGTAGATGGCGATGCCCTCGCGGACCAGGCCGATCGCGCTCGACACGCGTTCCAGGGAGACCAGGACACGCGACAGGTTGCACAGGGCGCTGGCCTCGCCCGGGCGGTTGCGGTCGGCCCTGAAGGCCTCGATCGCCTCCAGCAGGTGACTCTCGCTCACGGCACGCTGGTTCAGGCAGTTGGCGATGATGCCCTGCTCGTTGTGGGCGTTGCCACGGGTCCAGGGGTCCCCCGTACCGCGGCCGAGCTCGATGGCACGCTCCGCCTCGGCACCGGCCTCCTCGAAGCGGCCGGCGTGGCTGAGTACCTGGGCGAGCGTGGTCCGGGCCCGGCCTTCCGCATGGGCGTCACCCAGTGCGGCCGCGGCGTCGCGGGCGGCCTGTGTCACCACCCCGTAGCGCAGCGCGCTCGCCCCTGACTCGGCCAGGTCCTTGGAGGCGAGGAGAAGGTCGACGGCCCTGCGCAGGGTCGTCGCGGCGAGCGACTGCTGTACGCAGGCGAGGATGCAGGCCGCTTCGGCGTGCAGCCAGTCCAGGGCCCGTGCGTCGTCCACGAACTCCTGCCCGGGGCAGCCCGTCACCTCGAGGTGGTCGACCGTCCGGTCCCCCGGCCGCTCTATGGCGTACACCCGTGCCGCCGTGGCCAGATAGAAGTCCAGCAGCCGCGACATCGCCGCCGCCCGCTCGGTCGGCGGATGCTCGTCGCGTTCCGCGCAGGCCCGGGCGTAGAGGCGGACCAGGTCGTGGAAGCGGTAGCGGCCGGGGGCCGCGGACTCCAGGAGCGAGGTGTCGACCAGGGACTCCAGCAGGTCCTCCGTGTCCTCCGGGGGGAGGTCCAGGACCGCGGCCGCCGCCGCCAGGGACATGTCGGGACCGTCGGCGAGGCCCAGCAGACGGAACGCCCGGGCCTGGGCGGGTTCGAGCTGGCCGTAGCCCAGCTCGAACGTGGCCTTGACCGCCAGGTCGCCCGCCTGGAGCTCGTCCAGACGGCGCCGCTCGTCCGCGAGCTTGGCGGCGAGGACCGAGACCGTCCAGGTGCGGCGCGATGCCAGGCGGGACGCGGCGATGCGGATCGCCAGCGGCAGGAAGCCGCACGCCGCGACCACGTCCAGCGCGGCCTCCCGCTCCGCCGCCACCCGCTCGGCACCGACGATCTTCGTGAAGAGGGAAAGGGCCTCGTCGGGGGACATGACGTCCAGGTCCACCAGATGCGCGCCGGCCAGGTCCACCATCCGCACCCGTGAGGTGACGAGCGCCGCGCAGCCCTCCGTGCCCGGCAGCAGGGGCCGTATCTGGGCCGCGTCCTTGGCGTTGTCCAGCAGGACCAGGACACGGCGGCCGTCGAGCACCGAGCGGTACAGGGCCGCCCGTTCCTCCAGGCTGTCGGGGATCGCCGAGTCCGCCGTGCCCAGGGCCCGCAGGAAGGAGCCCAGTACCGTCTCCGGCTCGGCGGAGCGCGGACCGGCGCCCTGCAGGTCCACGTACAACTGGCCGTCCGGGAAGGCGGAACGCGCCCGGTGGGCCACGTGCACGGCCAGCGTCGTCTTGCCCACGCCGCCGATCCCCGCCAGCGCCGAGACGGCCATCACCCGGCCCTCCGCCTCGGACGCCGACGCCAGCACCTCGCTCAGCTCGTCCACGAAGGCCGCGCGGCCGGTGAAGTCGGGTACGGAGGCCGGGAGTTGCGCCGGGCGGACCGCCACCAGGGCGGGCTCCGCGGCCGGGGCGGACGGCTCGGCCAGGGCCGGGTCCGCCTGGAGGATGCGCTGCTGGAGCTCCCGCAGGCCCGGGCGGGGCTCGACGCCCAGTTCCTCGTCGAGCAGCCGGCGGGTGTCCGCGTACACGGCGAGGGCCTCCGCCTGGCGGCCGCTGCGGTACAGCGCCAGCATCAGCAGCTCACGCAGGCGTTCACGCAGCGGGTGCGCGGCCGTCAGGGCGGTCAGCTCCGAGACCGCCTCGGCGTGGCAGCCCTGCTCCAGGTCCATGTCCAGCCGGGACTCCAGGAGTTGCAGCCGCCACTCCTCCAGGCGCACCCGCTGCGCCTCCGCGTACGGCCCCGGGACGCCGGCCAGCGGCTCGCCGTCCCACAGGGCCAGGGCGCGGTCCAGTGCCTCCCGCGCGCTCCTCAGGTCCCCGGTGCCGCGCGCCTTGTCCGCCTCCGCCGCCAGCTCCTGCGCCGTCGCCAGGTCCAGCGCGCCCTCGCCGAGGCCCCGCACCGCGTAACCGCCCGACTCGCTCACCAGCACCCCGGGGCCGAGCACCTTGCGGAGCCGGGAGGCGTACGTGCGCACCGCCGCCAGCGCCTGGGACGGCGGCTCGGTGCTCCAGAGCGCGTCGATGAGTTCCGCCGCCGTCGCCGTGCGGCCCTCGCGCAGCAGCAGGGCGGCCAGCAGGGCCCGCTGCTGGGGTGAGCCGGTGTTCAGCGGCTGCGTGCCGCGCCAGGCCCGCACCGGACCGAGCACCCCGAAACGCGTCGCCGCCGGTTCCGCGACGGCCGCGGAGCCGGGACGCCGCTGCTCAGGCACTCGCGGCCCACCGTCCATGCGTTCGACCCCCTAGGACCTGTCATCCCGAACAACCCCGTCAGTTTGCCTTGTTCGGTGCGGTTGCGTCAGCAGCGGGAGACGCCGATCACAGACCGGTGCACCTGGGTGCACAGGGTCTGCACACGCTCTCCCCACACGGAGCCGGGGTCCCCGCTCGGACCGGCGGCGAGGACGGCGTGCTCGCTCCCCGGGTCCGCGCGCACCGCAGGCGGCTCGGGCCCGAACGCCCGCACCACCGCGCCGTCGAAGCGGGGCGGGGCGGTGCGACTGCCGCGTGTTAGCCTCCCCCGCGGTCACGAACTACCGCAACGGGGGAGCCTGATGGGCACGTCTTCGGACGGCTATACGGTCAGGTCCGGCATGTCCGGGCAGGCGAAGGAACTGGACGGGGCGGGCGACGACGCGGGCCTCGTCCGCAAGGCGGTGACCCCCGCCATGTGCTACTCGCGGGACGCCCTGGGCGGCCCCGAGGCCGGCGAGGCGTTCGACGCGTTCGCCGCGGCCTGGGAGGCCGACGCCGCCACGCTCGCGTCGGCGCTGCACGAACTCGCCGACAAGGTCCGGCTCTCCAAGGGCGCCTACACGGGCAGCGACCACCTCGTCGGCACCCGGGCGGCAGGAGTGCGCCTCGGCGCGGACGGCGTGACGACGATGCCGGCACCCGCCGCCGACGGCGTGACGACCATGCCGGCACCCGCCACCGACGACATCGGCACGATGCCGGTCCACGCCGCTCGCCCGTCGGCCCTTTCGGACTACTGAGGACGCGACGATGACCGGATTCCTGCGGCCCGCCGAGACCCCGGCCGGCCGACGTGCCTGGCTGTCCGGCCTGTGCGAGAGCATCCCGAAGGCCGGCTCCAAGAACGACCTGCTGGACCGGATCGACAGCGCGCTCCTCGCCTCCGCGCCGGCCGGCGACACGGCGACGCTCGAATCGCTCGGCAGGACCTACCGCGACCAGATCGGCAAGGCCGCCGACGTGCACGACCGGGCGGCCAAGGTGTCCAGCACGGGCCTGCCCGAGGTGTGGGTCGGTGAGACCGGCGTGCTCGCCGCCGCCGCCGTGGACGCCGCCGCCAGGGAGGCGACGAGGATGGCCGAGGCGTTCACCGGCGGCGCCAGGGCACTGCTCACGCTGGCCGACGCCCTCGGGCACGCCCAGCGGCAGGACACCGACGGCCGCTCCAGGATGGAGCACGCCAAACGGCAACTCGGCGGCCGGGACGGCTTCTTCGACCGCATGGTCGACACCGACGAGGAGGACCGGGAGGTCGCCGCGGCCCGGACCGTCGCCACCGCCGGGATCGACCTGATGCACAAGGCCGCAGTCGCCGCGGACGACGCCGTGCGCGCCGCCGCCCGGGACCTGAACAAGTGGGCGGCCGAGTCCCGCGCCGGGAAGATGCGCACCGACGACCTGACCGCCGTCGACCGGCTGATGCTCGCCGACACCAGCGGACCGGCCGGCGAGGCCGACTACAACGAGATCCTGACCGCCAACGACCTGGAACGCTCCGGGCGCGCCATGGAGAAGCTGTCGCCGGCCGACCGGGCCCGGATGGAGCACCTCCTGGCGAACGCCTCCTCCCCGCAGGAGAAGGCGTATCTCATGAAGGCCCTGGCCGCGGGGCACGACGTCGACGACATCGAGGCGTTCGGCGGGAAGATCCACGGCAAGGACCCGGCGTGGCTGCAGCAGCACCTGTCGCCGATCACCACGCAGGGGGACAGCCTCGACGACGAGGGGACGAACGCCGACGGCTCCAACGTCAACACGGACCTGCAGAGCTTCGGCTCCCAGCAGTGGGCCCAGGGCGGCGACGGCCGCGAGGGCACCTGCGTCGCCTCGTCCACCGTCACGGCCCGCGCCATGGTCGACCCCGTCTACGCCCTCTCGCTCACCGGCGGCCCCGGCGGCCAGGAGAACGACCCGGCCGCGTTCCGGCGGCGCCTGGTGGACGAACAGCACCGGGTGCACGAGGAGGGCGACGGCGGCGACGGCTGGAACGGCATGGGCCTCGACGGCAAGACCGAGGTCGTCAACAAGGAGATCAGTCCGGAGACCGGAAGCTCCTACGAACTGCACGAGGTCCGCGACGCGGGCTCCCGCCGCAACGTGCTGCCGGACATCGAGAAGGCGGTGGCCGAGGGCAAGCCGGTGCCCATCGGTGTCGAGGGGTACGACGACAAGGGCAACCGGTCCGGCCACGCCATGATGATCGTCGGCCAGGAGGGCGACATGCTGGAGATCTACAACCCGTGGGGCCGGACCACATGGGTCAGCGAGGACGACTTCGTCAACGGCGGCATGGCCAGGGCCAGCGACGACCAACTGCCCGACGCCTACGCCGTCCACCTGCCCCAGGACTGACGCGACCAGGAAACCAGCGACCGACCATGACCTCACGCACCACTCTCCTCGCCGCCGCCCTCGCCGGCCTGCTCGCCCTCACCGGGTGCGGCAAGGACGACCCGGCCCGCGCCGAGTACGGCACCGGGCACCGGGACATCACCGTCGAACCGGGCGGAAGTTTCGCCCTCACCGTCCCGGCGGCCGCGACCCTAGGCCAGAGCTGGTACCTGGCCGACCCCGGACCGGACCCGGCCGTGCTGAAGTACCGGGGCCGGCGCAAGGCCTACGACGGCGGCGACGCCGACGGCGGCACGGGCGGCACCCAGTCCTTCGACTTCACCGCGCTGGCCAAGGGGCGGGCCACGGTGCGGCTGCTGTACTGCCCCCTGAACACCTGCACCGGCCCCGGTCCCGACGACCGGTCCACGTTCGCCCCCACCCCCGCCGCAACGGCGTCCCCGTCCCCGTACCCCACCGTGACCGGCACCCCGGACGCGGTGGCCGGCTACTACGTCTTCACCGTCACCGTCCGCTGACCCGGACCGGAACCGAGGCCCCCATGCCCCCTGCCCCCGAGAGCCGCACCGACGACGAGGTACTGGCCACCACCGACGTCGCCATGCTGCTCCGTTACGGACTGACCCAGGACGCCTTCCACACGGCCCTGTTCGGTGACGGCGCCATCGCGGCCGCCGTCACCCTGGACCGGCTGGGCGTGCTGCCGCGCTCGCTGGCCTTCCTCGCCGAGGTCGTCCGGTCCGGCGGCCTGGCCTACGCCGCCGGGCTGCCCGAACCGCTGCCCTCGGCGGAGCCGGCGGCGTTGCTGCGGGACTGGCTGGGCGGTGCCGCCCAGACCGCCGGCACCCCGGAGGCCGAGGTGCGGGCCGCCCGCTGGCTGGACGCGGTCGCCGAGATCGTCGCCCTGCGCCGGTCGGCCCGCGGCGGCACCGGGTAGCCCGCACGGCCCCCGGGCCGGTACCGGCTCGACCCGCCCCTGCGTTGATCAGCCCGAACGTATGCTCAAGGGATGACGACTTCCGCGACCTCCGGAACCGGCCCCACCGAGAACTCGATGCGTCGCGCCCTCAAACGTGCCCGGGACGGCGTCGCCCTCGACGTCGCCGAGGCGGCGGTGCTGCTCCAGGCCCGCGGCGAGGCGCTCACCGCTCTCGCCGCGTCCGCCGCCCGGGTGCGTGACGCCGGCCTCGAGGCGGCCGGCCGCCCCGGCGTCATCACCTACTCGAAGAGCGTCTTCATCCCCCTCACCCGGCTCTGCCGCGACAAGTGCCACTACTGCACCTTCGTCACCGTCCCCGGCAAGTTGCGCCGCGCGGGCCACGGGATGTTCATGTCCCCCGACGAGGTGCTGGACATCGCCCGCAGGGGCGCCGCCCTCGGCTGCAAGGAAGCGCTCATCACCCTCGGCGACAAGCCCGAGGACCGCTGGCCCGAGGCACGCGAGTGGCTCGACGCGCACGGCTACGACGACACCATCGCCTACGTACGGGCCGTCTCCATCCGCATCCTGGAGGAGACGGGCCTGCTGCCCCACCTCAACCCGGGCGTCATGACCTGGACGGACTTCCAGCGTCTGAAGCCCGTCGCGCCCTCCATGGGCATGATGCTGGAGACGACGGCCACCCGGCTCTGGTCCGAGCCCGGCGGCCCCCACTTCGGCTCCCCGGACAAGGAACCGGCCGTACGGCTCCGGGTGCTGGAGGACGCGGGGCGCTCCTCGGTCCCGTTCACCTCCGGCCTGCTGATCGGCATCGGGGAGACCTACGAGGAGCGCGCCGAGTCCCTGTTCGCCCTGCGCAGGGTCTCCCGGGCCCACCACGGCATCCAGGAACTGATCATCCAGAACTTCCGCGCCAAGCCGGACACGGCGATGCGCGGCACGCCGGACGCCGAACTCGACGACCTGGTCGCCACCGTGGCCGTGGCCCGGCTGGTCCTGGGCCCCTCGGCCTGTCTGCAGGCCCCGCCCAACCTGGTCGACGGGGACACCTCCGCCGGGGGAGAGTACGAGCGGCTGATCGGCGCGGGCATCGACGACTGGGGCGGGGTCTCCCCGCTCACCATCGACCACGTCAACCCCGAGCGCCCCTGGCCGCAGATCGAGGAACTCGCCGCCAAGTCCCGGTCCGCCGGCTTCGACCTGCGTGAACGCCTCTGCGTGTACCCGGAGTTCGTCCGGCGCGGCGAACCCTGGCTGGACCCGCGGCTGCGCCCGCACGTCGACGCGCTCGCCGACCCGGAGACCGGACTCGCGCGGCCGGACGCGGTGGTCGAGGGGCGCCCCTGGCAGGAGCCGGAGGAGGCGTTCACCGCCACCGGCCGCACGGACCTGCACCGCGCGATCGACACCGAGGGCCGTACCACCGACCGGCGCGCCGACTTCGACGAGGTGTACGGCGACTGGCAGGCCCTGCGCGAGGCCGCCGTGCCCGGTATGGCACCGGAGCGCATCGACACCGACGTACGGCAGGCGCTGCGCACGGCCGCCGACGACCCCACCCGCCTGACCGACGACGAGGCCCTGGCCCTGCTCCACGCGGACGGCCCGGCGCTGGACGCGCTGTGCCGGGTGGCCGACGACGTGCGCAGGGCGGCGGTGGGCGACGACGTCACCTACATCGTCACCCGCAACATCAACTTCACCAATGTCTGCTACACCGGCTGCCGCTTCTGCGCGTTCGCCCAGCGCCGCTCCGACGCCGACGCCTACACGCTCTCCCTGGAGCAGGTCGCCGACCGCGCCCAGCAGGCGTGGGACGTGGGCGCGGTCGAGGTGTGCATGCAGGGCGGCATCCACCCGGACCTGCCGGGCACGGCCTACTTCGACATCGCGAAGGCGGTGAAGGAGCGCGTCCCCGGGATGCACGTCCACGCGTTCTCGCCGATGGAGGTGGTCAACGGCGCCAGCCGGACGGGCCTGTCGATCCGCGAGTGGCTGACCGCCGCCAGGGAGGCGGGGCTGGACTCCATCCCCGGCACGGCGGCGGAGATCCTGGACGACGAGGTCCGCTGGGTGCTCACCAAGGGCAAACTGCCCACGGCCACCTGGACCGAGGTGATCACGACCGCCCACGAGCTGGGCATCCGGTCCTCGTCCACGATGATGTACGGCCACGTCGACCAGCCCCGCCACTGGCTCGGGCACCTGCGCACCCTGGCCGGGATCCAGCGCGAGACGGGCGGCTTCACGGAGTTCGTCACCCTGCCCTTCATCCACACGAACGCGCCCGTGTACCTGGCGGGCATCGCACGGCCCGGCCCCTCCACCCGGGACAACCGGGCGGTGACCGCGACGGCCCGGCTGCTGCTGCACCCCTGGATCCCCAACATCCAGACGAGCTGGGTGAAACTGGGCGCCGAGGGGGCCGCGGAGATGCTCCGCTCCGGCGCGAACGACCTGGGCGGCACACTCATGGAGGAGACGATCTCCCGCATGGCGGGCTCCTCCTACGGCTCGTACAAGTCGGTCCGCGACCTGATCGCCGTGGCGGAGGCGGCCGGCCGGCCGGCGAAGCCGCGCACGACCCTGTACGGCGAGGTGCCCGAGGAGCGGCTCCGGGCGGCCGAGGCCTCCGACGGCCACCTGCCCGACCTGCTGCCGGTCCTGGACTGAGAGCGGACTGAGTACGATGATCCGACCCCGGTTCCGACAAGGGGATCCATAGCGGAGGAGATGCGTACCCGTGGCTGCCCGACTGCCCTCGTGGGCCTGGGTCTCCGGTCTGACGGTGGCGGCGACCGCGGCCGTCGTCGCCCTTGGCGTGCAGGCCGAGCACGGGCCGCATCCCACGGCCGCTGCGGCCAGGCCCAGCGCGTCGGCGTCGGCGTCGCCGCGCCCGCACGTGTCCGCGGCCCCGGAGCCGTCGGCCCCGCCCGCCCTGCCCGACGGCTCCGGGACGGGCCGCCGGATCGTCTACTCCGTGGGCGAGAAGCGGGTGTGGCTGGTCGACGCGACCGGCCACGCGGCCCGTACCTTCACGGTGTGGCCGGGCACGGTGAACCCGCGGCCCGGCCGGTACTCGGTCACCCTGCGCACCCAGTCCCTCAAGGGCTCGGACGGCGTCGAGATCGAGCACGTGATGTACTTCACCAAGGTGGAGGGCGTGAACATAGCCTTCTCCAACGCCCTCGACGGATCCTCGCCCCCGCCCGCCGACGGCCAGAAGCTGGGCGGCATACGCATGCGCAAGCAGGACGGCGCCGCCCTGTGGTCCTTCGGGGACACCGGGGCGAGGGTGACCGTCGTCAGCTAGCGTCGCCGCGCCGGCCGTCCGGCAGCAGGTTCACGACCAGCGCGACCCCGCTCAGCACGAGCACCCGGGTCGCCGCGTCCAGTCCGTTCCACGTCTTCGACTGCCACATGGCGAACCACTCTCCGCCGATGGCGATGAACCCGGCGCCGAAGAGCAGCACGAGCATCAGCAGCCCGTAGGCGGAGAACCGCCGGGCCCGGTCGCGGTCCCGCCGCGCCCACAGGTACGCGCCCGCCGTCAGCACCAGCGCCGCCACCGACTCCCAGGCGATGATCGCCACGTAGGCGGTGTCCTGGAGCGCCCTGCTGGTGATCGCCCGCCACATCAGGTCGTCGTCCTTGAACGTCGTGTCCATCGCCAGCACATGCCGTACGAACTGCTGGTTGGTCCCGAAGTCGGTGATGTTCCCGAGTGCGACGAGCGCGATGTAGAGCGCGACGACTCCGGTGAGGACACCGGCGGCCAGATGGACGGCGGAACCGGAGGTGCGCGGGACGGTGGTGGCTGCTGGGGCGGGGGTGGTGGTCATGGCTGGATTCTCCCTGCCGCGAGACGAGTTCTCCCCAGCGCATCGCGCCAGAATCCCGCCTGGTTCAGGCCGAGTTCACGCCCGCGACCCGGCAGCGCGCCAAGACTCCACGCCCCCGGCCCCGGCCGCCGCCCCGGACGGGGTGGAAGCGCTCACAGGTGTACGGGAATGACCGGCCGGGACCGTTTCGCCCCCGGGAACCGGCGGTCCCGGGTCGATTACAGTGCTGGTCGTCGTACGTACGGACGGTGCCGAGGAGGCCTGCATGGAGGCGACGTCCGGTGCCGTCTGGGGCCGTGCCGAGCAGCAGGACTTCCGCAGCCGGGTGCGCGGCGCCCTGCTCGGCGTGGCGGTCGGTGACGCCCTCGGCGGGCCCGCCGACGCGCTCGACCTGGACGAGATCCGGGCCGCGTACGGCGGCGAGGGCCTGCTCGACCTCGCCTTCGGACACGGCCGGCGCGGCACGGTCACCCACCACACCCAGCTCACCCTCTTCACGGTGGACGGGCTGATACGGGCCCAGGTGCGCCGCGACACCGGGGCCTGGCATCCGCCGACCGATCTGCACCGGGCGTACCTGCGCTGGGCGGCCACCCAGCGGGACTGGGGCCCGGACGAGCGCCGCAAGGACGACGGCTGGCTGGCCCGCGAGGAGTGGCTCTACGCCCGCCGGGATCCGACCCGGGCCCTGCTGCTGGGCCTCGGCGACGAGGCCATGGGCACCCTGGACACCCCGAAGAACCCCGGCGAGCTGGGCCCGGAGGCCGTCGCCCGGTCGGCGCCCTTCGGCCTGCTCGTCGGCTGGGAGCCCCAGCTCGTGGCGCAGCTCGCCGTGGAGTGCGCGGCCCAGACCCACGGTCACCCCATCGCCTACCTGTCGGCGGGCGCGTACGCCGTCATCGTGCACGGCCTCGCCCGCGGCGAGAGCCTGGACGCCGCCGTGCAGCGGGCCCTCGTCCTGCTCACCGCGCGCCCCGGCCACCAGCCCGTCGCCGACGCCCTCCAGCACGCGCTCGGCGCGGTACGGCAGGGCATGCCCGGCCCGGGCCGGGTGGAGGAACTGGCCGGCGACGGCACCGCCGACGGACTGCTGGCCGCCGCCGTCTACTGCGCCCTGGTGGGGGAGGACGTGCGCCACGGGCTGTGCCTGGCGGTCAACCAGAGCGGACCCTCGGCCGCGGCGGGCGCACTGACCGGCGGCCTGCTCGGCGCCCTGCACGGCGAGACGGCCCTCCCGCCGGCCTGGCTCGTCGAGCTGGAGGGCCGCCCCACCGTCCTGGAACTGGCCGACGACTTCGCGATGGAGATGACCCAGGGCCCCGCCCTGCACGGACCCGCCGGGGCCGCACCGGGCTGGCTGGCCCGCTATCCCCGGGCCTGACCCGTCCCGGCGGCGGCCCCCACGGCGCTCCCGCCGCCCCGTCCCCCGGGCCGCGATCGGCCCCCGACCGACCCCCCGACCCGGCGCCGGGGCCGCCCCGAGGCACCGGCGCCGGGTCCGGGGCCTACTTCAGCTCGTCGGGGCAGGGCGTGCCGCGCGGCAACTGGTACGGCGCGGCCAGGTGGTACGTGCCGGCCTTCGGAGCGAGCAGCACCGTCCACCGGTCGCCCTCCGCGTCCTGCGCCGTCTCCGCGAGGCACCCGTTGACGTTCTCGTACGTCCGCGGCGCGCCCTCGTCCCGGTGCTTCGAGGCGTCCGTCTCCTGCGGCGGCCTCAGGCTCCGGCCCTCGCTGTCGACGATGCTCAGCCACGGCGAGTACGGGATCCGTATGAGGATCCGCCCCGGCCTGCGCACCTGAAGGGTCATCTCGCCCTGCTCGGCCCGGTCCACCACGGCGTCCGGCTCGGCGAGCGGCGTCGGGTCGGTCACCTTGAACAACCGCCAGTTGGCGTCGCCCCAGACCTGCCGCAGATACGGCATCCCGCGCCGCAGCAGCGTCCGCTCCCGCTCGCCGCCGCCGCTGCCGTCCGGGTTGTCCGTCGGCAGCACCACGAAGTGCACGGCCCACCGCTGGAGCCACTCGTGGTAGTTCGCCGAGTTGAGGGTGTCGTCGTAGAAGAGCGGGTTGCGCTCCATGTCGGCCTGCCGGTTCCAGCCGCGCGCCAGGTTGACGTACGGGGCGAGCGCGGAGGCCTCCCGGTGCGAGCGCGCCGGGACCACCTCGACGCGGCCCTTCTCGGCGCCCACGTTCTGCAACTCGTTGACCAGCGGGGCCAGCTCGCGGGCCCAGGACGCGGCCGGGGTGGTGTGCACGATGTCGTCGACCGACTTGAAGCCGAGCCAGCCGGCGAAGCCGAGGAACGCCAGCACGGTCACGTACCACTTGCGCGAGCGCGGCACCGTGTAGGGCAGCGCGGCCACCAGGGTCACACCCGCGAACAGCATCGGCAGCCGGGAGATGTTCGAGCCGATCTGCGAGTTGATCAGCCACACCAGCACCACGCCCAGGCTGTAGACGCCGGCCGTGAGCCGGACGGTGATCCACTCCTTGGGCACCAGGAACAGGCACAGCAGCCCGTACAGCAGCGGCATCACCACCGAGCCGAGTGTCATCGGCTGGGTGCCGGAGAACGGGAACGCCCACGCCGAGACGGCGACCACCGCCGACGGCGCGAGCCCCAGCGCCCACGCGCCGGGCCGCCGCTTCTGCAGGAACAGGGCGACCGCGACCAGGCCCACGAAAAGCCCCGCGACCGGCGACGACATCGTGGCGAGCGCGGCCAGCGGGGCGGCCACCAGGGCCTTGGCCCAGCGTTTGTGGCGCCACCGGTGGGGCCAGCAGAAGACGGCGGCGACCGAGCCGACCGCGAACATGGTGCCGAGTCCGAAGGTCACCCGCCCGGACACCGCGTTGCAGACGAACGCCAGGACCCCGGCGAGCGAGGCCCACAGCGGGTTCCGCACCACCCGGCTGCGCAGCAGGACCAGCGTCAGCAGGCCCGCCGAGACCGTCCCGGAGAGCATCATCGTGGTCCGGACGCCGAGCACCGACATCAGGTACGGCGACACCACGCTGTACGACACCGGGTGCATGCCGCCGTACCAGGCCAGGTTGTACGCCGAGTCCGGGTGCCGGCCGACGAACTCCGCCCAGGCGTCCTGGGCCGCCAGGTCGCCGCCGCTGTTCGCGAACGTGAAGAACCAGATGATGTGCAGGGCGCCCGCGAGGACGGTGACGGACAGCACGGGGTGCCGCAGGAGGCGCTGCCGCAGGGGCTCGGCCGCGAGGCGCAGCCGGATGAGCGGCAGGCTCTGCCGTGCCGGGGCAGGGCCGGGGGCGCCGTCGCCGTGACGGCTGTCCGCGTGCCCGGTGCGAGGACCGTCCGTGTCAGTCGCGGACGGTCGTATTCGCGGGCCGGATCCCGGGTCCGGATCGGCGTCGTCGGAGCGTGTCCGCTCGGTTGTGGCCACCTGAAGGCACTCCCCGTGTCCCGTCTTCTGTTCTCGGCCGTGTCCTTCGTGTTCCCGGCCGGTTCCCGTTCAGTTCGCGGCCCCGTTCCCCGACCGTCGCCCTGCCCCGTTTCGTGACGCTAGCACGCACCCCGCCGACGGGCTCCGTCGGCGGGGTGCGTCCCGGGCGGGGCCGGGAGCCGGCTCAGCCCAGGCGGGTCAGCTTGTCCGTGAAGCCGGGCTCGGCCAGGTCCCTCTGCAGGGCCACCGGCACCTTCACCGCACCGGCACCGCCGTCACCCACGGTGAGCGTGCCGACCTCGGTACCGGCCTTCGCGGTGTGCGGTACGACGTCGGAGGCGAAGGACAGCTCCACCTTCAGGCCGGACCAGCCGGCCGCGGTGACGTCCTTCGTGGCCACCACCGGCGTACGGCCGCCGAGCCCGTCGTCCACGTACCCGACGACGTCGCCCTTCTTCAGCACCGTCGCCGACCTCAGCGCACCCTGCGCGGAGCGGATCAGCCGGTCGGCCGCGTCCAGCGCCCCGCTGAGGATGGTGTTGTCCGAGCCGCCCGCGGGCTGGCGGACCACCGCTCCGACGATGGTCCGCGTCTCGCCGCCGACCTCCTGCTTGGCCGCGAAGACCAGGTTGCCGAGGGCGGAGGTGGTGGTGCCGGTCTTGATGCCGACGACGTTGTTGTGGCCGACCAGGTGGTTCCAGTTCGAGCGGTTGACGCCCTTGTAGTCGTCGTACGACATCATCGCCGCGACCTCGCGGAACGCGGGCTCCTGCATCGCGGCCTTGGCCAGCTTCACCTGGTCGACGGCCGTGCTCACCGTCGAGTTCGTCAGACCCGAGGGGTCGGTGTACGTGGTGTCGGTCATGCCGAGGCGCTTGGCGGTGGAGTTCATCTTCGCGACGAACGCCTTCTCCGAGCCGACGTCCCAGCGCGCCAGCAGCCGCGCCACGTTGTTCGCGGAGGCGATGAGGATGCTCTCCAGGGCCTCGCGCTGCGAGATGCTGTCGCCGGCCGTGACGTCGACCGTGGACTCATGGCCCGCCCGCGACTGGTCCTGGGCCGCCTGGTCGATCTTGATCTTCGGGCCGTCGGCGCCGCTCTTCAGCGGATGGTCGCGCAGGATGATGTACGCCGTCATGACCTTGGCGACGCTCGCGATCGGCACGGGCTTCTGGGTACCCGAGGAGCCGAACGTGCCGATGCCCTGGACGTCCAGGGCGGCCTGGCCCTGGGCCGGCCACGGGATGTCCGTCTTGGCGCCGTCGAAGGTGTAGGACTCCTTCGCGGTGAGGTCGAGGGTGGGCTGGGGGAGCGGGCGCATCGCCTGTACGACCGCGAAGACGATCACCAGGAGGATGACCAGCGGCGTCCAGATCTTGACCCGGCGGACCAGCGAGCGCACCGGGGTCTCGGGCGGCGGGGGCGTGTTCGTCAGCTCGGCCAGCAGGTCCAGCGGGGGCTTGGGCGGGAGCGGCTGCTGGGTGGTGCGCTCGGGGCCGACCTGCGGAACGGCGCTCGTCGGCGCGGTGAGCTCGGAGTCGCGCAGCGGTACGAACCTGCTGGTGCGCTCCGCTTCGGGGGCGGTGGGCCCGGGCTCGCCCTCGGACCGGGGCCCGGCCCCGGTCGCGCCCTTGGCGCCGGTCTTCTGAGCGGGCTCGGTCCCCGGCTTGGCCGTGCCGAGCTTGAGCATGGTGGTGGGCTGGTCGACCTCCGGCTTCTTCGGGCGTACGGCCTTGAAGGCGGTGGTGGGCTGGTCCACGCCCTTCGCCCCGGCCGCCGCCTCGCCGTCGGCGGCCGGGGTCTTCCCGTCCGCACCGCCCGTGCGGCGCTCGTCGTCGGACGCGGGGGGCCGCTGCGGGGCGTCCCCGCCGTCGGTGTCCTCCGGTTCGCCGGTGGACCCGCCCGCCTCGGCCGCGCCCTTCGCCGCCCTGGCGGCGGCCGCCGCGGCCTTCGCACCGGCGACCTTGGCCGCCTTGGCGTCGCTGGCGGCGGCGCCCTTCGCCTCGGTGCCGGTGCCCGCCTTCGCCGGTGCCGGTGCCGTCCCGGTCTCGGCCTGCGCGTCGGTGGCGGCGGCGGCCTTCGCCCCGGTGCCCGCCTTCGCGGGGGCCGTGCCGGAGTCCGCGGCGGCCTCGTCGGCATCCGCCGTCGCGTCGGAGTCCGTGTCCGCCTTCGCCGGGGCCGGTGCCGTCCCGGTCTCGGCGCGCGCGTCGGTGGCGGCGGCCTTCGCCCCGGTGCCTGCCTTCGCGGGGGCCGTGCCGGAGTCCGCGGCGGCCTCGTCGGCATCCGCCGTCGCGTCGGAGTCCGTGTCCGCCTTCGCCGGGGCCGGTCCCGTCCCGGTCTTGGCGTCGGTGCCGGCGGCAGCCTCCGCGGGGGCGGCGCCGGAGCCCTCGGTGTCCTTCGGGCCGTCGGCGGCGTCACCGGCGCCGGCCTGCGCGTCCGCGCCGCTGCCGGACTCCGGGTCCGCGTCCGGCTCCGGGTCGGCGTCGTCGCCCGCCCGGGCGCCGGTGGCGGTCTTCCCGCCGGCCGCGGACCCGGTGCCGCCGGACGTCGTGCCCGGCTCCGCGGCCACCTCGGCCCCGGTGCCCGCCTCGGACCCCGCTTCCTCGTCGCCGTCGCCGTCGCCGTCGGTCTCGGCTTCGTCGTCCGTACCGGCCTCCGCCTCGGGCTCCGCCCCGGTCCTCACGCCCTCGCCGGAGGACTCACCGGCCTCCGTGTCCGCGGTGGGACTCGGCCCGGCCTCCGTGTCCTCGTCCTCGTCCGCCGGCGAGGCGGCCTTCGCGGTCGCGGTGTCCGCCGAGCCGGACTCCGGCTCCGGGCCCTCGGCCGAGCGGATCCAGGCCGAGACCGCCTCCCGGAGATCGGAGTCCTGCTCCTCCTCGGGCTTCTGCGGACCGGACTCCTCCGCGTCGTCCGCGGTCCTCACGTCCCGCATCGAAAGGATCTTCGTCGCCGTGTCGACGGCGGCCGAGGAATCCTTTTCCCGGGACACCGCGAGACGCGGATCGCGCGCCCCGGGAACCGAGCCCTCGCTCCCCGACGTCAATTCCGCCGACGACTCGCGCTGCTTCGACCTGTCGGGGGACTCGCCCGCCACCGATGCCTCCTCCATGCGCCGCACGCACACTCGCGCGCCCTGTCCGAACCATGTACCAGTGTCCTGTGTGAGGACTTGGCCCCTGCGGTAGACGAGAACGACATACCTACCGGTTCCCTCACGAACCGGTCACGCACCCTCGACAGACCAATGTGAGAGGGGTCACCCTGTCATTCATCCACGCGGGGAGGCATGGATGGGCAGGAGCCGCAGAACGATTCCGGAGGAGCTTCTGCTGCTGGCACTGGACCCGGCCACGGGTACCACTGCGCAGCCGCAGTCGCTCGACCTCGGCCTGGCCGGAGCACAGCTAGTGGAGCTGGCGCTGGCCGGACGGATAGCCCCTGACGGGGATCGTATCGCCGTGGTGGTGCCACGGCCGACTGGAGATCCGACTTTGGACTGCGCGTTGGAGTTGCTGCGAAGGCGTGGCGCTCCCGTGCGTGCCGTCCACTGGATCGGCGGGCCGCGATTGGGGCTCCGTCAGATCTACCTCTCGCACCTCGAGCGGTGCGGCATGGTCGCCGCCGTGCCGGGCCAGATGTGCGGGGTGTTGCCGACGACGCGCTATCAGGCGACGGACACCGCCATCAGCCGGGAGATCCGGGTCCGGCTGGACAACGCGATCCGCACCGGCGTGCCGCCGGACCCGCGGACCGCGGCGCTCGCCGCGCTGGCGCACGCGGTCGGGCTCGGCAAGCACCTGTATCCGGGGAACGAGGGGCGGTCGTCCCGCTCCCGGCTCCGGGACCTGATCCGGCACGACCCCATGGGCGGGCTGGTCGCGCATGCCGTGATGGACGTGCAGAACGGCGCGGTGGCCCAGCCGCGGCGCGGTCCGGCAGCGGCCGGCCGCCCGGCGGGCCCCGGGGCCCGGGGCGTCGCGGAACCCGCGCGCGGGGTTCCGATGCAGCCGCGCCGCGGGCCCATGGCGCGCGCCGTGACCCACTGAGCCGCAGCGCCGGTCCCCACGACACCGGTACGCAGTCCCCGAATCCCGACACGGGAGCCGCTGGTTCGAGCGGGGCGGTGGGACCCGTGTGGTCCCGCCGCTCCGCTCGGCCGTGTCCGGAGCGCCGGACCGCGCCCGAATCGGCGCGTACGCACTGCATATCCACCGTTTCCCAGCGGTGGAAAGCCCCTTGGTGGCAATCTGCTCAACAGCAGATACACAAAGTGGTAAGTACAGGCAGGCAGCCGGAGGTGCACGTCCCGTGGCGTCCAATGTCAATCCCACCGTCAGACGGCGCCGGCTGGGCCAGGAGCTGCGCAGGCTCCGCGAGCTCAAGGGCATGACGGCCGAAGAGGTGGCGGAGCGGCTGCTCGTGTCGCAGTCGAAGATCAGCCGGCTGGAGAACGGCCGCAGAAGCATCAGCCAGCGCGACGTGCGCGACCTGTGCGGGGTGTACGAGGTCGAGGACCAGCGGATCGTCGACTCGCTGATGGAGATGGCCCGCGACTCCCGACAGCAGGGCTGGTGGCACACGTTCGGGGACATCCCGTACAGCGTGTACATCGGTCTGGAGACCGACGCCGAGTCGCTGCGGGTGTACGAACCCCAGCTCGTGACCGGCCTGTTGCAGACCCGCGCCTACGCGGAGGCCCTGGTGCGGGGCGCGTTGCCGGAGACGTCGACGGCCGAGATCGAGAAGCGCGTACAGGTCCGCATGCGGCGACAGGAACGTATCACCGCCGAGGGCGCCGCCCTGCGGCTGTGGGTGGTGCTGGACGAGGCGGCGCTGCGCCGGGTCGTGGGCAGTCGGCTGGTGATGCGCGAGCAGCTCGAGCACCTGATCGAGATGTCCCAGCTCCCGCACGTCACCGTGCAGGTGCTGCCGTTCGAGGTGGGTGCCCATCCGGGCCTCAACGGCCAGTACGCGATCCTGGAGTTCACCGACGCGGCCGACTCGAGCGTGGTGTACCTCGAGGGCGTCACCAGCGACCTGTACCTGGAGAAGGCGCAGGACGTGCAGAAGTACGCCGTGATGTACGAACATCTGCGGGCACAGTCCCTCAATGTGGAACAGTCCCGACAACTCATCGCGAAGATGGCCAAGGAGTACGCCGACTGAGTCGTGCTCCAAGGTGGCGCGGAAGCGTACACCATTGGTCCACTCCAGCGGAAGGCTCACTTGGAATATGCCATCCGCTTGAGTGAACGACTACTCCGTGGGCGGCAGTTGCCCGGTAGCGTCGATCACGCCAATCGGACGACCAGGTTGGCGTGAACCGCACTACAGCAATTGGCAACAGGAGTGGACATGGCACTGATTCAGGGCGCTTCGCAGACGTGGATGAAGTCTTCCTACTCCGCGGGCAACGGCGCCTGCGTCGAAGTCAAGTCGCCCACCGCAGCGGAACTCGCCGTACGCGACTCCAAGGTCGCCGACGGCCCGGTCCTGGCCTTCCCCGCCGAGGCGTGGAACGTCTTCGTCGCATCGGTCAAGGCCTAGGTGGCTCTCCCTGCCCCTCGCGCATAGACGCCGCTCGACGACAACTGCACAAGCGTCACCCGCGGAGCCCTCTCGACCAGTCGCCGTCCTTGCCGAGGGGGCTCTTCGCGGGTGCGGGGCCGCGCCTGGCGGGTCCGTGGCTACCGGCCCAACTGCCCCTCGATGGCCGCGACGACCTCGTCCGCCTCCGGCTCGGTCTGCGGCGAGAACCGGGCGGCGACCCGTCCGTCCCGGCCGATCAGGAACTTCTCGAAGTTCCAGCGGATGTCCCCGCTGTGCCCCTCGCCGTCCGCGAAGCCGACGAGACGCTCGTACAGCGCGTGCCGTCCCTCCCCGTTCACCTCGACCTTCTCGGTCAGCGGGAAGGTCACCCCGTACGTGGCCGAGCAGAACTCGGCGATCTCCTCGGCGGTGCCGGGCTCCTGCCCGAGGAACTGGTTGCAGGGCACGCCGAGCACGGTGAAGCCCTGCCCGGCGTAGCGCTCCTGGAGCCGCTCCAGGCCGGTGTACTGCGGGGTCAGCCCGCACTTGGAGGCGACGTTCACGATGAGCACGGCCTGGCCGGCGTAGCCCGGCAGATCGGCGGAGCCGCCCTGGAGGGCCCCGATCTCGATGTCCAGCACGGAACCGTTGTGGTCGGTAGCAGTCATGCCCGGATGGTAGAGCCTGCCGGTGACGGCCCGTCCGCTCCCCCCCGGCCCTGTCCGCCCGGGCGGGCAGGGGCCCGCGCCACCGCGCGCACCGGATCCGTCCCCCGGACCGTCGTCCGCGCGGCTGCGACCGTCCCCCGGTGCCGGGGTCCCGAAGCGCCCCCGTGCCGTTGGCCGTCACGGGGCCAGGGAGAAGTAGTTCTCCTCCTCCTGGGTGAAGTGCAGCCGCAGCACGGTGTTGAGGCCGTAGAGGCAGGACCGCAGGTCGTCGAGTTGCCCGGGGGCCAGGGCGCCGTCGGCGTGGGCGAGCTGCAGATGGGTGGCGATGCGCCGGGAGAGACGCTCGATCTCGGTGTGGGCGCGGCTCATGGTGGCGGTGGCCTCGGGCCCGCCGAGCGTGGGGGCGAGCGCGGGGTAGAGCTGGTGCTCCTCGGCGTACTCGTGCGGGAGCAGCCGCTCGGTGAGCAGCCGGTGGGTCTCCTCGACGGCGGCCAGGGCCCCGGGGCCCGGATCCTCGGAGAGCCGGTCGGCGGCGTCGCGCACGGATTCCAGGACGTCCTGGAGATCGTCGTGCTCGGCGGCGAAACGGTGGATGAGGGTTTCGGCGGCCGGTGTCAGCGGCGGTCGCACGGTCCGGTCGACGCGCAGGGCGCGCAGGGCGTTGAGGATGACGGCGACGTCGATGACCTCCTGGAGCAGGGCGCCGGGGGCGGGCGGCAGCAGACCGGCGGCGGCCGCGGCCATCGCGGCCAGGGACATCAGCATGCCGCCGAGGGCGCTCTGGACGGCGATGCGCCGGGCCCGCCGGGCGATGCCGACGGCGTCGGCGAGGCGGTCGAGGCGGTCGGTGGTCAGGACGATGTCGGCGGCCTCGGAGGAGGCCGTGGACCCACGGGCGCCCATGGCGACGCCGATGTCGGCGGCGGCCAGCGCGGGGGCGTCGTTGACGCCGTCGCCGACCATCACGGTGACGGCGCGCTCGCGTTCGGCGCGCACGACGGCGACCTTGTCGGCGGGGCCGAGCTCGGCGCGCACGTCGTCCAGGCCGAGGACGGCGGCGGCCTCGCGGGCGGGTGCGGCACGGTCGCCGGTGAGCATCAGCAGCCGCTCGATGCCCGCCGCCCGCAGGTGGCGCAGGGTCCGTGGGGCGTCGGGGCGCAGGGGGTCGCGCAGCAGCAGCGCCCCGGCCGGACGCCCGTCGACCGAGAGCCAGGCGACGGCGGCGCCGTCGAGGAGCGCACGGTTCTCGACCGCCCTCGACCAGGACGGCCGTGCCTCCGTGCGGCCGATACGGCCGATGGAGACCCGCCGGCCGTCGACGGTGCCGCTCGCGCCCCGGCCGGGCTCCTCGGTGACGCCGACGGGAACCGCCAGACCCAGCCCCCGCTCCCGGGCCGTGTCGACGATGGCCTGGGCCAGGACGTGGGGCGAGTACTGATCGACGGAGGCCGCCAGCCGGAGCACTTCGGCGGGCCTGGATCCGGGGGCGGCGATGACGTCGAGGACGCGGGGGCGGCCGCGGGTGAGGGTGCCGGTCTTGTCGAGCAGGAGGGTGCGGGCGCGGCCCAGGTTCTCCAGTGCGCCGCCGTCGCGTACGACGACACCGAGACGGGAGGCACGGGACAGTCCGGAGACCACGGCGACCGGGGCGGCCAGCAGCAGCGGGCAGGGCGTGGCGACCACCAGAACCGCCACGGCCCGCACGGCGGAGCCGCTGATCAGCCAGGCCAGCCCCGCCACGAGGAGGGAGAGGGGCAGGAACCAGGCGGCGTAGCGGTCGGCCAGCCGTACGACGGGCGCGGACTCGGCCCCGGCCTCCCGGGCCAGACGCACGATCCCGGCGTAGGTGCTGTCCTGCTCGGAGGCGGTGGCGCGCAGCTCGAAGGCGCTCCCCGCGTTGACCACGCCGCTGCGCACCGGATCGCCCCGCACCCGTTCGACCTGCGACGACTCGCCCGTGAGGACGGATTCGTCGAGTACGGCGGTGACGTCCTCCAGGCGGCCGTCGACGGGGACCACCTCGCCGGGGCCGACGACGAGGAGGTCACCGACGGCGATCTCGGCCGGCGGCACCGGGGCCACACCGGCGCCGGTGCGCCGCCGGGCCGAGCGCGGCGCGTGTTCCAGCAGGGCCCGCAGGTCGTGGGAGGCGCGCCGCTGGGCCGCGGCCTCCAGGGTGCGGCCGGTGGCCAGCATCAGCGCGATCAGGGCGCCGGCCAGGTACTCGTGGACGGCCAGGGTCCCGCCCAGCGCGAGCACGGCGATGAGGTCCACGCCCGCACGGCCGCGCCGCAGCGCGGCGAGCACCCATCCCGCCGCGGGCACGACGGCCGACAGCGTCCCGAGCGCCCACAGCAGGTCGGCGAGGCCGGTCGCACCGGCCAGCCGGGCGAGGCCGCCGGCGGCCAGGGCGCTCGCGGTGACGGCCAGGAGGACGGGCTCGACCCGTGGCGAGCCGGCCGCCGCGGCCCGGCGGTGCGGCTGTGCGGTGCGGGTGGCGTGGTTCATGGCGTACCTCGGTCCGTCGGCGCGGCGGTCATCGGGTCGGCCCCGCTCCATCACACCGCGCCTCCGGCCGGCTCCGGCAGGGGCTGTCCGGCCCTGAGCGCGGGCCGGACAGCCCGGCGCGCGCGGGTTCGCCCCGTCCGGCGGGCGGGGCGAACCAGCGCGCGTGCGGGTCAGGACGGGGGCTGGAGGACCTGGTCGACGACGTAGATGGTGGCGTTCGCGGCCTTGATGTTGCCGCAGACGATGCTCGCCTTGCCGTTGACCTTGAAGTCACTGCCCGAGCCCGACGTGGTCAGCTTGCCGCCCTCCACCGTGGTGAAGGAGCCGTCGGAAAGATCGTCCGGCGTGATCGCCTCGTCCACGACGTGGTAGGTCAGCACCTTCTTGAGCTGCCCCGGATCGCTGAGCAGCGAGGCGAGCTGTGAGGCGGTGACGTTCTTGAACGCCTGGTCGTTCGGGGCGAAGACGGTGATGTCGGACTTGCCGTCCAGGGTGTCGGTCAACTGTGCCCTGACCGTCGCCGAGACGAGCTGGCTGAGCTGTGGATAGGCGGACGCGGCCTCCATGACCTTGTCCTTGGCCGTGTCGACCTTCTGCGACAGCGCCGAGCAGCCGGAGCCGAACGTCCCCGACGGGCTGGGAGACGCGTCCTGGGCCTGGCTCTGCGACGCCAGCCCTCCGAGGGTGAGCGGGATGGCGAACACGGCCGCCGCGGCGGCCTTTGCTGTACGGATGCGGGTGAACCTCATCGCGACCTTCCTCCCGTGGAGGCGTGAGCACTGCGGAGGCTTGGACTGCGGACGTCCTCGTTTCCGCGGGCGGGGTGGGGCGGCTGCCGCGCCACGGCCCTGCCTCGGGCCATCGTCACCCGGCCACCCAGCGAGCGTATCCAGCAGATGCCGGGGCCCGCATCCCGAGCGCGGGCGCCCGGATCCGGACGGCGGGTGTGCGGCCGTCGCCGCCCGACGCGCTCTGCGTCACCACCGGGGGGTCGAGCACGCGGGAGCCGTACGCGCGTGCCGGGTCCCGGAGGTGTCCGGTGCGCTCCGGTACGTCCCGCCGGGACGCGCGGCGTCATGCGGATCACACGCACCGGTGTCACGCGGCGGTGTCACAGGGCGCGGGGCCGTCTCGTCCCAGGGGTGTAGCCACCGAAGGACACGGAGGAGGACGCGATGGACGCGCGACTGGACTACTTCGCCGACCCGGGCGCCGCCAAGGCACTCAAGCACCTCATGTCGGCGGGCAGGGTGCTCAAGGAGTCGCCGCTGCCGGCCGCGACGCAGGAACTCGTGGCGCTGCGCGTCAGCCAGATCAACGGCTGCGCCGCCTGCGTCGACATGCACACCAAGGAGGCCGCCGCGGCCGGCGAGTCCCCGGTGCGGCTGAACCTGGTGGCGGCGTGGCGGGAGGCCACCGTCTTCACCGGGGCCGAGCGTGCCGCGCTGGAACTGGCGGAGCGGGCCACCCGGATCGCGGACGGGGCCGGCGGGGTCGGCGACGAGGTCTGGGCACGTGTCACGCGGCACTACGACGAGGAGCAGCTCACCGCCCTGGCGGTCCTGATCTCCTTCATGAACACGGCGAACCGGCTGAACGTCATCGCCCGCCGGCCCGCCGGTGATGACGAGGCCGGGCGGTTCCACTGAACGGACCGTGACGCCGAGGCCGTTGTCGAGGGCCCTGGTGGCCGGGAGCCGTACGGCCCCGCCGACGGGCCGCGAGGATCATCGGACCGGCCCGTGCCGGGAACGTCCGGCGGGGCGGGAGGACCTGGTGCCGCGTCAGCCGAGGTCCGCTCCTTGACGGGCCAACCCTGACCGACGCGTCACCGGAGGAGGATGCGGCGTGAACAAGGTCGAGGAGTTCGAGGAGTTGCGGCCTCTGCTGTTCTCGATCGCCTACCGGATTCTGGGCAGTGTGAGCGAGGCCGAGGACGCGGTGCAGGAGACCTGGCTGCGCTTCGACGCCTCGGCCACCCGGCCCACTTCGGTCAAGGCGTTTCTGTCCACCACGGTCACACGGATCTCGATCGACGTGCTGCGCTCCGCGCGGGTCCGGCGGGAGGAGTACGTGGGTCCGTGGTTCCCCGAGCCGCTGCTGAGCGACCCGTACCAGGATCCGGCGCGCTCGGCGGAACTGTCCGACTCGGTGTCGATGGCGGCGCTGCTGCTTCTGGAGCGGCTCAGCCCGCTGGAGCGGTCGGTGTTCGTGCTGCGGGAGGTGTTCGGCTTCGGGTTCGGCGACATCGCCTCAGCGGTGGGGCGTTCGGAGGCGGCGTGCCGTCAACTGCTGGTACGGGCAAGGCGGCACATGGAGGCCGGGCGGCCGCGCTTCGAAGCGGACCGTCAGGAGCGGCAGGAACTGGCGAGGCGGTTCTTCGACGCCCTCAGCGAAGGCGATGTCACCGGCCTGCGGGATCTGCTGGCCGCCGATGCGCAGATGGTCGGGGACGGCGGCGGGAAGGCGCCGCAGCTCGCCAGGTCCGTCGTCGGCGCCGAGAACGTGGCCCGGCTGCTCGCCTCCGTCGTGCCGCTGCTGGCCCGGGTCGACGTGACGTTCGAGCCGCAGGAGGTCAACGGCCGGCCGGGCGCCATCTTCCGCGACCGGGACGGCAGGGTGCTCCACGCCCTGGCCCTCGACGTGCTCGACGGGCGGGTCCAGACCATCCGCTCGGTCATCAACCCCGACAAGCTCGGCCACCTCGGTCCGGTGGCGGACGCCTGGGCCGTCGACAGGGAGGTGCGACGGACCCGTCGGCGGACGAGGTGAAACCCCGGTCGCGACGGGGCGGGCTCGTGCGCCCGTCCGGCGACGCCGTGCGCCGGCCCGCGTACCCACGCGTCACCGGTGCCGCGAAACGTCCCCGGGCCCCTCGTCCGCGTCGCCCGCGCGGTCGCGCCGGTCGACCGCCGGCTCAACGGGGACGCGATCGCGCCGGTGCCACGCGCGGACGCCGCGCGCCGGCGCCCTACGCCTCCCGGGCTTCGTCTCCCCGGGCTCCCGCCGGTGCCGGATCGCCGGGGGCGTCGGCCAGGGTCACTCGGACACCGTTGCCGGACCGCGCGGTGTAGTTGTGCATGAGGCTGTACAGGCCTGCCACGGCGGTGCCCAGGAGCACCTCCAGCGCGAGGGCCACGGCGGCGACGAACAGTGTCTGCGACGGCGCCGGCCCCTCGCCGGGGGCCACGATGTCCACGATCACCGACGCGGCGAGCACCGCGCCGAGGACGCACACTCCCAGGCCGCCCAGGAGGAGGAAGCTCATCAGCGTGACCGACCAGGGGTTGGTCCCGGATATGCGCAGACGCGCGGACCGGAGCGGGGGAACGGGCGGGAAGCCGTGACCGGGCGCCGGCGTCGGCCGCGACGACTCGGGTTCGGGTGCCGTCACGTCGCGGGACGCGAACCCCGACGCCCGCCGGCGGGCCGTGCTGAGGGTCCTGCTGCGCTTGGCTCGGCTCATGTCCACTCCCTGGCTGGCCCCCACCCGCGACGCTAGGCGCAGGTGTACGGCCACGCACCCCCGACGGTGACGGTGCGTGAAGGGGAGTGCGGCGGCCCGCGCGGGGCCGCGGTGCCGGCGCCCGCGACCGCCGACGCCGACGGGGGCCGGGCGAGGCCGCCGCGGCCCGCCGCCCCCGGGCGCGGACGCGCAGGAGAGGACATCACCCGTTCGGCCCCTCGGAGGGCGGGGCGGGAGGACGGTGGCACCCGGCACGCGGACCGGGCCGGGTGCCGTCCACCCCGGGGGGCCGCCACGCCGCGGGACGGGGCGTGGACCGTACCCGCCCGGCTCAGTGGCCGGCGGTGAGTTCGCCGCTGAGTCTGTCGTGGAGGTGGGCGCTGGGACTGTTCAGGCCGATGATCTCCACGGTCTTGCCGCGCTGGGCGTACTTGGTCTCGATGGCGTCGAGGGCGGCGACCGAGGACGCGTCCCAGACGTGGGTGCCGGTGAGGTCGATGACCACCTTGTCGGGGTCGCCGGCGTAGTCGAACTGGGTGACGAGGTCGTTGGAGGAGGCGAAGAAGAGCTGGCCGGTGACGGCGTAGACGACCTGGGTGCCGTCGGGGTCGGTGACCGAGGTGACCTCGGTGAGGTGGGCGACGCGGCGGGCGAAGACGACCATGGCGGTCAGGGAGCCCACGACGACGCCGATGGACAGGTTCCCGGTGGCGACGACGACGGCCACGGTGATCACCATGACGGTGGTCTCGCCGATCGGCATCCGCTTGAGGGTGGCGGGCCTGACCGAGTGCCAGTCGAAGGTGCTGACGGAGACCAGGACCATGACGGCGACCAGGGCGGCCATGGGGATCGTGGAGACGACGGGGCCGAGGACGATGCACAGGACGAGCAGGAAGAACCCGGCCAGGAACGTCGACAGGCGGGTGCGGGCGCCGCTCTTCACGTTGATCATCGTCTGGCCGATCATGCCGCAGCCGCCCATGCCGCCGAAGAGGCCGGTGACGATGTTGGCGATGCCCTGGCCGACCGCCTCACGGGTCTTGTTGGAGGGGGTGTCGGTGAGGTCGTCGACCAGCTTGGCGGTCATCATCGACTCCATGATCCCCACCAGGGCCATGGCGAAGGCGTAGGGGGCGATCACGGTGAGGGTGTGGAGGGTGAACGGCACGTCCGGCAGTCCCGGCACCGGCAGCGAGGACGGCAGCTTGCCCTTGTCGCCGACGGTCGGCACCGCGATCCCGGCCGCGACAGTGATCACGGTCAGGATCACGATCGCCACCAGGGGAGCGGGCACCGCCCTGGTCAGCCTCGGGAACAGCACCATCAGCACCAGACCGCCGACGACGAGCGGGTAGACCGGCCAGGGCACGTCGTGCAGGTTGGGGATCTGGGCGGTGAACAGCAGGATGCCCAGGGCGTTCACGAAGCCGACCATCACGCTGCGCGGCACGAACCGCATCAGCTTGGCCACGCCCAGCGCGCCGAGGACGATCTGGAAGACGCCGGCGAGGAGGACCGTGGCGATCAGGTAGCCCAGGCCGTGCTGGCGGACGACCGGCGCGACGACCAGGGCGACGGCACCGGTGGCGGCGGAGATCATCGCGGGCCGGCCGCCGACGAACGCGATCACCATCGCCATGGTGCAGGCGGCGTACAGCCCGACCTTCGGGTCGACACCGGCGATCACGGAGAAGGAGATCGCCTCCGGGATCAGGGCGAGACCGACCACCAGGCCCGCGAGGGCCTCCGTGCGGAACACGGCCGGGGACAGCCAGGCCGGCCGGCCGGGGCCGCGCGGCGGCCCGGCGGGCATGAAGCGGGAGGGGAGTGCAGTGGAAGGCAAGGACGCAGTACCTGTCGTGCTCGGGCGCACCCGGGCGGCGGGCCCTCGGGGCGCGGAAGGACACGGCGGGCCGAACGGCAGGCCGCGGTCGGCCCGCCGGAGGCGGGCCGGAAGTCTTCGAGGGGCCGGTGGCGGGCGGCTGCCCGCGACCCGGCCGGTGTCAGAGGTGACGGGTCACGGCGGGCAGGCGTCGGCGCCGGGCGTCATGAGCTCGCGCACGCATCTCTCCCGCAGGACTCGTCATTCTTCGCCGGGGGCGGCATCGGCCCCGACACGGCGGAAGCCGGGCCCGTGAGGCCCGCACCGCACACGGAGAAGGGGCGGCCCCGAGCCGACCCTCGCACCGGCAACCCTACCCTAACGTTAGAGTAGGGATCGGCGGTGGGCCGGACACGGCACCGCCTGGGTACGGAAAGGGCCGGGTCGGACACGTGGATGGCAGCAAGCACATGCAGATCGGCGAGGTCGCCGCGCGGACCGAGCTGTCCCTGCGGACCATCCGCCACTACGAGGAGGCCGGCCTCGTCGTCCCCTCCGCCCGCTCGCAGGGCGGTTTCCGCCTGTACACGGACTCCGACGTCGCCCGGCTGATGGTCATCCGCCGTATGAAGCCCCTCGGCTTCACCCTGGAACAGATGCGCGACCTGCTGCACGCCACCGACCGCCTCGACTTCGACGGGGATCTGTCGGCCGAGGAGCGCGAGAGGTGCGTGGAACGGGTGCGCGGCTTCGAGCGGGCCGCTGCCGAACGCGTGGCGGATCTGCGGACCCAGTTGACACGGGCCGAGGAGTTCGCGGCAACGCTGCGCGAACGACTGGGGTCCGCGATGCCCGCGACCTGACCCTTCGGCCCCGCCCCTCGGAGGGACCTGCCCGGCCGGCGGCTGGTCCCGTTCCGCCGGGCCCCGCGCTCGATCGACCCCGCCCCGAAACCGCCGCATCACCCGCCCCGGGAAGCGGCGGACCGAGGGCAGGGGCACGCCGCCGGACCGGTGCACCGGGACGTCGCGCTCGCGCGCCGCTCCGGCAGCCGCCTCGACCACCCGTGACGCAGGGCGCACGCCGTGCGAGGGCAGCCGGGCGGTCGGGCGGTCGGGCAGCATGACGGTCGGCTGTCTTCCGGAGCCGAACTCGAAGCCGCGACGCCTGCGTCAGGAGCGGGACCGCAACCCCGGGCCCCGTGGACCGCTCGACCGGCGAGCCGGTCCCCCAGTGGTGAGCCGGTCCCCCAGTGGTGAGCCGGTCTCCCGGCGGTGAGTCCGCTCACACCGCCCGGCGTTACTACTAGGCGCGGTCGTAGCCGCCAACTCCGCAGCGCCCGGGCGGGAAACCGGCGCCGCCGCAGGGGCCTCATACGGTCATGGGTCGTATCCGCGGCCGTTGGCGCCGGTGGGGCACGGGTTAAGAATGGGCCGGGTCGCGCGGTACCGCCGGTCCCACACCGGCGGAACCCTCCCCGCCGACGCGGGCACATCGGGCCGAGTACCGATCCGGTCCTGCGGACGCGTGACCCGAGCCCATGGAAAGAGGTGTCCCGTGTTCAGCCACGTCCTGCCCGCCGATTCCCCCGTCGGCGCCGCACTGGCCGCAGCGGCTGACCGGACGATGGCCTTCCTGGACTACTTCGCGGGGGTCTTCACCCTGCTCTCGCTGACCGCCGCCGTCGTGTGCGGGCTCGCCGCCACCGACCGGCTGGTGCTCACCCGCCGACTGCGGGTGGCCGTGCAGGCGCTGCACCGGGCGACCGCCGTCGCCGCGCTCGGCTTCCTCACCGTCCACGTCGCGGTCAAGGTCGCGGAGCGGCACGCCGCCCCGCAGAGCGCGGTGGTCCCCTTCACGGGCGGCACTCTCCTCGCGGTGAGCCTGGGCACGGTCGCCGCCGACCTCCTCGTCCTGGTCGCGGCCACAGGCGTACTCCGTGGCCGGTTCGCCGGCAGCAGGCGCCCCTGGCTGTGGCGGGTTCTGCACTCCCTGGCGTACGCCTGCTGGCCGATCGCGGTGGCCCACGGGGTGACCGCGGGCCGTCGCGCGCACGCATGGGTGCTGTGGGGCTACGGGCTGTGCGCGGCCGGGGTGGCGCTCGTGCTCATGGTCCGCGGGCTGTCCCACCTGGGCCGGCGCCGGGCCCTGAAGCGGTGCCGGCGTGGCTCCAGGGCCTACCGGCCCGCCACCGCGCACCCGGCCGCGCTCGCCGCTCTGTCCGCGCGGGCCCCCCGGCCGGGCGCCGCCGCCCGCCCCGTCGGCGCCGCCGCCCGGCCCATGACGCCGACCGAGCCGGGCCGCAGGTCCGTGCCGCACGCCGGCCCGGCGCGACAGCCCCGGCACGCCCCGCCGCCGGAGCTCCGGCCGCTGCGGCTGGCCCAGCCGAGGAGCGGCCGGTGAGGGCGACCGCACTGGAACTGCCGGAGGTGCGCTGGCTGGGGCCGGCCCGGCTGACCGCCGGCCTGGACCGTCACCAGCGACTCGACCTCGCCGCGCACCACCGCGTCCACCCGCCGCTTCCCGGGCCGGACCAGGACGGCCTGCTCGCCCTGGCCGAGGCCGTCGACCTGCGCGGCCGCGGTGGCGCCGGCTTCCCCTTCGCGCGCAAGGCGCGAGCCACGCTGGCCACCGCCGAACGCGTCGGCGCGCCACCGGTCGTCGTGGTCAACGGCGCCGAGGGCGAGCCGCCCAGCGCCAAGGACAAGGCCCTGCTCGCCCGCGCGCCGCACCTGGTACTGGACGGGGCCTGCCTGGCGGCGGCCGCGTTCGGCGCCGACGAAATCGTGATCGGCGTCGCCGCGGGCGGCCCCGGCGAGATCTCGATCCCCGCCGCCGTCGCCGAACGCGAGCGTGAGCTTCCCTGCCCGGCCCGGACCGTCTGCCTGCCCGAACGCTTCGTCTCCGGTGAGTCCGGGGCACTGGTCCGCGGCGTCAACGGCCTGCCGGTGCTGCCGACGCCCCTGAAGGCACGGGCCGCCGAGGGCGGAACAGGCGGCGTGCGGCGCCGCCCGACGCTGCTCTCCAACGCCGAGACCTGGGCCCAGCTCGCCATCGCCGCCCGGCTCGGCCCCGACGCCTACGCCGCCGTCGGCACCGCCGAGGAACCCGGCACCGTCCTGCTCACCCTCAACCGGCCGGGCGCCGGCCCGCTGGTGGTCGAAGCCCCGGCCGGGACCCCGCTGGGGCCGCTGCTGGACGCCTGCGGCCTCGAGCCGGGCGCCGGGGTCCTGGTGGGCGGCTACCACGGCGCATGGCTGCGCCCGGAGGACGCGGCCGGCGCGCCGCTGTCCCGAGCCGGCCTCACCGGCCTCGGCGGGACACTCGGCGCGGGCGCGATCGTCACGCTGCCGCACGGCACCTGCCCGCTCGGTGAGATCGCCCGGGTCGCGGCCTGGCTGGCGGCCGAGTCCGCCGGTCAGTGCGGGCCGTGCAAGCGCGGCCTGCCGGAGGCCGCCGAGGCCCTGGCCGTGCTGGCCGCCGGTGCCGCCGGGCCCGAGGCGCCGGAGAACGCCCGGCGTGCCCTCGGCGCGGCCCAGGGCCAGGGCGCCTGCTCGCACCCGGACGGCACGGCCCGCTTCCTGCTCACCGCGCTCGACGTCTTCGCCGACGACGTCGACGCCCACCTGTCCGGCCCCGGCTGCGGACGTCCCGTGCCCGGCGTGCTGCCCCTCCCGCGGACCGGGAACGCCCGGCTGGAGGTGAACTGGTCCCGCTGCTCCGGCCACGGCCTGTGCACCGTGCTGGCTCCCGACCTCGTGCGGCTCGGCCCGCACGGCTATCCCACCTCCACCACCATCCCGGTGGCTCCCTGGCAGGAGCACGCCGCCCGCCGCACCGTCAGCCAGTGCCCGGCACTCGCCCTGCGCCTCCGGCGCGGCGACTGACGGGCCCCGGTGGCACGTCTCCGGCCGGGGCGGTCGGGGCGGTCGGTCGGCGGGCCGGACCGCCCGGGCGGCGACCCCGGCATCCGCGCCGTCGTCAGCCGCCGTGGATGTCACCCACGTCCGGTCAGGGCGTCCGCGAGGGCCTGGGCCCGGCTCGGTGGGATGCCGAGGGCGAGCGGTACGCGGCGGGGGCTCCAGGGCGACGAACACACCGCGATCGGGCTGTCCTCCGACACGGTCCAGCGGGGTTCGCCAGCGGCCTCCCGCTCGCCGACCAGCACGGTGGCCAGCTCGTCGGCCGCGTCGGAACGTATGCCGCAGTGGGCCAGCGCCTGCGCCACGATGTGAACCGCCTCGCGAGGCTGCTCGGCGTCGCCGAGCATCGGAAGCAGGAGCAGGAGGCGCTGCGAGCTGTCGGTCAGACCCTCACCACCGTCCTGCGCGGCCCCGGCGAGCGTGGTCAGCTCCGTCCAGGACAGACCGGGGCCGGCATCGTCGGCGCCGCACTGGCCGAGGTGACCCAACCGGCCCCACTCGTGGTGGCGTACGAAGAAGTCGACGTTGTTCGCGTCGTCGAAGTTGGCGTACACGGCGTAGGCGGTGTGCCCGCCCCCGAAGGGGACACGCAGTGCCGGCCAGGGCGCCTCGGGGTCGGTGAGGTACTCCGTCATCTCCTCGTAGACCGCTGCGTCCACCCCGTAGCGCTCCGGGTCCTCGCTCGGATCCCCCACGGTCGACAGCAGGTGCGCGAGCCAGAAGGCGGGCTCGCGCGCGAGCTCCTCGGCCGCCACCAGCTCGCGGTCCTCCACGTACTCGGGGATGTGCACCGTGAGAGCCATGCGCGAAGCGTACTCGCCGTCCGGGCCACCCACCCGCGAGGGCCGGGCCGTCCCTTGGTGGAGCATGATCTACCAGGTGACGAGGGAGACCGAGACGGGCATGAGCGCCGACGGCGCCGACGCGTGGCACGAGCGGCTGGGCTGGGCATTCGGCCTGACGGCAGGTGATCGGGCCGAACGCGCTGCGGCGCTCGCCCGGCTGGCCGACGCCAGGCGGAACACCCAGGACGCCTTGCACCGGTACAACAAGACGTGGCGATGGAGGTATTCACCGCGTCGGAAGGCGGCGAGCAGGAACTACCTGGAGGTCCGCGGCGGTTCGCTGCCCGAGGCGCTGTGGGACCGGCCGGCCGGTGCCGACGTCGCCGCGTGGCCGGGTCTTCCCTACGCGCTTCTCTTCCTGGAGTGGGAGGCGAGACATCCCCAGGAGTGGACACGGCACGCCAAGGCATGGGGTACGAAGCAGGGCCTCATTCGGGACCTGGCCGTCGCTCACCACGACCGGACGGTCAGAACCAAGCTGGCCGACCTGGTGGAGATCGTCGTCCAGCGGCCCTACCGCTGCAAGGACCGCGAGTACGTGCGCGTGGCCCGGGCCGTGGACGCCGTGGACAGCGACGACCTGCGGGGCAGGCTCGAAGCGGCCGCCCGTACGGACAATCCGTGGGCTCGGCGCCATGCGGGGTACGTGCTCCATCTCCTGGACCGCCCCGAGGTCCCGAACACGCGCCACGTCTGGCAGAGCTGGCTGGCCGCATCCGGAGAGTGAACACTGCCCGGAGCCGCCCGGAGCCGCCCGGGGCGGGCCGAAGACCGGGTAGCGAGTCCGTCCGGTCGGGCCACCGGCCCGGTGACGCCGGCGGGGCGCGGTGGGGCCACATGCTCGATCTCGCGACTGCAGCCGGCGCCCGCACCGGCGGCACGGGCCGGCCCGCGACCGCGGACGACCTCCACCTCGGGCACGTCCGCCTGCTCGGCCCCCAGACGGCGCCCGTCGCCGACATCCGGCCCGTTGGCCCGCTTCGCCATCCCCAAGTCCCCCTCACCGCTTTATCGTTGGCTGATGCGCGCACACCCCATCGACCGCCCCGCCGATCTCGACGTCGTACGCGAGTCCTACGACCGGGTGGCCGACAACTACGCCCACATGGTCGTGACGAAGGGAATCGGCGACATCCGCCGCCACCCATGGCTCAAGGCGTCCATCGACGCCTTCGCCGACAGCGTGCGCGGGCTCGGGCCCGTCCTCGACGTCGGCTGCGGGCCCGGAACGGTGACGGCCTACCTCGCCGAACGCGGCCTCGACGTGTCCGGGGTGGATCTGTCGCCCCGCATGATCGAGAACGCGCGCCGACTCCATCCGGAGTGCCGCTTCGCTGTCGCTTCCGCCACCGAACTCGACCTCGGCGAAGCGTCCCTGGGCGGCGTGCTCGGGTGGTGGTCACTGTTCAACCTCCCCCGGGACGTCCTCCCTCAGGTCCTCTCCCTGTTCGCCCATGCGTTGAAGCCGGGCGGGTACTTCATCACCGGAACGCACGTCGGCGACGAGGACGCGGTGCGCACCGAGGCCTACGGAGGCGTACCCGTCCGCTGGACGACACACAAGTGGCGGCCGGAACAACTCGTCGACCTGATCGAGCGGGCCGGCCTGGAGCCGGTCGCCGAACTGCGGCTCCCCCCGGAGGAGTACAGCGGGCCCGGACTGGTCGTCATGGCCAAGCGTCCCGGCTGACGATCACCAAAGGCCGCTCACCTACGGAAATCCCTAGGTGAGCGGCCTTTGCGCTGTACTGGAAGAACCGACACCTCGTCTAGTGGCGGCGGATCTCGACCATGAAGCAGCCGAACTCCACTGCGCGGACATGTACCAGTGCCACTGTCGGATCCTCGAAGATATCGAGCAGGGCGTGGTCCACCTCGGTGGCACGCTCCTTCGGGATCTCGATCAGCCTCCCGCCGAGGATGTGCCCCTGGGCGCTGTAGGTGCGGAGCATCCGGCGAGCGCCGTGCAGTTCGCGTGGATATGCGGAGCCGGAGGTCGGACCACCGCACTCCTCGGCGTGAACGAACACGGGACCGCACTCGTCGTACGGGCCGGGCTCGGCGCCCGTCTCCTCAGCCCAGCGACGCAAGGGTGCGTACGAGACGAGGACGATCCGCTCGCCTGCTTCGCTGTGCCGCAGACAGCAGCGCAGCGGGGCACCGCCCTCCGGATCGGTAACGGGTGCCCGGGTGAAACCGGCGTCGTCCCGTTCCCGCAACTGTTTCAGCACGGCCGGATCGATCGCCCGCACCTCATATGTCAAAGTCATGGCTTCAGGATCCGCGGATGTCCGCCCCCACGCTGGCGGAAACCGGACAGCACCCTCTGGAAGCACCCGGGCACCACCGGATTGCCGGCGCGTACGAGGCGCCGGCGGCGGGCCCGGCAGGCACCTCGAGCGGCTGTCGCACGACCCTCCCGTCGACCCCGGGGGGCGTTGCGGCCGGCCCGCTGGAGGTGATCCGCTCGGGCACGGCGGGCGACTGAGTCTCGGGCCCTTGTGTGAAGGCCCGGTGCCACGCTGGTACTGATGGGCGGGCCGGCCGGACGCCGACTTGGTGCTCGCTCAGGCGGGGAAGTGACACCACCTGCCTTCGGAGACGACCTCGACCGCACCGTCGACCACCGTGATGGCGGTGTCGTCGTCGATCGCGTATGCCGGATTCGGGAGGCCGGCTGCCCACCTCTCCGCCTCCGCCATGGCGTTCTTTTGCCGTCCGGCCACGTGAGCGGGGGGCGCGGCACCGCGCGCGCGGCGCGCGCCGGACCCGGTTGCCGGTGGTTGGCTGCGGTCGCCTCGGCGTGGCAACGCGCAGTTGTCTAGGAGGTGGTACGTCGGTCGGCTTCGGCCTGGGCGATGGCTTCCGCTTCGCTGTCGGCCAGGGCGAGTGCGACACCGAACGCTTGGGCTATATGGCCCGCAGCCGACATGACACGTGCTGTCCCGACGACAGGGGCGATGGCGACGAGCAGGTCCTGCAGCTGCTCGACCGTGAACTCGGCCCTGACTGCGGGGTTGATGTGGGCCAGGTAGGAAACCGCTGGTGCGTCCATGGCCACGAGTGCGGCGACGCGCGAGAGGATGAGTGTGCGCTCGTCCATGTGGCAGTGCTCGATGGAGTCGATCGTCATGGCGGCGATCGTGTCGAGTACCGGAGTCTCAGGTGCAGTAGCCATGGTTGGGCCTCCATGAGATGTAGGGGGAGGAATAGTCCCCGGGGTATGGCTGTCTGAAGTGGAGCTGAAGCGGGGCAGGAGCAGGAGCGCCGCAGTGACGTCTTGGTCCAAGGCCTTGCCGGCGGCACCCAGGGCAGAACGGCTCAGGGCTGCTGATCGGGGTTCGGGGGACGTCAGTCTTCGCGCTGGTAATTGTTCTCGTACTCGTCGAAGACGATGTGGGCGTCGCCATGGGCGCCGACGAGGAGATCACTGTCGACTGTACGGACGCGGTACTGCCATCCTTCGGGAAGGCTGAGGCGTTGACCGAGCGCGGACAGTTGATCGATACGCAGGTCATGATCTACGGCGCGGGACATGCTCTGCATGACGAAGGCGTGACCGTCGGGCGAAAGCAGTTCGTGCACCTGCTGCGCCTTCTGGAATGTCCACTGCGTGGTCCGTACGACCGTTAGCTGACGATACGGGGGACGCTCGGTGCCGAGGAACACCGCGAGGTCGGCGACGCCGACCGTGGCCACCGTGTGCATCGCGATGCCGTGCACCGAAGTCACCTTTCCACCGTCGAGGAGCTCGGCAGTGGCGATGTCCATCAGCGCGCGGCGCGGTCCGTTCTTCCAGACCGCATCGCCGTGGAACTCCGCTGCCAGCGCAACGGGGTCCAGGGCGCGAAACTGCTCGTCGGTGAAGTCGACGGGCAGACCGAGCGTGTTGTAGACGATGCCGCTGGCCCCGGGACCGTGGGCCTCCTTGGTGAACACGACGATCTCGGCGTGAGGTACTCCGCGGAGTCCTTCGAAGGTCCTGGTCACAGCTTTCTCGGCAGTCGGGAATGAAGGCATGCGGCTCACCTTCCTACTGGTCGGCTGGTAGGAGTTGGTCAAGGTGGCGTCAGGCGGTCCGGAGAACGCCGGGGCAACGCCAGGATCCGGAGATGACTTCGCGATGTGGCCGGTACAGGCGCAGGATGAGGAACCATTCGCCGGTCTTGGCGGATGGGAGCCAGTTGCTGTCGTTTTCCGGTCCCGGGTGATCGGCCTGTAGACAGATCGTCAGGCTTCCGTCGGGGCCGGTCTTGAGCCCGGGAGTGCGGTCGCCGATCGAGTAGCGGTTGGCGCCGTTGGGAATCAGGTTGCGGTCCGGTGCGCTATAGGCGGTCATGGACCAGTAGGCGTCCACGGGCGGGAGGCTTCCGGGCGGGAAGCACAGCTCGTAGCGGCCCTCCGCGGAGAGCTTGTTGCCGTCGGCGTCGTGGAAACCCATCAGATAGACCGCTTCGGCGGGGTCGTTGGCGACCACGCCGGCCAGCGACTGATCCGCCGCGCGGCTGAGGAAGTCCTCTCCGAAGCGGCCGATGCGATCAGGCGGATAGCGCCATCCGTCGATGCAGGTGGCCCAGTCACCGCTGAGGAACTGTTGGGAGACCAGTTCCTTCCCGATCACCGCAGCCCGGATCAGGCTGCGCTTCACCTCGTCAGGCTGGGCCTCAGCGTCCAGGTGCGGACCGATGCCGATGCGTGCCAACTGCCCCAGGAGAAGCCGGTGATGCTCCGGGGGCGGGTTCTCGGCCAGCATCGCGTTCAGCGTGATCCACGGAGCCAGCTGATTCTCGTGCGGGTCGACAGGCGTCAGCACGTCGCGCCGCTGCGGCATCCGGGCGTGAGGGTCGCCCCACTGGCTCAGGGAGGTAAGCCGGTACCGCTCCTGCAACCGGTGCACAGCGGCCACGTCGGCCGGCCCGTCGACGAGGGTGCGCCCCAGGACGATCACCCATGGAGTGGGTGAGGGCGCCATCTGCCGGACGTCTGGAGGCAGTCTGCCGGACCACCCCGGTCCCGTCAGGGCGAAGTTCCCGGCGCTGGAACCGGTGGTGCGTGCGCCGACGTAGTCGAAATTGTCCGACGTGATGTCCGCCAGTTGGAAGGCGAAGTAGCGATGACCCATGTCGGGGTGGGAGAGGATCACCGGTTCCCTCGACAGATCGACCCAGGCGATCGAGTACAAAGTGTCGTTGTTCGGGCACCCCCCGTCACGGTATGTGGCGTCCAGGAGGGTTGCGGCGTGCCAGAAGTGGTTGACGGCCGCATACGGCACGTGCGCGGGATCCCGCGGCTGGGTGACCCAGTCGTGGCGCAGCTTGGCGTTGTACATATAGGGAAAGCCGTAGACGAATCCCTGCACGGCGAGGGTGTAGGCATACTCGTTGCGCCAACCCTCGAGCTGTCCTCGCAGGAACGGAAGTACCGACACTCGCGTGGCGGACGCCGCAAGACTCAGACCGAGGCCCACACGTCGCAGTTGTCCTGCCACTCGCTCGGCTTCACGCTTGATCGATTGCTCGACGGTCATCTCGGGCGCCTCACTGAGTCAAGAGCATGTATGTGTTCTCGAACTCGTCCTGCAGGATGTGCGCCTCTCCTGTCACGGTGCGCAGCGAGATGTCGCGCTCCGGAATCTTCTCGCGGTATATCCATCCTTCCGGAAGCTGCAGCCGGTTTCCCAGACCGGGGAGTGCGTCCATGGTGAGCGTGTCATCCACGATGTGCGAATACGCCTGCATGAAGTACGTACGGCCATCGGGGTCGAGCAGTTGATAGGCGGGTTTGCCCGCCGCGAACAGCCACTCGGTGTCCCGGCTGATCGTTACGTCCTTGTAGAAGCGCTCACTTCCGGCGCCTGACAGCTCAAAGCCCGCGGGGAGGTCCATCGCGGCGACCCAGCGGGCCTCCAGTCCCTGGAACGAACGGACGTCGCCGACCTGGAACACGGTGATCCGGTCCATCAGCCAGAAGCGTGGTCCGTTCAACCAGACTGCCGGCACCTCGGCTTCCCTGGCCAGGCTGTTCGCATCGAGGGCAGACCACCTCTCCGGCGGGCAGTCGTTGAGGCCGGTGGTGTTGTAGACCTCGGCCCGAAGCGTGCCCCCTTGCCCAGGGCTGAGCAGAAAGATCTCTCCGTATCTAGCGTTACGGACCTCGAGGAACTGTGAGGTCTCGCGAGTGATTGACATCGCGAACTCCCTGTGAATGGCTCGAAAATGCCGCGCCTGTCGAGTTCACCGCCGCCGTGAGCCCTGGGCATCACCCGGCAAAACGAATTCCGAGCAAATGCAAACCTGGCTGGCAGTGGGGAGCGGTCCATACAGTGCTGTGCCGTGCGGGACGCCAGGTCGGCCTTCGGAGAAGCTGCGCTCGCAACGGCCACGGCAGACCGATGGCGGGCTCGGAGGTGGTGTGCACTGAGACGGAGTGCACGCCACCCATTCATCGGACAGGATCAGCGGCCGCCATGGTCCCCGTCATGGCCGTATCCGCCGTGGTCGCCGTAGTTGTCACAACCGTTGTCCCACCAGCCATCGCAGTCGCCGTTGTAGTGGTGAGAGAAGGACGAGGAATGAACTGGGGCGGCAGCGGCTGCTGTTCCGGCCGCGCCAATCGCAGCTCCGCCGGCCATCAGGATGCCAGAGGCGGAAACCGCGAAGAGGCGCTTGATGCGCTGCGTTTGCATGATTCTGCCTTTCATTTCACTGTCTCGCGCAAGGAGCGAGGCGCAAGAGTGATATCCACACACGGAAGGTGGAAATGCGGTGCGGTCCTTGCCGCAACCCGTGGCAGGTGGGTCCCGTTCTCAGCTGATCAGTATCCGCGTACGGCTGATCCAGCCAAAGGGGGCACGCTCCGTGCTGTGGCACCGCCACATGGACAAGTCTTCTCCGCAGAGGAGCTTCGACAAGTGGCCGACCGACCCATGCTGTAGGCCTGCAGGGCTCTTGGGCTGGGTCGTTCGGCCTAGCCGGCGGCCGTGCTCCCCGGCTGACCTGCGCTCACGACCTGGCACCGAGTCCGTCTGCCGGGGCGCCGAAGTGGATGTCGCATGCCAGAGCCCACCTACGGAGATCCGTAGGTGGGCCTTTCGCTCGTGCCCCCGGCAGGATTCGAACCTGCGACACCCGCTTCAGGAATGGGATCGCATCCCTGCCGAGGGCTGCCCGGCGCTGCCCTACGGTGCTGTTTTCCCTGATCAGAGCCGCGCGGCGAGCCGCTTGATCCGGCTCGTGCCACCCTGTATCGGGCAGTCCGCTCACGCATCGCTCACGCTCCCGGACACTGTGCTGCGGGCCCGATCCCGCTGGATTCAGCGTACTGTCCGCCGTCCTTCCGGCACGCTGATCTCGCTCACGCTCCCTGCCGTCGGCCGACGTCCGACCAGCAAGCCCACGACAAGGGGAGACCGGCGCGGAGGACTCGTGGCCAGAGGATCGGAACACGGCCGGCGGCACCACCGACCTGGCGGCCACACCGGTGAGCGGTGAACCACCCGGTGACGTGACCGTCGGCCGCAGAGCAGCATGGTTGTGGCGATGCTGCTTCTGGAGGAAGCGGGTCAGGGAGCCGAACCGTCGAGGTCGAGGCGGATCACGGCGAGCGCCTCGGCGATCTCGACGGTCATCTCGTCCTCCGGGCCGAAAACCATGCACATGTCCTGGTGGAGTGGTTCGAGGACCTGTCGCGCCTCGCCGGTCCGCCCCTGGGCGAGCAGCAGCATCCCGATGTTGTGCCGTAGCTCCACGGCTTCCTCGCTCACGTCGCTGTCGACGGCTCGCACGACGTTCAGCACGCCCTGGAGCGCGGCGAGCGCGTCGGTGACCTGGCCGAGCTCGGCGCGGCACCGGGCCGCCTGGGCGCGGCAGGCGCGGGCCTGCTCGCCGGTGGGCCCGGCGATACGGGCGTAGGCGTCGGCGAGGGCGTCGAACTCGGGCAGGGCGGCCCGGTAGTCGCCGCCGAGGAGGCGGATCGCCGCCCGCTGGCGGCGCAGCGCCAGGACCTGCCTGCTCTCGGAACCGAGGGCGAGGGCGGCGGGTGCGATGACCTCGCCGAGCACCTCGGCGGCCTGCGCGAACCGCTCCTCCTCCAGCAGGGCGTCGGAGTGGGCGTACGCCTCCTTGATGTCCTCACGCAGCCGGGCGGGGACGGGCACCGGCTGGACCCCCGGGAGAACGGCCGTCGGCGCCGGACCACCGGGAGCCGGGGCCTGGGCGCGGGCGCGAGGCGCGAAGGGGTGACGGAACACGCCTGTCGGGTCGGGCGCGCCGGCCGGACCGGCGTCCGCCGTGCCGGGCTCCTGGCCCGGCGGCGGGAGGAACGGCAGCAGCCGCGCGTACACCTCCTGCGTGTCGGCGGGCCGCGCCTCCGGCGCCTTGCGCAGCAGGTGCAGGACCAGCTCCTCCAGCGCCTCGGGGACCTCGGGCCGCAGCTGCCGCAGCGGGGTGGGGGTGGCGTTGACGTGCTGGTACATCAGCAGGTACTCGCTCTCCGCCTCGAACGCGAGGCGCCCGCAGAGGAGTTCGTGCAGTACACAGCCGAGTGCGTACAGGTCGGTCTGCGGGGTGATGCGTCCGCCGCGGACCTGCTCGGGCGACATGTACTGGTGGGTGCCGATGGGGCTGCCGGTGGCGGTCAGCTTGGTGACGTCGGTCCGCAGCATCGCCGCGATACCGAAGTCGAGGACCTTCACGGTGCCGTCGCGGGCGACGAGGATGTTGCCCGGCTTGAGGTCCCGGTGGATCACCGGCACGTCGTGCGCGTACGACAGCACGGTCGCGATCTGCGCGGCGACGGCGGCCGCCCAGCTGACCGGCAGCGGCCGGCCGGGGTCGAGGTAGGCGGACAGCGGTACGCCGTCGACGAGCTCCATCACCAGGAACAGCCGCTCGTACGACGCGTCGAGCACCGCGTCGTACACCTGCGGCACACCGGGGTGCTGGATGCGCGCGGTGATGCGGGCCTCGCGACGGAAGCGCTTGGCGAACTCCTCGGCCAGCTGCGGGGAGGTGACCGACGCCTGCCGGATGAGCTTCACGGCGACGGGCCGGTCGAGCACGGCGTCGTAGCCGCGCCACACGTCGCCCATGCCGCCGTGGCTGAGCTCCTCCAGGAGTTCGTAACGGTCGGAGATCGCCTCCTGCGACACCTTGCCCCCGGTGTGCGTGATGAATAGTCACGGTCAGGGGGCAAGTGTGACCGCTGCGTCGATCCGCCGTCCAGCGGTCGCGGTGGGACAGGGGCTCGGGCGCGGCGGGGGACGACGGGCAGGAGGGTGCGGCGGCCGCTCAGCCTCCCGCCGGCAGGACGCACTCCGCCCAGACCGTCTTGCCGGGGCCCTCCCGGCGCGGATGCCAGTCCCAGAGGTCGGCCAGGTGCTCCACCAGGAGCAGGCCGCGGCCGGTGTCGCGAAGGTCCGTGGGCGTCGCCACGACCGGTACGCCTTCGGTGCGGGTGTCGGTGACCTCGATCCGCACTGTCCTGGCGTCGCGGCCCAGCGAGAGTTGGAAGTCGCGGCCGGGGACCCGACCGTGCCCAACGGCGTTGGCAGCGAGCTCGGCGACGATCAGCGTCAGCGTGTGGTGCGTGTCGCAGTCGTAGGGGATGCCCCATGCGTCGAGCCGCTGCCCGGCAAGCCGCCGGGCGAGCCGGGCGCCGCGAGGGGTGGAGCTGAAGCGCATCGCGAAGTGGCTTGTGGGGCTGGTGGGCGGGGGGACGCGGCCCGGGGGAGCGGTCTCACTGTTCATGCCCTCAACGCTCTCGGTGGTGGCGTAGCGTGACCAGTGGTGACGCGCCGCCGCGTTCCGGTTGTACGCGACGGAGCGGCAGGTGTACGAGGCGCGCCGCGTGACCGGCTCGGGGTGGGCGCGTTGGGCCGGGGAACTGGGTCGGGGAGGCGGTGCAACCGATGGGTTCGATGAATTCGGTGGAGCGGGGCGAGGGCGAGCGGGAGGATGCCGGGCCGAGGCCGGAGGACGAGCCGGGATCGGGTGTGGTGGCGGCGTTCGGGCGGCAGTTGAAGTTGCTGCGGGTACGGGCGGGTCTGGAACGACCGGAGTTCGGGAAGCTGGTGGGATACGCGGGGCAGTCGATCGCGTCCTTCGAGCAGGGGCGGCGGATTCCCCCACCGAGGTTCATCGACCACGCGGACGAGGTGCTGGACGCCGGGGGAGTCCTCAAGGCCCTCAAGGAGGAAGTGGGGCGGGCACAGTATCCGGCGTTCTTCCGGGACATGGCGCGGTTGGAGGCGGAGGCGGTCGAACTGTGCTCCTACGACACCCACGTAGTCAAAGGGCTGTTGCAAACGGAGGAGTACACGAGGGCGTTGCTTGCCATGCGGCGCCCCCTGCTGGAAGAGGAGACAATCGAACTGCGGGTGGCAGCGCGGCTTGCCAGGCAGACGATCTTCGAGCGTTGGCCTGCGCCACTGCTCAGCTTCGTACTCGAAGAGTCCGTGCTGCGTAAGCCACTCGGTGGGAGGGCGGTACTGCGAGGGCAGCTCGAACAGCTACTGCTCATCGGCCAGAAGCGCAACGTGGAGATCCAGGTCATGCCGCTCGACCGTGAGGACAACGCTGGCGTGGACGGCCCGTTCACGATGATCACGCGAAAGGGCGGGGAGCAGTTCACGTACATGGAGGTTCAAGGACGCAGCAGCCTCCTGACGGACCGAGAAGAGGTGCGTCTCGCCGCCGCGCGCTATGGAATCATCCGGTCCCAGGCTCTCACTCCGCGAGAGTCCCTGGGATTCGTCGAGAAGTTGCTGGGAGAGCTATGAACACCGCAGACAGCTCGGCTGCCGCTCTGGAACTCCACTGGTTCAAAAGCAGCTACAGCGGCGCTGAGGGGGGCGACTGCGTAGAGATCGCAGCCGCCGTCGAGGGCATACACATCCGTGACTCGAAGGTCCGATCCGGACCGGTTCTGACCGTCGCCCCGGACGCCTGGGCAGGGCTCGTCCGGCTGGCCGCCGACCAGACCATCTGAGCTGTACATTCACAACCCCCGTAGGGGCCCAGTCGCACAGGCGGCTGGGCCCACGTGTGGGGTCGTACGCCACCCACACGTCACTCGGACACCGCCTACGCCTACATGGGCAGCGCAGGGAACACGACCACCGAGCCGTCCTTGTCGCGGGCGATCTCGATCGCCACGTCCGTCGAGCGGCTGTTGACCATGGCGCCGTCGCCCAGCTTGCGAATGCGGTATGCCGCGCGCATCAGACGATCGACTTCATCGGTCGTGAAGACGGGCCGCCAACCTTGCGGGCCTGCCAACTCCAGCGCCGAAAGGTGTATCAGGACAGCGGCGATGCTCGACTCCAGTTCGTCGAGGCGCTGCTGGTCGCGCTTGAGCGCGCGGGCGAAGTTCTCGAACAAGTTGGCAGGGTCGCCCTGGGCATGATCGACGGCCTGCAGGACGACGACCCGTCGCTTCAGCGCAATGGCCAAAGTGGCGAGTTCGAGGTGGGCGCGGAACGTGCCGCCATGCTCGTCGACGCCGGGGAACGACTTGGTCAGCGTGCCGATCTCGACGGGCTTGCCGTCGGGCAGCTTGTCGAGTGCGCTCTGCCACTGGGCAAGGCGGCGGTCGGCGCGGCCCAGCGCCGTGTTGATGGCGTGCACTGCCGAGTCCAGTCCTAGCGAGACACCGAGCTTGCCCTGGTCGAGCAGAATGGCGGTGGCTTTGTCGATGGCATCCCGACAGCCGTCGAGTTCGCTGTGCTCCTCTTCGAGTTTCTCTTTGTGCAGTTGCTCCAGCAGTTCCGTGATGTGCTCGATGGCCTGCTGGCGCTTGTGGTCGGCGTGCGCGCTCACCCCTACCGCTACGGCCATGAGCACGAGCGGCGCGGCCACGGTGAGCGCCACACTGCCGGCGGCCGCGACGCCGGCTGTCGCACCGGCTCCGCCGACTGCGCCTGCTGCGGCCACTTTGCCGACTGGCACGAACGTCGCATTGGCGGCGATGCCCGTCGAGTTCATGAGTGCACTGTGGATGCCACCGGCCGCCGCCTTCGATGCCATCGGACGGACCATGCCCTGACCGAGTTGGGCGGCAACCTTCGCCGGAACCACCATGCGATACAGGTTTTCGCCGGCAGCGGTCGCTCTGGCCGCCGTCAGGGAACTTTGCGTCGATTGCGTGATGAACTGTGACAGGTGCTGCGCAAGGGGACTCGCGGCATCGAGCGGGATGCCTCGGCTGCGGTCGAGCCTGTCGGGCAGCGGATGCACCTCCAGCGTGGCAATCGGCGAGTCGGCCAGGGCGGCCAGCACACCGCGTAGTTCAGTCAGGCGTTCAGCCGTCATCGGCTCGTCTCCGGCCAATGCGGGTACCCGGACGTCACCGGTCGCCAGCGTCCACACCGGAACGAGTGACTTGCGGGCTTCAGCCATCGTCTCCCCCTCTTTTTTGGCAACAACCTATGGCGTACATCAGACAAGAACGGCACGAACCTCGTGCACTCGGTTACCAGCGCTGCCTGCTGGTGAACTGACGATCACCAGGGCAACCCACCGGATCACCCACGGCCGCCAGACCGCAGACGAGTCGAGGTCAAGGGCGCCCGGCCGGCATGTCCAGCCGGGGCGTGCGCATCAGATGTCGTCGTCCAGCCCCTCCTCGCGGCGGATCATCCGCCAGGCCGCCTTGCGGGCGCTGCGGTCCAGGCTGGACTTGAAGCCCTTGTCGGGGCCGAAGTACTGGCGGCCCATGCCCGCGATGGTGTCGATGTGGTCGGCCATCTTGTCCGCGAAGACGTTGTCGAAGACGAGGCCGAAGTTCTCCTCGTCGTTGACGACGGCCGCCGCCCGCACCTTCGGGTCGGCCTTGGCCTCCTCGAACGGGCGGATGACGTCCTGCTCGGTGAACTCGGTACCGAACCGTTCGTTGAACTTCTCGATCAGCTCGGAGAGCAGGGACTTCTCCGCCTCCTTCGCGCCGCCCGAGCCGTCGCCGAAGCCCGGCATCGTCGCCGGCCCCTCGGGGGTGAGGGAGACGTCGTACTCGCCGGTCTTCTCCACCCGCAGATGGCTGAGGTCGACCTCGCCTATGTCCACGCCGCCGTCCGCGCGGCGCGGCAGCCGGTTGAGGAGGTAGCGGCCGTAGAGGTGCAGCCGTTCCAGCTCAGCGTCCCGGTACGGGACGATCTGCGCGAGGAAGCCGTACTTCCTGACGTAGTCGTTGAGGTCGGCGCGGAAGCCCTCCGCCGTCTCCTGGTCGTCCTCGTCGTCGCTGTCCCGCAGCGCAGTGAAGCGGGCTACTGCGGGGGAGAGCAGCCGGTACAACTCGGCGTGCAGCTTCTCCCACTTGGACTGTGAGCCCGCCGCCTTCTCCTTGGCGGCGAAGTACGCGGCGGCGAACTCGTCCATCTCCTGCCCGGACAGGATCGCCGCCTGCATGACCCGGCTCTGCGCGGTGTAGAGCAGGTTGGGGTCGGAGGGGAGGGTGTTCGCCTCCTCGAAGTACGGGCGGAAGGACTCCTGTATGTCCTCGGCGTCGTTGACGAAGTCGAGGACCGCCAGGTCGGCCTGGGTCTTGCGCTCGGCGGTCCGGTTCAGCCGGGACAGGGTCTGGACGGCGGAGATGCCGGTCAGCGTCTTGTTGACGTACATCGTCGTGAGGAGCGGCTGGTCGAAGCCGGTCTGGTACTTCTCCGCGACGACCAGAATCTTGTACTCGCGCCGGCCCGGACCACCGGCTCGTGCGGCCTTGTCGTCGGCACGTGTGTACGCGAACGCCTTCGGCAGCGCGCTCTCCGACAGGCCGCCGTTCTCCTTCGGCTCGGTGGTCTCCTCGCCGTCGATGGTGAGTGATCCGGAGAAGGCGACGAGGACACCCAGATCGGGGTACTTGGTGTCGTAGTCCCGGTCCTTGATGTAGCTCTTGATGGCGCGCGCCATCTGCACGGCGGACTGCCGCGAGGCCGTCACCACCATCGACTTGGCCCGCCCGCCGAGGCGGCCCCGGCTGTGCGCCACGAAGTGCTCCACGATCACCTGGGCGTGCTGGGCGACCGTCGAGTCATGGGTCAGCGCGTACCGGGCGAGCAGGGAGTTCGCCTTCGACGGGTCGACCTCCCGCTCGTCGGGGTTCTGGTTCACCAGCTTCCAGTACGTGTTGTACGTGACGTAGTTGCGCAGCGGGTCGAGGATGAAGCCCTCCTCGATCGCCTGGCGCATGGAGTACGTGTGGAAGGGCCGGTAGGTCGCCTTGCCGTCGATGTCCTGGAGCGCGCCGAAGAGTTCGAGGGTCTTGGCCTTCGGCGTGGCGGTGAACGCGAAGTAGGAGAGGTTCGCGGCGCGGGAACGCTGTTCGGCCCTCTTTTTGAGCTGCTCGTCCAGGGTGTCGCCCTCGGCCTTGACCGTGGTTGCGCCCGCGTCGTCCGAGTCGGAGTCCAGGCCGAGGTCGCGCAGGGCGGAACGTACGGCGGTGGCGGCGTCGCCGGACTGCGACGAGTGCGCCTCGTCCACGATGATCGCGAAGTGGCTGCCCTGGATCTCGGTGGGGTTGCGCTGGAGGTAGTCGAGCAGTGCCGGGAACGAGTGCAGCGTGACGGTGACGATCTTCCCGGTGTCGCGGGAGAGGGCCTTGGCGAGCTGCTCGCCCTTCGCCCCGTGCTTCTCGTCGATCTTCACGACGAGACCAGCGGTCTGCTCGAAATTGCCTACCGTTTCCCGGAGTTGGGCGTCCAGGTTGCGGCGGTCGGTGATGACGATGACCTTGTCGAAGACCGGCACGCCCGGCTTGAGGCCCTTGGCCACGGCCTCGGGGTCGAGTTCGCGGGGGCCGGTGGGGGTGTGCAGGTCGCTGAGGCGGTGGGCCAGCCAGCCGATGGTGTTCGACTTGCCCGAGCCGGCCGAGGCCATGACCAGGTAGTCGTGTCCCGCGCCGTGGGTGGAGGCATGCGCGGTGAGCTTCTTGACTACGTCCCACTGGTGGAACCTGGGGAAGATCATCGTCTTCGTCGTGCCGCCGCCGGGCGTCTTGCTTTTGTGCAGGTGCACGAACCGCTGGAGCAGGTCCAGCCAGTTGTCCGGCTGCCAGACCTGCTCCCAGAGGTAGGAGGTCGCGTACGTGCCGTAGGCGGTCGGGGCCGGGTTGCCCGCGCCGCCCGGCTGACCGGGGCCGTTGGAGCCGGTGTTGAAGGGGAGGAAGCGGGTGTTCTTGCCCTTGAGCTGGGTGGCGACGAAGACCAGGTCCGGGTCGATGGCGAAGTTCGCGACGACCCGGCGCGTGAAGATCAGCTCGGTGGGGTCGCGGTCGGTACGGTACTGCTCCTTGGCGTGCTCCACCCCTTGTTTGGTCAGCGGGTTCTTCAACTCGGCCGTGGCGACCGGGATTCCGTTGAGGAAGAGGGCGAGGTCGAGCCGGTTGCCCGAGTCCGCCTGCTTCGTCGCGTACTCGAGTTCGCGGACGACGGTGAGGCGGTTGGCTCGGTAGCCGTCGAGCACGGAGTCGTGGGCGACGAGGTTCGGCTTGAAGTACGCGACGCGGAGGAGGACGCCCCGGTCCTTGACGCCGTTGCGGAGGACGTTGAGGAGCCCGTTGGTGGCGATGGCCTGGTCGAGGCGGGCGGCGAACCCGCGCTGCGCCTCGTTCGGGTCGCCGCCGTAGACGGTGAGCAGTTCGTTCCACTCGTCGGGCTGGGTCGCGCCGATGAAGGTGAACAACTCATTGGTGTCCAGACTGAGATCGGCCTGGTAGTCCTGCGGGCGCGCTTCGCGCCAGCCGCGCTCGACCATGGCGGCGACGATCGCGTCACCGAAGGCGGACTCGTGATGGATGGCCATGTTGCCGTGTCCCCGTTCTCGTATCCCCAGACAACCGGACGTGCCCGAAGTGCTGCCCTCCATCAGGGGAAGGCGGCAGTATCGATGTGTTTGGAGTGCCTGTGCCGCCCGCCACTGGTTGATGAACCGAGAGTCCCTCGGAGCCGACCGTTACGGCTCGGCGTCTGGTTTGTCATTACCGCGCTACTCATTCTCGAGGGAGTCCTCGGCGGACTGCAGACGCAGCGCCAACTCCCACAGCGTCTCGCCCCCTTCTATACGCCACCGAGTAGTGCCCTGGTTGGCGACCGGCTGCTTCTTCCAGGCGGCGAGTCGCCACATCTCGCGGATGAGTCCTGACGGCGAGTACTGCGTCTTGTCCGCCGCCCAGAGGATCGGGCGCTTGCGGTCGTTGATCCAGGTTGCCTGCCGGCGGCGCGGATCGGCTGCCAGCCAACTGATCAGCTCTTCGGCCTCACGTTCGGTGCTGTAGGGCGTGTCGTAAACGAGCGCGGTTCCTTCAGCGATGGCCTGCGCCGTGACGAGGTACGGCACCGTGTTGGGGCGTCGCGGCTTGCGGGGCCTCGGCACCTTCACGTACGCCGCTTGAAGCACCGGTACGGCGGCCGCCGTACCGGCGTCCCTGAGTACGAGTCCGGCGAGCTTGGAAACCTGGGCCGCGTCCGCGAGCGTCCTGCCGATCTGGGCGCTCTCGCCGCACTCCGCATCGATGTGGTGGATGAGCCACGCCAATACTGCATTCGCGGTCTCGGGGACCCGCTGCAGTACCTCCATGTCCCAGTCGCATCCCGGCTCCTCGATGTCGTCCCTGCCAAGAAGTTGCATGGTGAGGTGAGCGATGACATAGGCACCATGCTGGGCCAGAGCCGCAGCGCGGCCTTCTCTTGTGGAACGCGACTCGTGCAGCGCCGCACGGACAGCTCGCACGGTGAGCACAGACCGCCAAACCAGGTGGGCGGAAGGCCGTGTTCGGAACAACACGTCGTACGTTCCGCGAACTCCGCGTTCCCACAGGAGTTCTGAGGACTTGGTCAATCGAGAGGAGTGCGCGGCGTCCGGATGGAAGCAGGCCAGTGCGGCCGCGGCCTCAGCGAGCGAGCACCCGGACTCTGGTGCCGGGTCCGGAGCCCCGCGCTTGATCGTGTATTCCTTGTCCAGCTCTGCTGCGAGGTCGTCCCGGATAAGGCTCTGGACGAGGTCGAGGGCGACAAAATCACGCGGCTCCACCCGGTTCTGTAGGTTCGTCGCCTCGGTCACGTCCTTCGCGAACGCCGCAACACCTTGGGTGGCGATCACGCGCACGCTCACATAGGCGTGCCCGGCTGCACCGGGATCCGTCTTTATCGCCTCGGCGATGGCAGTGACGGTCTGCGCGCCGTTGACGATGCTGGCGTTGACAGCCGTCAGGGCGACCCGGCCGCCCTGCGGGGCAGACTGAGATCGGTAGCGGGCCTGGATCGTGTCGCACAGCAGTGTGATGCCGTTGTTGAAGTACCAGAAGCTCGCTGGTGACTGCAATAGCGTCTTGACGATTCCTGCGTTCGTACGCGTAGCGCCGAGCGGGTTGCGGATATTGAGATGGAAGAGCTGGCTGCCGTGGCCCTGATACCAGCTCGCGATGTCCTCCACCCGTACGATGCCCTGAAACGACTCGTGCAGCCCATCGTGCTTGTGCCACCGTTCCATCTCGACCTCGAGGTTCAAGGGCGCCGGAGCCAAGTCCGCACGAACCTGCTGGGCGAGATCCTCCGCGTGCAGATAGCACACGTCGAGGAAGGGGCCGTTCTTATTGTACTTGTGCCGTGCGTCCTCGAACATTTGCGTCGCGCCGGGCCCGGGCTTGTCGGTCCCCATGAGAGCAACGACCAGCGTGGCAGGTGCCATTTCCTCGAACATCAACCGGCTGGCCTCCTCGGCGAGCCGTTCCCCACGAGCGTTGAACCGATCGAACAGTTCCTGGTCTATGAGGTCGAGCCCGACGATCATGTCGCGCGCGGCGCCGCGATCCAGTCTGGCTTTACCTGTATCGCTCCACTTTGACTGGATCAGATAGACGTGGGCGGGGTTGGTAGTAATCGCAATGGCATCCAGTCCCTGATCCTTCCCGCCGTCGATCACACACGCTGCGGCGTTTTCGGCGGTGAAACCTGTTACCGCACGCACGGCCAGTGCGCTCAAGGCCCGGGATCTCACCCGCGGAGTGCGTTCTGCCTCGCCCAGTGCCGCAACGTCGGCAATGTCCAGATGCTGCTCGTAGTCACGTTCCAACGCGATGCGAACTTGACGGGCGAAACGTTCTGCATCCCTAGCGATACTCATCGTCCCCCACATTCTTCACTGACGCGAATACAGTGATCAGCATGCCCTGTATGATGAATGCCGCAGGCACTGAAAGGCGTACTTCACTGGCATTTAGCAACCATGCCTTCTTGGCCGCTGCCCGTGCGGCACAGGGAATCACGCCGAACAATTCTGGATCCCTCTTCCGCTGGCGGTGGATACGTCGAACTGGCCGGTCACGGCGGCGGTGATGAGGGCCTGGCGGCGCTCTGTCAGGAGTGCAACCTGGCTGTCCAGTAGTCGACGGAACTCGAAATCTCGGCTCGCCGCTCGGTCGAGCTGCGCCACCAGGTCGCCCTGCACATCTGGTTCAGGAAATGGAAACTTTTGAGGCCGCAAACCCTCACGCGTGAGGTGCGTCATCGTGCTGGTATTTCCCTGGACCTGAAATACTTTGAGCCGCTCAGCCACAACGAGACAGTAATAGAGCCACCGGGGGAGTTCTGCACCACGAGCGCGAATGCGGTGCAGTGCCTTCTGGTAGTAGATCTCGGGGACTTCCCCGTCCCAGATCGCCGCTCTTCCTGGCCAGCTTCCACCCTCGTTGACGAGCAGGTCACCCGGCTTTAGGCGGTACCGCGCCTGCTCCTCTGGTGGGAAGTCCATCATGGCGAGGTCACTGACATCGATCCGGTCCCACTGGACGTTCGCCACACGGAGGTACGGGCGCATGTGTTGTCCGTGGGCACGTTCCTGGTTGAGCATCTTGCCGAGCTCGACCTCGAAATAGTGCGAGACGCTGCCAATTCGCCAATCAGAAGGAATGGTACCCAGCCATTTAAGGCCGCTGTCTTTTCGGTTTCCCTCAACATGAGCTCCGCGAACTGCATCGTAGATCCGCCTGAAGGATGCCTCGTTGAGCAACTCTAGCTGGTGCTTGCGTAGTTCACAGAGACGGTCGATGCGGGCGGTCTCGGCGTCGAGGAAGTCGGCGATGCGGCGCTGCTCATCCAGAGGGGGAAGCGGCAGAGGGAAACTCTGGATCTTGCTGCTATTGGTGGAAGCCAGGTTTGTGGTTCGTGTGCCGGTGCTCTCGAAATAGTGGCGGCCGTAAAGGGACTGGGTCACGTAGGCGAGGAATCGGCCGCTGAGTCGCTGTGGATCGGGGCGGACCGCGAAGATGTGGTTCTGGTGCAGGCACTGGTCAAGTTCGCCCCGCCAGACAGTCCCACGGCCCAGCTTGTCCAGGTCCCCTCCTTCGGTCATCAGGACATCACCTGGACGGAGTGTGCTGCGCTGGGCCACACTTCGAGGCACAGTGATCTCGGTGACTGATTCGAGGTTGAGGCTCCCCGCTTGGACATTGGCGACACGCAAGTACGGACTGGTGACGACGTCACCTGTTACGTCCCGTTTGGCGTCGACGGTCAGCCCGTTCTGCAAGCGTGCGACATATCCGAGGCGTACAAGTTCGTAGGTTCCAGAGGGCTTGCGGGAAGGCGGCGTGACGGCTGAGGTGTTCACTGGGTCACTTCCCCGAGCAGCCCCTGAATCTCCGCCTCCAGCGACTTCAACTCCGCGTCGATCTCCGCCAGCGGCCTCGGCGGCTTGTACACGTAGAAGTGCCGCGTGAACGGGATCTCGTAGCCGATCTTCGTCTTCGTGTGGTCGATCCACGCGTCCGGCACGTGCGGCAGCACCTCGCGCTTCAGGTACTCCTCGACGTCCTCGCCCAGCGGAACGTTCTCGTAGTCCCGCAGGTCCGTGTCCGGTTCCGGCGCGCCCTTGACCTTCTGGACCTCGCCCTCCGGGTCCCGGACCCCGACCGCCTCCCGTACCGCCTTCGCGAACGGCGCTCCCGACGGCCACGTCAGGCCGGCCGCGACCACCGCGTCCTTGAGCGCGATGAAAGCGTCGGACTTGGTCGCCCAGGTCGAGCCGAGCAGCGTACGCACCGCCGCCACGAACTCCTCACTCCGCTCCAGCTTGGCCACCGGCTTGGCCTCCGCCAGCGCCGCCAGCGTCTCCTCCGTCACCTCGAAGCGGAGCTTCAACGGCCGCTCCACGGTGATGCGCTGGTAGCCGAAGTCCTCGTTGGCGAAGACCTTGACCTTGCCGTGCAGCGGGTGCTCGGGGTCCTTGGCAACCTGGACGGCCTCCGCGTACAGCCGCGTGATGTCGCCGATGTGGTCGGGGCGGCCGTTCGTCCCGTCGCCCAGCTCCTTGCGCTTGTCGCCCAGTGACTTGCGCATCTTCACCCACTGGTCGCGCGCGTCCAGCAGTACGACCTTGCCCTTGTGGTCCTTGTCCTTGCGGTTCGTCAGGATCCAGAAGTACGTCGAGATGCCGGTGTTGTAGAAGAGCTGGTCCGGGAGGGCGACGATCGCCTCCAGCCAGTCGTTCTCCAGGATCCAGCGGCGGATGTTGGACTCGCCCGACTCGGCCGCGCCCGTGAACAGCGGGGAGCCGTTGAAGACGATGGCGATACGGGAGCCGCCCCCGCCGTTCACGTCCACCGGCTTCATCTTCGAGATCATGTGCTGGAGGAAGAGCAGCGAGCCGTCGTTGATGCGCGGCAGGCCCGCGCCGAAGCGGCCGGCGTCGCCGAGCGACTTGTGCTCGTACTCGACCTCCTCCCTGACCTTCTTCCACTCCACGCCGAACGGCGGGTTGGCGAGGATGTAGTCGAACTTGCGGCGGGTGTGGCCGTCGTCGGAGAAGGAGTTGCCGAAGCGGATGTTCTCCGGGTCCTGGCCCTTGATCATGAGGTCGGACCGGCAGATCGCCCAGGACTCGGGGTTGAGTTCCTGCCCGTACACCTCGACCGTCGCGTCCGGGTTGAGGGCCTTGATGCGGTCGTCGGCGGCGCTGAGCATGCCGCCCGTGCCGCAGGCCGGGTCCATGACCGTGCGGACGACACCCGGCACGGTGAGGGCGTCCGCGTCGGGCGCCACCAGCAGGTTCACCATCAGCTTGATGACCTCGCGCGGGGTGAAGTGCTCACCCGCGGTCTCGTTCGACTGCTCGGCGAAGCGGCGGATCAGCTCCTCGAAGATGTAGCCCATGTTGTGGTTGGGCACGACGTCGGGGTGCAGGTCGAGGTCGGTGAACCTGCCGATGACCTGGTAGAGCAGGTTCGCGCCGTCGAGCTTCCTGACCTGCTGGTTGAACTCGTACTTGTCGAGGACCTCGCGGGCGTTGTCGGAGAAGGCGCCGACGTAGATCTGCAGGTTCTTCGCCGCGTTCTGCGGGTCGGCCGCGATCTTCCGCAGCGTGAGGTCGCTCTTGTTGTAGAAGGAGTGGCCCGAGGCCCTGCGCAGGAAGTGGCCGGTGTCGATGTCCTGGCCGGCGAACCTGGCGACGGTCTCGACGACCTTCTCGCGTGTCGGCTCCAGGACGCACTCCAGGCGGCGCAGCACGGTGAACGGCAGGATGACCTTGCCGTAGTCGGACTGCTTGTAGTCGCCGCGCAGGAGATCGGCGACGGACCAGGCGTGGTTCGCCAACTCCGTGTGCTTGCTGCTGTTCAAGAGGTCCCGGCTTCCTTCCGAAGAGCGCCGTCCGGGCGGGGGACGGCAGGGATCCAGTGTGGTCGTGTGCGGTGGGACGCGTGGGGCGTTTCAGACGGAACGGCTGTCCGGGGCGCCCGGCGTATCCGGGCCCCTCGGGGTGTCCGGTGGCAGGAGGACGCCGGCGGTGAGGCCGGTGGTCAGGGTGGCCGCGGTGTCGGCGGCGAGGTCGGCGGTTCGGCGGACGGCCGCGCGCAGCTCGTACACGCGGCGGAACGCCTTCCCGTAGCGCCGCTGTTCCTCCAGCGGCAGCAGCGGTACGCGCAGGCGGCCCGGTGTGACGTGCACGAGGGTGGAGCCGGTGGACGCGGAGGCGATGTTGTCGTCGGCGCCGAGGAACCCGGCCAGGAACCACGGGTCGAGTCGGGCCGGGTCGGGACGCAGGAGATGGATGTGCTGACCGAGCAGGGCTCCGGCGTCCCGGTCGTCCGCGACCCGGGTCATCGCGGCCTGGTTGCCGCCGCTCGCGACGGCGCGGACGAGGACGTCCCCGGCGGCGACGGGCTGCGCGGCGTCGGCGTGGAGGTCCACGGCCCCGCCGGACGGGGGGTTTCCGGTGGAGACGTCCTGGGAGGTGAGGACCGGCCGGTCCACGGTGGGGGCGGCGGAGCCCTTGGAGCCGCGGGTGCCGGGCGTCGCCGCCCGCAGCACGGTCAGTGCGCCGCCGCGTGCCAGGTCGGAGACGGTCGCCGTACGCCACTCGCGGGCCGAGGCTCCGGACGGCTGCCAGCCGCCGGACGCGGAGGCGGATGCCAGGGCTGCGACCTGCTCGGCCAGTTGGTCGTGCAGGTCGTGGACGCGCCGGGCCAGGGTCGCCGGGTCGATGTCGGCCGCGGTCGCCCGGACATGGCGGGCCGGGGTGACGTCGACGACGTCGTCGAGGAGGTCGACGAGCGGCACCGCGCGGGCGACGCCGGGCTCGTCGGCGTAGGTGTCGGGGGCGGTGGTGAACGCGGCCCACTGGCCGAGGACCCGCTCCGACAGCCACTCCCAGTCGAAGGTGGCGGCGGAGGCCGAAGAGGTGATGGCGGAGGCGGCGGAAGTGGAAGAGCCGGACCGGCGGGAGCGCGAGCCGCCGCGGATGCCGGCACCCGCCGTCGCCGTACCGGTGGCGGACGGCATGCCCACGGTACCGTCCCGCTGCTCGCCCTCGCCGTCGACGAACAGCACCGCCGTACGGTCCGTGCCGCCCGGCTCGGGGCGCTGGAACACCCAGATCTGCAGGCCGATGTGGAGCGGATACGCGGCACGCGCCGGAAGGGAGACGACGGCGCGCAGGGCCCCGCCGCGGATGAGTTCCGCGCGGACGCGGCGGCCGGAGGAGCGGAAAGCCAGGGCGGGCGGCAGCAGCATGACCGCGTGGCCGCCGGGCTCCAGGTGTGCGAGGGCGTGCTGCACCCACGCCAGTTCGGACTCGAAGCGCGGCGGGACCCCGTACGCCCACCTCGGGTCGTAGGCCAGCTCGTCGTGACCCCAGTCGCGGTCGGCGAACGGCGGGTTGCACAGGACGGCGTCCACGGTGACGTCGGGGAAGGCGTCGGCGCGCAGGCTGTCGCCGACGCGGATCGCCGTCTCGGCCTCGGGTGCGGCGATCAGCAGCCGGACCGCGGTGCGTTGGCCCTGGACGGGGAGCGAGTCCTGTCCGAACAGCTCCCGCGCGCCCTGCCGGGCGGCGGCGGCGAGGAGCGTTCCGCTGCCGCAGGCGGGGTCGAGGACGCGGGACACGTCGGCGGGCAGGAGCCGTGCCATGAGCCGGGCCAGACCCTCCGGGGTCTGGTAGACGCCGCTGGCGGCGCCCTCGTCCAGTTCGCGTTCGGCGAGGACGTCGAGAGCGGCCTGGACCCCCGCCTCACGGACGCAGCCCAGCAGCGCGCGGACCGCGCCCGCGTCGTCCGGGCCGTAGCGGACCGGCTCGGCCTCGGGCACGGTGGCCGGGAGCTCGCCCGCGGCCTTCTCCGCTCGGGCGAGCAGCTGGTCGTCGGGCACGGCGGCGAGTTCGGCCAGCTCCTCCTGTGTGCGGCGGGACGCGGCAGCCACCAGGGGGAACAGCCGCGCCGCCACACCCGAGCCGGGTCCCAGCAGCCGTAGCGCCGTACGCAGCTCCTCGGTCGGCGAGGCGGTGGAGGTGTGCCCGCGTCCCCGCAGCCATGCCTGGACGGCCGGCAGGTCGTAGAGCGGGCTGGATTCCGTGCCCGCGCTGGGTGCCGGGAAGTCGTCGTGGCGGCGGCGCCAGTTGCTGACCGTGGCGCGTGTGACCCCTGCGATGCGGGAGATCTCGGCGGCTGTCACATGTGCGGAGGGCGCCGGTCGGGCTGGTGGCTGCTGGGGCATGGCGTGGAGTTCCGCACCTCTCGGGCCAGTCGGACAGGGACGGTTAACACGTTACAACAGTCGTCAAGTTCATCAAGTCGTTTGACGGTGCTTTCATTGTTGTGCTTATCTGGTCATGCTTCCGAATGGAAGCATGCGCCGTGACTCCGCAACCGCACCGTGAAGCGTCCTGGCGCCGTACCGCGCCACGCATCCGATCTCTCCCGGTCCCTTTCCGTCGCAACGCCATACCTCGGGGCCGTCCACTCCGCGTCCATTCCGCACCGCAGTCGCCACTCACCGCACGCACGGGAGGAACCCGCATGACCGTGACGGAACAGCCCCGGCAGAACGCGCACCACCCCACCGACCCCGCCCGTCCGGCCCCGGCCGACCAGCCCGTGCCCGTGGCCGGTCTGGTGGAGGCCCGCCTGGCCAAGGAGGCGCTCACCGAGCCCGTGAAGGTGCTCCTGAAGGAGGCCATGGGTGACGGCGAGCATCGGGGGACCTCCCCTGTCGGCCGGATCTACCTCGAGTCCGTCGCCGTCGCCCGGTTCCGCGGCATCGGACCGCGTGCCTGGCTGAAGCTCAGCCCCAGACCCGGTGTGAGCCTGGTCGTGGGTCGCAACGGCTCCGGCAAGTCCAGCATCGCCGAGGGCATCGAGACAGCCTTCACCGGCGTGAACCTGCGCTGGCAGGGGCAGCACGCGATGCGCAGCAGCAACTGGCGCAACCTCCACGACACCGACGGCAGGCCGGAGATCGAGGTAAAGCTCGCCGTCGCGGGCGACACCGGCCGCAGCACCCTTACCCGCACCTGGGAGGGCGACGACTTCGGCGCCTCCCAGGCCGAGCTCAGGCGACCCGGGCACGGCCGCGCCCCCCTCGACCAGGCGGACTGGAAGCAGGCCCTGCGGGACTTCCGTCCCTTCCTGTCGTACGTCGACCTCGACCGCATGATCAGTGGCAAGCCCTCCGAGATGTACGACGCCATCGCCACCATCCTCGGCCTGGGGCAGCTCAGCGCCGCCGACGGCCGGCTCCGCCAGGAGGCCAAGGCGCTCGAAGACGCGGACAAGGCGGCGAAGGCGGAGCTGCCGGGCCTCAAAGAGGCGCTGTACGAGTTGGAGGACGACGAGCGCGCGGTGCAGGCACTCGTCGCCGTCGACACGGCGGGAACGCCCGACTTCGCGACTGTCGAAGCCCTCGTCGCCGGTCTGCCCACCGACGGGGACGATGGCCTGCTCGCCGGGCTGCGCGCCGAGGCAGAGGTGCAGGGACCCGAGATGGCGCAGGTCCACGCGGCCCTGGACCGCCTGCGCAGTGCCCTCGCCGATGCCGAGGCCCTGCGCGGCACCGGAGCCGAGGACGCCCTGCGGCGTGCGGAACTCCTCGAACGGGCTGTGGCGCACCACGACCGTCACCCCGACGCGGCCGCCTGCCCCGTGTGCGGGACCGACGGGATGCTGGACCCGGCATGGGTCGCGGACGCCGTCGCCCAGATCGCCGCACTGCGGCAGGAGGCGGAGGCCGCCGCGGGCGCGCGCAGCGAACTCCGATCGGCCGCGCGGGCCGTGCAGGACCTCGTCCACACGCCCCGCCGGATCCCCGCCGCCCTGGCCGACCCGTGGCGCGCCTGGACCGCCTGCCGGACGACCAGTGATCCCGGCGAGCTCGCCCAGCGCGCCCACGAGGCCGCCGCGACCCTGGCCGATGCCTGCGCCGCGGTCAAGGAGAACGCCGTCAGGGAACTGGAGAAGCGGGACGAACGCTGGCGCGGGCTCGTCACCCGCCTGGCGGGCTGGGCGGAGAGGGCCCGTGCCGTGGAGGCGAACAAGCCCCGGCTGCGGGACATCAGGAAGGCGAGCACCTGGATCAAGGCGCTGGCCGCCGAGTTGCGGGAACAGCGGATGGAAGGCTTCGCCGACCAGTCGCAGCGCATCTGGGAGCGGCTCCGCCAGGAGAGCAACATCGATCTCAAGGCCGTGAGCCTGAAGGGCAGCGAGAAGGCCACTGTCCGCAAGCTCGTCATGGATGTCACCGTCGACGGCCAGGAGGCCTCGGCTCTCGGCGTCATGAGCCAGGGCGAGCAGCACTCCCTCGCGCTGTCCCTGTTCCTGCCTCGGGCCGCCACCGCCGACAGCCCGTTCGGCTTCATCGTCATCGACGACCCCGTGCAGTCCATGGACCCCGCCAAGGTCAACGGACTCGCCCAGGTCCTGCACGAGCTCGGCGAGCACCGGCAGGTCGTCGTCTTCACCCACGACACCCGGCTCCAGCGGGCGTTCACCAGCCAGGATCTGCCCGTGACGGTGTTCGAGGTCGAGCGGGCCAAGTCGTCCAAGGTGAAGGTCAAGCCGGTGACGGACCCGGTACGGCGGGCACTCGACGACGCGCGGGCCCTCGCCAGTACCAGTGACCTGCCGACGGCGGCACGGACCCACGTGCTGCCCAGCCTGTGCCGTATCGCCCTGGAGAACGCGTTCCTCGAAGCCGCCTGGATCCGGCATCACCGCTCCGGCGCGCCCGAGGGCGAGCTGCAGGCCGCCGTCGGCAGCGCCGACAAGCTCATGAAGGTCGCGGCACTGGCCCTGTTCGGCGACGCCGGCCGGACCGGCGGCGTCTACCGGGAACTGCGCACCCGTTGCGGGCCGCGTGCGGTGGACCTCCTCAAGGAGTGCCAGAACGGCTCCCACTCCACGGGAGCGCAGATCACCGACCCTCACCGCTTCGTCGACGACATCGAGATCATGGCGCAGAAGGTGCGCAAGCCGGGGGTGACCGCGTGATGAGCACTCCCACCACCTCGGTCGAGGAGCTCCTGCTCACGGCGGATCAGCTGCTTGCCGCGCGTACGGGCGCCACGGCCGCCGGCCGGCACCGCGGAGCCTCCCTCGCTCTGCGGACCGCTCTCGAGCTCTCCATCGACCGCGTGCTCGACGCCGCGGTGCCAGGGCTCGCCGGCACCACGATGCGGGCCAAGATGCTGTGCCTCCACTGCTACACCGCGGCGGAGACCGCTCGCCGCGCCAACGCCGTCTGGTCGCACCTCTGCCTGGGATGCCACTACCACCAGTACGAGATCGGCCCCACGCACGACCAGGTTCGCGCCTGGCGGACGGAGGTCGGCGAGCTGGCCGGGACGTTGACCACCTGACTGTTTGTTACCAGCAGGTCTCTGATAGTTATTTCGACGGGGCCGGGCGTATGCCCGTCGCAGCGCCCTCCGGGGTGCTGCAAGGGGAGGGGATATGTACATGGGCACCACCACGCGCAACGAGATCATCGCCGTCGAGCAGAAGGCGGTGGACCGCGCCTACGACTGCTATGCCGCGCGGCTGGCCGAAATGACCGGGGGCTCGGTCGCCCTGGCCTCCGCCAGCGGCAAGGACAGCGTCGCCAACCGGATCGTGGCCGAGGAGCGGGCCGCGGCATACGACGGACTCGGCAACGAGTCGCTGGTCATCGGCCGCGTCGACGCACCGGACGAGGACGAGCCGGGCAGGGGGCCCAAGACCTGGTACGTCGGCCGACGTGCCGTTTCCGACGTCCGTACCCGCGACACCGTCGTCGTACCGTGGACCAGTCGGCTGGCCAAGAAGTGGTTCGAGGCGCTGCCCGATGCCCCGGGCGAGGTGCTCCTGCGGCGGCGACTGCGCTGTGTACAGCGTGTCGTCGAGGACTACTTCGACGAGATCACTGCCGCCGCCCCCGTCCCGCAGCCACGGCCGGCGGCAGACGACGCCCAGCGGGAGGCCCAGCCCACGGCGCCGGCCACCGTCACGCAGAAGGAGGGAGCACCGAGCCCGCCCGTCCCCACACCCGCCGACATCGCCCGCGTCCAGCGCCAGAAGCCGCTGCAGCCGGACGACTTCCTCCTGCGTGAGCTTCAGCGCTCGCGCAGCGGCAGCATGCGGGACATCGTCGAGACCATCCGCCGCGACCAGATGGCCCTGGTCACCGGCTCGCCCTCGGACATCCTCGTGGTGCAGGGCGGCCCGGGTACGGGCAAGTCGGCGGTCGGTCTGCACCGCGTGACCTGGCTCGTCAACAACGGGCACTTCAAAGCCCAGGACATCCTCGTCGTCGGCCCCCACCAGCGGTTCCTGGACTACGTGAGCCAGGTGCTGCCCACGCTCGGCACCCGGAACGTCAACGCAGTGCAGGTGACCCGTCTGTGGGACGGCGAGGTCCTCGGCACCGACACCCCCCGGGCGCGGGTGGTGAAGTCCGACGAGCGTATGGCGGCCGTCCTGCGGCGGCGCGTCGAGATCGAGTGCCGTCCCGAGGCCGTCGACGAGTTCACCACCACTGCCTCTTACGAGGGGGCCAAGCCTGAGCTCACCGTCACCGTCGGCAGCACGACCCTGCGTGTCCCGCGCTCCGAAATGCTTTCGCTCCTCGAAGACGTGCGCCAAGGCGACGGCTCCTACCGTGAGCGCCGCGACCGCTTCCGCGGGCTGCTCGTCGACCGCCTGCTGCGGGAACTCGTCGCCGTCGCCCCTCGCCGCAGCCGCGACGACACGATCCGCCGCGACCTGGAACGCAACCGTCAGGTCGAGCGCCTCATCGAACGCGTCTGGCCTTCGCCCGGCGCCAGGGAAGCCCTCCGCACCCTCTACGACTCCGAAGACCTCCTGCGCACCTGCACCGAGGGCGTTCTCGACGCCTCGGAGCAGGCCGCTCTGCGCCGTCCTCGGGCCGACACGGCCGACGCCGATCCCTGGACGCTCGACGATCGGGTCTGCCTCGAAGAACTGCGGTATCTCATCACCGGGGAGACCCCGCAGCGGTACGGGCACATCGTCGTCGACGAGGCACAGGACCTGACACCCATGCAGGCCCGCTCCCTGCGCCGGCGCTCCGCCGCGCAGGGCTCCATGACCATCCTCGGTGACCTCGCCCAGGCCACCGGCCCCCACACCCACACCGACTGGGAGCGCCTCGGCACCCTCCTGTCCGACCACGGCGACTGGCGCGTGGCCGAGCTGAACACCAGCTACCGCGTGCCCGCCGAGATCATGGAGTTCGTCGCCCCCCTGGCCCGTACCGTCGCCCCCACGCTGCCGTACCCGCAGGCCGTGCGTGCGGCGGGAGAGGACGCCGTACGCACGGTCGCGACCGAGCCGTGGAAACTCCTCGGCGACACCGTGGCCCAAGCCACCCGCCTCATCGGCACCAGCGACGGACACACCCTGCGCTCCGTGGCGGTCATCGTCCCCGACGACTCCGGCTGGCTCGACGAGATCAGCCGCCAGCTGGACCTGGCCGAGGGCATCACCGAGCAGGGACGCGAGGCGGTGTCCGTGCTGGCCGCCGCCCAGGCGAAGGGCATGGAGTACGACCACGTCCTCGTCGTCGAACCCGCCACCATCGCCGACCGGGGCCCGGCCGGACTGCGCCAGCTGTACGTCGCGCTCACCCGCAGCACCCAGAGCTTGACCGTCCTGCACACGCCCCCGCTCCCGGAGGCCCTCACGAACACCGACGGCAGCAGTACCGAACCAGCATCCACCGAAGGCGAACCAGGCATGGCAGACGCTGACGTCCCCGACATCGGTACGGACGTCCGAGTCCGCGTGACCGGCCGGGCACCCGGTGGCCGGTACAGGGTCAAGGTCCTGTCGCCCGCGATCGACGTCCCTCTGGTCCTGACCGTCCGCCACGGCTCGGTGCCCCCGCGTCCCGGCGCCGTACTGGACTGCTGGGTGTTCGCTCACGAGACGAACCACTGCCTGCTCACCGCGGACCAGCGTGGCCGCCAGCCCATCTCGCCGAGAATGGCGGAACGCTACCTGGCGGCGATCAGCGTTCTCGACGAACTGACCAACGGTGACGGAACCGTTCCGGAGAACGCCCGTGATCGTCTGTCCGAGCTCAAGGGTATGGCCAACCGCGTCCTCCGCCGCGACCAGGCGGACTGGGTGGACGTGCGTCGCGTGCTCGGATCCCCGGACAAGCACCGCCTCAGCCTCCTGCGCGATCTCGCGGCGCACACCAACCGCATGCTCAAGGACGGCGACCTGGACCTGAACCGCGTCCAGACGGACCTGGGACGCGCCGGCTGGGCCCAGGCCCTGCACGAAGCCCGGGAGGCCCTCCAGAACCGGGTCGCCACGGGCGAACCCGAAACCGACGACGCACCCTCCACCGCTGAACATCAGTCCGAGCAGAAGGAAACCGAGCCCGTGACCCCCGCCGAAGACCTGCCCGCCACGCCCGCACCAGCGCAGGGGCTTCTGCACTCGCTGCAGAGCGCGGCGACCGCCGACCGCACGTGCAGAAAGCACGAGGCGGTACGGCATGCACTCAAGGCCGCCCTGCTCTGGGAGGACCTGCAGCCGACCGACTCCCCGGTCGTCGACGTCAGCCGGATCGCGGACGACGGCCACTTCCTCTACGAGGTCCTCGGTGCCGGCTGCTCCACCTACGCCGACCTCCGCGCGGGAGCCACCCGCCTCCTGGAGATCAACCACACCCTGTCCGCTCCTGCCGACCGCCTCTACCTGGTGCTCTCCGAGCCGCCCGCCGAGGACTGGTCGGCCGACACCGTGTTCGGTGTCTTCGGGGTTCAGGTCCTGTGGCGTACTCCCGACAGTTGGGGCGGCCACGACGCGGAAGCCGCCCTGGGCTCCGGAGAGGCGTAACGACTTTCGACACAAGCGCGGTTCTTCCGTGCCCGCTCGTGCGCTCCTGGGGTGCTCGAAGCGGAGCCAGATCCCTATGGCCCGGAGAAGACCGGGCCGGAGCCCGTGCCGGATGATGCTTATCCGCTGGAGAGACTTCGGGGGATCAACTCCCCGTCCGCTCACGCAAACGGCCCCGGACGAGGAGTCCGAGGCCGAACAGGAGCCCTCCCGGGGGGATAGACCCCAGTTCAGAGCGGTAACACGTTGTGCCCCCGGCAGGATTCGAACCTGCGACACCCGTTTTAGGAGTGCGATCCCCTAGGCATCATCGGGGACCGAACCGGCCACGCTGGCCACGCCAGACCCATCCGGTGCCGTTGATGTCGCTCGCGGATATCAGAAAGGCGCAGCACTCCCGTCCGGCGTCGTCAGCCGTGGAGGTCAGAAGCCTACTGATCCGTAGCTCTGCAGAGTTCGGTCACCGAGAGCCGTACAGGCCGCCGTTCGGTCTCTCAGAGCGCTTGTAGACCATGGTCGGTCGCTGTGGTTGCTGTACGGATCGGCCCCCGCAGCGGCGCTGCCGGTGCGGGGACCGTTTGCTCAGCTCACAGGGCGTCGATCTGCCAAGCGATCACGCCGGTTGCTCCTTTGGCGCCGTCAACGTTGATGCGGACCAGCCTGTCCGCGGTGATGCGCTGCTGAACCACTGACTCATCGCATGGCACCGCGGCCTTGGAGCCCGCGTTCGCGGGCACGAACTCCAACTGCGCGCTCCCGCTACCAGCACACACCAGGTTGAGCCGGTAGGTCTTTCCTTTGCTGAGTCCGGGCTCGGTGTGGATACCGTCGGTCACGCGTTCCACGCCAGCCTCGACCAGTGTCCCGCTATGGGCGGCGGCGAGGGCCGACTGAGCCTGCTCGGTGAGCTTTTTCTCTGACGGCTCAGGTACCTTGCGAGGGGAGGTCGAAGACGATGGTGAAGATTTCGCTGCGCTGTCCCCACCGCTTCCGGACGTCGTGCACGAGGTGAGCAGGAACGCCGACACCACCACAGCGCATCCGGCGAGCCGGGCGGACCGCGGGCTCGAATAGGTCATGACTTGGTTTCCCAGTACTTCCAGCCGGTTTCCTTGGTCGGCAGGATCGCCGTACCGTGGCCAATCTCGCGAGGTGCTCCGCAGCCGCTGCCAACAGACTGGTACCTCTTCCAGTTCACCTTGTAGCCCCAGGAACCGTACTGCAAGTGGCCGTATTTGTTCCTGCCGATGTCGTGACTGTAGGTATGGCCTGTGGTGACGGATACGCTGCCAGCCACCTTGACGGAAATCGTGGTCTTGGCCTTTGCGAGGATCGCACCGGCCGACCACTCGCCACTACCCGAGACTTCGAGTGTGATGGTGCCACTCTTGGTGACGGATACCGACATTGTGCCGCCTGGCCCATCCTTGTATTTGGTGCCGTTCCACCAGGAAGGTACGTGGTATGCCTTCTTCGATGAGAATTCGTACCATGTCTGCGAACCGCTACACACACGCGGTTCGCTCTCCTGAAGCGGCTGGTCGGTCTCGTCCTCCCACCGCTGCCTGTCGTTGATTTCCGTCGTCTGGTCCGCGGATACGGCCCTGTCATCAACTGGCGCCTCTTCAGCCGCGGCGGTACCCGCAGCAGCGCAGCACAAAAGCAGCGCAGCAGTGGCAGCGCTGGTCAATGCGCGCCGTGAACCGATGCCCATGTGACACCTTTCCGGTGGACCGCCCCCGTGACGATCGAACGCTTGAACACTAGGCGTGACGACATGCGTGCAACAAGTGCATGCCCGATGTCCTGAGGGGGACTTGAGGTTGGCCGTCGATCGGCGCTCTTCGCCTTGAAGTGGAAGCCCGGAACCCGAGGTCGGTGGAGTCTCAACGGCTGAGTCAAGAGGTTCCGCCGGCTGTTGGTGCTGTCAGGCGTCCATGTCGGCGGCCTCTTCGAGTAGGTCCATGGCGTGGTTGTGGAAGCGGAGTTCGGCGTCGCGGCATGGGGCCTTGAAGAGGGCTCGTTGAGCCTCGGCAAGATCGCAGTTCAGTAGGCCCACGGTCACGAACACGGCTTCCACTCCGTGGCACCCGTTGTCCCTGAGGAACTGCTGGAGCGCGTCCGTGTCGCCGCTTGCCTCCCAGACGGGCCGGGCGGTTTCCTGCATGGCAGCGATGCGCGCTGAGCGTTCTGCGTCGAAGCCCACTGGACCCGCCTTTCTGGTGTGGCCCGCAGGCTATCGCCAGGTATGCGGGGTGCGCTGGCCCGTTTGAGCAGCTTGGGCGACGGGTGGGTGGAGAGCGAAGGGTCTGCCGTCGCGCAGGAGGGCCCATAGGACATCGACACGTCGGCGAGCGAGGGCGATGACGGCCTGGACGTGCTTGCAGCCCTCGCTCCGCTTCTTCAAGTAGTAGTCGAGGTTGGGGCCTTCGCGGATGATGCTGGTCTGCGCGGAGAGGTAGAAGACTCTGCGCAGGCGGCGGGCTGTAGCGCTTGGGGCAGTGCAGGTTGCCGGTGCGGCGGCCGGAGTCGCGTGGGACGGGGACCAGTCCGGCAGCAGACGCAGCGGCGTCGGGGCGTGTTGTACGACGACGACCCCAAGAGCCGTCGCCGTCGGGTTGTCCCGCCGCCGGCGCTCTGCATCGTGCCGCTGCGCTGGCACCGGCTGCGGCAGGCGGCGGCTCGGGCGAAAGCGGGGGAGACCTGGCGCGAGTCGGACCACGTCTTCACGACCCGGACGGGTCGCCCGGTCGAGCCGCGGAACGTCTACCGCTCCTTCACCCGCGTCGCCCAGTCCGCCGGCCTCCGCGATATCCGGCTGCACGACGCTCGCCACGGTACGGCCACGCTCCTCACGGCAGCCGGTGTCGCGCCCCGCGTGGTGATGGAGATCCTGGGCCACTCACAGATCAGCATCACCATGGACGTGTACACGCACGTTGTGCAGGACACCCAGCGCGAGGCCATGAGTCACATGGACCGGCTGCTGCGGAGGCGTCCCGGTCGTGAGTGACCGACGGAGTTGAAGTCACATCTGTATCGAGGGCCCCGGACCATGATCGGTCTGGGGCCTTGGGACGTGGCCGGCAGGAGTCCGACGCCGCCGCTTGATCCCATACCTCGTTGTGGACAGACTGCCCTCCATGAGATCGGAAGGCATGGCCACCGAGGCACAGGTCAAGAAGCGGCGATGAACGACGGCCTGCCCTTTTTCCGCTATCACCCAGACCCCCTCGCCAGCGGGTCCATCCGTGCGTCCGCCGAGAGGTGCGCCTGCTGCAGCCGCAGCACGGGCTGGATATACACAGCAACCTTCTACACCGCCCACGAGGTCCGCGGACCTTTCTGCCCGTGGTGTATCGCGGACGGGAGCGCGGCTGAACGCTTCGCGGGTGAATTCACCGACTCCTACGGGCTCGACGGCGTCAGCGAGGACGTCTTGCATGAGGTCACCCGCCGCACACCTGGCTTCCACTCCTGGCAGGATCCGCACTGGCTCGTCCACTGCCACGACGCGGCGGCCTTCGTGGGCGAAGTCGGGTACGCCGGGTTGGCGGCGCATCCGGAGGCCCTCGACCAATTGCGGGCCGACATGCGCAGGGAGGGCTGGCACGACGAAAGCCAGCTTGAGCACTTCTTGAACCACCTGGGCGAGGGGGCGACTGCCCTGCTCTTCCGTTGCACCGTCTGTGGGGTCCACCTCGCCTACGCGGACGCATCCTGAAGATCGTCTGCCTCGGCGAGTCTGCGGTAGCCGATGAGGCTGCAGGCGACAGTGGCCGCCCCCGTTGATGTCAGAAGTGGATGTCAAAGGCCCCGGACCATGATCGGTCCGGGGCCTCTTGGCTGGTGCCCCCGGCAGGATTCGAACCTGCGACACCCGCTTTAGGAGAGCGGTGCTCTATCCCCTGAGCTACGAAGGCGCTGTGCTCGGTCCACAGGGTACCGGATCGGGGTGGCGTGGTGGATCAGGTCCGGGGGACGTGGGTGCAGTGGGAGACGGTGTGGAGGTCCGCCCGGATGCGGTCGGCGGTACAGCGGAGCGCGGGCTTGAGGTCCGTCACGCGGCTCTGGAAGGTGCGGCGGGCCGCGTGCGTGGCCGCGTTCACCGCGGCGACCGCCCCGCCCGCTGCTCCGCGTCGTTCCCCGCGCCGCCGGCCCCCTGTCGCCCCCGCCTCCTGCCGCCCCCGCTGTTGCGCTCCGCTGAACCGCGTCGCGCCCTGCCCCGCAACGCCTCCGCCCCCTCTATTCCCCAGCCCCCATCCCCCCATCCCCGCTGCCCCGCATCGCCCCCGCCCCGCTACCGCCGAGTGACCCGCACCCGGAACTCGCCGTCGTGCCCCGTGGCCCTCACCTCGACCGTTATGCCGTGGCCCGGGTCCTTGAAGGACTCCCCGGTGGTGAACGGGGCGTCGGAGAGTTCGGTCTGGACGTTGGGGCTGCGCGTGCAGCCGCCGCTGTGCCGGTGTGCGTCGTAGACCGTTATCGGACCGCGCCCGGTGTCCACGGTGGCGTCGACCTTGTAGATGAGGACGCCCGGCTCGCAGATCGCCTCGTCGTTGCCCCCCGGCGCGCGCAGTTCCAGGGCGTAGGCGCTGCGCCGGTCTATGGGTATGAGGACCAGCTTCCCGCCGCCCGGCCGGTACAGGGGTGTCAGGGTGTAGTCGGTGCGCCCGGGGCGGGCGGCGCAGCCGACCTGGGTGCCGTCCAGCCAGCCCAGTTTCCACTTGTGCCAGCCGAGGAGGTCGTTGTTGACGCCCCAGTCCTCGCTCATGATGTCCCAGTGCCCCACCGCCGAGCCGCCCTCCTGGGTGTAGAGGTCGGGCAGTCCGAAGGTGTGGCCGTTCTCGTGCGGGAGCACCCGGTAGCCGGTGCGGTCGTAGGAGCCGGAGCCGTCGTCCTGGCGGGAGTAGACGAAGGACGCGTTGGCGACGACGACGCCGTCGGCGACCGGGGCGTCGGAGTTGCCGGCGAAGGTCACGGAGAGCACCGTGTCCAGGGCGGAGGGGCCGGCGTTGGGGGTGACCAGCACGTTCAGCAGGTCGTACGAGCGGAAGTCCACATCGGGGTCGGCGGCGGCCACCATGTCCTGCACGAGCTGCCGGTAGCCGGGGTCGAAGGGTGCGCCGCGCTCTATGCCGTAGGCCCTGAACGGCTTCGGCATGCGCAGCCAGCCGGGTATCGGGGTCTCGGGGCGGTAGTCGAGACGGCCGTAGGACGCCGTGCGGAACCATTCCTGGGTCTGCGGGAAGAACTCGTGGAAGCGGTCCTGGGCGCTGCCCTGGCCGGGGGCGTCGGAGAAGTCGATCATCAGGGTCAGGGCGCGGACCGTGCCGGTGGAGCGGGAGTAACCGACCGGGGTGGGGACGCCTTCCGTCATCTGGACGTCCATGCCGCCGCGGATCATGCAGGGGGAGAGGGCGGAGGAGCGGACCAGGCCGGCCGGCCCGGCGGCGGAGGAGGGCGTGAGCTGCCCCGTTCCGGCCGAGGTGCTGACCGCCAGGGTCAGGATGGTCACCGAGGCCAGGGCGGCCGCCCGGCGCGGGCGTATGCGGCGGCGGGGCGACGGCGGCTGCATGCATGGACCTCCCGCTCCACGGCAGCCGCAGGTCTGACGACTGCACCCTTGTGATCACCCTGGGGCGAGGGGCCGGAGGGCGCGCGCTGGAGCGGCCGATCGTGGGAATCCCCCGTGCGGCAGGTGTGAGCCAGGTCACGGGAATGTTTTCGGCGAGGGGGAAATAACCGGGGACGCGTTCCCCGTTTAGACCTGTGTCCACGCGAAACGGGGAGCCATTCCCCGGATCGCCAGAGTCACCCAGACCAGGAGTACGCCGTGCAGACCTCCCTCCCCGCACCGCGCAAGGTGTCGCGGCCGCGTGCCGACGCCCTGCGCAACCGGGAGCGGATCGTCACGGCCGCCCGGGAGATGTTCGTCGAACACGGTCCGGACGTGCCGTTCGACGAGATCGCCCGCCGGGCCGGTGTCGGCAATGCCACGGTGTACCGCAACTTCCCGGACCGCGACGCCCTCGTCCGCGAGGTCGTCTGCTCGGTCCTGGACCGGACCGTACGGGTCGCCGAGCGGGCGCTGTCCGAGAGCGGTGACGGGTTCGAGGCGCTGGAGCGCTTCGTGCACGCCGCCGCGGACGAGCGGATCAGCGCCCTGTGCCCGATGGTCACCAGCACCTTCGACCAGCACCACCCCGATCTCGAGGCCGCGAGGGAGCGCGTCGAGCGCATCGTCGAGGACCTCATGGACCGGGCCAAGGCGGCCGGACTGCTCCGCACGGACGTGGGTGTCGGTGACCTGATGGTCGCCGTCGCCCAGCTCAGCCGACCGCCCGCCGGCACGGACTGCTGCAGCGTCGACCGCTTCACACACCGTCATCTTCAGCTGTTCCTGGACGGTCTGCGGGCTCCGGGCCGCACCGTCCTGCCCGGAACGGCCGTGACCATGGAGGACCTCCGCAAAGCCTGACCGATCTGCCGACCGATCAGCCCGACCGATCAGCCCGACCGATTCGGGGCCGCCCGCCGGTCCCGACTCGTCGTACTCACCGCACCGCGGCACCCAGAGCGCCGTGGTGCCGCCGGCCGCACCTTGCCGGAGACCGAGCTTCCGGCCGTCGTCGTCGCTGCCGACGCGCCGCCCGATACCTACGTCTTTTTCCGTCACGAAGTCCCGAAGTGGGTACCTCCATGTCCGAAACATCCCTCAAGGCTCCCGGGGCCACCGCACCGAGCGGTGACGCCAACCGCTGGAAAGCGCTCGTCTTCATCGCGCTCGCCCAGCTCATGGTCGTCCTCGACGCCACCATCGTGAACATCGCACTGCCCTCCGCCCAGGCCGACCTGGGCATATCCGACGGCAACCGGCAGTGGGTCGTCACCGCCTACGCGCTCGCCTTCGGTGGTCTGCTGCTCTTCGGCGGCCGCGTCGCCGACCTCTGGGGCCGCAAGCGCGCCTTCGTGCTGGGCCTCGGCGGTTTCGCCGCCGCCTCCGCGCTCGGCGGTGCCGCCACCACCGGCGCGATGATGTTCGGTGCCCGCGCCCTGCAGGGTGTCTTCGGCGCCCTGCTCGCCCCGGCCGCGCTGTCCCTGCTCGCCGTGATGTTCACCGACGCCAAGGAGCGCGCCAAGGCGTTCGGCATCTACGGCGCGATCGCCGGTGGTGGCGGCGCCGTCGGCCTGATCCTCGGCGGCTTCCTCACGGAGTACCTGGACTGGCGCTGGACCTTCTTCGTGAACGTCCCGTTCGCCGTCGTCGCCGCGCTCGGCGCCTGGTTCGTCATCCGTGAGCCGGAGGGCGGCCGTAACCGCTCCCCGCTCGACGTCCCCGGCGTGGTCCTTTCCAGCCTCGGCCTGTTCGCGCTCGTCTACGGCTTCACCCGCGCCGAGTCCGACGGCTGGGGCGACACCGTGACCGTCGCGATGTTCATCGCGTCCGCGGTGCTGCTCCTCGCCTTCGTGCTGGTCGAGTCCCGGGTCAAGGCCCCGCTGCTGCCGCTGCGCGTGGTCACCGACCGCAACCGCGGTGGCATCTACCTCTCCCTCGGCCTCGCGATCATCGGCATGTTCGGCCTGTTCCTCTTCCTGACCTACTACCTGCAGATCGTGAAGGGCTACTCGCCGGTCAAGACCGGCTTCGCGTTCCTGCCGATGGTGGCCGGCATGATCACCGGCTCCACCCAGATCGGCACCCGCCTGATGACCCGTGTCCCGGCCCGGCTGCTGATGGGCCCCGGCTTCCTGGTCGCCGGGTTCGGCATGCTGCTGCTGACGCAGCTCGAGATCGGCTCGTCGTACGCGACGCTGCTGCTGCCCGCGATGGTGCTGCTCGGTCTCGGTATGGGCACGGCGTTCATGCCGGCCATGTCGCTGGCGACCTCGGGCGTCGAGGCCCGGGACGCCGGTGTCGCCTCCGCGATGGTCAACACCTCGCAGCAGGTGGGCGGCGCGATCGGCACCGCCCTGCTGAACACCATCGCCGCGTCCGCGAAGACCTCGTACATCAAGGACCACATCGCCGGTGCGGCCACCAAGCCGCAGCAGCAGCTCGTGGGCCTGCAGGGCATGGTGCACGGCTACAGCACGGCGATCTGGTTCGCCGTCGGCATCCTGGCCCTCGCCGCGCTGATCGCCTTCACCTTCGTCAACGCCGGCCGCCCGGGCTCCGCCCCGGTCGCCTCCGGCGAGGGCGTCGAGGACGCGGTGCCGGTGCCGGTGGTGGCCCACTGACCCGCCGTGCGGCGACGGCCCACCGTGCGCCCCGCACGGTGGGCCCGGCCGGTCCGGCGGCGGACGACGCCGCGGCCGCGGGGCGCCCGCGGCCGGCCTGATCCGCCGGCCTCACGGCGCGGGCGGAGCCAGGGACGCTCATAGTGCCGTGCCGGACGCCGCGAGCCGGTGAACCTTTCCGGTCACAGCACTAGCGGAGCCAGGGGAGGTCCGCACCCGCTTCGTTGGGCTGGAGGCCCTCGGCGACGATCTCCATGATCTCGCCGAGGGCCTTCTGCTGTTGCGGGGTCAGTCGCTCGAACAGCGCCTGGCGTACGGCGGTCACGTGGCCGGGCGCGGTGCGTCGCAGTACCTCGGCGCCCTCTTCGGTGAGTACCGCGAACTGACCGCGCTTGTCGGAGGGGCAGTCCTCGCGGCGGACCCAGCCGTTCTTCTCCAGCCGGGCGATCGCGTGGGACAGCCGGGAACGCGTGATCTTGGACTTCATCGCCAGCTCGGTCATCCGCAGCCGGCGGCGCGGTGCCTCGGCGAGGGCCACGAGGAGGCCGTAGTAGATGTGCGGCATGCCCGCGTCCCGCTGGAGCTGCCGGTCGAGGTGGTCCTCGAGCAGGGTGGTCGCGTGCAGGTAGGCGCGCCAGACGCGCTGCTCCTCGTCGGTGAGCCAGCGGTGCCGGCCGGCGGAGTCCGTTGCCGTGTTCATGCGTCCCACTGTACGAGGCGCCTCCTTGAAACTTGAACAAGTCGGGCGTAGCCTGAACCGAAGAGCTTGAGACTTAAAGCATCTTGGGGCGCGTCCCCGAGGGGCCGAGCACCGGGAGCCGCCGCCATGTCCGCCGCACCACAGGAGACGTCCGCCGCCGGGCGCGAGCGCATGCCCGCCCTCTACCTCAGTCACGGCGCCCCGCCGCTCGCCGACGATCCCGTCTGGCCGGGCGAGCTCGCCGCCTGGTCGGCCCGTCTGCCGCGCCCCAGGGCGATCCTCATGGTCTCCGCCCACTGGGAGGAGGCCCCGCTCGCCCTCGGTGCCGTCGAGACCGTCCCCCTCGTCCACGACTTCTGGGGCTTCCCCGAGCGCTACTACCGGGTCCGGTACGACGCCCCCGGCGCGCCCGGGCTGGCCGGATCCGTGCGCAAGCTGCTGCGCGCCCCCGGCACCCCGGTCCAGGACCTCCCCGAGCGCGGCCTCGACCACGGTGCCTACGTGCCGCTCGTCGAGATGTTCCCGGACGCCGACGTCCCGGTGCTGCAGATCTCCATGCCGACCCTCGACCCGGTCCGGCTGATGGACATCGGCCGCAGGCTCGCCCCGCTGCGCGACGAGGGCGTGCTGATCGTGGGCTCCGGCTTCTTCACCCACAACCTCGCCGCCCTGCGGCACGCCGGCCACGGTGTGCCGGCCTGGTCCGCCGAGTTCGACGACTGGGGCCGCCGGGCCCTGGAGGCCCGCGACTGGGACGCCCTGCTGGACTTCCTCCACAAGGCCCCGGCGGGCCGCTACGCGCACCCGCGCACCGAGCACTTCGCCCCGCTCTTCGTGGCCATGGGCGCGGCCGGGGCGGGCGACGGACCCGACACCCAGGAGTCGGTGATCGACGGGTTCTGGATGGGGCTGGCGAAGCGGTCGCTGCAGTTCGGGTGAGTGCGCGTGCGCGCGGTGCCTACCCGCGGGGTGCCCGCCGGAGATCCTTCTCGTACCAGGCCACGTCCCAGTAGCGGCCGAACTTGCGGCCCACTTCCCGGTGGGTGCCGACGTGGCGGAAGCCGAAGCAGGCGTGCAGCCGCCGTGAGGCCTCGTTCGGCTGCGCGATCCCCGCGTAGGCGCGGTGCAGGTCCTCACCGGCCAGGGCCTCGAAGAGGGCGCCGTAGAGCAGGGTGCCGACGCCGCGGCGGCCGGAGTCCGGGGCGACGTACACGGTGGTCTCCACGGAGGTGCGGTACGCGGGCTTCGTGCGGTAAGGGCTGGATGTGGCGTACCCCAGAATCTCCTGTGAGTCCGCCGCCGTGGCAACCATCAGGCGGTACGGGCCGTCTTCCGGGTGGGAGAGCAGCCAAGGGCGGCGCTCTTCCGTGGTGAGGACGGCCGTGTCGAACGTGATCGTTGTCTCACGCACGTAGTGGTTGTAGATCTCCGTGAGGACATCGAGATCCCCCTCGGTCCCCGGTCTGACCTGCACCTCTGTGTGTGCCGACGGCATCGCGCCTCCCCGCGTGGCCGACAGGGTACTGCATGATCAGAAAAATTGAGGGCCGGGTTGGGAATTCTGTCCGGATTCCAGTCGTTGTTTCCCTCGGATGCAGGGCACTCGAGGAGAGTCCCAAGGAACAGATCCGTAAGGGAACAGAACCGCAAGACGAACCCGTTCGATGCCGAGCGTTCGAAGGACCACCCGCCAGCCCACCATCGCAAGGGAGCACGCATGGCAACCCGTGCCGTCGCCCGTCGTAAGTCCGCCACCGGCGAGACGGCCGACTCGGCAGGCAGTGTCCGCGCCCACGCCGGCGAGATCGCCGACCGCGACCTGGTCGGCATGTACCTCGACGAGATCGCGCGTACGCCGCTGCTCGACGCCGCCAAGGAGGTCGAACTGTCCCAGACCATCGAGGCGGGCGTGTTCGCGCGACAGGTCCTCGAAGGCGAGGAGGAGTCGAAGTCGGACGCCACCCGCGAGGAACTGCAGGCGCTCGTCGACGCCGGTGAGCGGGCCAAGGACGTCTTCATCCGCTCCAACCTCCGCCTGGTCGTGGCGGTGGCCCGGCGCTACCCGCGCAGCGGCCTGCCGCTGTTGGACCTGATCCAGGAGGGCAACGCCGGTCTGGTGCGTGCCGTCGAGAAGTTCGACTACCGCAAGGGCTTCAAGTTCTCGACGTACGCCACCTGGTGGATCCGCCAGGCGATCACCCGATCGATAGCCGACCAGTCCCGCACGATCCGGCTGCCCGTCCACCTGGTGGAGGAACTGGGGCGCATCCGCCGGATCCAGCGCGAGTTCAACCGCGAGCACGGGCGCGAGCCGGAGCCGGCGGAGATCGCCGGTGAGCTGGGCTCGACGCCGGAACGCGTGACCGACGTGCTCGACTGGTCCCGTGACCCGGTCTCGCTGAACATGCCCGTGGACGACGAGGGCGAGACCCAGTTCGGCGACCTGCTGGAGGACACCTCGGCGGTGTCTCCCGAGCAGTCGGTGCTCACGCTCCTGCGCAGCGAGGAACTGGACGACCTGATCGGCCGCCTGGACCAGCGCACGGCCTCCATCATCAAGATGCGGTACGGCATCGAGGACGGCCGCGAGCGCACGCTGACCGAGGTCGGCAAGGAGCACGGCCTGACCCGGGAGCGCATCCGGCAGATCGAGAAGCACGCGCTGCTCGAACTGAAGAAGCTCGCCCGCGGCACCGGTTTCGACGCGGCGGCCTGACCGGCCGGCGTACGACCGCGCACACCCGGTGGCGAAAGACGGCGCAAACATGGCGCGGTACCGTCGCTTCAACTCCGGGGCCCGAGGGAAAAACCACTGCGGGCCCAAGAGTTGGACTTGAACCGAGGGGCCGCACTCCCAGCCGAAGCACCCACCCCCACATGCCGCACGACGAGCACCGGTCGGGTACTCGACGCGTGAGCCACGTTCCGACGTCATCCCCCCCGGCGGCGGAACGTTCAAGAGCCGGGCCCCGGCGCCTATCCCCCCCAGGCGCCGGGGCCCGGCCGCATGCTGGAACAGCGGGCCACCCCGTACCTGAACCCCGGGGTGGCCCGCTCGAATGGCAGATTCTGCCACACCGGCATAGCCTGCCGGGGTGAGCACCCCCAGCACCACCGGCAACACCCCCCACCAGCCTGTTTCCGCCACCGCCCCGATGTCGCTGACCGAACGCCGCAAGGCGGAGACCCGCATGGAGATCGCCCGCGCGGCGGCCGCGCTCTTCGTGCGCCATGGTCTGCGCGCCACCCGCGCGGAGGACATCGCCCAGGCCGCGGGCGTCGCCCCGCGCACGTTCTACCGCTACTTCGCCTCCAAGGAGGAGGCGGTGGCGCCGTTGTACGCGGCGGGCGCCGAACTCTGCGTCCGGGCGGTCCGCGACGCCCCGCCCGCTCTGTCCGTGCCGGAGGCGCTGCGCCACGCGGTCGAGCGCACCCTCAACCCCGGCGTGGGCGTCCCGGCGGCCTCGTGGGAATCGGTGCGCACCCTGATCCGCCTGGCCGACGCGAGCCCCGCGCTCGGGAAGGTGTGGGCGGAGGTCTGCCGTACGTCCGAGTGCGCCCTCGCGGAAGCCCTGGCGGACCGGCTGTCGGCCTCGGGCTCCGAGGGCCACGAAGGCCACGAAGGCCACGAAGGCCACGAAGGCCACGAAGGCCATGCCGCCCATGCGGGCCACGCGGGCACGGAGGGTCAGCAGCGCAACGACGGCCGCGAAGGCCATGAGGGCTCCGACGGCTACCGGGGCACCGCGACGGGTTCGGCGGGTCCTGGGGGGTCGGCGGACCCCGGGCATTCCGGGGACGGCACCGACGACAACGTTGCCCGGCCGGCGGCGATCGAGTCGCATCTCCGTCTCACGGCGGCGGTGGCCGGTGCGGCGATCCGCGTGGCCGTCGAGTCCTGGGCCGCCACCGCCTCCCCGCCCACGGGCCCCGACGGCCCCGCGACCCGGGCCCTGAGAAACCTGACGGCCCTGGAGAACTACGCCTGGCCCGAGCCCGCCTAGTGCTGTGACCGGGGGCCGCATTCCCCTCCCGCGATGCGCCGCATCCGACGCCGTGCGCCGACCCGCCGGGGAGCACGGGACGGCCCTCAGTCGCCCGCCCTCCCGGCCCGGCTCAACCGTGCTCCCAACTGCCGCACGCACGAGACGAGTTCCTCCGGCCCCCGGACCGTGAACTCGCACCCCGCCATCGCCAGCCGCAGCGCCAGCCACTCCACCGGCTCCCCGCTCGTCCCCCGCAGCACGCACCCCCCGTCGCCGTCCGCCTCCGGCACCCCGATCCACTCCGGCACGTGCGCGGCCACCGCCTCCAGCGCACCGGCGAAGCGCACCTCGAACGCGTAGGTGTCCTGCCCCCGCCGCCGGATGGAGCGCCGCAGGTACTCCGCCGCGTCCCCCTCCGGCAGTTCCCGGGGAGCGAACCGCGCGCCGGTCGCGAACGGCTCCCGCACCCGGTCCACCCGGAACGTCCGCCAGTCCTCCCGCCCCAGGTCGTACGCGACGAGGTACCACCGCCGCCCCGTGGAGACCAGCCGGTGCGGCTCCGTCAGCCGCCGCGACTCACCGCCCTCCTTGTCCCGGTAGGCGAACCGCAGCCGCTCCCGCCCCGCCACCGCCGACGCCATCACCGTCAGCGTCTCCGGCGCGATGCTCGCCCCGTCCCCGCTGGTCAGCGGCGTCGTCGCGGCCTGCAGTGTGGACACCCGGTGGCGCAGCCGGGCCGGCAGCACCTGCTCCAGCTTGGCCAGCGCCCGAACCGAGGCCTCGTCCACCCCCTCGACCGCGTGCCCGGCCCCGGCCCGCAGTCCGACCGCGATCGCCACCGCCTCCTCGTCGTCCAGGACCAGCGGGGGCATGGCCTTCCCCGCGACCAGCCGGTACCCGCCGTCGGAGCCCTTGCTGGCCCGCACCGGATAGCCCAGCTCGCGCAGCCGGTCGATGTCGCGCCGCACGGTGCGCCGGGACACGCCGAGACGGTCGGCCAGCTCGCCGCCCGGCCACTCGCGCGGCGTCTGCAGGAGGGACAGGAGCTGGAGGAGCCGGGCCGGGGTGTCCGTCGTCATACGGAGGAGCATGGCGCAGCATTAGGACATGATCTGACCTATTGCGGTCCTAGCTTGGACGCATGACCTCCACGGAACACACCCCCGGTGCCCGGCAGGACGCGGCGGGCCCCGCCGACCGCCGCCGCTGGTTCGCGCTCGCGATCGTGATGACGGCGGCCTTCATGGACCTCGTCGACGTCACGATCGTCAACATCGCGATCCCCTCGATCCAGCAGGACGCGGGCGCCTCGCTCGGCCAGATCCAGTGGATTACGGCGGGCTATGCCCTCGCCTTCGCGGCGGGCCTGATCACCGGCGGCAGGCTCGGCGACATCCACGGCCGCAGGCGGCTGTTCCTCGTCGGCATCGGCGGTTTCACCCTGGCCTCCGCCCTGTGCGGCTTCGCCGCCGATCCGGAGATGCTGGTCGCCTCCCGCATCCTGCAGGGCGGCATGGCGGCCCTGATGGTGCCGCAGGTCCTGTCGATCGTGCACGCCACCTTTCCCGCCCATGAACGCGGCAAGGTCTTCGGCCTGTTCGGCGCGGTCGTCGGCCTCGGCGCGGTGTCCGGCCCGCTGCTCGGCGCCCTGCTGACGGAGTGGAACCTGTTCGGGCTTCAGTGGCGGCCGATCTTCCTGATCAACCTCCCCGTCGGCGTCGTCGCCTTCCTCCTGGGCCGCCGCTTCATCACCGAGTCCCGGGCGCCGAAGGCACTGAGGCTCGACCTGGTCGGCGTCGCCCTGGTGACCCTCGGCCTGCTGATGCTGCTCTACCCGCTGACCCGCGGCCGCGAGCTGGGCTGGCCGCTGTGGGGCCACCTGTGCATGGTCGGCGCGCTCGGCGTGTTCGCGGCGCTGGTGGCCTACGAGCGGCGCAAGGCGGCCCGCGACGGCTCGCCGCTGATCGAGCTGTCCCTGTTCCGGGTGAAGAGCTTCGCGGCCGGCATCGCCGTGCAGACCGTCTTCGGCGTCGCGCTCGGCATCTTCTTCCTGGTCTGGACGCTGTACATGCAGGTCGGCCTGGGCTGGAGCCCGCTGCGGGCGGGCCTGACCGGTGTGCCGTTCTCGCTCGCGGTGTCCACGGCGGCCGGGCTGTCGGTGCAGAAGCTGGTACCGCGGTTCGGCCGGAAGGTGCTGCGGGCGGGCGCGCTGCTGATGGCGGCGGGTGTGCTCCTCTACATCGGGGAGTCGCACCGCTACGGCCTGTCCATCGCCTCCTGGCAGATGGCGTTCCCGCTGGTCGTGATGGGTGCGGGCATGGGACTGATCGTCGCCCCGCTGACGGACGCGGTGCTCTCGGAGGTGCCGCGCGAGCACGCCGGTTCGGCGTCCGGTCTGATCAACACCGTGCAGCAGATGGGCAACGCGCTCGGCCTCGGCCTGGTCTCGGTCGTGTTCTTCGGAGTGATCGGCGACCGGCTGACCCCGGCCCAGGTGGGCCCCGCCTTCGTGCACGGCTTCCAGCACGCGCTGTGGTGGGTCGCCGGGATCCTGGCCGCGATCTTCCTGCTGATGTCCGCCCTGCCGAAGCGTCCGGCGCAGCACGTGGAGGGGGCCGCCGGCGGTGCCCCGGTGGCGCGGAAGGTGCCCGAGCCGGCGGCCTGAGCGGAGGCGGCGAGGACGGGCCCGGCACCGGGAAGCGGAAGGTGCCGGGCCCGTCCTCGCCGTGCCCGGCACCTTCCGTGAGTGCGGCCGGGGGAAGAGGAAGTCCGTTCATGCCCGAATCGCGCCCGGACTTGTTTACTTTCCGGAATTCCGGGCGTAGTCTCCCAGTGAAACCACACATTCGGGCATGAGATGGAGGCAAACGGGCATGTACGCACCGGAGCGACAGCAGGAGATCCTCCGCCTCGCCCGCGACGGCGGCCGGGTGGACGTGCTGTCGCTGGCCGAGGAGTTCCAGGTGACGGCGGAGACCATCCGCCGCGATCTGAAGGCCCTCGACCGGGCCGGCCTCGTCCGCCGGGTGCACGGCGGGGCCATCCCCGTAGGCCGCCTCGACTTCGAGCCGGACCTCACCGAGCGCGAGTCGACCGCCGCCGACGAGAAGGACCGCATCGCCAAGGCCGCTCTCGCCGAGCTGCCCGCCGGGGGCACGGTGATCCTCGACGCCGGCACGACGGTGGCACGGCTGGCCGCGTCGATCCCGCTGGAGTCCGCCCTCACCGTCGTCACGCACAGCCTGCCCATCGCCGCCCGCCTGGCCGACCACCCCGGCATCCAGCTCCACCTGATCGGCGGGCGGGTACGGCACCGCACGCGGGCCGCCGTGGACGCCTGGGCGCTGCGCGCCTACGGCGAGATCCGCGCGGACGTCCTGTTCGTCGCCGCCAACGGCTTCTCCGCCGAGCGCGGCCTGACCACCCCGGACCTCGCCGAGGCCGCGGTCAAGCGCGCGGCCGTCGCCGCCGCGCGCCGTGTGGTCCTCCTCGCCGACTCCGCCAAGCACGGCCAGGAGCACTTCGCGCGTTTCGGCGGGCTGAGCGATGTGGACCTGCTGATCACCGACGGAGGGCTGAGCCGGGAAGACGCCGCGGACATCGAGCGCGGCGGCACGGAAGTGGTGCGCGCATGATCCTCACCGTCACCCCCAACCCGTCCCTCGACCGCACCTACGAGGTGCCTTCCCTGGAGCGCGGCGAGGTCGTCCGAGCCACCGGTGAGCGCATGGACCCCGGCGGCAAGGGCGTGAACGTCTCGCGCGCCGTTGCCGCCGCCGGACGGCGCACGGTCGCCGTCCTGCCCCTGGGAGGTGCGCCGGGCGCACTGGTCGCCGAACTGCTCCACGCCCAGGGCATCGAGGTCGCGCCCGTCCCGGTCGCCGGAGCCACCCGTTCCAACGTCGCCCTGGCGGAGGCGGACGGGGTGCTGACGAAGATCAACGCACCGGGGCCGGACCTGTCGCCCGCCGAGCAGGAACTGCTCCTGGACACCGTTCGCCGGCAGTCGCGCGACGCCGACTGGATCGCGTGCTGCGGCAGCCTGCCCCGGGGACTCGCGTCCTCCTGGTACGCCGACGTCGTCAGCCGAGCGCACGCCGGGGGAGTACGGATCGCCCTGGACACCTCGGGGCGCGCACTGCAGGAGGCGCTGCGCGCCCGCCCCGACGTGGTGAAGCCCAACGCCGAGGAGCTCGCGGAAGCCGTCGCACGCCCCCTGGCGACGGTGGGCGACGCGCTGAAGGCCGCCGAGGAGCTGCGCGAGATGGGCGCGGGCGCCGTGCTCGCGAGCCTGGGCGCCGACGGGCAGCTACTGGTGGACGGCGCGGGCGCCTGGTTCGGCCACGCGCGGGTGCCCGCCGTCCGCAGCAACGTGGGAGCCGGTGACTCCTCTCTCGCCGGTTTCCTGATCGCCGGCGGCAGCGGCCCCCGGGCCCTCGCCTCCGCCGTCGCCCACGGCGCCGCCGCCGTGCGGCTCCCGGGCAGCGTGATGCCGGCCCCCGCCGACCTGGACCCGGCGGCGGTCACGGTCACGGCCGACATCCCCGTCGACCGCGAACTCGGGGAGCCGGCGCCATGACCGGCGGCACCCGCCCCGGCGGCAGGCACCTGGGCGGCAGCCCGCGACCCGCCCGCCCCGCCGTCCCCGCCCCGCACGAGCCCGGTCGCCAGGACGCCCCGGCGCCCGACGCGACCGGCCCCGGACGGCACGGGCCACCCGGCCCCGGCTCCACCCTCCCCGCAGCCTCCCCCGTCCTCACCCCCCTCCCCACCCCCGCCCACCCCACTTCCCGGGCGATACGCGTGCATTGGAGCCCGCGATGAGCGACATGATCACCGCGGACCTGGTCGATCTCGACCTGTCCGCCGACACCAAGGAAGCGGCGGCGCGCGCACTCGCCGAGCGTATGGCGGCCCTCGGCCGGGTGACCGACCTGGACGGCTTCCTCGCCGACGTGGCCGCACGTGAGGCGCAGATGCCCACCGGCCTCGACGGCGGAATCGGCATCCCGCACTGCCGCAGCACCCGTGTCACCGAGCCGACGCTCGCCTTCGGCCGCAGCGCCGACGGCATCGACTTCGGCGCCGCGGACGGCCCCGCCGACCTGATCTTCCTGATCGCCGCCCCGGCCGGTGCCGACGACGCCCACCTGACGATCCTCTCGTCGCTGGCCCGGCAGTTGATGAACGCCGAGTTCACCGACGCGCTGCGATCCGTGGACGCCGCGGGCACGGCGGCGGCGCTCATCCGCGGGGACCGGACGCCGGGCGACCTCGCCCCGCAGAGCACCGCCGCGGCGTCGGGGGCGGCCTCCGCCGACGCCGCGGCGGGCGGTGCGCCGGAGCCGTCGGACGCCGGGGGACCGGTCCCGGCGGCCACCGCGCGAACCGGTTCCGGCCCCGGCCCCGGCGCCGGTTCCGTCCCGGAAGAGCGGCCCTTCCGTATCGTCGCCGTCACCTCCTGCCCGACCGGTATCGCCCACACCTACATGGCGGCCGAGTCGCTGGAGAACGCGGCCCGCGAGGCCGGTGCCGAGCTGGTCGCCGAGACCCAGGGCTCGGCCGGCTTCACCCGGCTGGACCCGGAGGTGATCGCGGCGGCGGACGGCGTGATCCTCGCGCACGACGTCCCGGTACGCGACAAGGACCGCTTCGCGGGCAAGCCGACCGTCGACGTCGGTGTGAAGGCGGGCGTCAACCGGCCCGGCGAACTCATCACCGAGGTGAGGGAGAGGGCCGCGCGCGGCGAGGTCGGCGCCGCCTCCGCGAGCACACCGGTCGAGCGGGCCGGCGACGCGCACGAGGGCTACGGCACCAGGCTCCGCAAGTGGCTGATGAGCGGCGTCAGCTACATGGTCCCCTTCGTCGCCGCGGGCGGCCTCCTGATCGCCCTCGGCTTCGCGATCGGCGGCTACGGGATCGACAAGGCGCCCTCCGTGACGGACCACTTCGGGTGGACCCAGACCGCGAGCTGGGGCGCCCTGCTGTTCCAGATCGGCGGCGTGGCCTTCGCCTTCCTCGTCCCGGTCCTGGCCGGCTACATCGCCTACGGCATGGCGGACCGCCCCGGTCTCGTCCCGGGCTTCGTGGGCGGCTCCATCGCACTGACGATCGACGCGGGCTTCCTCGGCGGACTCGCGGCCGGCCTGATCGCCGGCGGTGTGGTGCTGGCGATCCAGCGGATCCGCGTCCCGGCGGCGCTGCGCGGCATCATGCCGGTGGTGGTGATCCCGCTGATCTCCTCGGCGATCGTCGGGTTCCTGATGTTCGTCGTGATCGGCAAGCCCATCGCCACGGCGCAGAAGGGCATGACCGACTGGCTGAACGGCCTCACCGGCGCCAACGCCGTCCTGCTCGGCGGCCTGCTCGGCCTGATGATGTGCTTCGACCTGGGCGGGCCGGTGAACAAGGTGGCCTACACCTTCGCCACCGCCGGCATCGCGGTCGCCGACCCGAGCGACTCCGCGATGAAGATCATGGCCGCGGTGATGGCCGCCGGCATGGTCCCGCCACTGGCGATGGCCCTGGCCACGACCGTGCGCGGCAGGCTCTTCACCCGGGCCGAGCGCGAGAACGGCAAGGCCGCCTGGGTGCTGGGCGCCTCCTTCATCACCGAGGGCGCGATCCCGTTCGCCGCGGCGGACCCACTGCGGGTCATCCCGTCCGCCATGGTGGGCGGCGCCCTGACCGGTGCGCTGTCGATGACCTTCGGTGCCACGCTGCGCGCCCCGCACGGCGGCGTCTTCGTGGTTCCGCTGATCGGCAACCCGTTCCTCTACCTGATCGCCGTCGCGGCCGGCGTCTGCGCCACCGCGGTCCTGGTCGTCGTCCTCAAGGGCATGCGCCGGCCGGTGCCCGGGACCGCCTCCGACGACCCCGCCACCGGTCCCGCCACGGCGGCGCGGGGCACGAAGCAGGCGGTCGCCGCCTGACCGGAACCGTGCCTCTTGTCCCTTTGGCGCGCTGTGAGTTGTTCACGGCACCTGCGAGATACGTCACGGTCCGGGGCCGAAGTCCCGGACCGTGGTGTCTACTGGGGGGCATGCCTGAGCACGTCTCGACACTCCAGCTGACCGGCGCGGCCGTCCTCACCGCCGCGGGCGTCGTCTGGGCCGTCATCGTGATGCGCCTGCTGCGTCGATTCCGTGCCGAGGCCATCACCGGACGGCGTCGGGCCGCCGCCGTCCCGGTGTTTCCGGTCCTCCCGGCGCTTCCCGCCCTCCCGGACCAACCGCAGGCCGGGCCCTCCAGGGAGTCCGTCGAGCTGAGCCCGGAGGAGCAGGACGCCTTCGCCGGCCTGGTACGCCGGCTCGGCGGCCGCTGACGGCCCTCGAGCCGGCGCGGGCGAGGCGGGACCGGCGGACCTCGCGGGCCGGGGGTCCTGGCGGGTGACTGGCTGCCGGGCCACTGGCTGCCGGGCGGGGAGGCTCAGATCCGCCGTTCGGCCCGCCGCTCCATGGCGTCCCGGGCCGCCTCCTGGGACGGGTAGACCTCGCACATGTGCCGCCCGTCGGGGGTCGCCGTGTGCTCCACCTCCCACAGGGAGACCTCGCCGCCGTCCGGCAGCAGGAACGCGTGCTCGTACAGCGCGAAGCTGAGCCCGGCCCGGCCGGCCCGCCCGGGCCGGCCGAACGCCTGGGTGATCTGGTGCGCGGACGCCGTCGCCAGCAGGGCCGCCACCTCCGCCCCCGGCCGGTCGGGGTTCTCCGCGCGGCGCAGCAGCCGGCGCGCGTGGTCCGCCGTGTCGTCCGGGGCGTACACGTGCCGGGGCTCGGGTATCGCGGAGAGCTGCGTCACCACGGGCAGTTCGAAGTCCGGCGCCTCCGGCGGCAGCGCGAGCCGGCCGGTCGCGGTGCGCAGCTCCTCCTCGTCGACGTAGACCTCGTGCTGCGTCCCACCGCCCGGCGCGGTGTTGTGCACCAGCTCCCACAGGGTCACCGCCGAGCCGTCGGCGAGCAGCCAGGTGTGCCGGTAGGTCTCCCGGTGCAGGCCCGCGCTGTGGTGGGCGGAGTGCAGGGAGCCGTCGTGCGCCAGGGCGCACTCCAGCACGCGGAGCACCTCGTCGGGCAGCTCGAAGGAGTTCAGGGCGCGGCCGAGGAGCCGCGCGAGGTGCTCCTCCGGAGACTCGGGCGACTCGGCTGGTTCGTACGCTGCCGTCTCGTACGGAACGCTCAAGGTTTCTCCCGGCGTTGCTGCATGTCACCTAGTGGGTGCATACCGTAGCCCCTCGGTCGGACATCATGTCCCCCGATCCGAGAAAACGTATGCGGGGAGAACGCGAGGGCCGTGCGAGGAGTTCCCGCGCCGGCCCCACGCGACGTCAGAACCCGCCGGTCAGCCGGCGCTTCCCGCGGTCCAGTCGCTCCATGACAGGTTCCAGCCGTTGAGGCCGTTGTCCGGCGCCACCGTCTTGTCGGGGGAGTTCTTCACGATCACGACGTCCCCGACGAGCGAGTGGTCGTAGAACCACTTGGCCGTGGTGTCGCCCTGGGCGCCCTGCACGTCCGCGAGGCCCACGCAGCCGTGGCTGGTGCCCTCCCGGCCGAACGGCGGGTTGCCCTTGTTGTACCAGTAGTTGCCGTGGAGGAACGTGCCCGACGAGGTCAGGCGCATCGCGTGCGGGACGTCCGCGATGTCGTACTCCCCGCCGAAGCCGACCGTCGAGCCGTTCATCCGGGTCTGCACGAACTTCTCGGAGATCACCATCTGCCCGTTGTACGTGGTGTGCTGCGGGCTGCCCGCGGAGATCGGCAGGGTCCTGATCGTCCGGCCGTCCCGCACCACCGTCATGGTCTGGGTGCGGACGTCCACCGTGGAGACCTGCGAGCGCCCGACGGTGAAGGTCACCGTCTTCTTCTGCACGCCGTAGACGCCCCGGGCGCCCTGCACCCCGTCCAGGTCGATCCTCATCGTGACCTTGGAGCCGGCCTTCCAGTACTCCTGCGGCCGGAAGTCCAGCCGGCGGTCCCCGAACCAGTGCCCGACGGCCTGCTGGCCGCTGCTGGAGACGACCGTGATGCGCGACTGCACGGCCTTGCGGTCACTGATCGACTTGTCGAAGGTGAAGGACACCGGCATGCCCGCACCGACGGTGGTGCCGTCGTCCGGTGCGTAGGTGCCGATGAAGCTGTTCGCCGAGGAGACGGTGGTGAAGATGGAGTTGGCCGCGGCGGTGCGCCCGTCGCCGTCCTTCGCGGTCGCCGCTATCCGGTACTTCGTGCCGCGCTCGAGCTGCTGCTTCGGCTTCCACGTGTGGCCGTCCGCCGAGATCGTCCCCGGCACCGCCCGGCCGGACCCGGACACGGTCATCCTCACGTCGGTCAGCCGGCCGTCGCTGACCTTGACGCCGGTGGCGTTGATGGACGCGCCGGTCGATCCGTCCTTGGCCGAGATCACGATGTCGGCGGTGGAGGTCGTCCCCGGGCCCTTGCCGTTCTTGCCGTCCTCGCCGGAGGCGCTGGCGTCGCCGCCGCAGGCCGTCAGGGTGAGGGCGCCGACCACCAGGGCGGCACAGGCCCCCAGTACGCGCCGCGTTGGCATGTCCGGCGTTGTCACGGGCTGCTCCCAGTTCGTGTGATGCGCTTGATCCGCTCCAGTACGTGGGGAGAGAGGTCTCCGGGTCCGGCGGGGTTCCCGCCGGAGCCCGCCTGCGCCGTCCGGTGACAGAACCGGGACAATCCGGCGGGCCCGGGAGCCACGCTCCCGGGCCCGCCGCCGGTCCGTCCGCGCCGCTCACCCGCCGGGCGTCGGCCGCTCGCCGTACAACTCCGTGTACGACGGCCACACTCCACCCGGCCCCGAGAACGGCTCGGCGGCGCGCACGGCCCGCACGATGGCCCGCGTCACCAGGTCCGCACCCGCCGCGAGGACGTCGTTCAGCTCCAGCGGATGCCCGCCGCCGAGCGGGCGGGCGCCCGTCGCCAGGGCGAAGACCGTGTCCCCGTCGTGCAGCAGGTGCACCGGCCGCACCGCGCGCGCGATGCCGTCGTGCGCCGTGCCCGCCAGCTTCTGCGCCTGCGCCTTGCCCAGGTCCGCGTCGGTCGCGACCACCGCGAGCGTCGTGTTGAGCGGGGGCGGGGCGTTCCGCGCCGCCGCCTCGTCCAGGCGCCGGCGCGCGGCCTCGTGCACCCGTGGCCGCGGGTACTCCACCCGCCCCTGGAGCAACTCGCCGTAGAGGGCCCCCGTTGCGGGATCCGTGACGGAACCGACGGAGTTCACCACCACCAGCGCGGCCACGGTCACCCCGCGGTCCAGGACCGTGCTCGCGGTACCCACCCCGCCCCGCAGCCCGCCCGCCACCGCACCGGTCCCGGCCCCGACGGACCCCTCCGGCACCCGGGCGCCCAAGGCGCTCGCCGCCGCGGCCTCCACCGCCGCGCGGCCCGTCGCGGCGTCCGGACGGGCCCGGAAGTCCCCGCCCCGGCCCAGGTCGAAGACGCATGCGGCGGGGACCACCGGCACCACGTGCGCCGGGTCCGCCCCCACCGGCACCCCGCGCCCCCGCTCCTCCAGCCAGGCCATCACCCCGGACGCCGCGTCGAGCCCGTACGCGCTGCCGCCGGTCAGCACGACGGCGTCCACCCGCTGCACCACGTTGCGTGGATCGAGGGCGTCGGTCTCCTTGGTGCCGGGGCCGCCGCCGCGCACGTCCACGGCGGCGACGGCACCTCCCTCGGGTGCGAGCACGACCGTGGTGCCGGTGAGCCAGCCGTCCCCGGTGCGGGTGGCGTGCCCCACCCGCAGCCCGGCGACATCCGTCAGCGCGTCGACTGTCATGCGGGCCAGTGTGGCCCAACCGGGCCCGGGCGGGAGAGCACGGGCGGGCCCGGGTGTTGGGCGGTCAGGCGGCGGGGGCGGTGGTGCCCGGGCGCCGCGCGCGGGCGGTCCGGCGCGCCGTCAGGGTCACGCCGGCCGCCACCGAGGCCGCCGACACCAGCCCCGCCGCGAGCACCGCCCACGCGCCGAGGAAGGTGCAGCAGATCACCAGCAGTGCCGTGACCGGGAGCACCAGTTGCTGGCGGATGCCGGACTTGAAGTGCCGCGAGTGCAGCGCCCACACCGTCAGCAGGTACAGCGCGGTCGGCAGCGTCACGGCCGCGGAGGCGGACAGCGTCGAGATGTGCGTCCGGCCGACCGTCTGCTCCACCGACACCTCCAGGCCGGCGCCGATCGCGGCGGCCGAGGCGAAGATCAGGTAGTGGCCGTAGCCCCACAGGAACGCCTGGGCGTTGGACCGCAGATGGCCGTGGATGGGCACCACGAAGTAGATCCACCAGGCGGAGAAGACGATCAGCAGGCCGCCGGCCGCGATGGGCAGCAGCTCGGCCAGGGCGTCGTGCCCGTCCAGCGCCGACTTCACGGCGACCGTGGCCGCCGCGACCGTCTCGCCGAGCACGATGATGGTGAACAGGCCGTACCGCTCGGCGATGTGGTGCGCGTGCCAGGACGTCTCGTGGACCTTCTCCGCGAAGACCGGTACGCATAGTTCCGCGACGGCCATCACCAGGAACACCCAGGGCCGGGCCGGTTGGGGCAGCAGGACGAGCCCGAGCCAGCCGATCTGGCACAGGAGCACGCCGCCGGCGTATCTGAGCGCCGTGGTCCGCTCCGCCCCCTCGGCCGAGGCGGCCGCTCTCAGCCACTGCGCGGCCATCGCCAGCCGCATGATCGCGTAACCGAGCCAGACCACCAGGTAGTCATGTCGCTCGAAGGCCGGGGCGACGCCCGCGGCCAGCACCAGCACACCGGCGATCTGCACCAGGGTGACGACCCGGTAGAGCGCGTCGTCGTTGTCGTACGCCGAGGCGAACCACGAGAAGTTCATCCAGGCCCACCAGATGGCGAAGAAGACCATCGCGTAGTTCAGGATTCCCTCGGCCACGTGCCCCGCGGCCCCCGTGTGCACGAGCTGGGCGCCCGCCTGGGCGATGGCCACGACGAAGCAGAGGTCGAAGAAGAGCTCCAGGGGGGAGGCGGCGCGGTGGGCCTCGTCGCGGCCGCGTGCGGTGAGCCGCCGCAGGAGCCCCTGGGACTGCTGTGCGCCCGGCGAGGCGGGGGGCGGAGCGGAACTCGACGTCATGTCTTCCAGGACAGCAGAAAACAGGGACGAAATCTTGTGAACCGATTCACGACCCCGGGAGGGCGGTGGGCCGGGGCCGTACCCTTGAGGCATGAGCACCGCCCGCGAGCCCGCCCCCGAGCCCGAGCAGCGTGACCCGAAGGCCGCGCTCATCTTCGACGACCCGCTGAACCGGCAGAGTTCCGACGACACCGACCGCGGGTGGGGCGAGCGCCCGGAGGGCGACGGCGCCGGCGACCTGAGGCGCTTCCTCGACGAGAAGCCGCCGCACCACATCTGAACCGCCGGGCGGAGCCGCACCGTCGGCGCGCGCGGCACCGGGGGGTGTCCCGCGGTCCCCGGCGGGCGCACGGCGACGCCGACGGCACCTCGCCGCGTCGTCGGACCACCCGGACGCGCCCGAGTGCGAGGGCGACCCTCCGCCTCGCGGCGCACCGCATCCGAAGCCGTGCGCCGATCCACCGGGGATCGCCGGGCAGCCCTCAGCGTTCGTCGTGGCCCGCCGCGCGCTGCGCGACCAGGGCGTCGCGGATCTCCTTGAGGACCGCCAGCTCGGTCACCTCGATGACCTCCTGCGTGCCCTCGCGCTCCTTCCTGCGGGCCTCCTGCCGTGCCAGGTACTTCGCCATCGGCAGGACCATGAGGAAGTAGACCACCGCGGCCGTGATCACGAAGCTGAGCGTGGCCCCGGCGACCGAGCCCCACATGATCGGCACACCGCTCTTCACCGACCCGTCCGCGTTCACCACGCACGGGTCCTTCAGGCAGGAGGTGTAGTGATCCAGGTTCTTCGTGCCGATGGCCCCGACCAGCGGGTTGATGAGCCCCTTCACCACCGCGTTGACGATGTTCGTGAAGGCGGCGCCGATCACCACCGCGACCGCCAGGTCGACGACGTTCCCGCGCATCAGGAAGGCCTTGAAGCCCTCCCAGACGGTGGGTTCCCTCTTCGCGATCACCTCGGGAGCACTCCTCACGTGCGCAGGACATGGAACGAAACGCTCCGCAACCTACGGCACGGTGGGGTCCCCGTGTCCAATTCCGCAGCTTGTCCCCATGTAGGGAAAGCGGACTGAAGGAGCAATGGGCCGCACGGCTCAGCACAGCGTCACCGCCAGCCGCGCCGTGGCGCTCGCCCCCACGAGCCCCGCCGCTGCGGGGCGCGGCACCGCCAGCACGACCAGGGCACCGCTCTCGGCCGCCCCCGTCAGGGGCTCGGGCACCTTCGTCACCCGGGCGCCGCGCACCAGCACCCGGGCGGCGTCCCCGGCCGAGGTGTCCTCGGCGGCGATGACGTCGACCCGGTCACCGGGCCGCAGCAGCCGCACGGTGGCGGCGTCGGCGATCCGCACCGGGGCCGTCACCACGTCCGCCGTCCGAGGAGCTTGCTCGGGACGGGTGGCCGGATGCCCGCGGGCCCGGTCGATCCGGTGCGGCTCGTCAGCGGTCCGGGGGCCCGCCGCCACCAGCGCGGCCGCCGTCACCACGAGGCCGGCCGCGAGGGCGCGCCCACGTCGCCGTACCAGCCGCTCCAGTCCGTACCGCCCGCCGCGCACCCGCACCGGGGCGAAGGGCGGCACCGCACAGGTCTCCGGAGCGTCGGTGCCCAGCGGGCGGGGCAGCCGGACGGCCGGCGGGGCGGGGGAGCGCGGCCGCGCGGAAGCGGGCGCGGCAGGAGCGGGGTACGACGAGGCCACAGTCATGGGAGTCACCGCCGGCGACGAGGAGGGTCGGGCTTGCGCTGCCACGATGACGCCTCGGACCGGACCCCGCCGGCACCGGTGGACGGCCGGCGGATTGTGGACAACCGGCCCACCCGAAGGGGTGATCGGCCGCGCGCCCCGGCTCCCCGGCCCCGCCCGTCAGGTCACGGCAGCTCGAACCCCGGGTCCATCCCGCCCAGCGCGTTCACGCACAGGCAGTCCCGCGCCCCGGTCTCCGGCAGCGCGGCCACCGCGTCGAACAGCACGTCCCGCAGCCGGTCCACGTTGGCCGCGAACACCTGGAGCACTTCCTCGTGCGAGACGCCCTCGCCGCTCTCGGCGCCCGCGTCGAGGTCGGTGACCAGGGTCAGTGACGAGTAGCAGAGCTCCAGCTCACGGGCGAGGGCCGCCTCGGGATGGCCCGTCATGCCCACCACCGACCAGCCCTGCGCCCGGTGCCACAGCGATTCCGCGCGGGTTGAGAAGCGCGGTCCCTCCACCACGACCAGCGTGCCGCCGTCCACCGGCTCCCAGCCCCGGCCGCGGGCCGCCTTGAGCGCGGCGGCCCGCCCGGCCGGGCAGTAGGGGTCGGCCATGGACACGTGCACCACGTTGGGCACCGTGCCGTCGGGCAGCGGCAGTCCGTCGAAGTAGGTCTGCGTCCTGGATTTCGTGCGGTCGACGAACTGGTCGGGCACGAGCAGGGTGCCCGGTCCGTACTCGGGGCGCAGCCCGCCCACCGCGCAGGGGCCGAGCACCTGACGCACACCGACCGAGCGCAGGGCCCAGAGGTTGGCCCGGTAGTTGATGCGGTGCGGCGGCAGATGGTGGCCGCGGCCGTGCCGGGGCAGGAAGGCGACCCGCCGGCCGGCCAGCTCGCCGAGGAAGAGGGAGTCGCTGGGCTGCCCGTAGGGGGTGTCCACCTGGACCTCGGTCACGTCCTCGAGGAACGAGTAGAAGCCCGAGCCGCCGATTACACCGATCTCTGCGTTCGCCATGACGAGCACATTAGCTGCCCGGGACGGCGCGGTGGAGCCGGTACCGGGGTATGCCGAAGGCCCCGCCGTCGCGCAGGACGGCAGGGCCCGGGGAGCGGAGGATCAGGCCGCGGAGGTGCTGGTGGACCCGGACGACGACGTAGTCGAGGACGACGAGGAAGCCGGCGCGGCCGACTTCGCGTCCGACGAGGAGCCGGCCGACGACGTGGCCGGCTTGGACGCCGGGCTGCTGCTCGACGAGGAGCCGCGGGAATCGTTGCGGTAGAAGCCGGAGCCCTTGAAGACGATGCCGACGGCGGAGAACACCTTCTTCAGGCGGCCACCGCAGCCGGGGCACTCGGTGAGGGCGTCGTCGGTGAACTTCTGCACCGCCTCGAGGCCCTCGCCGCACTCGGTGCACTGGTACTGGTAGGTCGGCACTGTCTTCCTCCTGGCACTCTCACTCGATGAGTGCTAACGACGGTCCATAGTGACGCATTCCCGGGGATCAGTCCACCGTGACGGGGACGCGGTGACCGACGCCACGTGCGACCGTGCGGCTCTGCGGCCGGGCGGCCAGCCGGGAACGCAGGGCCACCAGGGTGACCAGCGCCAGTGCCGTGCCGCCCATCGGCACCAGGAAACCGGCGCCGTCCCACAGCCGGTCCTCGAGCTGCCCGGCGACCGTGACCGCCGCCGCCTGGCCGAGCGCGACGGCGCCGGTCAGCCAGGTGAACGCCTCGGTCCGGGCCGCGGCCGGGACCAGGCCGTCCACCAGCGTGTAGCCGGTGATCAGGGACGGCGCGATGCACATGCCGACCAGCAGGCCGAGGCCGGCCAGCAGCGGTGCCGAGTGCGCCGTCCACAGCGCCGACGCGGTCAGCGCGAGCCCGGCGTACCCCACGACCAGGCGGCGCTGCGGCGCGGCCTTCCAGGCGATCGCGCCGCAGACGACACCGGAGAGCATGTTGCCCGCGGCGAAGACGCCGTACAGGACGCCGTTCAGGCCGGGCTCGCCGATCGACTCGGTGAACGCGGCCAGCGACACCTGCATGCCGCCGAAGACCGCCCCGATGCCCAGGAAGGTCACGATCAGCACCCGCACCCCGGGGACGCGCAGCGCGGAGTCGTGCCGCACGCGAGCGTGCCCGACGCCGGCGCTCACCGGCGGCTGCGTGCTCCTGCTCGCCGCGAACAGCAGGCCGCCGACCAGGGTCAGCGCCGCCTCGGTCACCAGGCCCGCGGACGGGGCGACGGCGGTGCACAGCGCGGTCGCCAGCAGCGGCCCGAGGACGAAGGTGAGCTCGTCCGTGACGGACTCGAAGGCGGCCGCGGTGGTCATCAGCGGCGAGCCCTGGAGCTTCACGCCCCAGCGCGCACGCACCATGGGGCCGACCTGCGGCACCGAGGCGCCGGTCGGCACGGCCGCCGCGAACAGCGCCCACAGGGGCGCGTGCGCCAGCGCGAGCGCCGTCAGGGCGAGGCCCGACAGGGTGTGCACCAGGACCCCGGGGACGAGGACCGCGCGCTGCCCGTAGCGGTCGGCGAGGCGGCCGCTGTAGGGGGCGAACAGCGCCATCGAGACGCCGGTCGCGGCCGCGACGGCGCCTGCCGCGCCGTACGAGCCGGTGGTGTGCTGCACCAGCAGCACGATGGAGAGGGTGAGCATCGCGAACGGCTGGCGCGCCGCGAAGCCGGGGAGCAGGAACGTCCAGGCGCCGCGGGTGCGCAGCAGCTGTCCGTATCCGGGACGGGGCGGCGCCGGAGAGGTCTTCTCCGGAACGGAGGTGGTGACCGTGGATCCCACGGCCCGTGCCTTTCTGCCGCCTGGTAGCGCGGGTCCCGTGCGGGTCCGGGCGCCGAGAGCTGTCCTCATGCGCGGAACTGCGGTAGATACCGGTGCCCTCGGTGAGTTGGGGGCGACCCGGCCGCCATACGGTCGCGCCAGCTCTGCGTCAGGCAGAGTTGGTTCGATCAGGGTGCGCCTTGATTGTACAGGGATCACCGCATGGCGGCCCTGTGAAAACGAGCACCATCCGGGGCTGTCACCTGGGATTGAAGGTGGTGTGAACGGTGTGAAACCTCCCCTTAACGGGAGCCGCCCGCCCCGGCCCCGCCCAGCCAGTCCGCCAGTTTGCCGCCCCGCGCGACCGCGCGCAGACGCCGTTCCGCCGCGTCGCGCACCGGGTCGGTGGCCACCACCAGCAGCTCGTCCCCGTGCCGCAGCACCGTCGTGGGCAGCGGGACGAACGACTCTCCCTCGCGGACGACGAGCGTGACGGCGGCGCCCGGCGGCATCCGCAGTTCGCTGACCTCGACGCCGTGCATCCGGGAGTGCTCGGTGATCGCGAGGGACAGCAGATGGCCGCGCAGCCGCTCCAGGGGCGCCGACTCGATGCCGAGGTCGGACGCCTCGCCCTGCTCGCCCAGGCGCAGCTTGCGCGCCAGCCACGGCAGGGTCGGGCCCTGGAGGAGGGTGTAGACGACGACCAGGACGAAGACGATGTTGAAGATGCGGCGGCTGCCACCGACACCCGTCACCATCGGAATGGTCGCCAGGATGATGGGCACGGCGCCACGCAGGCCCGCCCAGGACATCAGCGCCTGCTCCGGCCACGGCACCCGGAACGGGGCCAGGCTGAGCACCACGCTCAGTGGCCGGGCCACCATGGTCAGCACCAGCCCGATGATCAGCGCCGGCCAGATGTCGTCGCCCAGCTCGTGCGGGGTGACGAGCAGGCCGAGCATGACGAACATGCCGATCTGGGCGATCCAGCCGAGGCCCTCCGCGAAGCCGCGTGTGGCGGGCCAGTGCGGCAGCCGCGCGTTGCCCAGCGTCATCGAGGCCAGGTAGACGGCGAGGAAGCCGCTGCCGTGGGCCAGGGCGCCGGCCGCGTACGCGGTGACGGCGATGGCCATGACGGCGATCGGGTAGAGACCGGAGGCGGGCAGCGCGACGTGCCGCAGGCCCCAGGAGCCGAACCACCCCACCGCGAGGCCCAGGACGGCGCCGATGGCCAGTTCCAGCGCGATCTCGCCGAGCAGGACGTACCAGTGCTCGATCGGGCCGGTCGAGGCGAAGGCGACGACCAGGATGACCACCGGGGCGTCGTTGAAGCCGGACTCCGCCTCCAGCGTGCCCGTCACGCGCGCGGGCAGCGGGACGCGCCGCAGCACGGAGAAGACCGCGGCGGCGTCCGTCGACGACACCACCGCCCCGATGATCAGCGCCGTCCGCCAGTCCAGCCCCACCAGAAAGTGCGCGCCCGCCGCCGTGACCGCGACGCTGATCCCGACTCCCACCAGGGCCAGTACGGAGGCCGACGCCAGAACCGGCCGGATCTCCTTCCACTTCGTGCCGAGGCCGCCCTCGGCCAGGATCACGACCAGGGCCGCGTACCCGATGAGCTGGGTCAGCGCGGCGCTGTTGAAGCTCACGTGGCCGAGGCCGTCCTGGCCCATGACGACGCCGATGCCCAGGTAGACGAGCAGGCTGGGGAGCCCGCTGCGCGAGGAGATCCGGACCGCCACGACGGCGACGAGGAGGACGAGGGAGCAGACGAGCAGGAACTGGTTGAGGTGGTGAACGTTCAGCGGCGGTTCCTCCCCTTGCTTCTCCGGTTACTTCGTTACCTTACCTAACTCTTGACGCTTTCTTGACGCTTGTGCGGGCGAGATCGAACGCCTGTGCTTTCCGGTTCCCGACTCCGCGTCAAGCACGATCGGGCCCTGCGCCTATGGTTGCTCCAGCACTCCAGGACCGCCTGCCGCTCGCGTTAGGACAGCAAGGACAGCGATGCCCCCCAACACCACCGCCACAACGGGTGACACCGCCACGACGGGTGTCGCGCCCAGCACGACCGGGAGGAAGAAGGGGCGCAAGGCCCGACTTCTCGTGCTGGTGCTCGTCCTGGCCGTCATCGGCGGCATCGCCTTCGGGGCGTACTGGTCGATCAGCACCGTCCGGGCCTCCTTCCCGCAGACCAAGGGCTCGATCACGCTCGACGGCCTGTCGGGCCCCGTCGACGTCAAGCGCGACGGCAACGGCATCCCGCAGGTCTACGCCTCCTCCGACGAGGACCTGTTCATGGCGCAGGGCTACGTCCAGGCGCAGGACCGGTTCTACGAGATGGACGTGCGCCGCCACCTGACCTCCGGACGCCTGTCGGAGATGTTCGGCAGGAGCCAGGTCAAGAACGACGAGTTCCTGCGCACGCTCGGCTGGGACCGGGTCGCCCGGCAGGAGTACGACACCAAGCTGTCGCCCGCCACGAAGAAGTACCTCCAGGCCTACGCCAAGGGTGTCAACGCCTACCTCAAGGGCAAGGACGGCGCGGAGATCTCCCTCGAGTACGCCGCCCTGGGCCTCACCAACGACTACCGGCCCGCCGAGTGGACGCCGGTCGACTCCGTCTCCTGGCTGAAGGCCATGGCCTGGGACCTGCGCGGCAACATGCAGGACGAGATCGACCGCGCCCTGATGACCAGCCGCCTGGACCCGCGGCAGATCGCGGACCTCTACCCGGAGTACCCCTACAGCCGCAACAAGCCGATCGTGCAGGAGGGGCAGTACAGCGAGCTGTCCAAGTCCTTCCAGCAGAGCGGCGCCGCGAGCGGCACGCAGGGCGCCACGGGCACGACCGGTTCGCAGGGCACCACGGGCACCGGCACGGGCGCGACGGGCACCGGCACGGGGTCGGGCGCGACGGGTACCGGCACGGGGTCGGGCGCGACGGGTACCGGCACGGGCACCCGGAGCGCGGCCGGCTCGGCCCTCACCAGCCAGCTCGCGGGCCTCTACAAGGTCCTCGACGACGTCCCCGCCGCCGTCGGCGTGAACGGCCAGGGCATCGGCTCCAACTCCTGGGTGGTCTCCGGGAAGTACACGATCACCAAGAAGCCGCTGCTGGCCAACGACCCGCACCTGTCGGCGTCGCTGCCGTCCGTCTGGTACCAGATGGGCCTGCACTGCCGCAGCGTCTCCGCCAAGTGCCAGTACGACGTCAGCGGATACACGTTCGCCGGTATGCCCGGTGTGATCATCGGGCACAACGCGGACATCGCCTGGGGCATGACCAACTCCGGCGTCGACGTCAGCGACCTGTACCTGGAGAAGGTCTCCGGTGAGGGCTACCTGTACGACGGCAAGGTCCGGTCCTTCAAGACCCGTGAGGAGACCATCAAGGTCGCCGGCGGGGAGGCCAAGAAGATCGTCGTGCGGCAGACCGCCGACGGCATGCCCCTGCTGTCCGACCGCGACGACGAGCTCGTCCAGGTCGGCCGGCGGGCCGGCGTCGACACCGCGGCCCCCGACCGCGGCGACGGCTACGGCATCGCCCTGCGCTGGACGGCGCTGGACCCGGGCACCTCGATGGACGCCGTGTTCGCCCTCGACAAGGCGGCCGGCTGGAGCGACTTCCGGGCGGCGGCGGCCCTGTTCGACGTGCCCTCGCAGAACCTGATCTACGCCGACACCAAGAACCACATCGGCTACACGCTGCCCGGCAGGATCCCCACGCGTTCCTCCGCCGCCGACGGCTCCGTCCCGGTGCCCGGCTGGGACGCCAAGTACCGCTGGACCGGCTTCGTCGCGCAGGACGAGCTGCCCTACGAGTACGACCCCGCGCGCGGTTACATCGTCACCGCCAACCAGGCCGTGGTCGACAAGGACAAGTACCCCTACACGCTGACCACCGACTGGGGCTACGGCACCCGCAGCCAGCGCATCACCGACCTGATCGAGTCCAAGATCAAGGACGGCGGCAGGATCTCCACGGACGACATGCGGCAGATGCAGATGGACAACAGCAGCGAGATCGCCAAGCTGCTGGTGCCCAAGCTGCTGAAGATCGACCTGGACGACAAGTCCGTCCGCGACGCCCAGAAGCTGCTGGAGGGCTGGGACTACACCCAGGACGCGGACTCCGCGGCCGCCGCCTACTTCAACGCGGTCTGGCGCAACGTCCTCAAGCTCGCCTTCGGCAACAAGCTCCCCAAGGAGCTGCGCGTCAAGGGGCAGTGCCTGTGGGTCGACAAGGTCGACAGCACCGGGCCGGTCGACGACGACACCAAGGTGCGCGAGTGCGGTGAGCGCGACGCCGACCAGGCGCAGCCGGACGGTGGCGACCGCTGGTTCGAGGTCGTGCGCAAGCTGATGGACAAGCCGGACAGCGACTGGTGGAAGACGCCGGAGCGGGGCACGCGCCCCGCGGCGACCGACCGCGACTCGCTGTTCGCCCGCGCCATGATCGACGCCCGCTGGGAGCTGACCGCGAAGCTCGGCAAGGACATCGACACCTGGAGCTGGGGCCGGCTGCACCGCCTGTTCCTGAAGAACCAGACGCTCGGCACCGGGGGCCCCAAGGCCCTGCAGTACGTCCTCAACCGCGGTCCCTGGAAGCTCAGCGGCGGCGAGGCCGCCGTCAACGCCTCCGGCTGGAACGCCGCCGGCGGCTACAGCGTCGTGTGGGTGCCGTCGATGCGGATGGTGGTCAACCTCGCCGACCTCGACAAGTCCAAGTGGATCAACCTGACCGGCGCCTCCGGGCACGCCTTCAGCGCGCACTACACGGACCAGACGGGCAAGTGGGCCAAGGGCGAACTGCTGCCCTGGGCCTTCTCCGACGGGGCGGTCGGCAGGAGCACGAGCGACACCCTCGTCCTCAGGCCCTGAGCCCCGGACGCACGAACGCCGGACGGCCCCGCACACCCGTGTGCGGGGCCGTCCGGCGTACCGGGGCCGCTCAGGCGCCCGTGAAGCGGCGCACACCCGACGGCGTCACCACCGCGTGCACCGGCCGGTCGTGGCCCTGCGCCGGGACCCGTTGGACGACCTCGGTGTCGTACAGCAGCACCACGAGGGCGGGCCCCGCGCCCGCGCCCTCCAGACGCGCCAGCACCCGGTCGTACGAACCGCCGCCGCGCCCCAGGCGCATCCCGCGCGCGTCGACCGCGAGCCCGGGCAGCAGGACGACGTCCGCGCCCGTCACGGCGGCCGGGCCGAGACGCTCGCCCGAGGGCTCGAACAGGGCCATTTTTCCGCCATGTTGGATCCGCGCGAGGGAGTCCGGTCCGGTGTACTCTCCCCAGTCCAGATCGTTGTCCGGCAGGAGGGCGGGGAGCAGGACGCGCACGCCTCGCGCGCGCAGGGCGTCCAGCAGGGCGCGCGTGCCGGGTTCCGCGCCGACGGAGACATAGGCCGCCACCGTGCGCGCCCCCGCCAGTTCGGGCAGCTCCAGGGCGCGCCCGGCCAGCGCCTCGCCCGCTGCCCGGACGACACCCTCCGGCAACCTGCTCCTCACCGCGAGGAACTCCCGCCGCAATGTCCGCTTGTCAGGCTCGGCCGTGCGTCCGTCGTGTTCCACTGGTCGTTCCGCACCCCTTCCTCAATGTGTTCATATGAGTACCAATTGGCCGGAGCCACAGATTCCCTGCAAAGGCACCGGATAGGGTTGCCGGCATGACTCAGTCGCACCCCAGGATCAGCAAGGCTGTCATCCCCGCAGCAGGCCTCGGCACCCGGTTCCTGCCGGCCACCAAGGCCACTCCCAAGGAGATGCTGCCGGTCGTGGACAAGCCCGCGATCCAGTACGTGGTCGAGGAGGCCGTGTCGGCGGGGCTCGACGACGTCCTCATGATCACCGGACGCAACAAGCGTCCCCTGGAGGACCACTTCGACCGCAACTACGAGCTCGAATCGGCGCTCGAGAAGAAGGGTGACGCCGAGCGGCTCGCGAAGGTGCAGGAGTCCAGCGACCTGGCCACCATGCACTACGTGCGCCAGGGCGATCCCAGGGGTCTGGGCCATGCCGTGCTGTGCGCGGCCCCGCACGTCGGCCGGGAGCCCTTCGCCGTGCTCCTCGGCGACGACCTGATCGACCCGCGCGACCCGCTGCTCCAGCGCATGATCGAGATCCAGGAGCAGCACGGCGGCAGCGTGATCGCCCTCATGGAGGTCGCGCCCGAGCAGATCCACCTCTACGGCTGCGCGGCCGTGGAGAGCACCCCCGACGGCGACGTGGTCAAGGTGACCGGGCTGGTCGAGAAGCCGGACCCGGCCGACGCCCCCTCCCACTACGCGGTCATCGGCCGTTACGTGCTCGACCCGCACGTCTTCGACATACTCCGCAAGACCGAGCCCGGCCGCGGCGGCGAGATCCAGCTCACCGACGCCCTCCAGCAGCTCACCGAGGACGAGAAGGTCGGCGGCCCGGTGCACGGCGTCGTCTTCGAGGGCCGCCGCTACGACACCGGTGACCGTGGCGACTACCTGCGTGCCATTGTCAGACTGGCGTGCGAACGTGAGGATCTGGGCCCGGACTTCCGGACCTGGCTCCGCAGTTACGTAGCCGAGGAGATGCAGCAACGTTGAGCAGCGCCGCGACCCGCCCCGCCGGCCCGGACGACCTGTGGTCGGTGGACGACCACCTGGAGGACATCCTCGGCAGCGTCCGACCCCTCGAACCCATCGAGCTTCAACTGCTCGACGCCCAGGGCTGCGTCCTGGTCGACGACATCACGGTGCCGGTCTCCCTGCCGCCGTTCGACAACAGCTCCATGGACGGGTACGCGGTACGGGTCGCGGACGTCGCGGGCGCCAGTGAGGAGTTCCCCGCCGTCCTCGAGGTCGTCGGCGACGTCGCCGCGGGTCCGGGCGAGCCGGTGCGGGTCGGGCCCGGCCAGGCCGCCCGCATCATGACCGGCGCACCGCTGCCGTCCGGCGCCGAGGCCGTCGTACCCGTCGAATGGACCGACGGCGGGCTCGGCGAGGGACCCGTCACCGGGATGCATCCGCGGAGTCTGGCGCCCGAGGGCGCCGAAGGGCACGTGCGCGTGCACCGCCCCGCCGAGGCACGCGCGCACGTGCGGGCCAAGGGCAGCGACGTCAAGGCCGGCGACCTGGCCCTGGAGGCCGGGACGGTCCTCGGTCCGCCGCAGCTCGCGCTGCTCGCCGCGGTCGGCCGGGGCACGGTGCGGGTGCGTCCGCGTCCGCGCGTGGTCGTGCTGTCCACGGGCAGCGAACTCGTCCAGCCCGGCGAGGCGCTGGCGAGCGGCCAGATCTACGACTCCAACAGCTTCGCCCTCACCGCCGCCGCCCGGGACGCGGGCGCCATCGCCTACCGGGTCGGCGCCGTCGCCGACGACGCCGACACCCTCCGGTCCACCATCGAGGACCAGCTCGTCCGCGCCGACCTGATGGTCACCACGGGCGGGGTGAGCGTCGGGGCGTACGACGTCGTCAAGGAGGCGCTGTCGTACGCCGGGGACGAGGACGAGCCGGGCAGCGGGGTGGAGTTCCGCAGGCTCGCGATGCAGCCCGGCAAACCCCAGGGCTTCGGCTCCATCGGCCCCGACCACACCCCCCTGCTGGCCCTGCCCGGCAACCCGGTCTCGTCGTACGTCTCCTTCGAGCTGTTCGTCCGCCCGGCCATCCGCACCCTGATGGGCCTGGAGGACGTCCACCGGCCCCGCGTCAGGGCCACCCTGGCCGCGGACGGGCCGCTGCGCTCGCCGAAGGGGCGACGGCAGTTCCTGCGCGGCGGCTACGCCGACGGCACGGTGCGCCCGGTCGGCGGCGCCGGCTCGCATCTGGTCGCGGCGCTGGCCCATGCCGACGCGCTGATCGTCGTCCCCGAGGACGTGGAGTCCGTCGAGCCGGGCGCCGAGGTGGAGGTCGTGCTGCTCGGCTGAGCGCCCCCGCGGGGGTCCTGGCCCGGTGCCCGGCCCGGCTTGGCGGTACCGTGTCGCGCACAGCAGGCCCGCGCACCGCACCGCGACGGGCCCGGACCGGGAGCGTCACACAGCATGACTGAGCCTTCCCGGGGGGACACCCCCGGAGCCGCCGCACAGGACCGACTGACGCACATCGACGCGGCGGGCGCGGCCCGCATGGTCGACGTGTCGGGCAAGGACGTGACCGCCCGCACCGCGCGCGCGAGCGGCCGGGTCCTGGTGTCACCCCGGGTGGTCGAGCTGCTGCGCGGCGAGGGCGTCCCCAAGGGCGACGCCCTCGCCACCGCACGCATCGCGGGCATCATGGGCGCCAAGCGCACCCCGGACCTGATCCCGCTGTGCCACCCGTTGTCGGTGTCCGGTGTGAAACTGGACCTGTCGGTCGCGGACGACGCCGTGCGCATCGAGGCCACCGTCAGGACGACGGACCGCACGGGTGTCGAGATGGAGGCCCTCACCGCGGTGACGGTCGCCGCGCTCACCGTGATCGACATGGTCAAGGCGGTCGACAAGGGAGCGGTCATCACGGACGTGCGGGTGGAGGAGAAGACGGGCGGCAAGTCGGGCGACTGGAGCCGGGCATGACGGCCGGGCCGTACCGCGCGCTGGTCGTCACCGCCTCCAACCGGGCCGCCGCCGGGGTCTACGAGGACAGGGGCGGCCCGCTGATCGCCCAGGGCCTCGAACGCTTCGGGTTCGCCGTGGACGGGCCGCGGGTCGTGCCCGACGGGGAGCCGGTGGCGGCGGCGCTGCGGGCGGCGGTGGCGGCCGGTTACGACGTGGTCGTCACCACCGGCGGCACCGGCATCTCGCCCACCGACCGCACCCCCGAGGCGACCCGCCGGGTGATCGACCGCGAGGTGCCGGGCATCGCCGAGGCCATCCGCGCGTTCGGACGGGAGAAGGTGCCCACCGCCGCCCTCTCCCGGGGACTGGCCGGGGTGGCGGAGGGGACCCTGATCGTCAATCTGCCGGGCTCCAGCGGCGGGGTGCGGGACGGTCTCGCCGTCCTGGAGCCGCTGCTGGTCCACGCCGTCGACCAGATCCGCGGCGGCGACCACCCCAGACCCGGTCCCGGCAGTGGGGGTGCGAGCTGAACAGCCCGTCCTGGCCCGTCGTGCTGGCCGACGACGATGTCGTCCTCCGGCCGATAAAACTGCGCGACCAGCGGGTCTGGCGCGAGGTCAACCGGCGCAACCGCGACTGGCTGCGCCCCTGGGAGGCGACCATCCCGCCGCCCACGCCCAGCGGGCCGATCACCCACCGGCCGACCTACCGGCAGATGGTCCGGCATCTCAGGTCCGAGGCCAACGCCGGCCGGATGCTGCCGTTCGTCATCGAGTACCGCGGGCAGCTCGTCGGGCAGTTGACGGTCGCCGGGATCACCTGGGGGTCGATGTGCTCGGGCCATGTCGGCTACTGGGTGGACGAGGCGGTGGCCGGGCACGGGGTGATGCCGACGGCGGTCGCGCTCGCGGTCGACCACTGTTTCCGCACCGTCGGCCTGCACCGCGTCGAGGTCTGCATTCGCCCCGAGAACCGGCCCAGCCGCCGGGTCGTGGAGAAGCTCGGATTCCGTGAGGAGGGGCTGCGGCCGCGTTATCTGCACATCGACGGGGCCTGGCGCGATCATCTCGTCTACGCGCTCACGGCGGAGGAGGTGCCCGACGGCCTGCTCACGCGCTGGCGGCGGGCACGTTTTGAGCGGAGCCGGCGGGAGAACACCCCGCGGAATCCCGCCTGACTCCAAAATTGAATACGTGTTCGAATTCAGTGGAGCCGGGAAGCCGCCTCGGGACATTCAATTCGCGACTTGCCGCGGTCCGCTGATCGCATCGGTCGCAAAAAAAGCTCGAAATATCAGCCAGATCGTGCGACACACCGGCCCAATTGGCGGATGGCCTCACGCAAACCCCTCTACCGTGTGAGACGTGAGCAGCAGCGGCCTCATCTACGCAGTCATCGTCGGGGCCTGGGCCGCCTACTTGGTGCCGATGTGGCTCCGTAGGCAGGACGAGCTGAACGAGGCCCGTCCGACGGAACGCTTCAGTACCGCCATCCGGCTGCTGTCCGGACGGGCGGGCATGGAGCGCCGGTACGCCAAGGACCTGCGGGCGCGCTCCACCCAGGAGGGGGAGCCGGACGCCGGAGACCCGGACGCCGTCACCGACTCGGTGGACGTCCGGTCCTTCGCCATGCCTCCGACCCGCCGTCAGAACCGCGCCGACGGCGAACCCGAGCAGGCGGACCGGACCGAACCGGCGCGCGACCGGTCCGGCCTCCCGGCGCCCAAGCCGTCCCCCGCGACGCCCAGATCCTCGTCCGGGCCGAAGCCCGCGACCGGTTCGGTGCCCGTGCCGGCGCAGGCCCGGGTGCCCGCCCCGCGGAACACGGCCTCGGCACAGGCGGCCGCGGCGCGCGCCCGGCGCTCCAAGGTGCTCGCGCGCCGACGGCGCACCACCGTCATGCTCTTCGTCGCCTTCACCGCCGGCGCCATCGTCGCCGCCGTCGGCGGCCTCGCCTTCCTCTGGGCGCCGGGCGTGCCCGCCCTCATGCTCAGCGGCTACATCGGGTACCTGCGCACGCAGGAGCGCCGCCGCTTCGCGTACCACATGGACCGCCGCCGCGCCGAGGACGCCGCCCGCAGCCTGCGCGAGCGCCAGCCGCGGCGGCGCGCGCCCCTGGAGGCGGAGCCGGCCCCCGACGAACCGGACGAGGAGCCGGCGCCCGGGACCGAGACCGGCATGTCCGCGCTCGCGGCCGACCGCCGCGCCCTCGTCGAGCAGACCGACCACGCCGAATGGGTCGACCAGCAGCGCGAGCGGCAGCGCCGGCCCGGCCACGGGGACAGTTGGGACCCGGTGCCGGTACCGCTGCCCACCTACGTGACCGCGCCGGTCGCGCCCCGGGCCACCTCCGACGTCGACCTCGGTGCTCCCGACGCCTGGAGTTCGGCGCGCTCCGGCCCCCTGGTGCCGGAGCAGGACGGCCACGCGCCGGACGCCGGGGCGGACCGGCCGGCCGCCGAGCGCGAGCCGGCGCCGGCCGAGGGTCGCGGTGACTCGGTCCCGCCCGCCCGGTCCCGCTCGCGCGGGGCGGCCGCCGGCGCGGCTTCCGCACGCCGGGCCCGTGAACGCGGACGCACCCCGCTCTTCGACCAGTACGAGGACGGCGACCGGCCGCGCGCGGCCAACGAGTGACAGCCGTCACCCCCTCGGAAGCCCGCCCCTGACCAGTCAGGGAACGGATTTCCAAGCACCCCGACGGGGATGCTAGAGTTTCACTCGTTGCAAGGGCCTGTGGCGCAGTCCGGTAGCGCACCTCGTTCGCATCGAGGGGGCCAGGGGTTCAAATCCCCTCAGGTCCACGCAGCTCAAAGCCCCGGTCGAGATCTCTCGACCGGGGCTTTGACGTGCTATACAGCAGTGAAGTACAGCAACTACTTCGGATCTTGTTTCCCGAGATGCTTGCCCAGCTTGCGCAGCGCCCGGCGAGTCGCTTCGGATGGGACGTGCGTGTACACCTCCATGGTGACCGCGATTTTGCTGTGCCGAAGGATCTGCATGGCGACGCGGGGATGCACGTCCAGGGCCGCGAGCAGCGAGCCACAGGTGTGCCGGGTGTCGTGCAGCCGGATCTGGCGGACGCCGGCGCGGGCGGAGCGGTCCATGAACCGGCGGTTGAAGTTGCGCGGCTCCAAAGGCGTGCCGTAGCGCGTGGTGAACACGAAGTCGTTTGCCGTCCATAGCTCACCGGCCGCCTGTCGGGAGAGCTCCTGTTCCGCGCCGACCGCAGGACAGCACGCGCATCTTGCACGGTGCGGCGGGACGGGATCCGTTCGCAGCACTCGGCGATGGCGCAGCAGCGCGAAGTGCCCCGCTTGGCGTCGAGGCCCTGAGCGCAGCACTGGCACTGCTCCAGGAGGCCGTTCACCCAGTTCCTCACGTCCCGCACGGTGAGTTTGTCGAGCCGCTTCGAGCCTAGGCCCGGCTCTGCCGCTCCAGTTACGGATTTCCCTACCTCATCAAGCCCCGGCTGCGCTCCGCTCCGCCGGGCGCGCTCCCGGCTCCGCTGCGGGCGCCGCTCCTGCCTCCGGCCCGCTCCGCCCGCGCTGCGCCGACGCGCGCCCTGGTAAGGGTTGGCCAGCGGCATGAGGTCACGACACGTCGCGGCTGGGGCGGTCGGCTCCGCGACTTTAGCCAGCCACTTTGGTGCGAGCCTCGAAGATCACGGCCCCAACGTCGTGCTTTAACGGGGAGGTCAACTGACTGCCCGACGCGCCGGAAGCTTACGGGGCCATGATCACTCGCCCCAAAGCAGCTCCAGCCCAAAGCCGCTACGCCAACCGCATGCCTACGCGCAGGCTCTGGATCGTCCGCACAACCGACGATCACTTGCGCCCACGCCCCGGCGACCGATGGCCGCCCTTCCCTCGAATGGCGTACCCCGGATGCTGTGCACAGGATGGAGAGGTGCGCACACTGTCCCAACCGAGGCAATCCGTGAAAGGCAAACCAAATGCGCATTCGACGAATCCTCGCCGCCGTCATCGCCACGGCAGCCCTCGCCGGACTCGGGCTCACAGGCGCCGCCACGGCCACCGCCGCCAGCCTCACCCCGGGTGAGTGCGAGCAGGGCGGCGGAACGGTCAATTGGGCGACCAACACCTGCAGTGGCGGTATGTACGACGGACAGATGGTCGACTAGACCCCACTGGCGCCCCGAAGCCACGTGCTGCGGGGCGCTCCTGCGCGAGCGCAGCCGGGAGATGAGCACCTTCGGCACCCATAGCCGCTTTGAAGGCGAGTTCCGCTCCGGGTCGCCTGTGGGCCGTCGGAAGGTGCTCAAGGACAACCAACGCTGACAACCACCGACAGCCAAGTTCGCAGGTCGCAGGTCGCAGGGTTGGCCGGGTTCAGGGCCGCAGTCCACGGAGCCGGTCCTGCACTTCTTCGGCTAATGACCGAGCTGGAGCCCAGGCCGGCCCGTTGCTGCTCGGCCAGCACCTCTGGACCGTTGCAGTACCGCAGCGAAGTACAGCAACCCCACCGACCAGCGCCAACCGCCTTTGCCCCTAGCCAGGTACGCCACCAGCCCAGGAGACCTCAGCGACCACCATGCCCATAGTTCGCATCGAGGGGGCCAGGGGTTCAACTCCCCTCAGGTCCACGCACAGAGCCGTTCGCGAGTCAGCTCGTGAAGGGTTCACGAGATCCCGTCCAACTCTACGAGTCGGGCGGGATCTTTCGTTTTTTGCCCGTGGGAATCGTCATGGGGGTAGTCGCGCCGCCGGTGGTCCGGACACCCGAACGCCGGACCGCGTCCGGCAGTTGGAGGAAACGGCGGTCTCCCGACCGTGCCGATCCCGGCTCACGCGTCCGTGATGCCGTCGTGAGGCTGCGCGGCGGCCTGGTCGTCCGTCGTGCCGGACCCGGGCGGAGCCGGTGCCGGACGGATCGAGGCGAAGGCCGCGGCGAGCAGTTCGAGCAGGGGCGCTGCGCGGGGGTGGGCGTCGCGGCGCGGTGTGATCGTGTAGACACCGCGGGTCGGGGGATCCACCAGGCCGACCGTGGTGACGTCGGCCCTCAGCGCGCGCGTCAGCGCTCCGGGGACCAACGCGATGGCGTGACCGGTGGCGACCAGAGCCAGCTTGCCGGGCAGATCGGCCGCGGCGAGGTCGATGCGGGCGCTGACTCCGGCGCGGGCGGCGTGCCGGCCCAGGAGCGCCGCCGAGCCCTCGTTGTCCTCGACCCAGGTCTGATCGGCCAGCGCCTCGATGCGCACCGGCCCGCCCCCGGCCAGCGGATGGCCAACGGGCAGTACGACGACCATCTCGTCCAGCCCGAGGAACCGGCGTTCGACCCGCGGGTCGACGGCCAGCCCGGGCGGGGCGTCGGTGACGACGGCGAGGTCGAGATCGCCGGCGACCACGCGGCCGTGCAGCTGCGCGCTCAGGCCGGGGAGCAGGCTCCACCGGACGGACCCGGCCTGCTGCAGCAGGCTGCGGACGGCTTCGGGGACGATCCCCGCGGCGAGGGACGGCGTCGCTCCGATGGCCAGGGGCCGATCGCACACTCCGTCACGAGCGTCGCGTACCGCGCGAACGGCGCGGTCGGCCTCGTTGAGTGTGGCCAGGGCGTGGCGCCGGAACACCTCACCGGCCGGCGTCGGACGCACACCACGCGCGTGGCGCTCCACCAGGAGCACGCCGAGCTGCCGCTCCAGCCCGGCGATCTGCCGGGAGACGGCCGACTGCGTGTGATGCAGCTCGGCTGCAGCCGCCGACAGCGATCCGGTCCGGCACACGGTCACGAAGGCCCGCCACACAGTCAGATCCATGGCGGCAGTATGGCGGTCGGTATGCGGCTCCCGCAGGGTGGGCATGCGAAATCTGCGCTTGTCGCAACGTTCGGGGTGCACCACTGTGGCGCACATGACCACACCGCACACGATCGCCGTCCTCGGTCTGGGACGCATGGGCGGCGCGATCGCGACCCGACTGGCCGCCCAGGACTGGGACGTCGTCGGCTGGACCCGCTCGGGGCGCACCTCAGGCACCGTCAGGACGACCCGCGACCCGAACGAGGCCGTGGCGCAGGCCGACCTCGTCCTCCTGGCGCTGTTCGACGGGCCGGCCTGCCGGCAGATCCTCGACGACGTCCGTGACTCCCTGCGAACGGACGCGATCGTGCTCAACACCAGTACCGTCGCCCCCGCCGAGGCGTCGCGGCTGGCCCGGCGACTCGGGCCGTCCTACATCCACGCACCCCTGCTCGGCTCGGTGCCGGCTGCCGCCGCCGGCACCCTGCAGATCCTCGCCGCCGCCGACCAGGACGCACTCGACCGGGTCCGACCGGTTCTGGAGGCGCTGGGCACCGTCCGGCGCGCGGACGACGCCCCCACCGCCGCCGCGCTCAAGCTGATCGCCAACAGCGGCCTCGCCGGAGCCGTCCTCGCACTGCGTGACTCACTCCGGCAGGCCGACGCCCTCGGCCTGCCCCGCGCACAGACCCTGGACGTCCTCGAACTCGGCCGGCTCGGCGGACTCGTGGCCGTCAAGCGCCACTTCCTCCTCGGAGAGCCGTCCGCTGCCGCGGCCGAATTCACGATCGGCGCTCTGGCCAAGGACATGGCACTGCTGGCCGCCGCGTCGGACACCCCCTTGCGCAGCGCGGCCGGTCTGGCCGGCACCCCTGCCTCCCCCGAGGCCGACATCGCCGTCGCCGCCACGGTCCCCGCCGTGGAGGAGGCCGTGCTCACGCCGCTCCGGGCCTACATCCGCGGACACGCCACCGGCGACCCCGCCCACTTCCGTGACGCGTTCCTTCCCACCGCCCACATCGAGGGAGTCCGGGACGGCGCCTTCGTCTCCTGGCGCCTGGACGAGTACTGCGCCCTCTTCCAGGGCCGGCCCGCCCCGGACGAGCCGACCCGCACCCGCCGCATCGACGCCGTCGATGTCCACGGCACCGTCGCGACCGCCACCATGACGCTCTCGCACGGCGCGGACACGTTCACCGACATCTTCCTGCTGGTCCGCGCCGACGAGGGCTGGCGCATCGCCAACAAGGCGTATCACCGCCACTGAGACCAGGGCGTACGGCCGCCACCGGGCGCGCGAGCCGGTACCGGTCCCCGGGCGAGGATCACTGCGCACCCGGGGAACGATCTTCACTGCCTTGGCCGCCGCGCGTCACGCGCGCGCGGGCACCCCGCACGTCATGCGGCCCGGCCGGCGGAAGCCGGCCGGGCTCTCTCGTGTTCACAACCGCTTCGCGTAGCAGCGACTCTCCTCGTAGTGGCGGTAGTAACCGAACTTGGCGCACGGCTCGTAACCGCTCGACGTGTACAGGGCGATGGCCTCCGGCTGCTTGGTGCCGGTCTCCAGGACCATGCGGACGCGGCCGGCCATGCGGGCGTCCTCCTCCAGGGCCGCGAGGATGCGCCGGGCGAGGCCCAGGCCGCGCATCCCCTCGACGACGAACATCCGCTTGAGCTCGGCGTCGCCGTCCTCGTTGCCCTCGCCGTTGCTGTCCTGGCTGCGCCAGCCGCCGGTGGCGACCGGCCGGTCGAACTCGTCGTACGCGATCAGGTAGGCGCCTCGGGGCGGGTCGAAGTCGGCGGGGTCGAGCACCGTGGCGTCGCCGCCGTCGCCGTAGCGCAGGTGGTACTCCTCCTGGACCACGTCGTTGAGCTTGACGGCGTCGGGATGGTCGAAGCGAACGCGACGTATATTCATGCTGGGCATCGTACTTCTATGCAAAGGAAAAAACCGGCCTCGCCCAGTGTGCCGGTATCGTGCCGGGGTGCTGACTGTGACCTCGGTGAATGTGAACGGACTGCGGGCCGCCGCCCGGAAGGGCTTCGTGGAGTGGCTGGCCCGGACCTCCGCGGACGTCGTCTGCCTGCAGGAGGTGCGTGCCGAGCCGCACCAGCTTCCCGAGGAGGTCCGGCAGCCCGACGGCTGGCACGTGGTGCACGCCCCGGCCGCCGCCAAGGGGCGAGCGGGCGTCTCGCTGTACACGCGACGCGAACCCGACCGCGTCCGCATCGGCTTCGGCTCCGCCGAGTTCGACGGCAGCGGGCGCTACGCGGAGGCCGACCTGCCCGGTGTGACCGTCGCCTCCCTCTACCTCCCCTCCGGCGAGGTGGGAACCGAGCGCCAGGACGAGAAGTACCGCTTCATGGACGAGTTCCTGGTCCACCTCAGGGGGCTGCGCGAGCGGGCCGCCGCCGACGGACGCCACGTGGTGGTCTGCGGCGACTGGAACATCGCCCACCAGCCGGCCGACCTCAAGAACTGGCGTGGCAACACCAGGAGATCCGGCTTCCTCCCCGAGGAGCGGGACTGGCTCACCCGGGTCCTCACCGCCGATGACGGCGGCTACGTGGACGTCGTGCGCGCCCTGCACCCGGACGTGGCGGGCCCGTACTCGTGGTGGTCGTACCGGGGGCGGGCCTTCGACAACGACTCGGGCTGGCGGATCGACTACCACCTGGCCACGCGCGCGCTCGCGGACCGGGCGGTCAAGGGGTTCGTCGAGCGCGCCGCGACGCACGGCGAGCGGTGGAGCGACCACGCGCCGGTGACCGTCGTGTACGACCTCTGAGGGCCCGCGGCGGTCGCCGGCGGCCCGGCCTTCAGTCCCGCTTGCCGATCCGCCGGTCCAGGGCCAGGGAGAGTTCCGCCTCCACCACGCTGCGGGCCAGGGGGCGCAGGCGGTGGAGGTCCTCCTCGGGGGCGTGGCGGAGGATCATGTCGGCGAAGAGGGCGGCCAGGGCGTCGGCGTGCTCGCGGACGCGTTCGCCGGCCGCCAGTACCTCCGCCAGGGGTATGCCCTCGCGGACGAGGGCGGAGGAGACGTCCAGCAGGCGGCGGCTGATGTGGACGATCTCGTCGCCGTCGGTGCCCAGGTAGCCGAGGTCCATGGCGGCGGCCAGGTTCTCCGGGGTGACCTCGCCCTCGAAGCGGGCGGCGAGTTCCTCGGGGGTGAGGCGGACCGGCTCCTCCTCGGTGGGGGCGCCGACGCCGAGCAGGTCGGCGACGTCGCGGCCCTGGTCGAGGGCCTCCGCGAGCTCCGCGATGCCGGTGAGGGTGTGGCCGCGTTCGAGGAGTGCCGCGATGGTGCGCAGGCGGGCCAGGTGGTGGTCGTCGTACCAGGCGATGCGGCCCTCGCGGCGGGGTGGCGGGATCAGCTTGCGTTCGCGGTAGAAGCGCAGGGTGCGCACGGTGATGCCGGCCAGGCGGGCCAGTTCCTCCATGCGGTACTCGCGTGCCCCGCCGCCCTGCTCGACCTCGTGTGCGCCGTCGTCCGTCACGTTCGCAGCCTATGTTGTACCGCCGGTAACTTTCCCTTCCCCGCCCTCTACCGCTCGGTACGCCGCTGCTCTACAGTCCCATTGCGCCAGTGTTCACTGGCATGGTCCAAGGCGATGCGTGGAGGCTTCGGGATGGCCGAGCACGAGCATGTACGGGTGGCGGTGATCGGGTCCGGGTTCGGCGGACTGGGGGCCGCGGTGCGGCTGCGCCGCGAGGGGATCACCGACTTCGTCGTCCTGGAGCGGGCCGACGGGGTCGGCGGCACCTGGCGGGACAACAGCTATCCCGGGTGCGCCTGTGACGTGCCCTCCCATCTGTACTCCTTCTCCTTCGCCCCCAACCCCGACTGGCCGCGCACCTTCTCCGGGCAGGAGCACATCCGGGCCTATCTGGAGCACGTCACCGATGTGTTCGGGCTGCGCCCGCACCTCCGCTTCGGTGCCGAGGTGAAGCTGATGCGCTGGGACGGAGAGCGGCTGCGGTGGGAGATCGAGACCGCGCGGGGCACGCTCACCGCCGACGTGGTCGTCTCCGCCACCGGACCGCTGTCCGACCCGAAGACGCCGGGCATCCCGGGACTCGAGACCTTCCCCGGCAAGGTGTTCCACTCGGCCCGCTGGGACCACGACTACGACCTGCGCGGCAAGCGGGTCGCCATGGTCGGCACCGGCGCCTCCGCCATCCAGATCGTGCCCGCCATCCAGCGCCAGGTCGGCCGGCTCACCCTCTTCCAGCGCACCCCGCCCTGGGTGATGCCGCGCATGGACCGCGCCATCGGCGCCGCCGAACGCCGGCTGCACCGGGCGCTGCCGTTCACCACCCGGCTCAGGCGCGGCATGCTGTGGGGCATCCGCGAACTGCAGGTGCAGGCGTTCACCAAGCACCCCGACGAACTCGGCCTGGTCGAACGGCTCGCCAAGCGCAACATGGCCCGCGCCGTCAAGGATCCGGCGCTGCGCGCCAAGCTCACCCCCGACTACCGCATCGGCTGCAAGCGGATCCTGCTGTCCAGCGAGTACTACCCGGCGCTGGCCCGACCCAACGTCGACGTCGTCGCGAGCGGGCTCAGCGAGATCCGCGGCTCCACCGTCGTCGCGGCCGACGGCAGCGAGGCGGAGGTCGACGCGATCATCTTCGGCACCGGCTTCCACGTCACGGACATGCCCATCGCCGAGCGGGTGGTGGGGGCCGAGGGGGTCACGCTCGCCGAGACCTGGAAGGGCGGCATGCGGGCGCTGCGCGGGGCCTCGGCCGCCGGGTTCCCCAACTGGATGACGATCATCGGGCCCAACACCGGCCTCGGCAACTCCTCGATGATCCTCATGATCGAGTCCCAGCTCACCTACATGGCCGACTACCTGCGCCAGCTCGACGTGCTGGCGGTCCCCCCGGGCCCTGGAGGCACCGGGGGAGGCCGTGTCGCCCTCGACGCGCGGCCCGCCGCCGTCGACGCCTGGAACCACAGGGTGCAGGAGCGCATGAAGCGGACCGTGTGGAACACCGGCGGCTGCACGAGCTGGTACCTCGACCCGAGCGGCCGCAACACCACCATCTGGCCCGGTACGACGGCGGAGTTCCGGCGCGCGACCCGTCGGGTGGACCTGGCGGAGTACGAGGTCGTCCGGCGGCCCGGCACCCGGGACGCCGACGCCGGACCGGTGACGGGGCGGACGAGCGAGGCCGCCGCATGAGCCGGAGCGGCGCGGTGGCCTCCGGCCCGTACGCCCCGCCGGTGCCGGCCCGGACCCTCACCGTGGTCTCCGCGGACGGCGCCCGGCTGCACGTCGAGGTGCACGGCCCCGAGGACGCACCCCCCGTCGTCCTCTGCCACGGCTGGACCTGCTCGACCGCGTTCTGGGCGGCGCAGATCCGGGAACTGGCGGCCGACCACCGGGTGATCGCCTACGACCAGCGGGGCCACGGGCGCAGTCCGGCGAGCCGTGCCTGCACCACCGAGGCGCTGGCGGACGACCTCGAGGCGGTGCTCGCCCACACCCTCGCACGCGAGGAGAAGGCGCTCGTCGTCGGCCACTCCATGGGCGGGATGGCGGTCATGGCCGCCTCCGCGCGCCCCCGGTTCCGCGAACACGCCGCGGCCGCCCTGCTGTGCAGCACGGGCGGTTCCCGGCTGGTCGCCGAGGCACGCGTGGTGCCGCTGCGCGCGGGGTGGACACGCACCTGGCTCACCGGGCGCGTGCTCAGGTCGCGCGCCCCGCTCGGGCCGGTCACGCCCCTGGCGAAGCGCGTCCTCAAGTACGGCACCATGGGCGCCGGTTCGGCCCCGCACATGGTGGAAGCGTGCGCGCGGATCGTGCACGCCTGCCCGCGCACCGTGCGCCACGCCTGGGCCGTCATGCTCGCGGCGCTCGACCTCGACCACGGGGTGCGGGAGTTGCGTGTGCCCACCGCGGTGGTGCACGGCGCCGCCGACCGGCTGACGCCCGTGGCGCACGCCCACGCGCTGGTCGCCGCGCTGCCCCGGTGCCTCGGACTCACCGAGCTGCCCGGCATCGGCCACATGTCTCCCGTCGAGGCCCCGGAGCGGGTGACCGGGAGAATCCGGGAACTCGTCACCACCTACGTCACGGGGGACACGCCCGTCTCCCGTCCCACCGTCGTACAGCACGTCAAGGAGGGCGCATGAGCAGGGTCAGCCTCGAGGGACAGGTCGCCGTCGTCACCGGAGCGGCGCGCGGCGTCGGCGAGTTGCTCGCCCGCAAGCTCTCCGCGCGCGGCGCCCGGGTCGCGCTGGTCGGACTGGAGGAGGACGCGCTCAAGGAGGTCTCCGGGCGGCTGCACAACGAGAGCGCGCACTGGTACGCCGACGTCACCGACCAGGAGGCGATGAGCCGGGTCGCCCAGGAGGTGAAGGCCCGCTTCGGCAAGGTCGACATCGTCGTCGCCAACGCCGGTGTGGCGACCGGGGGGCCCTTCGCCGACTCCGACCCCGAGGCCTGGCGGCGGGTGATCGAGGTGAACCTGATCGGTTCGGCGGTCACGGCCCGCGCGTTCCTGCCGGTGCTGGTCGAGAGCCGGGGCTATCTGCTGCAGATCGCCTCGCTCGCCGCGATCACCCCGGCGCCCATGATGACGGCGTACTGCGCCTCCAAGTCGGGTGTGGAGGCGTACGCGCACAGCCTGCGGGCCGAGGTCGGTCACCAGGGTGTCCGGGTGGGCGTCGGATACCTGTCCTGGACCGACACCGACATGGTGCGCGGTGCCGACCAGGACGACGTGATGCGGGAGCTCAGGCAGCGGCTGCCGTGGCCCTCGAACAAGACGTACCCGCTGGGCCCGGCGGTGGACCGGATCGTCGCCGGGATCGAGCGGCGCTCGGCGCACGTGTACGGGCAGTGGTGGCTGCGGGGCATGCAGGGTGTGCGCGGCTACCTGCCGGCGCTCGTCGGCACCGTCGGCCAGCGCGAGGTGCGGCGGTTCGCGCCTCGGCTCCAGGGCATGCGCTCCGGGCTCGTCGGCGCAGGTGGGGCGGCGGATGAGGCAGCCCGTGCTACGCACCGTAACTGATCGACATGCGCAGCGTGTTGGCCCGTGTGAATCTGGTCGAGGCCCCAGCGGGGGCCGACCCCCACCCACTTCGGGAGTGAACCCACATGGGTATGAAGGACCAGTTCAGCGAGAAGACCAACGACTGGCAGAACCAGCCCCGCGAGAAGGCCGGCCAGCCCCGCGAGAAGGCCGGCCAGGCCCGCGAGAAGGCCGGTCAGCGTGGCCCGCAGGCCGGTCAGCGTGGCCCGCAGCAGGGTCAGCACGGGCAGCAGCAGGGTCAGCGTGGCCACCAGCAGCCCGAGCGGGGCCGGTCGAACATGCGTGACATGGACGACTCGCAGCGGGAGATGGACGACCGCTTCGACGCCGACTACGACGCGTAGCGCTGCGCGGGCTTCGGCTTCTGCAGCCCGGGGTGCCCTCCGAGTCCTTCGGGGGGCACCGTGCCGTGCGTCGTGGGGCCGCGGGTGGGCGAGGGCCGGTCGCGCGGTTCCCCGCGCCCCTCGGTCCGCGCACTGAGGGGGCACGTGCCCCGGGCGGCCCGCGTGCCCCCTTAGGCGGTGCGTCTCGGGGGGAGTTGGGGGCGGGGGGTGTAGGGGACGCCGCTGTAGTCGGGGGGTTCGGCCGCCGGATTGGTCCGCAGGAGCTCCAGGGCCAGTCGGACCGCGTCGTCGAGCTGGGCGTGGCGCCCTTCGGCCCAGTCCAGCGGGGTGCGCAGGATCTCCAGGTCCGGGGCGACACCGTGGTTCTCCACGGACCAGCCGTAGGCGTCGAACCAGGCCGCGTTCATCGGGACTGTGATCACCGTGCCGTCGCCGAGCCGGTGCCGGCCGGTCATGCCGACCACGCCGCCCCAGGTGCGCTGGCCGACGACCGGCCCCAGCCCGAGCAGCTTGAAGGCGGCGGTGATCATGTCGCCGTCGGAGGAGGTCGCCTCGTCGGCGAGGGCCACGACCGGACCCCGGGGCGCGTTCGAGGTGTACGACACCGGCTGGGCGTCGCGGGTCAGGTCCCAGCCGAGGATCGTGCGGCTCAGCGTCTCGATGACGAGTTCGCTGATGTGCCCGCCCGCGTTGCCGCGCACGTCCACGATCAGCGCCGGCCGGGACACCTCCATGCGCAGGTCCCGGTTGAACTGGGCCCAGCCGGAGCCGCCCATGTCGGGGATGTGCAGGTACCCGCACCGGCCGCCGCTCAGCTCCCGGACGACCTCGCGGCGTTTGGCCACCCAGTCCTGGTAGCGCAGGGGCCGTTCGTCGACGAGCGGCATGACGGCGACCCGCCGGGCCCGCCCCGGTTCGCCCGGCGGCGGGGCGAACGTCAGCTCCGTCGTCGTCCCGCCCGAGCCCGCGAGCAGCGGGTACGGCCCGGTCGACGGATCGACGGGGCGGCCGTCCACGTGGGTCAGCACGGCGCCCTCACGGATGCCCGTGCCGGCCAGCGGTGAGCGTGCCTTGGAGTCGGAGGAGTCGCCGGGCAGGATGCGTTTGACGGCCCAACCGCCGTGCCGTTCGACGAGGTTGGCGCCGAGCAGGCCCTGCCGGCGCTGGTAGTGGGGCGGTCCCTCGTTGTGGCGGGCGGCGGTGACGTAGGCGTGCGAGGTGCCCAGCTCGCCGAGGACCTCGCGCAGCAGATCGGCGAAGTCGTCGGGGGAGGCGACCTGTTCGACCAGGGGCCGGTACTGGGCGAGCACCCCGTCCCAGTCGATGCCGCACATTCCGGGGTCCCAGAAGTAGGCGCGGATGAGCCGCCCGGCCTCGTCGTAGGCCTGGCGCCACTCGGCGGGCGGATCGGCGTGGTGCACGATGCGGCGCATGTCGATCCAGACGGTCGTGTCGCCGTCGCCGGGCTCGGTCGACGGCACCGCCCGCAGGTCGCCCTCGTCGACGACCATCAGCCGGGTCGCGTCCCCGCTCACCGCGAACCAGTCCAGGTGGTCCACCAGTTCGGACTTCTTGGCCTTGGCGATGTTGAAGTACTCGAGCGTCGGCCGGCCGCTGATGTCGGCCGGGTTGGCGAAGGTCTCGCCGAGCGCCCCGGAGATGGGCCAGCGCAGCCAGACCAGCCCCCCGCCGGCCACCGGGTGCAGCGCGGAGTACTTGGAGGCGACGACCGGGAACGGGGTCACCCGGTTCTCCAGTCCCGCCACCTCCACGATCACCGCGCCGCCCTCCGCGCCGCCCTGGTCCTCGATCGGGTCGAGCCCCCCGGCGGCCGGGCGGCCCTCGGGGTTCAGGGCGAAGGGGGAGGGGGTCGCCGAGGAGAGCGGGACCAGGTAGGGGCGGCAGCCCAGCGGGAAGGACAGGTCGCCGGTGTGGACGTCGTACACCGGGTCGAAGCCGCGCCAGGACAGGAAGGCGAGGTAGCGGCCGTCCCGGGTGAAGACGGGGTTCTCGTCCTCGAAGCGGCCGTTGGTGACGTCGACGACGTGCCGGTCCTTGATGCGGGCCAGCCTGATCTGCCGCAGCGAGCGGCCGATCCCCGGGTGTGACCAGGCGACCCAGGAGCCGTCGGGGGAGAAGGCGAGGTCGCGGACGGGGCCGTTGACGGACCGGACCAGCTCGGTGACCCGGTCGTCCGGGGCCGCCGCGGCCCCGCCGCCGGACGCCCCGGAGCCGTTGGCGTCCCCGCTCTTCCCGCTCTCCTCGCCGTCCCCGCGGGCCACCGGGCCCCCGGCGGCGGCCCCTTCCACGCCCTCGGCCCCCTCCTCGTCCGCGACGTCGATCAGCAGCAGCCGTCCGTCGTGGGAGGCGACGGCCAGCCGTTCGCCCAGTGGGTCGGACACCATCTCCAGGACCCGCCCCAGCCCGCCCCGGCCCAGCCGGCGCGTGGCGCGGTCGCCGGAGGCGCGGGGGAGCCGGGCGATCTCGACGGCGTCCTCGCCCTCGGCGTCGGTCACGTACGCCACCCGCCCGGTGGTGCCGAGCATCTCCGGCAGCCGGACCCGGACCCCGGGCGTGTCCGTGATCGTGCGGGACGGGCCGTCCCGGTGCGTGAGCCAGTACAGGCTGCCCCGGACGACGACCGCGCTGGCCCGCCCGGTCTCGTCCATGGAGATGCCGTCCACGTGCTGGGAAGCCGGCACCTGGTGCCGGCGGCGCCCGGCGCGCGGACCGCCGAGCCGGATGTCGAGCCTGCGCGGCAGGGCGTCCGGGGCGAAGTCCTCCACGAGCCACAGCTCCCCCGCGCACTGGTAGACCACCCGGCTGCCGTCGCTCGAGGCGTGCCGGGCGTAGAAGGCGTCGTGGTCGGTGTGGCGGCGCAGGTCGGTGCCGTCGTGCGCGCAGGAGTAGAGGTTGCCGACGCCCTCGTGGTCGGAGAGGAAGGCGATCCGGCCGCCGACGAACATGGGGGAGTGCAGGTGCCCGCCGATGTCCGGCAGCAGCCGCTCTCCGTGCAGCCAGAGCCGGCCCATGGCACCGCCCCGGTACCGCTTCCAGGAGGCCGGTTCGTGCGGTGGGGTGCCGGTGAGCAGCAGGCTTCTGCGCTCGCCGTCGATGTCGGCGACCTGGATGTCGGCGACCGGCCCCCAGGGCAGTCTGCGGCCGGGGGCGCCGTCCGTGGTCACCTTGTAGGCCCAGGTGAAGTAGGAGAAGGGCTCGCCGTGGGAGGTGACGGCGAGGATGTCGCCGTCCGGGGTCCAGCCGCACACCTGGGTGTCGGCGCTGCCCCAGTACGTGAGCTGCCGCGCGGGTCCGCCACCGGCGCCGACGAGGTGGATCTCGGGCACCAGGGTGCGCCAGGTGGTGTAGGCGATGTGGCGGCCGTCGGGGGAGAAGCGGGGGTGCCCGGTCTTGGCGCGGTCCACGGTCAGCCGCCAGGCCCGGTCCGGGGAGTCCAGGGGGGCCAGCCAGAGGTCGTCCTCGGCCACGAAGCACAGCAGGTCGCCGTTGAGGTGGGGCAGGCGCAGATAGCTCACCTCCTCATGCTTTTCCGGGGGAGGGGGGCCGGCAACCGGAGCGGTCCGGGGCGGGGCGGGAGCGGAAGCGGGCCGGTCCGGGGCGCGCCGCCCCATGCGGACCGCTCCGGCGCGCCACCTCGCGAAGACCGGCCCGGGGCGTCCCCTTATGGAAATCCGACAGGGGTGACCCAGCACACGAACGAAACCGTTTCGTTTCGCTTGAGGCTGGGGTACATTCGTTGTGTACGAAACCGTGTCGTTCCAAGCGGGCAGCCGCATCGGGAAGGTGAGAGACATGACTGAGACCGCCACCGCGCGTCGCAGCCGAATCACGCCCGAACGCGAGGCCGAGTTGTACGAGGCCGTGCTCGACCTGCTTCGCGAAGTCGGCTACGACGCCCTCACCATGGACGCCGTGGCCGCCCGCACCCGGTCCAGCAAGGCCACGCTCTACCGCCAGTGGGGCGGCAAGGCCGACCTGGTCGTGAAGGCCATCCGGCACGGCAAGCCCGACCGGATCGGTGAGATCGACACCGGCACCCTCCGGGGCGACCTGCACGCGCTGGTGCTGCTCGAGGACGACTGCACCATCGAGCAGAACTCGGCGCTCATGCGGGGCGTCGCCATGGCGATGCACAACAACCCGGATCTGCGCGAGGCCTTCCGGGCCCAGCTCGTGGAGCCGGAGATCTCCGGCTTCCACCAGGTGATCCAGCGTGCGATCGACCGGGGCGAGGTCCGCCCGGACTGTCCCGCGCTCGACTTCCTGCTGCACATGATGGTCGGCGGCTTCGCCACCCGGGCGCTGCTCGACGACCAGCCGCCCACCCAGGCCTTCCTCACCTCGTACATCGACGCCGTGGTCCTCCCCGCCCTCGGCGTCGCCACCTCCTGATCGCGCTGTTCGTCCCCTGATCGCCCTCCCCGGCAAGCCCACCATCTGACGTCACCGCTCACGTCGTCGGGCTGATCCACCCTGCCCAGACCGAACCCACGACCTGACCGGGAGTACGCCCTCGTGGCCACGTTCCTCTACAAACTCGGCCGGCTCGCCTTCCGGCGACGGCACTTCGTCGCACTCGTATGGGTCGCGCTGCTCACCCTCGCCGGGGTGGGCGCCGCCTCCGCGCCGCCCGCCGGCAACACCTCCTTCTCCGTCCCCGGTACGGAGGCCCAGAAGGCCTTCGACCTGCTGGAACAGCGCTACCCCGGGATGAGCGCCGACGGCGCCACCGCACGGGTCGTCTTCAAGGCGCCGGACGGCGAGAAGATGACGGACAAGGCGAACAAGGCCACCGTCCGCAAGACGGTGAAGGAGCTGCAGAGCGGCTCCGAGGTCGCCTCCGTCGCCGACCCGTACGCCGGGCACGCCGTCAGCAAGGACGGCACCATCGCCTACGCGTCCGTGAAGTACAAGGTCTCCGGCATGGAGCTGGAGGACTCCGCCAGGGACGCCCTGAAGGACGCCGGGCAGGACGCGCGGCAGGCCGGGCTGACGGTCGAGATCGGCGGTGACGCGCTGACCGCGACCCCCGAGACCGGCTCCAGCGAGGTCATCGGCATCGCGATCGCCGCGGTCGTCCTCGTCATCACCTTCGGCTCGCTGCTCGCGGCCGGATTCCCGCTGCTGACCGCGATCATCGGCGTCGGTATCGGCGTCTCCACGATCACCGCGCTGGCCAGCGCCCTGGACCTGGGTTCGACCACCTCCACGCTGGCCTCGATGATCGGCCTCGCCGTCGGCATCGACTACGCCCTGTTCATCGTCTCCCGCTACCGCGCCGAACTCGCCGAGGGCCGCGAACGCGAGGAGGCGGTCGGCCGGGCCGTCGGCACGGCGGGCTCGGCGGTGGTCTTCGCCGGACTGACCGTCGTCATCGCCCTGGTGGGCCTCTCCGTGGTCAACATCCCGATGCTGACCAAGATGGGCGTCGCCGCCGCCGGCACCGTCGCCGTCGCGGTCCTGATCGCGCTCACCCTGATCCCGGCGCTGCTCGGCTACGCGGGACGCCGGATCAAGCCGGCCGGCGAGAAGAGCAGGCTGCTCGGCGGGGGCCGGACCCCGAAGAAGCCGGGCCGCCCGAACATGGGCACCCGCTGGGCGAGCTTCGTCGTACGCCGCCCGGTCGCCGTGCTGCTGCTCGGTGTGATCGGCCTCGGCGCGGCGGCCATCCCGGCCGCCTCCCTGGAACTCGGCCTGCCCGACGACGGCTCCCAGCCGGTCTCCACCACCCAGCGCCGCGCCTACGACCTCCTCTCCGAGGGCTTCGGCCCCGGCTTCAACGGCCCCCTGATGGTCGTGATCGACGCCAAGGACAGCGACCACCCGAAGACGGCCTTCACCAAGGTCGGCGACGAGATCAAGGGCCTGAAGGACGTCGTCACGGTCACCCCGGCCACGCCCAACAAGGCGGGTGACACCGCGACGATCACCGTCGTCCCGGACTCCAAGCCGTCGTCGACCACCACCGAGGACCTGGTGCACGCCATCCGCGACAAGGGCGCCGACATCACCTCCGCGACCGACGCGAAGGTGCTGGTCACCGGCTCCACGGCGATGAACATCGACGTCTCGCAGAAGCTGAACGACGCCCTGCTGCCGTACCTCGCCCTCGTGGTCGGCCTCGCGTTCCTGCTGCTGATCGTGGTCTTCCGGTCGATCCTCGTCCCGCTGAAGGCGGCCCTCGGCTTCCTGCTCAGCGTGATGGCCGCCCTCGGCGCCGTGGTCGCGGTCTTCCAGTGGGGCTGGCTGTCGGACCTGATGAACGTCGAGGAGACCGGCCCGGTCATGTCGATGATGCCGATCTTCATGGTCGGTGTGGTCTTCGGCCTCGCCATGGACTACGAGGTGTTCCTCGTCACCCGGATGCGCGAGGCGTACGTCCACGGGGAGAAGCCCGGCCAGGCCGTCGTCACCGGCTTCCGGCACGGGGCGCGGGTGGTCACGGCCGCCGCCGTCATCATGATCGCCGTCTTCTCCGGCTTCATCGGCTCCAGCGAGTCGATGGTGAAGATGATCGGCTTCGGTCTCGCCGTCGCCGTCTTCTTCGACGCGTTCATCGTCCGCATGGCCATCGTCCCGGCGGTGCTCGCCCTGCTCGGCAAGCGGGCCTGGTGGCTGCCGAGGTGGCTGGACCGGGCGCTGCCCAACGTGGACGTCGAGGGCGACGGACTGCGCACCGACGCGGACCGCGGGCCCGGACCCGACCAGGAGAGGGAGCTGGTAAGCGCCTGACGTACCGCTGCAGGAGGACCAGCCGGTGAGGGATCCGTGGGGACGGGGCCGCCCTCACCGGCTTCTTCCCGCCCGCCGCCGCGGGCCGGCGGCGGGCTGATGGACGGCGCCTCGCGCGTGGACGTGCAACGGGTGCGCGAGCAGGCCGAGTGACGCCTCTGGTCACCGCGGCGGTGCTGCTCGCCGCGGTGACGCACGCGAGCTGGAACGCCATCGCGCACCGGATCACCGACAAGCTGGTCGGGTTCACCCTGATCTCGGGCGGCGGCCTGCTGATCGGCCTCGCCCTGGCGGTGTTCGCGCCGTTCCCGGCCGGGCCCGCCCGGCCGTACCTGCTCTGCTCGGCGGCCGTGCACATCGTCTACTACGCCCTGCTGATGACCTCCTTCCGCCTGGGCGACTTCGGTCAGACCTACCCGAACGCCCGCGGCACCGCGCCGCTCGTGGTGACCGTGCCGGCGGCCCTGTTCGCGCACGAGGTCCCCGGAACGTGGGCGGCGGCCGGGATCGCCGTGTCCTGCGTCGGTCTCACCGGCGTCAGCCTGTGGGGTCTGCGCGGCCGGTCAAGGGCGGTTCTTGGATGTCGGTGGGCCCATGGAATGTACTTTCTCCCAGGGTGCAAATTCCAGTGGCCGCTACGCCTTGAATGTGACTCAATCGCCGAATGAGAGCTCGTACGTAATTGAGTTCGCCGATGACGGCAAGGCCTCCGTATACTCCTCTTCTGGGCGTTTTCTCTACGAGATCATCCGCAGCTGACTCCGATCCTCGTAAGGCCCCGGAGGTCAGAATTGCTAGACTGGCGACAAAACGTAGCACCCCTTCGACTTTGTCGTCTGGGTGTCGCTTCCCGGCACGTCGTCGCGGAAGTCGTGGAACTGGTACTGGCCCCCGCGCTTCATGGTCGTAGCAGCGCTCTTGGACACTGCCAGACAAAAGCTCTTCGTAAGCGGTGGTTGTCCGCTGGCCCGTTTGAGTACCAGGGTGCCCTCGTATCGTCCTTCGTCGAAGCCCCAGCCGAGGGCGTTAAACAAGAGCAGCGGTTGTTGTGGTGTGCTCTGGCTCACCAAGAGTGGACTGGGGTCTGCCACGCGCTCATAGGTGAGATTGTGGGATGTGGTGTTGTAGGAGAAGGATCCGGTCTCGTCCCAGAAGAAGGCTGGGGTCTTCGTTCTGTCGGCTGTCGGTCGCAGATGAAGCTCGACCTGGGTGATCACCTCAACGCGCTCGGTCTTGACCCGCGTTGACAGCGTGGGCTGGAAGTAGAGCCAGGTGTCTTTTCCCTGGGCGATACGCGCGATATGGGGCAGAGCGACATCGACGGACGGTTCCCGCCGCAGGGCCAGCAGATTGTGGATCGACAGCCCAAGGGCTGCTACGCCGACCAACGTTCCGATCCACACATGTGCTTGTTCGTACCACTGCTTCTTGGGGCTCGACGCCGTGGACTGATTTTGCGACGTGGCTTCTCCGGCGAGATCGCCCGAGGGGCTGTTGCTCGACGAGGTCATGACCTCAGGGTTGCTTTACTCACACCCTCCGGCAACGTTCGACATACCGCCAGGGGTGGGATCCAAGTTCGGAAACGCTGTTCAGTGCCCTGTTCCGACGCCGGATGCACATCCGTCCAACTGACACATCAAGACCACGTTACGGCAACTTAAAACGGAAGCTCGGCTTTGGCCGCCCCTCGCTTGATAACAGTGATTCGCTCGTGGAAGTCGCGGGTGGCAGCCTCACGCGGATACCGGGATCGTAGCTCTTTGTTCAGGTCGTCGGCGACTAAAAGCAGCGACGGGAGGGATTTGCGGTCGACTTCCAGGGCCGGTGGTGCCCATGCCGGTGGCTTCTTCGATCTCGCCCATGCGGGCGGCGGCGACTTCGAGAGTGAGGCGGGCTTCGGCGGCGCGCATGGGGGGATCTCGGTTCCGTCAGGGCCGGTGCTGATGCGGATCACGGATCGGGCGTGGGCTGCGGCGCGTTCGTCGTCTCCGAGGAGACGGTAGGCGTCCATCTCGTAGAAGTCCCACTTGTCGGGGTCGATGATGAGGTGGTGTTCGGGGTGGTCGGGCCTGGGGAGTCGGCCCAGGCGGGCGCGGCCGGCATCGAGGGAGTCTCGGACCAGGCGGGCGTCTCCCATGCCCATGCCTTGATCTCGCCGTGTCCGGCTTCCTCTCCGATGCGGAGCGCTGCGGCCTTGCTGAGGTTGGCGGCCTCGCGCCGGCCTCGGTCGCACCGGACGCACGCGTTGAGCACCTTGGATCGGCTCATGACAAACACGGTATGAGCCGGGTATGACATCGATCATCGTCGGCGCGGCCATCGGCGCGGTGTTCTTCAAGGAACGGTTCGGCGCGCCCCGGATCGCCGCGGCGGGCCTGCTGGTCGTGGGCATCGGGCTGATGCTGCACGCCGGGTAGGCGGAAAGGAACGGCCCGCAGTGGTGACCCGTGGAGGATGACGTGGGGCCACGAGGGCCAGTGGGACCACGAGGGCCAGCACCCCGGGGTCACGATCCGTACGACAGGGAGCCGACCATGACCGACAAGCCGACCGTCGCCGTACTGGGCACCGGCATCATGGGTGCCGCGATGGCCCGCAACATCGCCCACGCCGGACTGGGCGTGCGGGCCTGGAACCGCACCAGGCAGAAGGCCGAGCCGCTGGCCTCGGACGGGATCCGGGTCGCCGGCACGCCCGCCGAGGCCGTCGAGGGCGCCGACGTCGTCCTGACCATGCTCTACGACGGCAACACCGCCCTGGACGTCATGCGCGAGGCGGCACCGGCGCTGCGCTCCGGCGCCGTGTGGGCGCAGTGCACCACCGTCGGCACGGAGCTCGTCGCCGAGCTCGCCGGATTCGCCGCGGGGCACGGGCTGGTGTTCTACGACGCCCCCGTCCTCGGCACCCGCCGGCCCGCCGAGGCCGGTCAGCTCACCGTGCTGGCCGCCGGGCCGGCCGGGGGCCGGGAGACGCTCGCGCCCGTCTTCGGCGCGGTCGGCGTCCGGACCGTGTGGACCGGCGACGACGGGGCCGCGGGCAGCGCCAGCCGGCTCAAGCTGGTCGCCAACAGCTGGGTCCTCGCGGTCACCGCGGCGGCCGGCGAGGTACTGGCCCTCGCCAAGGCGCTCGACGTGGACCCGCAGGAGTTCTTCGGCCTCATCGAGGGCGGCCCGCTCGACATGGGATACCTGCGCGCCAAGTCCGACCTGGTGCTGGACGGGAAGCTGACGCCCGCCTCCTTCGCCGTGGGCACCGCGGAGAAGGACGCCCGGCTCATCGTCGAGGCCGGGGAGCGGGGCGGAGTACGGCTCGACGTCGCCGCCGCTGCCGCCGAGCGGTTCGCCCGGGCCGCCGCCCGGGGCCACGCCGACGAGGACATGGCCGCCGCCTACTTCGCCAGCTTCGACGGCGAGGACGGCGACCAGGCCTCCACGTGACGTTCCGCCCGTGCGGGAGCACCCTGGAACCAGCGGGAATCACTGGTTCCGGAGGTGGCCGACATGATGATCACCACTGTGGGATGGCACGTCGAGCTGGAGTTCCAGGAGGACGACACGCACACCCGGGCGGCCGCTCTGGTGCGCCTGCCCGACGGCAGCGAGGTACGGGCACACGGGCACGCCAGCCGGCACCACGTCGACTCCAACCAGCCCCGGGTGGGCGAGGAGATAGCCGGTGCCCGCGCTCTGAACGAACTGGCGATGCAGTTGCTGACCAAGGCGCACAGCGAGATCGACGCGGAGTCCGGGCGGACCTCGCACCCGATCCACGTGTGACGCGGGCCGCCGGTCAGCCCGTCAGCCCCGCGCGCACCGCCCGGACCAGCGCCTGCGCCCTCGGGTCCGCCGTCACGCTCTTGCGGAAGCCGTTGGTGACGTAGCCGAAGGCGACGCCGGTCTCCGGGTCGGCGAAGGCGAGGGAGCCGCCGCGGCCCGGGTGGCCGAAGGAACCGGGGGACAGCAGCGGTGAGGCGCTGCCGTGCAGCATGTGGCCGAGACCGAACCGGGTGGCCACCACGAGCACCCGGTCCGGTCCCGCCGACCGCTCGGCGCGGGCGAGTTCCACGGTCGCCGGGGTGAACAGCCGGGTGCCGCCGTCCACCTCGCCGATGAGCGAGGCGTAGAAGCGGGCCAGGCCGTCGGCGGTGGCGATGCCGTTGGAGGCGGGCAGTGCGGCCGCGCGGTAGGCGGGCGCGTTCTCGTCCGGCAGCGGGGTGATCGCGGCGAAGGCGCGGCGGGTGAGGGACCCGGGGTCGGCGTAGGCCTCGGACACGGCACGCTTGGGGCGGGTCCGCAGGGTGCCGGACGCCTGCGGTGCCTCCACGGGACCGACCCGACCGACGCGCTCCTGCTCCGCGTCCGGCAGTCCGAGCCACAGCTCCGCACCGGTGGGCGCGGCGATCTCCTCGGCGATCCAGTCGCCGACCGGCCGCCCGGTGATCCGCCGGATCAGCTCGCCGGTGAGCCAGCTGTAGGTCTGCGCGTGGTAGCCGTGGGCGGTGCCCGGTTCCCAGGCCGGGGCCTGGGCGGCGACGGCGGCCGCGCCGAGGTCGGGGTCGGCCGCCTCCCTCGGGGTCAGCGGACGGTCCAGCACCGGTACCCCGGCCCGGTGCGCGAGCACGTGCCGGACGAGGGTGCGCTCCTTGCCGGCCGCCTTGTACTCCGGCCAGTACGCGCCGACCGGCGCGTCCAGGTCCAGCGCGCCGCGCTGGTGCAGCAGCAGGAGCGCGGCGGCGGCGACGCCCTTGGTCGCCGAGCGCACGACCTGCGCGGTGCCGGGCACCCAGGGCGCGCTGCCGTCCACGTCCCGGGTGCCGCCCCAGAGGTCGACCACCTTGCGGCCGTCCCGGTACACGGCGATTGCCGCGCCCCGCTCCCCCAGCAGCTCGAAGTTGGCGGCGAACGCCTGCCTGACGGGCTCGAAGCCCCCGGCCACAGTGCCGTGCACGTCCACGTCCGCCGTCCCTTCCGATCGCCTGCGACAGTGGGTGCAACGGGGGTCGCGGGCCTGCGATTCCTCGGCGGGGTCAGCCCAGCATGATCGTTACATCGATGTTGCCGCGGGTGGCGTTCGAGTACGGGCAGACCTCGTGCGCCGCGTCCACCAGTCGTGTCGCGACGTCGCGGTCCAGCACGGGCAGGGAGACGCTGAGCGCGACCGCGAGGCCGTACCCGTGGTGCCGGTTGGGTCCGATGCCGACCTTCGCGGCCACCGTGGACCCGGTCAGGTCGTAGCCGGCCCGGTTGCCGACCAGGATCAGCGCGTTGTGGAAGCAGGAGCTGTAGCCGGCCGCGAAGAGCTGCTCCGGGTTGGTGCCGTCGCCGCCCCCGCCCAGCTCCGGGGGCATCGCCACCTTGAGCTGGATACGGCCGTCCTGGCTGGTGACGTATCCGTCGCGGCCGCCGTGGGCGGTGGCCTCGGCGACATACATGATCTTCGTCGGGCGGGTGTCGGGCGCGGTGTCGGCAGCAGTGTCGACCGCGGCGGTGTCCGTCATGTTCGGCCTCCCCCGATACAAGTGGTGCACAAGTACATCGCGCACAAGGTACCGGCTGGTAGGTCGGTGGTGCCCGGCAGGGGTGGCAACCGTGGGTAACCCCCTGGGCGGCCTCGCACCGCACCGGAGTCAGCGCCGGCCGGCCCCCGTGTCCACCCGCTCGGTGAGCTTCCACAGCGCCTCGCGCAGCAGCGCGGCCTCCTCGGCGCCGAGCCCCGTGGCGGTGAGCAGGGCTCCGGGCACGCGAGCCGCGCGCTCCCGGAGCCGTTCCCCGCGCTCGGTGCACGCCACGAGCACCGAGCGCTCGTCGCCGGCCGCCCGCTCCCGCCGCACCAGACCGGCCGCCGCCAGCCGCTTCAGCAGCGGGGAGACGGTGCCGTAGTCCAGGCGCAGGGCGCCCGCCAGCTCCTTCACGCTGGTCTCGCCGCGCTCCCACAGCACCAGCAGGACGAGGTACTGGGGGTAGGTGAGCCCGAGGGCGTCGAGGAGCGGCCGGTACGCGGCGGTCACGGCGCGCTGCGCGGCGTAGAGCGCGAAGCACAACTGGTCGTCCAGCAGCAGCGACCCGGCGCCCTCGTTGTCGTCTTGGTCGTCTTGACGCGTCACGCGCCCATTGTCACGGACCTCGGGTCGAAGCCGAACGGCAGCTCCAGGCGATGGGCCCGCATCAGCGCGTCGTCGGAGAGCAGTTGGCCGGTCGGGCCGTCCGCGGCGATCACGCCCTCGCTGAGGACCAGCGAGCGCGGGCACAGCTCCAGGGCGTACGGCAGGTCGTGCGTGACCATCAGGACGGTGACGTCCAGGGAGCGCAGGATGTCGGCGAGTTCCCGCCGGGAGGCCGGGTCCAGGTTGGACGACGGCTCGTCCAGGACCAGGATCTCCGGCTCCATCGCGAGGACGGTCGCGACCGCGACCCGGCGGCGCTGCCCGAACGACAGGTGGTGCGGCGGCCGGTCGGCGAAGTCCCCCATCCCGACCAGGTCCAGGGCGGTGCGCACCCGTTCCTCCAGCGCGGCGCCCCTGATCCCGGCGGCCGCCGGGCCGAACGCCACGTCCTCCCGCACCGTCGGCATGAAGAGCTGGTCGTCCGGGTCCTGGAAGACGATGCCGACCCGCTGCCGGATCTCCGCCATGTGCCGCCTGCCGACCGGCATCCCGGCCACGGTCACCGTGCCGGTTCCGCCGCCCAGGATGCCGTTCAGGTGCAGCACGAGGGTGGTCTTGCCGGCGCCGTTCGGGCCGAGCAGCGCGACCCGTTCGCCGCGCGCGATGGAGAAGTCCACGCCGAACAGGGCCTGGTGGCCGTCGGGGTAGGCGAAGGCGAGGCCGGAGACCTCCAGTGAGGCAGGTGTAGTCACAGGATCCATCCCAGCAGACAGACGGCGAGCGCGGCGCAGGGGAGGGCCAGGGCGTGACGCCACTGGGCCCGGGACGCGGTCACCTCGTCGATGACCGGCATCGAACCGGCGTACCCCCGGCTGACCATGGCCAGGTGCACGCGCTCCCCACGCTCGTAGGAGCGGATGAACAACGCGCCCGCCGACTTGGCGAGCACCCCCCAGTGCCGTACGCCCCGCGCCTCGAAGCCGCGCGACTCACGGGCGATCCGCATCCGGCGCATCTCGTCGGTGATGACGTCGCCGTAGCGGATCATGAACGAGGCGATCTGCACGAGCAGCGGCGGCAGCTTCAGCCGCTGCAGCCCGAGCAGCAGTTCGCGCAGTTCGGTGGTGGCGGCGAGGAGGACGGAGGCGGCGACGCCGAGCGTGCCCTTGGCGAGCACGTTCCAGGCCCCCCACAGCCCGTTGACGCTCAGCGACAGGCCGAGCACCTGCACCCGCTCGCCCTCCGCCACGAACGGCATGAGCACCGCGAACGCCACGAACGGCACCTCGATCAGCAGCCGCTTCAGCAGGAAGCCGGCGGGCACGCGCGCCAGGCGCGCGACGACGGCGAGCAGTACCGCGTAGAGGGCGAACGCCCACATCGCCTCCCGCGGGGTCGAGACCACGACGACCACGAACGCGAAGGCGGCCGCCAGCTTGGTGTGCGGTGGCAGGGCGTGCACGGGCGAGTGCCCGTGCCGGTAGAGCCGGTGCGCGTGTCCCGCTCCCACGTCAGGCGCTCGGGTTCGCGGTGGAGGCGGGGGAGACGCCGGTGTCGCGGCGCCTGCGCACCGCCCAGAACACCGTGCTGCCGGCGACGACGGTGACGCCGACGCCGATCACCCCCGCGAGGCCGCCGGAGAGGCGGGCGTTCGTCACGTCCCTGACGCCGTATTCGGCGAGCGGGGAGTCGGCCGAGGCGTGCTTCTCGGCCTTCTCGTCGATGCCCTGGTCGTGCGCGACCTTCTCCAGGCCGTCGGGGTCGGCCGAGGCGTAGAAGCTCACGAAGCCGGCGAGGACCAGCGAGGTGACCAGGCCGGTCAGCCACAGGGCGCGCCGGGAGCCGCGTGCCGCCACCGGCGCGGCCGGCGCGGGGGCGTCCACCAGTTCACCGTTCACCCGCAGCCGCAGGCGCTGCCGCAGGCCCCGCGCGCCGTGCACCAGGTCCGGGCGCACGGCGACCACGGCGCCCACGGTGAGGGCGGTGATCACGGCCTCACCGACGCCGATCAGCACGTGGACGCCGATCATCGCGGACGCCACCTTGCCGATGGAGACGTCGGTGGTGCCGCCGACCGCGTACATGAGGGTGAAGGCGACGGCGGCGGCCGGCACCGAGACCAGCGCGGCCACGAAGGAGGCGACGGTGACCGAGCGGCGCTTGCGGGGCAGCACGGCGAGCAGTCCGCGGAAGACGGCGTAGGACACGACCGTGGTGACGATCGCCATGTCGGTGATGTTCACGCCGAGCGCGGTGAGCCCGCCGTCCGCGAACAGCACGCCCTGCATGAGCAGCACCACCGACACGCACAGCACCCCGGTGAAGGGGCCGACGAGTATCGCGGCGAGGGCGCCGCCCAGCAGATGGCCGCTTGTTCCGGCCGCCACGGGGAAGTTGAGCATCTGTACGGCGAAGATGAACGCGGCCACCAGGCCGGCCAGGGGAGCGGTGCGCTCGTCGAGCTCGCGGCGGGCACCGCGCAGGCTCACCGCGATGGCGCCGGCGGCGACCACTCCGGTGACGGCGGAGACAGGGGCGTCGATGAATCCGTCAGGTACGTGCACCGTACGAGTCTAGGCCCTTGTTGCGAAGGGCTTGCAAGAGAGATGCCGTTTCCGTCCAGCGGAGGTGCAAATCGGAAAATATGCGACATTGGAGAGGAAACGGATGTACAGCTTCCGTTGAGGTGACCGAGCGTGAGAGGGCGGTCCGATGTCTGTAGTCGAACAGTACGCACGCGCCCATATCGTCACGGACGAGGAGGATCCCGGGGCCGTACCCGTGGTGCTGCGCTACGACCCCGACAGTGATCCGCGATCGGTGCACATCGATCTGCCCGGCACGCACGAATGGACCTGCTCCCGCGCCCTGCTGGAACGGGGCCTGACCGCGCCCGCCACGAGCGGCGACGTCCGGGTGTGGCCCTGCGGACGCGTCCAGGCGGTCGTCGAGTTCCACTCCGACGGCGGTGTCTCGGTGGTGCAGTTCGAGTCGAAGGCGCTGATCAGCTTCCTGCGCCGGACCTACAGGGCCGAGCCGGTGGTGAGCTGAGCCGGGCCGTCCCGCGGGGGTGGGGGGCTCAGCCCCCCTGCTTCAGCAGCGCCGCGACGATCGGCCCGGCGGTGTCACCGCCGTGGCCGCCCGCCTGGACCACTCCGGCGGCCGCGAGGTCGCCGCGGTAGGCGGTGAACCAGCCGTTGGGCTTCTTCTGCCCGTCGACCTCCGCCGAGCCGGTCTTCGCGCCGTAGTCCGGGCCGAGTCCGGACATGGCCTCGGCGGCCGTGCCGTAGGCGGCCGTGTACCGCATCATCTCCCGCAGCTGCGACAGCGTCCCGCCCGACAGGGTGCGGGACGCGGTGGCCAGCCTGCGGTGGTCGACGGTCGGGGAGACCAGGTAGGGCTGGCGGAAACTGCCCGACTGCACCGTCGCGGCGACCGAGGCCATGTTCAGCGGGTTCATGCGCACCCCGCCCTGCCCGATCAGCGACGCCGCCATCGGCGCCGCCGACTGCACCGGCACCGCGCCGTCGAAGGTCGGCACGCCGATCGCCCAGTTGTTCATGGACAGGCCGAAGACCTGCTGGGCCTGCCTGGTCAGGTCGTCGTTCGCCAGCTTCTTCGCCTGGCTGATGAATGCGGTGTTGCAGGAGCGGGCGAAGCTCGCCTTGAACGTGCCGCCCTTGATCTCGAAGTCGTCGTCGTTGTGGAACTTCCAGCCGCCGTAGGTGAACGTCTTCGGGCAGGGGTGCTTCTTCTCCGCCTTGGCGAGGCCCTTGTCGATCAGCAGCGACGAGGTGATGACCTTCATCGTGGAGCCGGGGGCGAGGGAGCCCTGGAAGGCGGTGTTGAAGCCGTGGCCGCTGTTGGCGACCGCGAGGATCTCCCCGGTCGAGGGCCGCACGACCACCACCGAGGCGCGGTCCCGCTTGCCGACCTGCTGCTCGGCCGACGCCTGCAGGGCCGGGCTGAGCGTCGTGCGCACGGTCCCCGGAGTGCCCTCGCTCAGCTCCAGCAGCGTCTTGTCGGACAGCTTGGCCGCCCTGGACGCCTTGCCGCGCACCACGCGCAGCTCCACGCCCGCCTTGCCGCCCGCCGTCGTGCCGAACTTCTCCCGCAGGCCGTCCAGCACGGTGCCCAGTGAGGGGAACCTCGCGGCCGTCAGCTTCCCGCCGTCGCGGTCCAGCGCCGTCACCGGCGGGGTGCCGGACTCGCCGGTGACGAGCCGGTCGCCGTCCTTCAGGTCCGGGTGGACGACCGAGGAGTGCCAGCCGACCAGCGGTCTGCCGTCGCTCTTCCGCCGTACGACCGTGAGCGAGCTGTCGTAACCGAGTGGCTTGGCGGTGGCCTTGTACGACACCGTCGCCCTGACGGAGAACGGCACCTCGGCGCCGGCCGCCTTGCCGGCGGTGAGTGTGACGTCCTTCAGGTGGGCGTCCTCGGTGGCGCCGGTGAGCAGCTTCGCCGCGGCGGAGGGGTCGTCGGTGGCGGCCGCCGCCTCGGTCACCTTGCCGTGCTGCCAGGCCGTGAGGAAGCGGGTGGAGGCCGTGCGCACCTCGGCGGCGCTGAGCGGGCCGGTCCTGACGGTCGGTCCCGACGGCCGGTCGTCGGCCGCCGCCCCGCCGCCGAACAGCGCGTAGGCGCCGAGCCCGGCACCGCCGACGACCACGGCGATCATCCCGCCGAGCACCACCGGTCTGCTCCTCCGCCGCTCGGCGACCCGCCTTCTCTTGCCCACAGCCCCAGTTCCTCCGCGCCTTCACCGGCGTTTCACGGCCCGCACACCCCAACGACGCCGACCAGCCTAAAGTCCCCGGCCGCGTGCGCGACGTCAGCCCGCGGTCCGTAGCACGCTTGCGACAATCGGCCCGGCCGCGTCCACGCCGTGCCCGCCGTCCTGGACCATCGCGGCCGCGGCCATGTCATTGCGGTACCCGGCGAACCAACTGTCCGACTTCGCCTGCCCGTCGGACTCGGCCGAACCGGTCTTCGCCCCGATGCTCCCGCCGAGCCCGGACATGACGGTGGCCGCGGTGCCGCTGGTCGCGGTGCGGTTCATCATCGCGCGCAGTTGCTGGACCGTGCTCCGCGACAGCCCGCGGGCGCGGGCCGGCTCGCGGTGGTCCAGGGTCAGCGGCACGATCACCGGCTGCCGGAAGGCGCCGGTCATCGCGGTCGCCGTGACGGATGCCATGTTCAGCGGGCTCATCTGCACCTGGCCCTGGCCGATCAGGTTGGCCGCCGTGTCCGGTCCGCCGGAGGCGGGGACCCGGCCGTCGAAGGACGGCACGCCGACCTTCCAGTCGTCGCGCCCGAGCCCGAACCGGTCCCGCGCCTCCTCGGTGAGGGCGTCCGCCCCGAGGTCGTCGGCGAACTTCACGAACGCCGTGTTGCAGGAGCGGGCGAAACTCTCCGAGAGGGTGGCGTTTTCGTTCGGGGCGAGCGTCTTGAGGTTGTGGAACGTCTGGCTCTGCCAGACGGCGGTCGGTGGACAGGGCGCCTTGCCGTTCGCACTGGTCAGGTCGGTGTCGATGAGGGTCGCCGCACTGACGATCTTCATCGTGGAGCCGGGAGGGCGCTCGCCCAGCAGGGCCGCGTCGAAGCCGTCCTCGCGGTGGTTGGCGACGGCCAGGATCTCGCCGGTGCTGGGCCGCACGGCCACGACGGACGCGTCCGCGTACTTGCGCACTGCCGCCTCCGCCGCCGCCTGCGCGCTCGCGCTGAGTGTGGTGCGGAGCCTGCCCGGCCTGCCCTTGGCGAGGGTCAGCAGGCTGGTGTCGGCCGGGCCCGGCTCGCCGGGGTCCTGGTGGCGTATCACCAGCTCGACACCGGGCCGGCCGTCCGTCGTGTCGCCGTACCGCTGGCGCAGCTCGTCCAGGACCGGGCCGAGCGAGGGGTACTCGTCCTTCGTCAGCACCCGCCCGTCGCGGTCCACGGCCTCGATCTCGGGTGCCGCGGACTCACCGGTCGTGAGGGTGTCGCCGTTGCGGAGCCGGGGGTGCACGACGGAGGGCCGCCAGTCGACCAGGGCACGGTGCGAGGTCTCGCCGCGCACGACGGTCAATGTGCTCCGGTAGCTGAGCGGTTGGGACCTGCCCCGGTATGACACCGTTGTCCTGACCGTGAACGGCACGGTCGCGCCGGTGGCCGCGCCGGGCTCGATGTGCACCTTGGTGAGGTGCGCGTCGCTCCGGTACGCGGTCAGCAACTTCCGTGCCGCCTCGGGGAAGTTGGTGTAGGACGCGGCCGTGGCGGCGTCCCCCTTCTCCCACGCGGCGAAGAACCTCCCCGTGGCGTCCTTCACCTCGTCCCGGCCGGGCGGTCCGGTCCGGACGGCGGCGGCACCCCCCGTCCCCCCGTCGCCGTTCAGCGCGGACACGATGTTGTAGGTGCCGTAACCGGCACCGCCCAGCATCACCGCGAACACACCGCCTATGACCCCGGCCTTCACTCCGCTGCGCATCAGGCGCTCCCTCTCCCCGTTTCCCCGTGGGGACCTGCCGCGTCCGGAGTTTCCTGAACGCGTTCAAAAGCAGGTCGCAGCGGAACTGTAAGCGGTTGCGGGGCTGTTGTGGCCGCCGTTGCCGATTGTTGTCCGAACGGAGACGTCGCCGTCCGGGCGATCACCCGACATGTGCCGCAATGGTTCGCGCGCACTCCATCGACTCGGCGTGCGCGGTGTCCACTTCGAGGTCGTAGGTCACCCCCCGGTGCACGAGCTCCGCCTGGGAAGCGGCCATCCCGACGACCCGGTCGCCCCGCGCGACCTCGCGCCCCGCCGCGACGGCGGCGTCGCACCGCACCCCCACCCACAGCACCCCGAAGCCGTCCAGCGCCTGCCGCCACCTACCTTGCGAGCCCGCCCCGCCGATGAACACCTCGTCCACGACGACCCGCGCACCCGCCCGGACCATCGCGGCGACCCCCTCGATCCACGCCGCCTCGAGCACCCGGAACTCCGTCCCGACGACCACCTCGCCGTCCGGCCCGAACCCGATCCCCCCGTCCCCGGTCCGCATGGACGCCGGCAACGCGTCGACGAACGTGTCCGTACCGAACGCCAGCCACGCCTCCGGCAACACCGCCTGCAGACACCGGACGATCCCGGACTTCCCCGAACTGGAGCCACCGTTGAGCACGATCACTTGAGTCGTCACGGGGTCACGGTAGGGGGGCGGGGGCGGGGGCCGAAACGGGATATCGGGGTGGCGGGGCCGTCAGCGGGCGGTCGGCGGCTGCTCAACGACGAAGGAGCCCTTGCCGCGCACGGTGACGATGAGGCCTCGCTCACGGAGCTCCTGTGCGGTGCGCCGCGCGGTGAGCCGGGCGACCCCGTACTCCTCCGCGAGGTGGTTCTCCGAGGGGATCGGCCGGTCCGGCGCCAGCTTCCCGGACGCGATCTGCCTCGCGATGACGTCGGCGAGCTGAATGTAAAGCGGCCTCGCGCTCATCGGGTCGAGAGCCGGCTTCGGCTCCTCTGTATCGCTCATACGTCCAACGTAGGCATGGCAACACCTACACGTTCGGATGGATCCCTCTGTACTTGTATGTAGAGGGCTACATGCTGGTATACGTTCTGGAGGGTAAGACCCCGGCGAGGTGGCTAGACCTCCCGGGGCGCGGCCAACGCTTACCAGGAGCGCCGACATGAACGACCTTATCCGCCGCCTCACCCATTGGCTGGCCCTTCTCCTCGGCCCGGGCACCGGAGCCCACCGAGCCGGCGGCCCCCGCCCTCACCGTCCCCCGGTCAGGCGCCGTACCGACTCCGTCCGCCTTCCCGTCCACCGCTCCCCGTACTGCCTCCACCTCTCCCTGGACGGCTCCGAGTCCCGGCTCGTCCGCCCCTACCTCACGGCCCACGAGCAGGAAAGGGCACGTCAACGGCATCGCCGCCGCACCCTCGTCCTCGCCGCCGACTTCGGTATCGATCTCGACCGACACGTGATCGGCGCGGAGAGGACGGCGGCCTGATGGACCCCCGCACCACGCTCAGGCTGCTCCCCTGGTCGTCACCGGAGGGCAAGCCCTGTTTCCTCGCCAACGCGAGCGAGGGCGGCTACCTCTCACGGCTGGCCGACGAGACGGAGGATCTGCAACTGTCCGAAGGCCTGGAGGTGCTGGTCGCTGCCCGGAAGCTGCTCGGTGACCCCCTGTCCCCGAACGTCGAGGTCCGCTACACCGCGATCCGACTGTCGGAATGCCTGGCCGACGCCCTACGCGTAGCCGAGTCCCGCGGCCGCCGCCTCCCCGCGCCGAGCGACATCCACCCTGGGGACGGCATCGGCGACGAGGCCGACCACGCCGCCCGTGCACTTGCTGCCGACCACTCCGCCGACTCTCCATCGGTACCGGGCCGTCCAGCACGCCCTGCGTGACTTGCAGTGGGCAGAGGACCAGCCGAATGGTGCGACGTGCTGCGTCCACCCGGCCCGGATGTTCGGGCCGTCCAGGGGTGACCTGTGACGGCCACGGACGACCGACAACGACCGTGGGGGTGCGGCCGGCAGCCACACCCCCATGTCACGTTTCCCCGGCTAGACCCAGGTGTCCAGCCATCTCATGGGTAGGCTGACGCCCAGCAGCGAGGCCGGAAGCGACACCGACATTCAGCCGTTGCCAATCACGAATCTCACCCGGTAGGTCAGAGGCGAGTCCCACTCCACCTCAATCAAACAATCGATCCTGCCGTTTCCCGGGATTATGTTCGACACCCGGATTGGCGCCTGGCCCTTGACGGGTGCATTGTTGAGAAGCTCCTCAGCATGTGCGACCACGACTGACGAGGTCGTGGTGAAGGGATCGGTGAATCCGACCCACGAGCGCCCCTCATGCCGAGCCGTACCAAACCGAAGCTGCACAGAGGCCGCTACAATTCCCGGCTCAGCCCCAGAAGATGACTCCGGCGTTGCCGCAGTAGTCGGCGAGTCAGGGAGCACACGGACCTCAGACGCGATACTCATGACAACTCCTTGCCGAAACAGCCCGGCGCAAGAGGGCGCCGATCTCAGGGAGCGTTCAGTGCTTCAGCGCTCTTCACTTCGCAATGCGGACCGCTGCCGAGATGTTCCGGCTCGGAAAGCTGCGGCGGTGTCAAATCCCCATTTCCCCCTGCCTTTTAGGCTACGCCGACGCCGTATCGCTCGCCACTCGTACGCTGAGCACGGTCCGGGATGACGTGCCCCACGACCACCGGCGCCGCCGCCCGTACGCTGGCGACGCATCAGCGGGTAGACGGCCCTCTCGACACGACCACCACGCCGGATGGCGGGCCCACGAACCCGGCCGATCGAGTCAATGAGATCGCTGGACGGTACAGACCGAGAAGCTTGATCGAGCAGTTCATCCGACGGGCCGATCCGGGGATCCGTGCTTAAGGCCGCGGGTCGCGTGGGAACTGGCAATCGAAGTTCTTTCATTGCCCGCTGCGGCCTAAGGCGGCGCCAATCGTTGAGACTGAGAGCGGCCCTTCATCCAGTCGGCCCACCCAACGCGCGCACTGATATCTGCCCGTCATAGGCTCGTTGCGCCAGACTCACGACACCGCAGAAAGGGCCTCGACATGGGTACAGACATAGGTGACTCCCTGGAAATTGGCGAATCGAACTCTGTGCGTCGCACCACTTACCTGCGAGGTAAAAGGCAGGACGACGCGCACGAGTACGTCGGAACTCAAATCTTGGTCGTTGAGCCAGCATCAGCTACCCCCGAGGGGAGCCTCGACGCAATAACCGGGACGGGTTTGCGCAAAGGAAATGGAGTCACTGGAAACGGGGGAAATGAAGGTGGATATGGCGTGGCGGGGATCGGAGGTGCTGGAAGCAACAGTGGCATAGCAGGGACAGGTGTTAGCGGGAAGGGGGGCAGCGGAAGGCAGAAGGGGGCGGACCTTGACTACCGTCCGGGCGTCGGCGCCTTCGCCCGCGGAGGTGAGCACGAAGTAACACCGCTGGGACCCGATGACATCAACCTTCGGCAGATGAATGGCGGCGGCCTTGTTGGTGTGGCTGGAGGGAAAGCCGACGCTCCAACTTGGGACGTTGTAGCCGGGGTCGGTGTACTGGGGCAGGGCGGTCACGAGTTCGCGCACACGGTCCCCGTTGGGCCCGTCGGCAGTACCGACACTGCCATCGTAGGCCCTCCGTCCCCAGGCGCTGGCGTCATTGGTCATGGTGGGGGGCGGAAGACCCAAAAGGGAACCGGTCCAGTGAAGACCGAACCCGGCGGTGGCCCGGGCGTTGTGGGCGTAGCTGGCGGGTCAGACCTGGGCGATGCTGCGCTGCAGCGCGACGTTGGCGTGGTTGGTTTTTCTGCTGTCGAAGATACTGGGCGAGGCGGAATTTTCATGACGACCGGCACGCCGCAACTACGGCTGCGCCCTGTGCGCATTACCAACCTTGATCAGCCCGAAGTGCCCGCCGTGCCGGGAGATTTTCTCGTCACGGTCTTTGGGGAGGGAGGTCGACAGCTTTTCAATCTGTGGTTCTGTAGATTGGAAAACTTCTGGACTAAGATCGTCTAACCTCGAAATTTCGTGACGGTCCGCCGACGGAGTTGGCGGGCCGTTTTCGTGTCGTGGGCTGAGGCTGTGCAGGCCGAAGACCCGAGTGCCGCCTCGGGATGGCGCCGGATTCCACTGCTCCGGGTGGTGAGGTGCTGTCGAAGGGCCGGGGAATCCGCTGGTCAGCCGGAGTCGGGCAGTTGGGTGAGCCGGTCGAGGGCTGTGGTGATGTGACCGGTCCAGGGCCAGTACCGAGCCAGGCGGAGGATTCGCCGACGGCCGGTGGTCACGAACTGTCCGGCCCCGGTGAACAGGCGGAGCCGTAGGCGGCGGGGCTCCCAGAGCCTGGCCTTGCCGGTCAGGGCGAGCATCGGCATCCAGGCCAGCAGGTCGAGAGCGATCTGCACGATCTCCAGCCAGATCCGGTTCTGGGCCGTGCGGTGCAGGGGCAGGTTGCGCAGGCCGGTGGCCCGGGCGGCGCGGATGCGGTCCTCGGCCCGTGCCCGCAGCCGGTGACGGAGCTCGAGCTCGGCGATCGGCCGGCCCAAGGTGTTGGTGGCGAAACAGGTCAGCCGCATGCCGTCCGCATCTGTGAGCCTGGGCCTCGGGGTGCGGCCGTTCCTTCCTGACGATCAGCCGCATGCCCTTGGGCCAGCCGTCCAGAACATCGCCGGTGAGTTCGGCGACCCAGGCGCCGTCACGGATCTCGCCGTCCGTCTCGACGGCCGCCGTCCAAGCCGATGCCGGAACCTTAAGCACATGCTGGTGGACCTGCTCGGTGATGACCAGGCCGACCGAGTAGGACAGCCACCGTCCCCGCCGGGCGAGCCAGGCGACGAAGTCGTGGGTGCCGCCCGCGGAGTCGGTTCGGATCAGGGTCCGGCGCCCGCGCCGGTACTTCTTCGGCAGCTGGGCCAGGGCCAGTTGGGCGACCGTGACGTGATCGGTGGCCGTGTTCGAGCCCGCGTTGCCTGGTCTGAGCAGGGCCGTGACCGGTTCACCCGTGCCGCCCGGTCCGTGGTCGACGAACCACGTCAGCGGGTGGTGGCCGTAGGTTCGCTTCCACGTGGGTGCGGCGTCCTCCTTGTCCGAGTGCGCGATCACCAGCACCCCGTCCAGGTCCATGGTCACCGTCCCGCCCGCATCAGGCGCTTCCCGGCGGGCCAACCGCCAGACATGCCGGTGGACTTCAGCCCGCGCGGCACGGATGGCCCGCAGGGCCTTCTCTCCGGAGGTGGCGAGGGTATCGATGAGGCGGGAGACCGTCGGGTCGGAGGCCACCGGCCCGAACACCGCCGGCTCGGCCCGCAGCATGGCGACATCCGCGAGGCAGTCCCCGCCCAACGCGACCGCCAGGGCCACGTCCAGCAGGATCTTGCCCGGATCGTGCACCGTCCGAGCCTTCCGCCACGGCGTCAGCGCCGCTGATATCGCGGTGTCCAAGCCGGCCTTGCGGACGGTCTCGACCAGCAGCACGCTCCCGGCCTGCGAGACCACTGCCCGGCCGCCGCCCTCGATGCGGGCACGCGGGTACGACCCGATACGCTTCTTCACCTGGAGAGTGCTTCTTCCGTGCAGCCAACAGGACCCTAGACAAGTCCCATCGTTGCGGGTCAGGAGCACTCTCTGCTTATTTGATCAAGCCTCGGACACCCCACCTCGTGAAAGCGCGAGGCTAGGGGTGAGTCGTTCCAACGAAGCTAAAGTGCTTCCCCCGGACATCCCCCAGAGGGGAGTTGGTACGGGGAATGACCTGTTCAGGGGTGGCGTACTCGGCCCGCTGTAAATCTGCCGCAGGCCTCCTCCGGGCCGTGCCTGGGCCGTCCGAGGGCGGCCAGCTATGACCGCCAACGACCACGAGGGCACGGCCGCCGGCCGTGCCCTCGTAGCGTGTCTTCCCAGCTAGACCCACGTGTCCAGCCACATCCGCGATCTCCAGTCGTCGATCGGGATCGCCGTGCCCGTGTACAGCGGCCAGAAGTAGATGAAGTTCCAGGCGATCAGCAGCACCAGCACGCCCGCCGCGGAGGCACCGATCATGCGGCGGGTGTCCGTGGAGCCCGGGGGGCCGATGATGGCGCCGACGAGCATGGCCAGGGCCAGGCAGAGGAAGGGGAGGAAGACGACCGCGTAGAAGAGGAAGATCGTCCGCTCCTGGTACATGAACCAGGGCAGGTACCCGGCCGCGACGCCGCAGGCGATCGCGCCGGCCCGCCAGTCGCGGCGGAACGCCCAGCGCCACAGCATGTACAGGAGCGCGGCGCAGCCCGCCCACCACAGGACGGGGGTGCCGATGGCGAGTACCTCGCGGGCGCACTTCTCGCCCGCGTCGGCCGGGCAGCCGTCGGCGCCGGGAGCGGGGGACTCGTAGAAGTACGAGACCGGGCGGCCCAGGACCAGCCAGCTCCACGGGTTGGACTGGTAGGTGTGCGGCGTCGACAGGCCGACGTGGAACTTGTAGACCTCGTGCTCGTAGTGCCACAGACTGCGCAGCCAGTCCGGCAGGAAGGTGAAGTGGCCGCCCCTGCCGTCGGTCGCCGCCCAGTTGCGGAAGTAGCCGCCGGTGCCGTCGGCCGGGGACAGGATCCAGCCGAGCCAGGAGAGCAGGTAGACGCCGATCGCCACGGGGACCGTCGCGAGGAACGTGATGCCCGTGTCGTGCCGCAGCGCCGCCCGGTAGGGGTGGTGCGCGCCGGCCACCCTGCGGGCGCCGACGTCCCACAGCACCGCCAGCACGCAGAACGCGGCCAGGATGTACAGGCCGTTCCACTTGGTGCCGATGGCCAGGCCCAGCATCACCCCCGCCCCCCAGCGCCAGGGCCGCCAGCCGAGACGGAGCGTGTCGGCCACGTCCGCGTCCGGCCGGGCCCGGCCGTCCGCGTCGACCGGCAACGCGGCGGCCAGCCGCGCGCGGGACCTGTCCCGGTCGACGACCAGACAGCCGAACGCGGCCACCACGAAGAACATCAGCACGCCGTCCAGCAGCGACGTACGGCTCATCACGAAGTGCAGGCCGTCGACCGCCATCAGCGCACCCGCCAGGCAGCCGAGGAACGTCGAGCGGAACATCCGGCGCCCGATCCGGCAGATCAGCAGCACGGAGAGCGTCCCCAGCAGGGCCGTCATGAACCGCCAGCCGAACGGGTCGAACCCGAACACCAGCTCGCCCAGGCCGATGACGTACTTCCCGACCGGCGGGTGCACGACGTACGCGGCGTCCGTGGGGATCGCGAGGTGCCCGTGCGTCTGCAGCACCGCGTCGTTGGCGTTCTTGTCCCAGTTGACCTCGAACCCGCGGTGCACGAGTGCCCAGGCGTCCTTGGCGTAGTACGTCTCGTCGAATATCACCGCCCGCGGGCTGCTCAGGTGCCAGAACCGCATCAGGCCCGCCATGAGCGTCACCAGCAGCGGGCCGACCCAGCCCGACCAGCGGGTGAGCCGCTCGGCCAGGACCGGCGGCACGCCCAGCGTCTGCCACAGGCGCGGGCTCGGCTCGTTGTACGGCGGAACCAGCCGGTCGCGCACGTCGCCCGCGGGCGTGTCCCCTGTCGGTGCGTACCCGAATCGGCGCAGCCGCTGCTGCCACGTCGGCCGCTGGTCGTGCGGTGCCTGGCCCGGCCGGAGGTCCATGGAGGACGCGGTACTGGTCACCGCGCCATCGTAGGGAAACGTTCTGTGTGAGTCCCGTGCATGGCGGTACCGGTCGGGACACGGTCGCCTTCCCGCCCGCTCCGCGGACCCTGCGAGGATGGGGACGTGACTGGAACCCTTGTCCTCGCAGGTACCCCCATCGGCGACACCTCGGACGCGCCGCCCCGGCTGGCCGAGGAGCTGGCCGGCGCCGACCTCGTCGCCGCCGAGGACACCCGGCGGCTGCGCCGCCTCACCCAGGCGCTGGGTGTCACGCCCAAGGGCCGTGTCGTGTCGTACTTCGAGGGCAACGAGTCCGCCCGCACGCCCGAGCTGGTCCAGGAACTGCTCAACGGCGCGCGCGTGCTGCTGGTGACGGACGCGGGCATGCCGTCGGTCTCCGACCCGGGATACCGGCTCGTCGCCGCCGCGGTGGCGGAGGACATCAAGGTCACCGCCGTGCCGGGGCCGTCCGCCGTGCTCACCGCCCTCGCCCTGTCCGGGCTCCCCGTCGACCGGTTCTGCTTCGAGGGCTTCCTGCCGCGCAAGGCGGGCGAGCGGCTGTCCCGGCTCCGGGAGGTGGCCGGTGAGCGGCGCACGCTCGTCTACTTCGAGTCCCCGCACCGGCTCGACGACACCCTGGCCGCGATGGCCGAGGTGTTCGGCGCGGACCGGCGGGCCGCGGTCTGCCGCGAGCTGACCAAGACGTACGAGGAGGTGCGGCGCGGCCCGCTCGCCGAGCTGGCCGAGTGGGCCGCCGAGGGCGTCCGCGGGGAGATCACCGTCGTCGTGGAGGGTGCCGCCGAGACCGGTCCCGAGGAGCTCGACGCGGGGGAACTGGTCCGCCGGGTGCGCATCCGTGAGGAGGCGGGGGAACGGCGCAAGGAGGCGATCGCGGCGGTGGCGGTGGAGGCCGGACTGCCCAAGAGGGTGGTGTTCGACGCGGTGGTCGCCGCGAAGAAGGACGGCGCCGTCTGACCGGGGCGGCCGGACGGATCGGCCTTGCGGGGCGGCGGTCCGTCCGGGAGCGGCCCGGCGGGCGGTCGGCCCAGGGGCGCGTTCACCCTCTGAGCAGGTCTCTTCTCCGCTGAGCGCGCGCCCCAACGCGGGGCAAAGGGGCGGCACGCCAGGCAAAGCCCCGGGGCCCCTCCGACCCCGTTCCGGCAAGGACAGTCCAAAACGCCTCCAACACTCGACAGGCCTGATGCGTCCGTTCCGGTGAGGGCGTCCACTGGTCGCGGGGACGCACCCGTCCCGCACCCCGGGACCACAGGGGGGAACCTCGCCGGGGTGCCTGTCCAGCGGACAACCGGAGCGGGCATGAGTGAGATCGCAGGACGGACAGGCCTTCGCGGCGCCGCCACCGCCGTCGTTCACGAGTCGTACGCCTTCGCCTGCATGAGGTGCGGGTTCGGCTGGGAGCAGTCGTACGAGATAGAGCACCACCTGGACGGCGACGGCCAGGAGTACGTGATGTACGTGGCCGACGGCCGGGTCGTGCCGTCCCCGCTGAGCCGCCCCGCCTGCCACAACTGCGACGGCCACGTCGTGCGGATCATGCGCGCCGGGCAGGTCTCGTCGGTGCGCGGCGTCGCCGCGGGACGCCGGCACCGGGTGCCGGCGGCGGGCCCCGTCGAGGCCCCCCAGGTGCCGGGGCAGGTCGCCGAGCCGCACCACTGGCACCTGTCCGACCTCTTCCACCCCTTCCAGCGCAGGGCGAGCTGAGCGGGCGGTGCCCGACGGCGAAGGCATGCCCCTTTCGTAGGATCGGTGCATGCCTTCGAACGCCGACAAGAACGCGGCACCGCCGCTCCCGCCGCCGCTGCGGGTGCCCGTGGCCGACTCCCACACCCACCTCGACATGCAGTCGGGCACGGTCGAGGAGGGCCTCGCCAAGGCCGCGTCGGTGGGTGTGACGACGGTCGTCCAGGTCGGCTGCGACATCAAGGGCTCCCAGTGGGCCGCGGAGACCGCCGCGGCCCACGACGGCGTCCACGCCACCGTCGCCCTGCACCCCAACGAGGCCCCGCGCATCGTCCACGGCGATCCCGACGGCTGGTCGCGGCAGGGCGCCCGGGGGCCCGGCGGCGACGCCGCGCTGGACGACGCGCTCGCCGAGATCGACCGGCTCGCCGCGCTGCCCCAGGTCAAGGGGGTCGGCGAGACGGGCCTGGACCACTTCCGCACCGGGCCGGAGGGCAAGGAGGCGCAGGAGCGCTCCTTCCGCGCCCACATCGAGATCGCCAAGCGGCACGGCAAGGCCCTCGTCATCCACGACCGCGACGCCCACGCCGATGTCCTGCGCGTGCTGCGGGAGGAGGGCGCCCCCGAGCGCACCGTCTTCCACTGCTACTCCGGCGACGCCGAGATGGCGGGGATCTGCGCCCGCGAGGGCTGGTTCATGTCGTTCGCCGGCAACGTCACCTTCAAGAACGCCCAGAACCTGCGCGACGCACTCGCCGTCGCCCCGCTGGAACTGGTCCTCGTGGAGACCGACGCCCCCTTCCTGACCCCGGCGCCGTACCGGGGCCGGCCCAACGCCCCGTACCTCGTCCCCGTCACGGTGCGCGCGATGGCGGCCGTGCGCGGCATCGACGAGGACACGCTGGCCGCGGCCCTGGGTGCGAACACCGCTCGCGCGTTCGGTTACTGATCACCCGGATACCCGCGTGTACGTTCGGAAGAGCGACGCTGCGTAGTCGCGTCGCTTTGGAGAGTGACGAACGCTCCGCTAGGTTCTGTGGGCCCGAACCGGACCCCTCTGGCCCCCTGGAGCGTGTCGGCGTGAGCAAGTCGCAGCATGAGACGTACGGCCCGAACAGCCATGACGCCTCCGTCCACGCGGCGGAGACACCGCCGTCCGGCGTGTACGAGGACACCTACCGGCCCGCCTACGAGGCCGAGGCACACCACGTCGACGAGCCGCCGCCGTCCCGGACGCCCACCGCGGTCGTGACGGTGAGTGACGAGGGTGCGGCGGCGCGCCGCCCGTCCGAGGCGCCCGCGCCGGGCGGCCGGCGGGCCGCCCGCCGGCGCCGGCGGCGCTTCGGCGAACGTCCTGACTCCGCCGTGCGCCGGCTGCTGCCGCAGGCCCTGGTCGTCGCGTTCCTCGCCGGCGGCACCACCGCCTTCGTCGCCGAGGACAAGGCGGTCGAGCTGAGCGTCGACGGCCGGCACCGCACCCTGCACACCTTCGCCGACGACGTCTCCGGGCTGCTCGCCGAGCAAGGCCTGCGGGTGGGCGGCCACGACGTGGTCGCGCCCGCCCCCGGCACGGCACTCGCCGACGGCGACGAGGTCGCGGTGCGCTACGGGCGCCCGGTCCGGCTCAAGCTGGACGGCCGGGAGCGCCGGGTGTGGACGACGTCCCCCACCGTGGACGGGGCGCTGCGCGAGCTGGGAGTGCGGGCCGAGGGCGCCTACCTGTCGTCCTCACGCTCCGGGAGCATCGGACGCGCCGGACTCGCCCTGGACGTGCGCACCGAGCGCGCCGTCACGGTCATGGCGGACGGCCGCGCCCGCCCCATCCGCACCAACGCGGCCACCGTGAGCGAGGCCGTCGCGGAGGCCGGCGTCGCCCTCCACGGCCAGGACACCACCTCGGTGCCGCCGGACAGCTTCCCGCGCGACGGGCAGACGGTGACCGTGCTGCGCGTGCACGGCTTCCGCGAGGTGCGCGAGGAGCGGATCCCGTTCCAGGTGAAGCGGGTGAAGGACCCCTCCCTCGCCCGGGGCACCGAGGTCGTCGAACGGCGCGGAAGGCCGGGGCTGCGGCAGGTCACGTACTACCTGCGCACCGTCAACGGCGTCCGGGAGGAGCCGCGCCGGGAGTCCTCGGAGGTGGTGCGCCGGCCCCGCACCCGGGTGGTGAAGGTGGGCGCCAGACCCCGCTCGCGCTCCGGCCGGGGCGCCGGCGGCCTGAACTGGCGCGCCCTCGCCGCCTGCGAGTCCGGCGGCCGGCCGCACGCCGTCGACCCCTCGGGCACGTACGGCGGGCTCTACCAGTTCGACACCAGGACCTGGCGCAGCCTCGGCGGCAGCGGGCGCCCGCAGGACGCGTCCGCGGCGGAGCAGACGAGCCGCGCGAAGAAGCTGTACGTGCGCCGCGGCACCAGCCCCTGGCCGCACTGCGGCCCCCGGCTGCACCGCGGGTGAGGACGCGGCCGCACCACCGGTGAGGACGGGGAGCCGGGCGTGGGGGCCCGGCGGCCCCGTACCCTTGTCCCGTGACCAGCCCCACCTCCGACGCCCTCCTCGGCCCCGCCGACATCCGCGAGCTCGCCGCCGCGCTCGGTGTCCGTCCCACCAAGCAGCGCGGCCAGAACTTCGTGATCGACGCCAACACGGTCCGCCGTATCGTCCGCACCGCCGGGGTCCGCCCCGACGACGTGGTCGTCGAGGTCGGACCGGGACTCGGCTCCCTCACCCTCGCGCTGCTGGAGGCCGCCGACCGGGTCACCGCCGTCGAGATCGACGACGTGCTCGCCGCGGCCCTGCCCGCGACCGTCGCCGCCCGCATGCCGGAGCGCGCCGACCGGTTCGCCCTCGTCCACCGCGACGCCATGCACGTCACCGAACTGCCCGGCCCCGCCCCGACGGCCCTGGTGGCCAACCTGCCGTACAACGTTGCCGTCCCCGTGCTGCTGCACATGCTCGACACCTTCCCCGGTATCGAGCGGACGCTGGTGATGGTGCAGGCCGAGGTCGCCGACCGGCTGGCCGCCGCGCCCGGCTCCAAGGTGTACGGCGTGCCCTCCGTGAAGGCCAACTGGTACGCCGAGGTCAAGCGGGCCGGGGCCATCGGACGCAACGTCTTCTGGCCCGCGCCGAACGTCGACAGCGGACTGGTGTCGCTGGTCCGGCGGACCGAGCCGATCCGGACGACGGCGTCGAAGAAGGAGGTCTTCGCGGTCGTCGACGCGGCGTTCGCGCAGCGCCGCAAGACCCTGCGGGCCGCGCTCGCCGGCTGGGCGGGCTCCGCGGCGGCCGCCGAGGCGGCCCTGGTCGCGGCCGGGGTCTCGCCGCAGGCGCGGGGCGAGTCGCTGACGGTGGAGGAGTTCGCGCGGATCGCCGAGGCCGCGCCGACGCGGGAGACGGCCCCCGCGGCCCGGAACGAGGAGTCCGGCAAGTGAGCGTCACCGTCCGCGTCCCCGCGAAGGTCAACGTCCAGCTCGCCGTCGGCGCCGCCCGCCCCGACGGCTTCCACGACCTCGCCAACGTCTTCCTCGCGGTCGGCCTGTACGACGAGGTCACCGTCACCCCGGCCGAGGAGCTCCGCGTCACCTGCGAGGGGCCGGACGCGGACCAGGTACCGCTGGACCGCACCAACCTGGCAGCGCGCGCGGCGGTCGCGCTCGCCGGACGCCGGGGCATCGAGCCCGCCGTGCACATCCACATCGCCAAGGACATCCCGGTCGCCGGCGGCATGGCGGGCGGCAGCGCGGACGGCGCGGGCGCGCTGCTCGCCTGCGACACGCTGTGGGGCACGGGCGCCTCGCGCGCCGAGCTGCTCGCCATCTGCGCCGAGCTGGGCAGCGACGTGCCGTTCAGCCTGGTCGGGGGCGCCGCCCTCGGTACCGGACGCGGCGAGCGGCTCACGGTCCTGGAGACCGGCGGCACCTTCCACTGGGTGTTCGCGATGGCCGCGCGGGGCCTGTCGACCCCGGCGGTGTTCCGCGAGTTCGACCGGCTCGCGGAGGGACGGCGCATCCCGGAGCCGGTGGCCCGGCCGGAGCTGCTGGACGCGCTGGCCAAGGGCGACACCGAGGCCCTGGCCGCCTTCCTCGGCAACGACCTCCAGCCAGCCGCCCTGTCCCTCTTCCCCGAGCTGGCCGACACCCTGGAGGCGGGCCGCGGCGCCGGCGCGCTCGCCACCCTGGTCTCCGGCTCGGGCCCGACGACGGCGTTCCTCACCCGTGACGCCGCCGCCGCGGAGAAGGTGGCCGAGGCACTGCGCGCTTCGGGGACGTGCCGGACGGTACGGACGGCGGCGGGGCCCGCGGCCGGTGCGACGGTGCTCTGAGACGGGCCGCGCCACCGTCCCCGCAGACCCGAAAGCCCGTCCGGCCGCCCTCCGGGCGACGACGCGAACGGTCGGACAGGCCCTAGGCTAGAAGGCTGACAGGCGGCGCGGCCGCGTGTCGACACAGTCCCGCGCACAGGAGTGAAATGGCCGTCAACCTGGTCAATGTCGAGAACGTCAGCAAGGTGTACGGCACCCGTGCCCTGCTGGACGGCGTCTCGCTCGGTGTGTCCGAAGGGGACCGGATCGGGGTCGTCGGGCGCAACGGCGACGGCAAGACCACCCTCATCCGGTTGCTGGCCAAGGTGGAGGAGGCCGACTCCGGACGAGTGACCCACTCCGGCGGGCTGCGGCTCGGGGTGCTCACCCAGCACGACTCCCTCGACCCGGCCGCCACCGTCCGCCACGAGGTCATCGGCGACATGGCCGACCACGAGTGGGCCGGCAACGCCAAGGTGCGGGACGTGCTGACCGGGCTGTTCGGCGGGCTCGACCTGCCGGGCTTCCCCAAGGGGCTGGACACCGTCATCGGACCGCTCTCCGGTGGTGAGCGGCGCCGTATCGCGCTGGCCAAGCTGCTCATCGAGGAGCAGGACCTCGTCGTCCTCGACGAGCCCACCAACCACCTCGACGTCGAGGGCATCGCCTGGCTCGCCCGGCACCTGCGCGAGCGGCGCTCGGCGCTGGTGTGCGTCACCCACGACCGGTGGTTCCTCGACCAGGTCTGCACCCGCATGTGGGACGTGCAGCGCGGCGACGTGTACGAGTACGAGGGCGGCTACTCCGACTACGTCTTCGCGCGCGCGGAGCGCGAGCGGATCGCCGCCACCGAGGAGGCCAAGCGGCAGAACCTGATCCGCAAGGAGCTGGCCTGGCTGCGGCGGGGAGCGCCGGCCCGCACCTCCAAGCCGCGCTTCCGGGTGGAGGCCGCCAACGAGCTGATCGCGGACGTACCGCCGCCCCGGGACAGCGGCGAGCTGATGAAGTTCGCCTCCTCGCGGCTGGGCAGGACCGTCTTCGACCTCGAGGACATCACCGTGCAGGCCGGCCCCAAGGTGCTGCTCAAGCACGTCACCTGGCAGCTCGGACCCGGTGACCGCATCGGCCTGGTCGGCGTCAACGGCGCCGGCAAGACCTCGCTGCTGCGGGCCATGGCCGAGGCCGCGCGCACCGAGGGCGAGTCCCAGCCCGCCGGCGGGCGGATCGCCGTCGGCCGGACCGTCAAGCTCGCCTACCTCTCCCAGGAGGTCACCGAACTCGACCCGACCTGGCGGGTCCTGGAGGCCGTGCAGCGGGTCCGTGAGCGGGTCGACCTCGGCAAGGGGCGTGAGATGACCGCAGGTCAGCTCTGCGAGACCTTCGGCTTCGGCAAGGAGAAGCAGTGGACGCCGGTCGGGGACCTGTCCGGCGGTGAGCGGCGGCGCCTGCAGCTCCTGCGCCTGCTCATGGACGAGCCCAACGTGCTCTTCCTCGACGAGCCCACCAACGACCTCGACATCGAGACCCTCACCCAGCTGGAGGACGTCCTGGACGGCTGGCCCGGCTCGATGATCGTCATCTCCCACGACCGGTTCTTCGTCGAGCGCACCACGGACCGGGTGTTCGCGCTCCTCGGCGACGGCGCCCTGCGGATGCTGCCGCGCGGCATCGACGAGTACCTGGAGCGGCGTCTGCGCATGGAGGAGGCGGTCGCCGCCCAGGCCGCCGCGGCGCCCAGGCCCGCATCGCAGGAGAAGAGCGCCGCCGACCAGCGCGCCGCCAAGAAGGAACTCCAGAAGATCGAGCGGCAGTTGGACAAGGTCTCCGAGAAGGAGTCCAAGCTGCACGCGCAAATCGCCGAGCACGCCACCGACTTCGCCAAGGTCGCCGAACTGGACGCCCGGTTGCGCGACCTGGCGGGCGAGCGCGAGGAACTGGAGCTGCGCTGGCTGGAACTGGCGGAGGACGCGTAGGCCGCGGGCAGGCGCTCTCCGGCGGCGCGCGCGGCGTGAAAGCACCGCGCGCGCCGCTGTCGCGTGCGCTGGGTGAAGAGGGCGTGAAGGCGCGTAACGGCGGCATCACGGCCCGGTTCTCCCTTGGGAACAGGCGTGGATCCAGGCCCCTGCGCCGTCGGTACCGGGTGATAGAAAGAGCCGTCTGAGAACCGTATGAGTACGACCTGGGTCCGTGAGCGAACCTCGGGGCGTGGCTAAAAATCAGTGAACGAGGGGGAAGAGCGCTGATGACCCAGCCGCCCGACCAACCGCCGCAGGGCGGCTTCGGAGCACCGCAGGACCAGCCGCCGCAGGGCGGGGGGTTCGGCGCCCCGCCGCCGCAGGCACCGGCCCAGCCTCCTCGGCCCCAGCCCGGTCACGGCTACCCGCAGCAGCCCGGACCCTATGCCCAGCCGGGCCCCTACGGCGCGCCCGGCGCCCCCGGCCCCTACGGGCAGCCGCAGCAGCCGGGCCCGTACGTCCCGCAGCCCGGCTACGGCTACCCGCAGCAGCCGCCCCAGTTCCCCGGCGCCCCCGGCGGCGGCCTCCAGGGCGGGCCGCGGCCGCCCGCCGGCAGGAGGAGGACCGCGCTGATCATCGGCGCCGCGGCGGCCGCACTGCTCGTCATCGGCGGCACCGTCTACGCCGTCACCGGCGGCGACGACGACGGCGGGAAGAAGCCGGTCGCCCAGCGGAGCGACGACGGCAAGAAGTCCGCCTCGGACGCGCCGGTCAACCCCGGTGACGGCAGCGGCGACGGCGGCGGGGACCCGGAGAACCTCAACGAGGGCCGCAAGCCCGGCGAGGCGAAGGTGCTCTGGTACAAGACGGCACCCGACGCCCCCGGCTCGGGCGCCGACGCCCCCGGCATGTGGATCACCGGCAGGACGGCGGTGAAGGCGGCGTACAAGCAGCTCTTCGCCTACGACGTCGGCGACGGCAACCCCACCTGGGCCCCGATCACCTTCCCGCAGAAGATCTGCTCGGTCACCCCGCGCAAGTCGGCCGACGACAAGATCGTCGTGGCCTACATGAGCGGCGTCAGCGACCGCGCCAAGTGCAACCGGCTCCAGCAGGTCGACCTGGCCACCGGGAAGAAGGGCTGGAGCACCGAGGTCGCCGACGGCGCGCTGTTCGACAGCGCGCGCAGCGTCGAGCTGACCGTCAGCGACAAGACGCTGATGGTGGGCCGCTCGCAGTCGGGCACGGCGTACGACCTCGACAGCGGCAAGAAGCTGTACGACAAGAAGAAGTACGGCGACGCCTGCTTCCCGACCGCGTTCGCGGGCGGCACCGGCCGGCTGGTGCAGGTGGCGTCCTGCAACGCCGGCGGCAGCGACGCGCACGAGGAGATCCGGGAACTCGACCCGGCCACCGGCAAGGTCAGGTGGACGCAGCCGGTCAAGAAGGGCTGGCGGGTCGCCCGGGCGTACTCCCTCGACCCGCTCGTGGTCTATCTGACCAACGAGAGCAAGAAGGCCTGGAACATCTCCACCTTCACCAAGGACGGCGAGTTCCGCTCCGAGGTCGAGGTGAACGAGAAGTTCGCCCCGCAGTGCGGCTGGGCGGTCGTCGAACGCGACCTACAGGGCTGCCAGGGCGTGGCCGTCGACTCCGACACGCTCTACCTGCCCACCAGCGCCACCGGCAGCGCCAACGAGATCGTCGCCATCGGCCTGGCCGACGGCAAGGAGAAGTGGCGCGTGAAGTCGCCGACGGACGAGTCGATGTCCCCGCTGACGGCGGAGGACGGCAGGCTCATCGCCTACGTGGACCCGTCCTACGACGCCGGCGGCCAGATCGTGTCCGTGCCCACCACCGGCGGTTCGCACACGACGACCAAGCTGCAGCAGAACCCCGCGGGCACGGCCCGGATCGAGAACGGCTTCTACGACGGTGCCATGAGCTGGACCGACGGGCGCTTCTACATCTCCACCACCCGGCTGTCCGGCAACGACGACTCGAAGGAGAAGCTGATGATGGCCTTCGGCAAGTGAGCCCCGGCCCTTCTCCCACCGTCCCCTCGCCGCCAGGCCCCGACAGCTTCACCGAGGTACCCCCGTCATGACCCAGCCGCCCCCGCCGCCGAACCAGCCCCCGCCGCAGGGTGGTTTCGGTCCGCCCCAGGACCAGCCGCCCGCCGGCCCGGAGACCCCGGGCGCCCCGGCCACGCCGCCCCCCGCCCCGGAGACCCCGGCCACGCCGCCCGCCGGGCAGGGCACCCCGGCCACACCGCCCGCCGGCCCGCAGGGTCCCCCCGCCCCGGAGACCACCCCTGCCGCCCCGCCGGCGCCCGCGGCCCCGCCCGGTCTGCAGAAGGGCCCGCAGCCCGGCTACGGCTACCCGCAGGCGCCCCAGGCGCCCCAGGCTCCGCAGCCGCCCCAGCCCCAGCCGGGCTACGGCTACCCGCAGGCCCCGCAGCCGGGTTACGGCTTCCCCCAGGCTCCGCAAGCTCCGCAGCCGCCCCAGCCGGGTTACGGCTTCCCCCAGGCTCCGCAAGCTCCGCAGCCGCCCCAGCCGCAGCCCGGCTACGGCTACCCCGGCGCGCAGCCGAACCCCTACGCGCAGCCGGCCCCGCCCATGGGCCCGTACGCCCAGCAGCCGGGCTACGGCTACCCGGGCGGCCCCACCGTGCCGATGCCGGCACCGCCCGGGCGGTCCGGCGGCGGCCGGAACACCACCGCCCTCGTCATCATCGTCGCGGCGGTCGTCGCCATCGCGCTGATCGTCGGCGGCGGCGTCTGGTACGCCAAGTCCACCGGCGGCGACGGCAAGAAGGACGAGACCGCCAGCTCCAGCGGCGGCAAGGGCGGCAAGGACGACACCACCGGCGGCACGTCCGCGGGCGGCACGGAGAAGGTGCCCTCGGACCCCGCGTCCAAGGTGCTCTTCCAGGTCGACATGCCCCAGACGAAGGACACCGTCGTCACCTCGGGCTCCTGGCTGACCGACTCCGTGTACGCCAAGAGCGGCGTGGCGGAGATCGTCGGCTACAACCCCGCGGCGGGCACCGAGATGTGGACCGTCAAGCTGCCCGGCCCGGTGTGCACGGCCAGCAAGCACGTCACCGAGGACAACAAGACCGCCGTCGTCTTCCAGCCGAGGATGCCCAAGAAGGGTTCCAGCGAGGGCTGCAGCCAGGTCGCCGCCATCGACCTCGACAAGGGCACCAGGCTCTGGACCAAGACGGTCAAGAACGGTGACTACGAGGCCAACCTGCACAACGTGACGGTCTCTCAGCACACCGTCGCGGTCGGCAGCAGCAACGGCGGCGCCGCGTTCGACATCGGCACCGGCAAGGCGCTCTGGCAGCCCAAGCCGGAGGACTCCTGCGTGGACGCCGGGTACGGCGGCGGCCCCAAGCTCGTCGCGGTGCGCAAGTGCGGCAGCTACGGCGACCGCCAGCTCCACATCCAGACCATCGACCCGACGTCCGGGAAGGTCATCTCGGACTACAGGATGACCGCGGGCATCGAGTACGCCGGCATCGTCTCCACCGATCCGCTGGTGGTGGCCGCCGACGTCGGTGACAGCGCCGACGACGGCAGCGGCATCTCGGACTACTTCTCCATCGACAACAAGACCGGCAAGCTGCTCACCCGGATCTCCGCGCCCTCCGACACCTACGCCGGCCGCTGCGACAGCATCACCCGGGTCGAGGACTGCCGGGAGGTCGTGGCCGGAAACGGCAGGCTGTACGTGCCGACCGAGGAGCACGACGGCGACGGCGACTACAGCAAGACCAACGAGATCGTCGTCTTCGACCTGGCCACCGGCAAGCAGACCGGCCAGCGCGCCGAGGCCGGTGACGGCTACACGCTCTCCCCACTGCGCATGGACGGCGGCAACCTGATCGCCTACAAGCACCCGCCGTACAACAAGGGCGGCCGGATCGTCACCCTCGGCGGTCCGTCCTTCAAGGCGACCACGCTGCTGGAGAACCCGGCCACCGAGAGCGTGCGGCGGGCCGAGGTCACGATGCTCCCCGAGTACGCGGAGATCCTGTACGGCAAGGGCCGCCTCTACATGTCGGCCGTGTACGCGCACAAGTCCACGTACGGCAAGGACTACCTGCTGCTCGCGTTCGGCGCGGGCGGCTGACCGTCCGTCCCGGCGCGCGCACCGGCACCGGGACGAATGCGAGGGATTACCAGGGAGTGCCCCGGATTTCACTATCCGGGGCACTTCTCCTTCATACGGGCAGCGCGACGTCGAACAAGCGTGTAGCTTCCGGGGGCATGAAGGGCGGGGTGCCGGGGGGCCCTCTGTCGTGGTGGACCGGTGGGCGTCCATAGTGGGGCATCCATGGGGGAGGGCTGGGGGGTTGCTCAATGGGAGTGCGGCTCATGGTCGTCGACGACCATCGCCTGCTCGCGGAGGCGCTGGCGTCGGCACTGAAGCTGCGCGGGCACCGGGTGCTCGCGGCGGCGGCGCCGGCCGCGGGCGCGGCGGACCTGGTGATCTCACGGGCGCCCGAGGTGTGCCTGCTGGGCACGGCGGCTCCCGCCGAGCCGGGCGCCTTCGACCCGGTTGTGAAGATCAAGCGGGACCGGCCGCAGGTGGCGGTCCTGGTGCTGGGCCCGGTTCCGTCGCCGCGGGGCATCGCGGCCGCGTTCGCGGCGGGGGCCTGCGGTTACGTACGGCACGACGAGCGCATCGAGGGTGTCGAGCGGGCGATCATGAAGGCCCGGGCGGGTGAGGCGGCGGTGGCACCGCAGCTCCTGCAGGGGGCCTTCGGCGAACTGCTGAACCCGGCGGCCCAGCCGGACGACGAGGGGCAGCGCCTGCTGGAGCTGCTGACACCCCGTGAGGTGCAGGTGCTGGTCCGGGTCGCCGACGGGGAGGACACCCGGGTGATCGCGGCCGGCATGGGCATCGCGCCGAGCACCGCGCGCACGCACGTCCAGCGGGTGCTGATGAAGCTGGGCGTCGGCTCCCGGCTGGAGGCGGCGGCCCTGGCCGCTCGCACCGGCCTGCTGGACCGGGCCGGTGCGTATCCGGACGCCGGTCCTGCCTGAGGACTTGTGCCGACGCACGGCTCGGCCGCGTGGGCGCGACCGGCTCCCACGCGGCCGCGGACGGGCGCGGCGGCCAGTGCTGCGACCGGAAGGGTTCACCGGCTCGCGGCGCCCGGCACGGCACCGCGCCGCGTTGTCGCATCACCCGAGTACGTCCGGTACGCGGGCGATGCTCCGCCTTGCGCTGCACCGCACCGGACGCCGCGAGCCTTCCGGTAGACCTTTCCGGTCACAGCACTAGGCCGGCTCCTCCTCCTCCGGCAGCCCCTCCGGGGGCGGCGGTGGCGTGGGCCGCAGCTTCAGCCAGGCCAGGAACACGCCGCCCAGCAGCAGCATGCCGATCCCGGTCCACAGGTTGATGTTGACGCCCTGGGCCTTGTCGATGGCGGACTGCGAGTCGGTGATGCCGACGACGGTCACGATGACGCCGTAGACGACGAACAGGCCGCCGATGATGCGGCGCAGGTCGAAGATGCGGGCGGCGGTCGCCGACTTGGCCTCCAGGTCGGTGACGTCACGCGCGACGTCGTCCTCGGTGTAGTGGTGGTGCCGGCCGGGGTGGTCGGGCTGTCCGGGCTGTTCGGTCATGATTTCCTCGGTCCTCCCGCGTCAGAACGAGAACGGGATGTAGCAGGCGGCGGCGAGCACGACCGCACCCCAGCCCAGCAGGGCCGGCTTGCGGTACCAGGCGTCGTCGCCCGGGGCGGGCGGCTCGGCCATGCCGGGGGAGCGGGTGCCGTAGACCAGGCCCCGCAGCTCCTGCGCCGGCTTGGGCCTGGTGAACAGGGACACGGCGAACATGACGATGGCACCGGCGACGAAACCGGCGATCGCGGAGACGAAGTTCGCGCCCTGGTCGGTGGGCAGGGAGACGATGCCCTTCTTGTAGAAGACGAAGTAGTTGACCATCGCGGTCACGGTGCCGGCGAGCAGCCCCCAGAAACCGGACTTGGCGGACGCGCGCTTCCAGAACATGCCGACGATGAAGACGACGAACATCGGCACGTTGAAGAAGGAGAACAGTGTCTGCAGGTACGCCATGATGTTGGAGAACGAGGACGCCAGGAACGCCGTGCCGACGGAGGCGCAGACCCCGATGACGGTGATCAGGCGGCCGAAGCGGACGTAGTACCGGTCCTCCCGGCCCGGCACCACGTACTTCTCCCAGATGTCGGTGGTGAACACCGTGTTGAAGGACGACACGTTCGCCGCCATGCCCGCCATGAACGCGGCCAGCAGACCGGTGACCGCGATGCCGAGCACCCCGTTGGGCAGCAGTTCCTGCATCAGGTAGGGGATGGCGTCGTTGTACTGGTAGCCGGAGCCCGAGGCGCCGAAGTTCGGGATGAGCGCCGCGGCCACCAGGCCGGGGATCATCACCAGGAAGACGATGAAGATCTTCGGGTAGGCGGCGATCAGCGGTGTCCGCTGCCCCGCCGAGAGGTTCTTCGCGGACAGGGCGCGCTGCACCTCGGCGAAGTTGGTGGTCCAGTAGCCGAAGGAGAGCACGAAACCGAGGCCGAGCACGATGGTCAGCCAGTTGGCGCCCAGCGGGTTGGTGCTGCCGATGCCGGTGCCGCCCCAGGCGGTGGTGAAGTTCTCCCCGTGGGAGGCGGTGAGCTTGTCGGTCAGGCCGCCCCAGCCGCCGACCTTCTTCAGGCCGAGGACGGTGATCGGGATGAGGGCGGCCAGGATCACGAAGAACTGGAGCACCTCGTTGTAGATCGCCGAGGACAGGCCGCCCAGCGTGATGTACGCGAGCACGAAGGCGCCGGCGACCACGATGGCGACCCACTCCGGCCAGCCGAGCAGGGCCTCCACCACGATCGCGAGGGCGTAGAGGTTGACGCCCGCGATCAGGATGGCGGCGAAGGCGAACAGGATCGAACTGAGCAGGTGGGCGGCCCGGTCGAAGCGCAGCAGCAGGAACTCGGGGACCGAGCGGACCTTGCTGCCGTAGTAGAAGGGCATCATCACCAGGCCCAGGAAGACCATGGCGGGGATGGCGCCGATCCAGTACCAGTGCACGGTGTACGCGCCGTACTGGGCGCTGTTGGCGGCCATGCCCAGGATCTCGGTGGCCGCCAGGTTCGCCGAGATGAAGGCGAGGCCGGTGATCCAGGCGGGCAGGGAACGTCCGGAGAGGAAGAAGTCGAGGCTGGTCCTGACGGACCGACGGGCCGCGAAGCCGATGCCGAGAACGACGATGAAGTAGATCGCCAGGATCGTGTAGTCCAGCCAGTTGGTGGGGAGCCGTAGCTCCGCCGCCAGATAGGTGGGGGCGTCTGTGGGGGTTTGCATGAGAACTCGCTTCGTCGCGCGAACTGATCCAGAGCGGAACCTACGCCTCTGTGCTCAGCAATTGAACACTTCTGATGGTGCTCTTTGTTTGATTGTGATCGTGCGAGGTGATGTCGGGTTGTGATCTGTTATGTTTGATTGTGTTGAGTGCATGGGACCGGGACGAGAAGGAGTCCGGCGTGAAGAAGACCTCGACCCGGCTGGCCGACGGCCGCGAGCTGATCTACTACGACCTCCGGGACGACACCGTGCGGGACGTCGCCGACCGCCGCCCGCTGGACGCCACGGTCACCACCTCCGAGATCCGCCGCGACCCGCTGCTCGGCGACTCGGTCGCCGTCGCCTCGCACCGCCAGGGCCGCACCTACCACCCGCCGGCCGACCAGTGCCCGCTGTGCCCGACCCGTGGCGAGCGGCTCAGCGAGATCCCCGACTCCTCGTACGACGTGGCCGTCTTCGAGAACCGCTTCCCCTCGCTCGCCGGCGACTCCGGCCGCTGCGAGGTGGTCTGCTTCACCTCCGACCACGACGCCTCCTTCGCCGGCCTCACCGAGGACCAGGCGCGGCTGGTCCTGGACGCCTGGACGGACCGCACCTCCGAGCTGTCGCATCTGCCCTCCGTCGAGCAGGTGTTCTGTTTTGAGAACCGGGGTGCCGAGATCGGCGTGACCCTGCAGCACCCGCACGGACAGATCTACGCCTACCCCTTCACCACGCCGCGCACCGCGCAGATGCTCCGCTCGCTCGCCGCCCACAAGCAGGCCACCGGCGGGCGGAACCTGTTCGACGACGTCCTGGCCCGGGAACTCGCCGACGAGCGGGTCGTCCTTGAGGGTGAACACTGGGCCGCCTTCGTGCCCCACGCGGCGCACTGGCCGTACGAGGTCCACCTGTACCCCAAGCGGCGCGTGCCCGATCTGCCGGCCCTGGACGAGGCGGCGCGCACAGAATTCCCCCAGCTCCATCTGGAACTCTTGCAGCGCTTCGACCGAATCTTCGGCGAGGGTGAACCTCCGACGCCGTACATCGCGGCCTGGCACCAGGCCCCGTTCGGCGCGCTGGAGGAGTTCGACGGCGTGACGCGGGACGACTTCGCCCTGCACCTCGAGCTTTTCACCGTCCGCCGCACTTCCGGCAAGCTGAAGTTCCTCGCGGGTTCCGAGTCCGGCATGAACGTGTTCATCAACGACGTGCCGCCGGAAGCCGCGGCAGAGCGACTGCGAGAGGTAGCGAGTTCATGAAGTACCTGGTGACGGGCGGAGCGGGGTACGTCGGCAGCGTCGTGGCCCAGCACCTGCTGGAGGCGGGCCACGAGGTCACCGTCCTCGACAACCTCTCCACCGGCTTCCGCGCGGGCGTGCCCGCCGGTGCCACGTTCGTCGAGGGTGACATCCGGGACGCCGCGAAGTGCCTCGACCCCTCCTACCGGGGCGTGCTGCACTTCGCCGCGTCCTCGCAGGTCGGCGAGTCGGTGACGAGGCCGGAGAAGTACTGGGAGAACAACGTCGCCGGCAGCCTGGCGCTGCTCGGCGCGATGCGCGAGGCGGGCGTCCGCAAGCTGGTCTTCTCCTCCACGGCCGCCACCTACGGTGAGCCCGAGCAGGTCCCGATCGCGGAGACCGCCCCGACGCGGCCCACCAACCCCTACGGGGCCACCAAGCTCGCCGTCGACCACATGATCACCAGCGAGGCGAACGCCCACGGCCTGGCCGCGGTGTCCCTGCGGTACTTCAACGTCGCCGGCGCCTACGGCGCCTACGGCGAACGACACGACCCCGAGTCGCACCTCATCCCGCTGGTCCTCCAGGTCGCCCAGGGCCGCCGCGAGGCGATCTCCGTCTACGGCGACGACTACCCGACCCCCGACGGCACCTGCGTGCGCGACTACATCCACGTCGCCGACCTCGCCGAGGCCCACCTGCTGGCCCTCGGCGCCGCCCGGCCGGGCGAGCACCTGATCTGCAACCTCGGCAACGGCAGCGGCTTCTCCGTCCGCGAGGTCGTCGAGACCGTCCGCAAGGTCACCGGACACCCGATCCCCGAGGTCGTCGCGCCGCGCCGCGGCGGCGACCCGGCGGTGCTGGTCGCCTCGGCGGACACGGCCCGCGAGAAGCTGGGCTGGAACCCGTCCCGCGCGGACCTCGCGGGGATCGTCGCGGACGCCTGGGAGTTCGCGCAGCACGTCTCGAGGGAGCGGTAGATGGGGGCAGAGCAGGTCACCGGGCGTTTCACCGAGCTGTACGGCGCCGCCCCGGAGGGGGTGTGGGCGGCGCCCGGCCGGGTGAACCTCATCGGCGAGCACACCGACTACAACGACGGCTTCGTGATGCCGTTCGCCCTGCCGCACCAGGCCACGGCCGCGGTCTCCCGCCGCACCGACGGCGTGCTGCGCCTGCACTCGGCGGACGTCGGCGACGAGGTCGTGGAGCTCAGGACGGACGCGCTCGCACCGCGGAGCGACCAGAACTGGACGGCGTACCCGGCGGGTGTCGTCTGGGCGCTGCGCGAGGCCGGCCACCAGGTCACGGGCGCCGACATCCATCTCGCCTCCACCGTCCCCACCGGCGCCGGCCTGTCCTCCTCCGCCGCCCTGGAGGTCGTCGTCGCCCTGGCCCTGAACGACCTGTACGACCTCGGCCTGCAGCGCCGGCAGCTCGCCCGCCTGTGCCAGCGCGCCGAGAACGTCTACGTCGGCGCGCCCACCGGGATCATGGACCAGACGGCCTCGGCCTGCTGCGAGCGGGGCCACGCCCTGTTCCTCGACACCCGCGACCTCTCCCAGCGGCAGGTGCCCTTCGACCCGGCCGCCGAGGGCCTGCGCCTGCTGGTGGTGGACACCCGGGTCGAACACGCCCACAGCGGCGGCGAGTACGGCAGGCGCCGGGCCGGCTGCGAGAAGGGCGCCGCCCTGCTCGGCGTCGACGCCCTGCGCGACGTCCCGTACGCCGACCTCGACGCGGCCCTCGCCCGTCTCGGTGACGACGAGGAGGTGGTCCGCCTGGTCCGGCACGTGGTGACCGAGGACGAGCGGGTCGAACGGACCATCAGCCTGCTGCGCTCCGGTGAGACCCGGGCCATCGGACCGGTCCTCACCGAGGGCCACGCCTCGCTGCGCGACGACTTCCGCGTCTCCTGCCCGGAGCTGGACCTGGTCGTCGACACGGCCCTGGCCTCCGGCGCCCTGGGCGCCCGGATGACCGGCGGCGGCTTCGGCGGCTCGGCGATCGTCCTGGCGGAGGTGGCGGACGTGGACACGGTGACGAAGGCGGTGCACGAGGCCTTCGCCGCGGCCGGCCGCACGGCCCCGCGGGTCTTCGAGGCGGTCCCCTCGCCGGGAGCGCGCAGGCTGGGCTGACGGCCGGCCGGGGCGGCGGCACCGGCCCGGATACGATCGGCCGGTTCCCACCCCGAGGAGCCAAGAACCGGTGACCGCCGTCCTTCCCCCGTCCGCCACGACCACCGGACCGCGCAGCGTGCGGCTGCTGACCCGCTTCGAGGACGGTGAGCGGCTGCACGCACTGCTGTGGCGGGCGGGCCCGGGGTGGCGGATGATCAGCAGCGCCGTTCTCGGCGGCGGCATCGGCGAGCGCGACTGGGTCCTCAACGCCCAGGTGGCGCACGGCTACCGGCGTACCGACCCGGACCGCCACCTCGCCGAACTGGCCGCCGGTGCGGGTGCCACCGGACCGGGCGTCGGCCTGATGACGGCCGCCGACGTCTCCCGCCCCGGCCGTGCGCGGGACGGCGGGGCGGAAGCGGTCGTCACGGCCGGAATCAGCGTGCGCGGCTGGGCCGCGACCCCGGCGGAGGGCACCGCGCTGCCCGCGCAGCCCGGCACCATCAACATCGTCGCGGTCCTCCCCGTGGCACTGACCGACGCCGCCCTGGTCAACGCGGTCGCGACCGCCACCGAAGCCAAGGTCCAGGCCCTGCTCGACGCCGGCCACGACTGCTCCGGCACCCCCACGGACGCCGTCTGCGTGGCCTCCCGCACCCCGGCTCCCGGCACCCCCCTCCACCCCTTCGCGGGCCCCCGCTCCCTGTGGGGCGCCCGCCTGGCCCGGGCGGTGCACCGGGCGGTGGGCGAGGCCGTGGCGACCGGGTGACGCCGACGGCAGCCGCCGAACCGGCCCCGGCGTTCACACCGGGGCCGGCAGGCCCCGTGACATCAGCGGCCCCTGCACCGGCGGTTGCGGGACCACCGTCACCGCATGACCCCGCCGCGGGGCTCCGCCCGGTCCGGGAGTCTTGACGGACGGCTCGTGACGAGGAGGCGGGGCGGCCGTCGTTGCGGCCGATCTCTCCACGGACCGGGGCGCCCGGAAGAGCGAATCCGCCGGCTTGCCCGATGCTGCGCCTGGGACGGGGGGACTGCTCATGAGCCGGGGCGGGCCGACTTTCGGCCATCGCGACTCGGCGCCGAAGCACGCTGCCCGGCCCGGCACTTGGGGCCGGTAAAGTGCACGGCCGTCACATCAGCCGGTGTGCGTGGGGAAGAACGGGGAGACCGGACATGGCTTGGGAGGAGTGGGACGACTTCGCCTACCAGCTCGCCGTGCACGCGTACGACCTGGCCGAATGCCGAACGCCCCGCCGTTTCCCCGCCGCGTTGCCGCGTTATGTGGACCGCGGATGAGGAACGACGAGATCCGGTCCCGCTTCGACGGGCAGGGGCAGGTCGAGATCAGTGGCGGGGCTTCGCTGCGGGCGCGGGCCGAGCCGATCGCCCACGCGCTGGGCTACGAGCTGATCCGCGCCGAGCGGACCCGGGGCCCGGGCCTGGTGTTCGGCCTTCCGGCTCCCGTCACCGTGCGGCTGGTCTTCCGGCGCGACGACGACCCCCGGGCCCGGCGCCGGGCCGAGCTGACCGTTGAGCGGCTGCGGGCGGGTGGGCCGGTGCTCGCGGACGGTGAGCCGCTGCCGCCTCCGCCGCCCCCGCCGGGTCCGCCGCCGCCCCTCGTCCACCGGCCGGCCGCGCCCCGGCCCAGGCGGTCGCTGGAGCCGCGGCCGCCCGGGCCGGTGGGGCCGCCCCGGCCCAGGATCCCGCCCCGGCCCGCGTATCCGCCTCCGCCCCCTCCGCCGCCGTCGGCCCACGGGTGACCCGGCGTCAGGCGAGCCGTTTCGTCAGGGTGTACTCCGTGAGGCCCGGGGGATAGCCGGGGATCACGCACACCACGTCGTAGCCCTGCTTCCGGTAGAAGTCCGGGGCCTGGAAGTCCCAGGTCTCCAGGCGGGCGGCGGCGCAGGCGCGGTCCGTGCGGGCGATGAGTTCGGCGTGGGCCAGCAGGCGGGAGCCGAGGCCCGCGCCGCGGTGGCGGGTGTCCACCCACAGATAGGTGACGTGCAGCCAGGTGGCCCAGGTGTGGCCGACCAGGCCGCCGGCCAGCTCCCCCGCCTCGTCCAGCGCCCACACGTGCAGCGGGGTGTCGCGCTCGCCGGGAGTCCCGCGCAGGGCCGCGAGGACCGGGGACGCCGCCGTGTTGGTGTCCCGCAGCCGGGAGCGGAGCAGATCGCGTCGGCCTTTGTCGACTTCCGCCTCAATACGAAACATGCGGCACACCATAAACGTGCCGGACGGCCAGTTCTGCAAATCCACTTCCGCTGCGTGCCCGCATCCGTACTCTGTGGAGCAAGCGCCGGTGGGGGCCGGTGCCGATCAGGGGGCGAGACGGACGGGTACGGCGCCCGCGGTGGGGGTAGCAGTGTCCGCAACGGCGGCGGCCGTGCGGTCGGCGTTTCGCACCACAGGTGTCGGGTCCGCGCGGGTCGTCGTTCTCCGGACCTTGGTTGTCCCCTGCTCCGAGCGGAGCCTGGGGAAGGGGGTTTCGTGGTTCGCATCCGAGTGCTGGTCGTCGACGACCACCGTATCTTCGCCGAGTCGCTCGCGGCCGCGCTGGCCGCCGAGCCCGACGTCGACGTCCTCGCCGCGGGCAGCGGCCCGGCCGCGCTGCGCTGTCTGGAGCGCGCGGCCGCCGAGGGCCGCCGCTACGACGTCCTCCTCGTGGACGCCGACCTGGGCGGCACCCTGACCGGCGGCCGCCCGGCCGTGCCCGTGCACGACGGTGACGCCGACGGGCTGGTCGACGGGATCACGCTGGTCGCGGGCGTCCGCTCGGCCCAGCCGGGGGTGCGGACGGTGGTCCTCGCCGAGAAGGACGATCCCCGGCGGGCCGCACTCGCCCTGCAGGCCGGTGCCTCCGGCTGGGTCGCCAAGGACTGCTCGCTGTCCCGGCTGCTGACGGTGATCCGGGGCGTGCTGCGCGGCGAGACGCATCTGCCGCCGGCGCTGCTCACCGGCGTCCTCAAGGAGCTGACGGCCACCCGCAAGCACCGCACCGAGAGCGAGCGGCTGGTGGAGTCGCTGACCCCGAGGGAGCGGGAAGTGCTGCGGTGCATGGTCGCGGGACTCGGCCGCAAGGCCGTGGCCGAGCGGCTGTTCCTCTCCCCGCACACCGTGCGCACACACATGCAGAACGTCCTGGGCAAACTCGGCGTCCACTCGACCCTCGCCGCCGTCGCCCTCGCCCGCCGGGCGGGAGTGGGGCCGGTCGACCTGGCACCTGCCGGGCGGATCGGGGTGGAGGAGAGCAGCAGTGCCTGATCGACTCGGGTGAGTCGATCCGCCCGGCGGGCCCTCAGCCGGGGATGTTGTCGAACGGGGCGGTCAACTGGCGGAGCAGGCCCGTGAGTTCTGCGCGCTGGGTGCGGGAGAGCTCGGCGAGGATGGCCCGCTCCTGCTCCAGCAGGCCCGCCAGTGCCTGGTCCGCGCGGTCCCGGCCGGTGTCGGTGAGCCGGACCAGCACGCCCCGCCGGTCGCTCGGGTCGGGCAGCCGCTCCACCAGGCCCTTCTTGGCGAGCCGGTCGATCCGGTTGGTCATCGTGCCCGAGGTGACCAGGGTCTGCGTCAGCAGTTGCCCGGGGGAGAGCTGATAGGGGGTTCCCGCCCGCCGCAGGGCGGTCAGCACGTCGAACTCCCACGGTTCGAGCTGGTGCTCGGAAAAGGCGAGCCGGCGCGCGCGGTCCAGGTGCCGGGCCAGTCTGCTCACCCGGCTGAGTACCTCGAGCGGCTCCACGTCGAGGTCCGGGCGCTCCCGGCGCCACGCTGCGACCAGCCGATCGACCTCGTCCTCCATGGAGATCAGTGTAGTGGTTGTGTCGACGTGAAGTCTCTTGATGTCGAGTCTCTTGACATCGAGACAAACTTCCCGGAAGAGTGAGGCGTATGACGACACCCGCCTGGGACCCCGCCCAGTACCTCCGTCACGCCGGCCACCGCGCCCGGCCCTTCGCCGATCTCCTCGCCCGTGTCCCGGACCTCCCCTCCCACCGGCCCCGCGTCGCCGACCTCGGCTGCGGCCCCGGCAACGTCACCACCCTGCTCGCCGGACGCTGGCCCACCGCCCACATCACCGGATACGACAACTCGCCCGAGATGCTCGACAAGGCGCACGTCGACCACGAGGGCCCCACGGCCGGTGGCGGCCGGCTCGACTTCGCCCACGCCGACGCCCGCACCTGGACACCCGGGGAGCCGTACGACCTGATCGTCTCCAACGCCACCCTGCAGTGGGTGCCGGGCCACGCCGACCGCTTCGCCGACTGGATCGCGGGCCTGGCGCCCGGCGGCACCTTCGCCTTCCAGGTGCCCGACAACATCGACGCCCCCCTGCACGCCCTGATGCGCGAACTCGCCGCCGGCCCCCGCTGGAAGCCCCTCCTCGGCGGCGTCCTGCGCCACGAGGACTCCGTGCACACCCCCGGCGCCTACCTGGACCGCCTCGCCCGCCTCGGCTGCGCGGCCGACGTGTGGCAGACGACCTACCTGCACGTCCTGACCGGGGAGGACCCCGTCCTCGACTGGGTCAGGGGCACCGGACTGCGCCCCGCCCTGACCGCGCTCGCCGACGACCCCGAGGCCCGCGACGCCTTCGTCACCGAGTACCGCGACCTGCTGCGCGCGGCCTACCCCAGCGCGCCGTACGGCACGGTCCTGCCGTTCCGCAGGCTGTTCGCGGTCGCCGTGAAGAAGGGGGAGTGACACCTGCTCGTCGCGGTCGTCCACGTCCACCGCGGTCCTCCGCGGGCCCCCGGGCCGCGCCGCGGGGCACGGCGGTCGGCCGCCGGGCGCTCCCGCCGGCCGGCGGGGCCGGGCGGGGCGAGGCCGGCACGGGGGCGGACGGGCAGGAAGGGGCCGCCCGCCCGCGCGGTGGCCGGTCACGGCCGGCGGCGGCCCGGAGGGGGAGTGCACCACGCGCGGGAAGGGCGCGCCCACAGCCGGTCACGTCACGCGGCCGACCCCGCCCGGGCCGGTGTCCACCGGCAGGTTCAGGGAGAACACCGCGCCGCCTTCGGGGCCGTGCGCCAGAACGGTCATCGTGCCGCCCAGCCGGCCGGCCAGGCGGTGCGCGATGGCCAGCCCCAGTCCTGTGCCGACCGGGCGCAGGCCGCGGTAGCGGTCGTGCAGCACGCCCCGCTCGAATGCCACCGCGACGTCGTCCTGCGTCAGGCCGGGCCCGCCGTCCCGCACCTCCACCCGCACACCGCCCTCCCCGGAGTGCAGCGCGAGCACCACGGGACTCCCCTCCGGAGTGAGACGAAGGGCGTTCGCGAGCAGGCAGTCCGCGAGCTGGCGGACCCGGAAACCGTCGGTCCGCAGCGTCACCGGCCGCCCGGGGTGCTCCAGCCGGAACTCGACGCCGTGCCGTGCGCAGCGCTCCTGCCAGGCCGTCGCCGCCTCCCGCACCAGCGCGTCGAGATCGACGTCCGCCACATCCAGCCGGAAGTCCCCGGCCTCCAGGCCCGCGAGGTCCAGCAGGTCGCCCAGGAACCGGTCGAGGCGCCGCGCCTCGGCCCGCAGGATCCGGCCCACCTCAGGCAGCCGCTCCGGCGGTACGACGGTGTCGGCGAGCGCTTCGGCGTATCCCAGGACACTGGTCAGCGGCGTGCGGATCTCGTGGGAGATCGACAGCAGGAAGTCCCGCTGCCGGCGCTCCTCGTGCTCCAGCGCCGAGTCCAGCACGCCCAGGGCGCGCCCCAGCTCCACCACCTCGGCGGGACCGGGAGCGCCGGCGGGGTCGGGGTCGGTCACCCCCCGCTCTCCGGCGGCCAACCGGGAGGCGATGCCCACCGCACGGCCGAGCGGCCCGGCGAGGCGGCGGGCCAGCGCCGCCCCCGAGACCACCGCGCCGACCAGTCCGACACCGAGCGGCAGGAGCAGGTTCCGGCGCATCCGGGCGGTCGCCGCGTCGACGTCGGTCAGCGGCCGCGTGAGCACGATCGCACCGCCGAGGCGGGCCGGACGGCCCTCGACGAGGACCTCCTCCCCGTCGAGTTCGCCGCTCGACGACAGCGGCCTGCCCGCCAGCAGGACGTCACGCTGGGCCGAGGTCAGCGCGGGGGCGGCCGGACCGCTCAGCACGCCGGTCCGGTCCAGCACGGCGATCTGGCCGTTGACCCCGGCGATCTGCTGCTCCTTCTCGTACAGGAGCGTCGACAGGGCGGGTACCCGGCCGAGCACCTTCGCCTGCCGGGCCATCTGGTCACGTTCCTGGGCCTCGGCGGCCTCCCGAAGCGTGTGCCAGGCCACCAGAGCGGTCAGCAGGACGGCCACCGTGGTCACGACCGCCGCCAGAGCGGCCAGTTCCCCGGCGAGCCCGCTCCTGCGGCGGATCCGTGAGCGGGTTCCGGTCATCCGGCGGTGTCCGTGGCGCCGTACCCGACCCCGCGTACGGTGCGGATGGGGCTCGCGTCGCCGAGCTTGCTCCGCAACTGGGAGACGTAGACGTCCACCACGCGAGGATCACGGTAGGAGTCGTCGCCCCACACCTGCGCCAGCAGTTGCCGCCGGCTGAAGACGCGGCCGCGGCGCTCCAGGAGGTACTCGAGCAGGTTGAACTCGGTGGCGGTCAGTTCCACCTCGTCCCCGGCGCGGTGCACCGTGCGCCGCGCCGCGTCCACCCGCAGGACGCCGACCACATGGGTACGGCCGCCGGGCGGACCCTGGGTGCGGCGCAGCACCGTGTGGATCCGTGCCACCAGCTCGCCCGGGGAGAACGGCTTGGTGATGTAGTCGTCGGCGCCGAGCTGCAGACCGAGTATGCGGTCGGACTCGTCGCCGCGCGCCGTCACCATCAGCACGGGCGTCCAGTCGTCGCGCTCGCGCAGCCGCCGGCAGAAGGTCACGCCGTTCAGCCCGGGCAGGGCCACGTCCAGGACGATCGCCACCGGACGCAGGCGCTCGACGGCGTCCAGGCCCCGCAGGCCGTCGGTCTCGACATGGGTGCCGAAGCCGTCCCGGGCCAGGTAGAGCTCCTGGAGCGAGGCGATGCTCCGGTCGTCCTCGACGATCAGCACGAGTCCGTTGTCAGCGCGCATGCCCGCCTCCGTCCGCCGCCGATCGTCTCCGGGCCCGCGCGCGGGGTCGGCCTGACGGCATCCTAAGCGGCGGGGCCCGTGTCCTCCCGGGAGCCGCCGGGCGGGGCGGGCCGCCCTAACAGTCCCCTAACACGGCGCCAACGATCCCCACGTATCCGCGGCCCATGATCGAAGCCGTACCCGGTGCGGTCCGCAGCCCGGTGCCGGAGCCGCGCAGCGTCCTCCGGCGCGGCGCGACGGCTGCTCCCCTCCCCCATCCCCGGGAAGAAGGCATGCGACTCTCCTGCAAGGCCCCCACGGCACAGCGCACCGGCGCCGGCCCGGCACGCGGCGGGCTGCTGTACGGCGTGGGCCGTGCCTGCGCGGCCCGCCCCTGGCGAGTGATCGCCGTCTGGCTCGTCGTCCTGCTGGCCGCGCTGGCCGCCGACCGCTCCTGGGGCGGTTCCTACGCCGACGACTTCAACCTGTCGGGCACCCCGTCGAGCACCGGTGCCGACCTGCTCGACGCCCACGGCGGGGCAGGACTGCGGGGCGTGGCCGCGCAGATCGTGGTCCGCTCCGACGAGGGCACGCTCACCGCGCACCGGGAGGAGCTGTCCGCCGCCGGACGGCGCCTCGCCGACCTGCCCGACGCCGTGTCCGTGGCGTCACCCCTCGACGTGCCCGAAGCGGTCACCGACGACGGCCGGACGGGTTACTACACCGTCCGGTTCCGGGAGAACCCCGCGCAGTTCGAGAAGTCGTACGTCGACCGGGTCGACGACGCGGTGCGGGGCCTGCGCGACGACGGCGTCACCGTGGAGTACGGCGGTCCACTCGGCCAGCTCGCCAGGCCCGCGGCCGCCGACCGCACCTCCGAACTCATCGGTGTCGGCACCGCGGTGGTCGTGCTGCTGCTCGGCTTCGGCAGTGTCGCCGCCGCCGGCTTCCCCTTGCTCACCGCGGTCGTCGGGCTGCTCACCGGGCTGAGCGCGCTCGCCCTGCTCGCCGCCGAGTTCTCCTTCGGGACGGCCGCGCCGACCCTCGCGGTGATGATGGGACTGGGCGTCGGCCTGGACTACTCGCTCTTCCTCGTCACCCGGCATCGCAAACTGCTGCACACCGCCGACAGCCCCGTCGAGGCGGCGGCACGAACCGTCGCCACCAGCGGCCGCGCCGTACTGGTGGCGTCGCTCACGGTGACCCTGTCCCTCGCCGGGCTCTTCGCCTCAGGGGTGCACTTCATCGGTGCGATGGGGGTGGCCGCCGGGACGACCGTCCTCGCCGGCGCGGCGGCCGCGCTCACCCTGACGCCCGCGCTGCTGGGGCTGGCCGGCCGGCGCGTCGACCGCTGGCACGTACGCACGCCCGTGGACGAACCCGACGACGGCGACGTGTGGCACCGCTGGGCCGCCGTCATCCGCCGCCGCCCGTGGACGTTCCTGCTGCTGGGGCTCGTCCTCCTGGGCGTCCTGGCGGTGCCCGCCGCGTCCATGCGGCTCGGGCACGTCGCCGCCGGCGCGTCTCCCACCTCCTACACGGAACGCCGCGCCTACGACCTGATCGCCGACGGCTTCGGGGCGGGCGCGAACGGGAAACTGACCGTCGTCGTCACCCTGGACAAGGACCGGGCCACGACCGGCCGACGGCGCGACGATCTCGCCGACGCCCTGTACGACAAGCTCGTCCACACGCCGGGGGTCGCCTCGGCCACTCGGCCGACCTCCACCCGGGACGGCGCACTGCTGGTCGCGGGCGTCACCCCGGACACCGGGCCCCAGGAAGAGGCGACCACCGACCTCGCGCACCGCCTGCGGGACGACGTGCTGCCCGAGGTCCTGTCCCCCGAGGGCGCGACGGGATACCTCACCGGCACCACCGCCGCCCAGGAGGACTTCCGGGACATCCTCGCCGGCCGGCTGCCCGTGGTGGTGGGCGTGGTGGTCGCGGCTGCCCTCGTGCTCCTGCTGACGGTGTTCCGCAGCCCTCTGGTCGCGCTCAAGGCGGCCGTGCTGAACCTCCTGTCGATCACCGCCTCCTTCGGTGTGCTGGTCGCGGTCTTCCAGTGGGGCTGGGGAACGGCACTGCTCGGCGTCGACCAGGCCGTGCCGGTGGAGTCGTACGTCCCGATGATGATGTTCGCGATCGTCTTCGGCCTCTCCATGGACTACGAGATCTTCCTCCTGTCCCGGGTACGGGAGACCTGGCTGGAGACGCGTGACAACCACCGCAGCGTGGCCATCGGCCTGGCGAGCACGGCACGGGTCATCACGTGTGCCGCGCTGATCATGACGAGCGTCTTCCTCGCCTTCCTGCTGTCGACCAACGTGATCATCAAGATGCTGGCCCTGGGCCTGGGCGTCAGCGTCGTCCTGGACGCCACCGTGGTGCGGCTGCTGCTGGTACCCGCCGCCATGTACCTGCTCGGCGAGGCCAACTGGTGGATCCCGCGCCGGCTGGACCGGATCCTGCCGCGCCTCGATCCGGAGGGTCCGCGGAGCACGCCCCGCCCGGCCGGGGCGACGGCACCCTCCCCGGGGCGGTCGCGGTGAGGGCCCCGTCGGGACCGGCGGCCGCGGCGCCGGGCCGCGGCGCGCGTGACCCGTCCACGCGCGGGCCCCGGGCGCGGGTACCGCGGCGGCGGTCCTGGACCAGGTGGCTGGCGCTGGGCGCGGTCGTGCTGGTCCTCCTCACCGGCAGCGCGGAGCTCCTCGCGGCACGCCTGGTCGAGGAGCGGATCTCCGACCGGCTGCGGGCTCGGATCGGCGACAACGAGGTGGACCTGGACGGCTCGGCGCTGCTCGCGCTCGCGCGGGGCAGGCTGAACGCGGCCACGGTGACGGGCGACTCGGCACGACTGGGCCGGATCGACGGAGCCACCGTCGACCTCCGGCTGACCGGCCTGGAACTGGGGGGCTCACCCCACGCCGACCGGATACGGGGCAGCATCACCGTTCCGCCGGAAGCCGTCGCGCGTGCCCTGCAGCAGTCCGCGCCGGGGCTGGCGGTGTCCGGGGTGCGGCCCGATCCCTCGTCCGGCACCCTGGTGATCACGGTGCAGGGCGGGCTGGGCACCCTGACCGTCCGGCCCGCCCTCTCCGGCGGCAAGGTCGTCCTCACGCTGGACGACGCCCGGATCATGGGACGGCCCGCGCCCGCCGGTATCACCAGCAGGATCGAGGAAGCCCTGCGTGGGCAGTCGGCGCGGCAGACCGCGACCGCCCTGCCGCTCGCCGAGCTCCGGGTTACCTCCGGCGGACTGGTGGTCGTCCTCAGCGCGGACGACGTGGCCCTGCGCTGACGGACCGGTTCACCGGACCGCCCGCGCCCGATCCTCCGGAGCACACCGCCGCCGGGACACCCGCCCGGCGACAGCGGAACCGGACCCCGGTGCCGCGTCGGCCGGGGTGCGCCCCCCGCGGGGACCTCGGGCGACGGCGGCACCGGGGTCGAGCGCCCTCAGGCCTTCCGGTGTCCGATCAGCCGCGGCTTCTGCTCCAGGCCGTCCAGTCCGTGCCAGGCCAGGTTCACCAGGTGCGCCGCGACCTCCGCCTTCTTCGGCCGGCGCACGTCCAGCCACCACTGGCCGGTCAGCGCGACCATGCCGACCAGGGCCTGGGCGTACAGCGGGGCCAGCTTCGGGTCGAAGCCGCGGGACTTGAACTCGCGGCCCAGGATGTCCTCCACCTGAGTGGCGATGTCCGAGATGAGGGAGGCGAAGGACCCGGTCGACTGGGGGATGGGGGAGTCGCGGACCAGGATGCGGAATCCGTCCGTGTACTCCTCGATGTAGTCCAGCAGCGCGAAGGCCGCCTGCTCGCACAGTTCACGCGGGTGCCCGGCGGTCAGCGAGCCGGTCACCATGTCCAGCAGCCGCCGCATCTCGCGGTCGACCACCACCGCGTACAGCCCCTCCTTGCCGCCGAAGTGCTCGTACACCACCGGCTTGGACACCCCGGCCTTCGCCGCGATCTCCTCCACCGACGTGCCCTCGAAACCCTTCGCCGCGAACAGGGTGCGACCGATCTCCAGTAGCTGCTGGCGGCGCTCGGCGCCGGTCATCCGGGTCCGGCGGGTCCGCCGCTGCTTGTCGTTGCTGGGAGTGCTGCTGGAGTCGGTCGCCACGGCGTCAATCATGCCGCCTCGGCTGCTTCCTTCCGGAGCCGGGAGTCGCCCTCACCGGTGTTGCGCCGCGAATCGATACGCGAGCGTGACGGCCAGCGCACGTCGTACGCCCAGCCGAGCAGTTCCAGCCAGCGGATGATCCGCGCGGAGGAGTCGATCTGGCCGCGCATCACGCCGTGCCGCGCCGAGGTCGGGTCGGCGTGGTGCAGGTTGTGCCAGGACTCGCCGCAGGACAGGACCGCCAGCCACCACACGTTGCCCGAACGGTCGCGCGACTTGAACGGCCGCTTGCCCACCGCGTGGCAGATCGAGTTGATCGACCATGTCACATGATGCAGCAGCGCCACCCGGACGAGTGAACCCCAGAAGAACGCGGTGAACGCGCCCCACCAGGACATCGTCACCAGACCGCCGATCAGCGGCGGCAGCGTCAGCGACACGGCCGTCCACAGCACGAACTGGCGGGAGATCGCGCGGATCGCCCCGTCCTTGATCAGGTCCGGGGCGTACTTCTCCTGCGGTGTCTGCTCCTCGTCGAACATCCAGGCGATGTGCGCCCACCACAGGCCCTTGATCAACGCCGGGACCGTCTCCCCGAACCGCCACGGCGAGTGCGGGTCCCCTTCCGCGTCGGAGAACTTGTGGTGCCTGCGGTGGTCGGCCACCCAGCGCACCAGCGGCCCCTCGACCGCCAGCGACCCCATGATCGCCAGCGCGATCCGCAGGGGCCGCTTCGCCTTGAACGAGCCATGGGTGAAGTACCGGTGGAAACCGATCGTGATGCCGTGGCACCCCAGGAAGTAGAAGAACACCAGCAGGCCCAGGTCGAGCCAGCTCACCCCCCAGCCCCAGGCCAGCGGCACGGCCGCCACCAGCGCCAGGAACGGCACCGTGATGAACAGGAGCAGCGTGATCTGCTCGATCGAACGCTTCTGCTCACCGCCCAGCGTGGCGGAGGAGGTGGAGGTGTCGTTGGCCTTGTGGGCTTCGTCGATCACATCGGAACTAGAGGTCATGCGCGTCCCCTGTGGGGTCTAGGGTCGAGGCAGATGCCGGGCCGCCGGAACCGGCGGGAGATGGAGCCACCTTCCCTACGGTCCCGTAACCTACGGCGTCGTAAGTATGTCAGCGTGCCGTGCCGCGGCAAGAGCCCGAGAGCCTGCGCGTCCGAGTGGACACCTATCCTGGAAGTCGGTCGGACAGCGCGGTCCGCTCTGATTCCTTCCCGGACCCCTCGGCCCCTAAGCGGCACCCGCCGCGCGGCGGGCGGACGTCCGGGTTCCCTCCAGACGAGCTTCAACACTGCAAGGAGCCGCACCTGTGAGCAGTGCCGACGACCAGACCACCACGACCAGCAGCGAGCTGCGCGCCGACATCCGCCGGCTGGGTGACCTCCTGGGCGAGACCCTCGTACGCCAGGAAGGGCCCGAACTCCTGGACCTGGTGGAAAGGGTCCGCCGCCTCACCCGGGAGGACGGCGAAGCCGCCGCCGAGCTGCTGCGCGGCACCGAACTGGAGACCGCCGCCAAGCTGGTCCGGGCCTTCTCCACCTACTTCCACCTCGCCAACGTCACCGAGCAGGTCCACCGCGGCCGCGAGCTGCGTGCCCGCCGCGCCGCCGAGGGCGGCCTCCTCGCCCGCACCGCGGACCGGCTCAAGGACGCCGATCCCGACCACGTGCGGCAGACCGTCGAGCACCTCAACGTCCGCCCCGTGTTCACCGCGCACCCCACCGAGGCCGCGCGCCGGTCCGTCCTCAACAAGCTCCGGCGCGTCGCCGCGCTCCTGGACACCCCCGTCCTCGACTCCGACCGCCGCCGCCACGACATCCGGCTCGCCGAGAACATCGACCTCGTCTGGCAGACCGACGAGCTGCGCGTCGTCCGTCCCGAACCCGCCGACGAGGCCCGCAACGCCATCTACTACCTCGACGAGCTGCACGCCGACGCCGTCGGCGACGTCCTCGAGGACCTCACGGCCGAACTCGAGCGCGTCGGCGTCAGGCTGCCCGACGCCACCCGCCCGCTCACCTTCGGCACCTGGATCGGCGGCGACCGCGACGGCAACCCCAACGTGACCCCCCAGGTCACCTGGGACGTCCTCATCCTCCAGCACGAGCACGGCATCAACGACGCCCTGGAGATGATCGACGAACTGCGCGGCCTGCTCTCCAACTCCATCCGCTACGCCGGGGCCACCGAGGAGCTGCTGGAGTCCCTGCACGGCGACCTCGAACGGCTTCCCGAGATCAGCCCCCGCTACAAGCGCCTCAACGCCGAGGAGCCCTACCGGCTCAAGGCCACCTGCATCCGGCAGAAGCTGGAGAACACCAAGCAGCGCCTCGCCAAGGGCACCCCCCACGAGGACGGCCGCGACTACCTCGGCACCGGCGAGCTCCTCGCCGACCTCCGCATCATCCAGACGTCCCTGCGCGAGCACCGCGGCGCCCTCTTCGCCGACGGCCGGCTCGCCCGCACCATCCGCACCCTCGCCGCCTTCGGCCTCCAGCTCGCCACCATGGACGTCCGCGAACACGCCGACGCCCACCACCACGCCCTCGGCCAGCTCTTCGACCGCCTCGGCGAGGAGTCCTGGCGCTACGCCGACATGCCCCGCGACTACCGGGCCAGACTCCTCGCCAAGGAGCTGCGCTCCCGCAGGCCCCTCGCCCCCAGCCCGGCCCCCGTCGACGCCGCCGGCGCCAAGACCCTCGGCGTCTTCCAGACCGTGAAGAAGGCCCTGGAGATCTTCGGACCCGAGGTCATCGAGTCCTACATCATCTCCATGTGCCAGGGCGCCGACGACGTCTTCGCCGCCGCCGTCCTCGCCCGCGAGGCGGGCCTCGTCGACCTGCACGCCGGCTGGGCCAGGATCGGCATCGTGCCGCTGCTGGAGACCACGGACGAGCTGCGCGCCGCCGACACCATCCTCGAGGACATGCTCTCCGACCCGTCCTACCGGCGCCTGGTCGCGCTGCGCGGCGACGTCCAGGAGGTCATGCTCGGCTACTCCGACTCCTCGAAGTTCGGCGGCATCACCACCAGCCAGTGGGAGATCCACCGCGCCCAGCGCCGGCTGCGCGACGTCGCCCACCGCTACGGCGTGCGGCTGCGCCTCTTCCACGGCCGCGGCGGCACCGTCGGCCGCGGCGGCGGCCCCTCCCACGACGCCATCCTCGCCCAGCCCTGGGGCACCCTGGAGGGCGAGATCAAGGTGACCGAGCAGGGCGAGGTCATCTCCGACAAGTACCTCATCCCCTCCCTCGCCAGGGAGAACCTGGAACTGACGGTCGCCGCCACCCTCCAGGCCTCCGCCCTGCACACCGCTCCCCGCCAGTCCGACGAGGCCCTCGCCCGCTGGGACGCCGCGATGGACGTCGTCTCCGACGCCGCCCACGCCGCCTACCGCAGGCTCGTCGAGGACCCGGACCTGCCGACCTACTTCCTCGCGTCGACCCCGGTCGACCAGCTCGCCGACCTCCACCTGGGCTCCCGGCCCTCCCGCCGCCCCGGCTCCGGCGTCTCGCTCGACGGTCTGCGGGCCATCCCGTGGGTGTTCGGCTGGACCCAGTCCCGGCAGATCGTGCCCGGCTGGTTCGGCGTCGGCTCCGGCCTGAAGGCCCTGCGCGAGGCGGGCCTGGACACGGTGCTCGACGAGATGCACGAGCAGTGGCACTTCTTCCGCAACTTCGTCTCCAACGTCGAGATGACCCTCGCCAAGACGGACCTGCGGATCGCCCAGCACTACGTCGACACCCTCGTCCCCGACGAACTCAGGCACGTGTTCGACACCATCAAGGCCGAGCACGAACTCACCGTCCGCGAGGTCCTCAAGATCACCGGGGAGGGCGAACTCCTCGACGCCGCCCCCGAACTCAAGCAGACGTTCGCCATCCGCGACGCCTACCTCGACCCGATCTCCTACCTCCAGGTCACCCTGCTCAGGCGGCAGCGCGACGCGGCCGCCGCGGGCGCCACGGCCGACCCGCTGCTCGCCCGCGCCCTGCTCCTCACGGTCAACGGCGTGGCCGCGGGCCTGCGCAACACCGGCTGACGGCACCGGCGCACACACGGGTGCCCCCGCGGTCGCAGCGACCGCGGGGGCACCCGTGTATGCGCCACCGGGTCAGCCGCGCCGCACCCGCCGGGCCACCAGATAGCCACCGGCGCCGACCAGCGCCGCAGCGCCGGCCGACAGCAGGCCCACCGGAGCGCCGTTGCCCGTCTCCGCCAGGTCGCCACCGGCGCCCTGAGCGGACGGCGACGACGACACCGCCGGGGACGGCGAACCGGACGAGGACGACGGCGCACCCGGCTCCGAGCCGGACGAGGACGACGGCGACGCCGAGGCCGAGGCGCCCGGCACCGGAGCGGACGGCGACGCGGCCCCGGACGGCGCGCCCGCGCCCCCCGCGGAGTCCGCGCAGTCCGTCCAGAACACCTTGTGCTTCGCCGCGCCCTTCTCGCCCTCGAAGTTCCAGAACAGCTTGTAGTGGCCGTCCGGCAGGGACAGGTCCTGCGTACGGCCGTGGCCGCCCGCGTCCAGCGAGAGCGCACCGGACTTCACCGTCGCGCCCTTCACGGACGCCGTCGGGGCCCAGGACTCGATGTGCCAGTCGACCCGCTGGACGCCGTCGAAGCCGAAGGCGTCCAGGTAGAACGTGCACACGTGCGGCTCGTTGCGGCGCGGCTCCTCGCCGGTCCGGGCATCGTGGATCTTGACGGTGCCGTTGTCGCCGGGAGCGGCGGCGTGAGCGGCGGCGGGGACGGCGAACAGAGCAGCCGAGGCGACGGCGGTCAGTACGCCGACGCGAAGGGGGGTGGGCATAGGGCAGTCCATCTACGCGACAGGGACGGGACGGTGTGGAGGGGGCGGTTCAGCTTCCGGCCCGGCCCGGCGCCCGGTCAATCACGAACGCACAACACACAGGGCTCCTACAACTGTGAAGAACGCCCCGCCCCGGTCACAGCGACACGAACGCCACCGTCAGCAGCGCCGCGCCGGCCCCGGCCAGCACCCATGCCGCCCGGGTCGACCGCAGCCCGCCCGCCACCACGACCGACGCCAGCAGCAGCGCCCCGCCGAACGGCACCCAGGCGTACAGCACGCCCGCCGGACCCGACCGCACCACCTCGGCCGACCCCGGCTTCACGACCACGTCGTACGTCCGCCCCTCGCGCACCGCTACCGTCCGCGCGATGTCCACGCGGCGTGCCTCGGCGCCGGCGGAGGTGGGCGTGAACGGACCGGTGCAGACATCCCCCGAGCAGTGCGCGACCCGGATCGTGCCCTGCTCACGTCCCTTGGTCAGCATCACGTGCTGCGCGGTTCCCCAGGACCCCCACACCCCGGCGAACAGGATCAGCGCGGTGACGGCGCCCATCGCCGCGACCCGCCCGAACCGCAGCGCGGTCACGGAGGCCTGGCGGGCAGTGGTGGCTGAGGCAGGCATGGCGGGGATCATTGGCCATACCCCTACTGCCGGTCAACTCCGGTGGGGGCCAAGAGCGGACAAGTCACGAGTTGTAGGCGCTCTGCGCCCGTTCGAGCCCCTCCGTCACCAGGCACTCCACCGCATCCGCCGCCCGGTCGACGAAGTAGTCCAGCTCCTTGCGCTCCGACGAGGAGAAGTCCTTCAGCACGAAGTCCGCCACCTGCATCCGCCCGGGCGGCCGGCCGATCCCGAACCGCACCCGGTGGTAGTCGGCGCCCATCGCCTTCGTCATCGACTTCAGGCCGTTGTGGCCGTTGTCCCCGCCGCCCAGCTTCAGCCGCAGCACCCCGTAGTCGATGTCCAGTTCGTCGTGCACCGCGAGGACGTTCGCCGGCGGAACCTTGTAGAAGTCCCGCAGCGCGTTCACCGGGCCACCCGACAGATTCATGAACGACATCGGCTTGGCGAGGATCACCCGGCGGCTCGCCGGTCCCACCGGACCGATCCGGCCCTCCAGTACCTGCGCCTGCGCCTTGCCCGCCCGCTTGAACCTCCCCCCGATCCGCCCGGCGAGCAGGTCCACCACCATGAAACCGACGTTGTGCCGGTTCATGGCGTACTCCGGCCCGGGATTGCCGAGCCCCACGATCAGCCAGGGGGCACCTGCGGGAGTGCTCACGTCCATGTCTCCTTGATACGCGCCAGCCGCCGTCCCCCTCGGGGAACAGCGGCTGACGAAACGACGACTACGAGGATCAGGCCTCGGCGACCTCTTCGGCGCCCTCGGTCTCCTCGCCCTCCGGGGCCTCCTCGGCCTGCGCGGCCAGGACCTGCAGGACGACCGCGTCCTCCTCGACGGCGAGGGACACGCCGGACGGCAGGGCGATGTCCTTGGCGTGGACGGAGGCACCGGCCTCCAGGCCCTCGACGGAGACCGTGACGACCTCGGGGATGTGCGTGGCCTCGGCCTCGACCGGCAGCGCGTTCAGCACGTGCTCGAGCAGGTTGCCACCGGGGGCCAGCTCACCCTCGGCCTGCACCGGGACCTCGACCGTGACCTTCTCGCCGCGCTTGACCAGCAGCAGGTCGACGTGCTCGAGGAAGCCCTTGAGCGGGTCGCGCTGCACGGACTTCGGGATCGCCAGCTCGTTGGTCTTGCCGTCGATGTCCAGCGAGATCAGGACGTTCGGCGTACGCAGCGCCAGCAGCAGCTCGTGGCCCGGGAGGGTCAGGTGCAGCGGCTCGGAGCCGTGACCGTAGAGGACACCGGGAACCTTGTCGTCACGACGGATACGACGGGCGGCACCCTTGCCGAACTCGGTGCGCGTCGCGGCGGTGAGCTTCACCTCGGACATGTTGATCACTCCTCGGAAACAGAGACGGACGTGGTCACCCGGCCACGAACGGCCTGCTACGAAGAGCGCGTCGATAACGGATCGCCGAACCCCGTCAGAACGGGAACGGCCTCCCTCGCCGAGCAACTGCAGCAGTCTACTCGGCGGGGGAGGCCGCATCCAAAAGGATCTTCCGCAGCCCGCCGGGGCGGACCGCGGAAACCTCACTGCTCGTCGAAGAGGCTGGTCACCGACCCGTCCTCGAAGACCTCACGCACCGCACTCGCGATCGTCGGAGCGATCGACAGAACCTTGATCTTGTCCAGGTCCCCGGCCAGCTCACCCGGCGTCGGCAGCGTGTTCGTGAACACGAACTCACTCACCCGCGAGTTCTTCAGCCGGTCCGCCGCCGGACCCGACAGCACACCGTGCGTCGCCGTCACGATGACGTCCTCCGCACCGTGGGCGAACAGCGCGTCCGCCGCCGCGCAGATCGTGCCACCGGTGTCGATCATGTCGTCCACCAGGACGCAGATGCGGCCCCGCACGTCACCGACGACCTCGTGCACCGTCACCTGGTTGGCGACGTCCTTGTCCCGCCGCTTGTGCACGATGGCGAGCGGCGCTCCCAGCCGGTCGCACCAGCGGTCCGCCACCCGCACCCGGCCGGCGTCCGGCGACACGACCGTCAGCTTCTCCCGGTCCACCTTGCCGCCCACGTAGTCGGCCAGCAGCGGCAGCGCGAACAGGTGGTCCACCGGACCGTCGAAGAAGCCCTGGATCTGGTCCGTGTGCAGATCCACGGTCAGGATCCGGTCCGCGCCCGCGGTCTTCATCAGATCCGCGATCAGACGCGCCGAGATCGGTTCACGGCCCCGGTGCTTCTTGTCCTGGCGCGCGTAACCGTAGAACGGCACGATCACGGTGATGGAGCGGGCCGACGCGCGCTTCAGCGCGTCGATCATGATGAGCTGCTCCATGATCCACTTGTTGATCGGCGCCGTGTGGCTCTGGATCAGGAAGCAGTCGGCGCCACGGGCCGACTCCTGGTAGCGCACGTAGATCTCGCCGTTGGCGAAGTCGAAGGCCTTCGTCGGGACAACCCCGACACCCAGCTGCTGGGCGACCTCCTCGGCAAGCTCGGGGTGGGCGCGGCCGGAGAAGAACATCATCTTCTTCTCGCCGGTCGTCTTGATCCCGGTCACAGCACAGTCTCCTCAGAGGTCTCTAAAAGCCAGCCGGCTGCCCAGGCCACCACTCGGCTGGGCGCGAGAGGCCGAATCGGCTGGTAGGGGTGCGGTCGTCCACTTATCACGGTACGCCGTGTTCGGCGCACCCGTTTCCCGTCAGTCCTCGTCAGGACCCTGCCGGGACGCCGCCTCGGCCGCCTTCGCGGACGCGCTCCCGGGACGCTTGCGAGCCACCCAACCCTCGATATTCCGCTGCTGACCACGGGCCACGGCCAGCGAACCGGGCGGCACGTCCTTCGTGATCACGGACCCGGCGGCGGTGTAGGCGCCGTCCCCGACCGTGACAGGAGCCACAAACATGTTGTCCGACCCCGTCTTGCAGTGCGACCCGACGGTCGTGTGGTGCTTGCTCTCGCCGTCGTAGTTCACGAAGACGCTCGCCGCACCGATGTTCGAGAAATCGCCGATCGTCGCGTCCCCGACGTACGACAGGTGCGGGACCTTCGTCCCCTCGCCGATCGACGAGTTCTTCGTCTCCACGTACGTACCGATCTTGGCCTTCGCGCCGAGGCGCGTACCGGGCCGCAGATAGGCGAACGGCCCCACGGACGCCCCCGCGCCGATCCGCGCGCCGTCCGACACCGTGTTGTCCACCCGCGCCCCCGCGCCCACCCGGGTGTCGCTCAGCCGGCTGTTGGGACCCACCTCGGCACCCTCGCCGATCAGCGTCGCACCCGACAGCTGCGTGTTCGGGTGCACCACCGAGTCCCGCTCGAACGTCACCGTCACGTCCACCCACGTCGACGCCGGGTCCACGACCGTCACACCGTCCAGCATCGCCCGCGTCAGCAGACGGTCGTTCAGGATGCGGCGCGCCTGGGCGAGCTGCACGCGGTTGTTGATCCCCGCGATCTCCCGGTGGTCACCGGCCACCGACGCGCCGACCCGGTGCCCCGCCGCGCGCAGGATCCCGAGCACGTCCGTCAGGTACTCCTCGCCCTGGCTGTTGTCCGTCCGCACCTTCCTCAGCGCGTCCGCCAGCAGCCGCCCGTCGAACGCGAACACCCCGCTGTTGATCTCCCGGATCGACCGCTGGGCCTCCGAGGCGTCCTTGTGCTCCACGATCGCCGTCACCGCACCCGACGCCTCGTCGCGCACGATCCGGCCGTAACCGGTGGCGTCCGGGACCTCCGCGGTCAGCACCGTCACCGCGTTGCCGTCGGCGGCGTGGGTGTCGGCGAGCCGCCGCAGTGTGTCCGAGGTCAGCAGCGGGGTGTCCCCGCACACCACGACCACGGTCCCGTCGACCGGTCCGCCGAGTTCCTCCAGGCCCATCCGCACCGCGTGCCCGGTGCCGTTCTGCTGCTCCTGCACGGCCGTGCGGACACCGGGGTCGATCCCGCCCAGGTGCGCCGTGACCTGCTCGCGCGCGTGCCCGACGACGACGACCAGGTTCGCCGGATCCAACTCGCGGGCGGCGGCCAGCACATGGCCCACGAGGGAACGGCCGCAGATCTGGTGCAGGACCTTCGGTGTGGCCGACTTCATACGGGTGCCCTCACCCGCTGCGAGAACGACGACGGCTGCCGGGCGAATGGCGCTCACGGGGTTGCCCTTCGGCTCTGGATGGGTGGGGGTGACAGCCGCAGGATACCGGGGCGGGTGGTGGCGGATATGAGTGCGGGCCCCGACGGTACTGTCAGGGCCCGAACCGGGGCAGCTCCGCCAGCTGGATTCGAACCAGCACTACAGGGCTTCAAAGGCCCGCGGGCTACCAGTTACCCCATGGCGGATGGCTGCCTCAGACCATACCCGAGGAGGGCGGTGCCGTGATCCCGGAGACACCGTTCACGATGCCCCTCCACCAGCCGTCGATACGGCGGTACAGCTCCGCTCCCTGCAGAACGCCGATCACAAGACAGCCCCGGTAGTCCTCACCCACGTTCTTGCGGACGGTCCTCGGGTTGTGCTTCTCGATGGTGTGAATGTGCCGCGGGCATACCGTCCGGGCGGAATGATCGGGTCCGGGTTTGAACGGCTGAGGTTCAGTCGTTCGAGGGATTGCTGGGGGTTCAGGTGTCATTCGATTGCGGAGTGTGGTCTGTGGTGGTAGGCGAAAGTCACCGGAAATGGCACGGCCGCCGCCCGTAGGCTGGGGGCATGACCACGACGGGGGAAGAGCGCACCAGGGCCCTGACCGGCCCGTGGTGGTGGGCCAGGTGGCGCAGCGCGGTGCTCGACGGGAGCCTCGCGCTGGTGTCGTCGGTGGAGTGCGGCGCGGAGGGCATCCCCTTCGCCCGGGACGCGGGTGTCCCCGTGTCCGTGGGGATCGTGTTCGGGTTGATCGCCGGCTCGGTGCTGCTGGTGCGCAGGAAGTGGCCGATCGCCGTGGTGCTGGTCGCGATCGCGATCACGCCGGCCCAGATGGGTTTCCTGATGGGCATCGTCGGGCTGTACACGCTGGCGGCGTGCGAGCTGCCGCGGCGGATCATCGTGGCGCTGGCGGGGATGTCGCTGGTGGGCACGATGATCGTGACGTTCGTTCGGGTGCGGCAGGACATGGCGCGGGGCGATCTGACGCTGGGCGACTGGTTCGTGCCGTTCGCCTCGATCGCGACGTCGCTGGGGCTGACGGCTCCGCCGGTACTGCTCGGTCTGTACGTGGGCGCGCGGCGCCGGTTGATGGAGAGCCTGCGGGAGCGGGCGGACTCGCTGGAGCGGGAGCTCCAGTTGCTCGCGGAGCGGGCGGAGGAGCGGGCCGAGTGGGCGCGCAACGAGGAGCGGACGCGGATCGCCCGGGAGATGCACGACGTGGTCGCGCACCGGGTGAGTCTGATGGTGGTGCACGCGGCGGCGCTGCAGGCGGTGGCGCGGAAGGACCCGGACAAGGCGGTGCGGAACGCCGCGCTGGTGGGGGACATGGGGCGGCAGGCGCTGACCGAGCTGCGGGAGATGCTCGGGGTGCTGCGGGCCGGGGAGGACGCGGGCCGGCGGGCGGCGGTGGTGCCGCGGGCGGCGGTGGGGGTGGCCGTGGTGCGGGCGGCCGCGGGTACGGCCGAGGAGGAGGGGCCGTGTCTGTCGGAGCTGGAGGAACTGGTGGGGCAGTCGGCCGCGGCGGGGATGGTGGTCGATCTGTCGGTGGAGGGGGAGGTGCGGTCGTACGCGGCGGAGGTGGAGCAGACGGCGTACCGGGTGGTGCAGGAGGCGCTGACGAACGTGCACAAGCACGCGGGCGGCGCGAAGACGTATGTGCGGCTCGCGCACCGGGGCGGGGAGATCGCGATGCAGGTGGAGAACGGGCCGCCGCCGGAGCCCGGGTCCGCGTCCGCGGCGGGGCTGCCGTCGGGTGGCAACGGCCTGGTGGGGATGCGGGAGCGGGTGCTGGCGCTGGGCGGGGTGTTCGTGTCGGGGCCGACGGACGTGGGGGGATTCCGGGTGTCGGCGGTGATTCCGGCCGTGATCCCGGCGGTGTGAGGGCCGCCGTCCCCGGCCGGGCCGGGTGCCCGGGTGCCGGGTGGTGTCAGGCCGTGGTGAGGCGGGCGGGCTCGGCACCGGCGACGAGGGTCGACAGGGCCTGGTCGATGTCGGCGCCGAGGTACCAGTCGCCGGTGTGGTCGAGTGCGTAGACGCGGCCTTCGGCGTCGATGGCGAGGAGGGCGGAGGTGTCGGTCTCCTCGCCGAGGGGGCTGACCTCGGTGCCGAGGGCGCGGCCGAGGTCGCCGAGGGTGCGGGCGAGGTGGAGGCCGTGCAGGGGGTCGAGGTGCAGGGTCGCGGGGGCGACCTGGCGGCCGGGGCCGGTGGGCGCGATGCGCAGTCCGCCGAACTCGGCCCAGGCCTCGACGGCCGCGGGGAAGACGGTGTGCTGGTGCCCGGCGGGAGAGGCGTGCTCGCGCAGGGTGTCGGCCCAGAACTCCGCCTGCCGTATGTCCCAGCGCCCGGGCTGCCAGCCGGCGGAGCGCAGGGCGGCGTCGACGGGGACGGGGAAGCGGGTGGTGGAGGTGCGGTCGGGGTGCATCTGCCCTTCGATCGTCGTGCGTGCTGTGCGGGTGGCGCCGGGCGGTCCGGTGGTTCCCGCCGTGCGGGCGGTGCCGGACGGTGCCGGGCGTTCTGGTGGTCCTCGTCGTGCGGGCGGTGCCGGACGGTGCCGGGCGTTCTGGTGGTCCTCGTCGTGCGGGCGGTGCCGGACGGTGCCGGGCGTTCTGGTGGTCCTCGTCGTGCGGGCCCCGGGGGTTCAGCCCTCGGAGCCGGGGTCGACGACGCGGACACCGAAGTGGGCGCTCAGCGCGGTGCAGGCGCGGCAGAGGGCGGCGAAGTTCCCGTGCAGGGGGTCGCCGTCCTCGCGTATGCGGCGGGTGGTGAGTTTGGCCTGCTTGAGGACCTTGCGGGCTTCGCCGTTGGTCATGGGCTTGCGGGCGGCGCGCCTGCTGCGGGCGGCGTCGGCGGCGGTGATGTGCCGGGAGATGAGGATGGTCTCGGCGCAGCGGCCGGTGAAGCGGTCGCGCTGGGCGCTGGTGAGGGTGTCGAGGAAGTCCTGCACGAGGGGGTGCAGGACCGGGGGCCGGTCGCCGCGGGCGGCGGTGCCGGTGAGGGTGGTGCCGCGCACGGAGAGGGCCGCGGCGATGGTGGGGAGGATGCCGTCACGGCGGTGGTGGAGGGTGGGGGCGAGGAGTATGCGGGTGTCGCTCCAGCCGATGCGCGGGTCGCCGGACCGCACCTCGGTACCTCCGGTCTGCGTCGCGTTCATGTGCGTTTTCCCTCCCCGGGAGTGCCCCCGAAGGACACAGAGTGCCAAATGCCATGGCTGGTGCGGAAGCTGGGGCGGCGCGACACGCCCGGGTCGGGTGGCGCCGTCACGTTGGGGTGACGGCTGGTCACGGAAGTGGGGGCGGGATGCGGCGGGGCGGGGCGGCGGGCCGGTGACCGGTGTGTGCGTACCGCTTAGGCTGTCGGCATCCGCGATCGACACCGCCGTTCAGGCCAGAGAGAACGCCTCAGGGGGCAACCGCCATGACGACAGGTCGGCTCGGGCTGGGGGCACCGCCCAGCCGCCAGGCCGGGGGACAAGCCGTGCCGCCGAACGCGGCCTACGCCGGGCAGGTCGTGCACTTCCCGGATCCGGTCCGGGCGGCACGTCACCCGAGAGGGGTACGGGTCGATGAGCATGGTTACCCGGACTTCTCGGCGTACGCGCGCGCGGCGGCGGAGATCGCCGATCCGCCGGAGGGTTTCGGGGTCGACGAGCTGCGCCTGACGGACTACGTGTCGGCGAACGCGGCGTTGGCCGCGACGGGGCACGAGTTGTGGGACACGGTGCCGGACGTGGCGACGCCGCACGGCTGGACGTGGCATCACGTGGTGGGTACGCGGCGGCTGGAGCTGGTTCCGGTCGAGGTGAAGGCGCTGCTGCGGCACCACGGCGGGGTGGCCACGGCCCGGGTGGACCACGCGAAGCGTGGTACGCGGCCGTTGCAGGAGACGCGTCCGGCGCACTTCGGGCTGCCGAAGTCGGGTGTGGCGGTGACGGAGTCGCAGGTGCAGGGCGTCGAGGAGGACCTGGGGTACCGCCTGCCGGGCGCGTACCGGTCGTTCCTCAAGGCGGCGGGCGGCAGCGCGCCGGTGGGCGCGGCGCTGGACGCCGAGCTGGGGCTGCTGCTGGACCAGCCGTTCTTCACGGTCCGGGACGAGGCGGCGGTCAACGACCTGGTGTACGTCAACAAGTGTCTGCGCGACCACCTGACGAAGGACTACCTGGGCGTCGGTTTCGTGCAGGGCGGCCTGCTCGCGGTGAAGGTGCGCGGCGAGCGGGTCGGTTCGGTGTGGTTCTGCGCGTCCGACGACGCGCGGGACGTGGACCCGTCGTGGTCGCCCGCGGAGCGGGTGGAGCGGCTGCTGCTGCCGTGCGGTGACGACTTCGACGCGTTCCTGTCCCGGCTGGCGGGCAACCCGCCGGAGTTGGAGACGGTGGCGAGCCTGATGGTGGACGGCGGTTTCGCGCGTGCCGTCCCGGTGTCTTCCGTGCCGGTGGGGGAGTGAGCTGCGAGCGATGGTGACCTTTGCGCAGGCGCAGGAGCGCGCCGAGGAGTGGATCAACGGTGACGTGCCCGCGTACCAGCATCGTGAGGTGCGGGTGCGGGAGTTCGAGCTGGGCTTCGTGGTGTGGGGCGAGGACCGTGCCGAGGGGCCGCGTTCGGACGCGGGCGGGCAGCGCCTCGTCATCGCCCGGGACAGCGGTGAGGCGACGTTGTGGCCGGCGCTGCCGGTGGGCGAGGTGATCCGCCGGTACGAGGAGGAGTACGGGCGGGTCGACGAGGTGCGCGACGCGGTGCCGGCGCAGGCTCCGGCCCGGGTGGATCTGAATCAGACGTCGTTCCTGCTGAGCCCGCCGGAGTGGCTGCAGGAGGCGGCGGACAAGCTGGGTATCCCGGATCGCCGGTCGGGGGAGTCGTCGCGGACCGCGGCCGCGGCGGCGGATTCGGGCGCGGGCGAAGCCGGTTCGGCCGCGGCCGGCGGGGCGCTCGCCGAGACGCAGGCCGGGGTGCCGGCCGCGGAACCCTCGGACGCGGTGCCGGGCACGCCGGCCGGTTCCGGGAGCGGCGCCTCGTGGCCGGCCGCCGGTGCGGGTGCCACGCCGGGCGCGGGGATGCCCGGTGCGCCGCGGACGCCCGCCGGGGCCACGCCGTGGGCGGGTACGGACACCAACGCGGATTCCGGCGAGGACCGTTCGGTGCCGTTGCCGGCGACCGTGTTCGCGCCGCCGCTGAGCGCACCGGACGACGAGGGGCCGCGGCCGCCCGCCGCCACCCCGGACGCCAAGACGGCGCTGATGTCCGGGGGCAGCGCGCTGCCGCCCACCGCGGTGGCGCCGGCGCTGGGCTCGCCGGGCGGGCAGGGGGCGCCGGACGCCCCGCCGGGTGCGCCCGGTACCCCGCCCGGCGCGCCGGGCGGTCCGCAACGGCCGCTGCCGCCGCACGCCGGGGACATCGCGGACGCGGCGACCAGCAAGGCGGCGCCGCCGCGCAAGCCGCAGGCCGGACCGGGCATCCCGCCTCCGCCGCCGGGTGCTCCGGGCGTGCCCGGCGCGCGTCCGGGCGCTGCGCCCGCGCCCGGTGCCCCCGGCGCGGGCGGGTATGTGCCCACGCAGTTCGTGTCGGCGCTCGGCCCCGAGGGTCCCGCCGCCCCGGGTGCCCCGCAGCCGCCCGGTGCGCCGGATGTTCCCGGGGGTACGCCGCCGGGCGACGCCCCCCACGCGGCCACGGTGCCGGCCACCCCGGGCATGCCGATTCCTCCCGCTCCCGGCGCCCCCCAGCCCGGTGCGCCTGGTGCGCCCGGTGGAGGGCGTGGTGCGGTGCACCACGCGGAGACCGTGCTGGCGGCCCCGCCCGCGGGTGGCCCGGGAGCGCCGCCGCCTCCGCCGCCGCCCGTGGCCGGTCCGCCCGGCACGCCGCCGGGTGTCCCGGGCGTTCCGGGCCGGACGGGCGTACCGCAGCCGATGCCGCCGGGTGGCATGCCTTCGGGCGCGGTGCCGCCGCCGGGCGGCCCGCTGCCCGGGCAGCCTCCGGCGTACGGCTATCCGCAGCAGGGGCAGCCGACGGTGGGCCCGGGCTATCAGGCGGTGCTGCGCTACCGCGCGCAGGACGGTTCCGAGCAGCAGTTGATCCGGCGTTCCGCGCCGGGCACGCCGCATCCGGAGTGGCAGATCTTCCATGAGCTGCGGGCGATGAACGTGCCGCCGGACCAGGTGCTGGAGCTGCACACGGAGCTGGAGTCGTGCGAGCTGCCGGGGGCGTACTGCGCGCGGATGATCCGGGAGCAGTGGCCGCAGGCGCGGATCACGAGCATCGCGCCGTACGGCACGGACCACGCGAGCCGGCAGCAGGGCATGCAGCAGTTGCTGGCCCACCAGGGTGAGCTGCACCAGGTCGCCGACGGTCCGGCCCGGCCGGCGCCGGTGCGGGCGCCGCTGCCGCCGGTGCAGCCGGCGCCGCCGGTCCCGCCCGAGGGCGTCGCCCAGGAGCTGGCGGCGGTGTTCGGTCCGGGGGTCTTCCGGTTCGAGCAGCAGGCGGTGTCGCGGCAGGGCGTGCCGCCGGTGGTGGCCCACACGCTGGTGGTGGCCGGTCTGCCGCTGGACCTGGGTCCCTTCTTCTGGGCGCAGGCCCAGCCGGGCCGCCCGGTGCCTACGCTGGCGGAGCTGGCGGCGGAGCGCGGGGTGCAGCCGGCTCCGGACGCGGGGTCGTACCTGGTGATGGGTACGGACTTCGGCCGGGCGGTCTGTGTGCAGTACGGGACGGCGAACATCGTGGCCGTTCCGGTGGAGGCCGGGCCCGGTGGCGCTCCGGTGCCGCCGCAGTTCGTGAACACGGGCCTGCCGGAGTTCACGCGGTGCCTGGCGCTGCTGGGGCGGATGTGGCGGCTTCGGCACGGGCTGAACCAGGAGCAGGCGGGCCGCTGGACGGTCGACTTCCAGGCGCAGTTGGCCGCTCTGGACCCGGCGGCGCTGGGGTCGCCGGAGAGCTGGTGGTCGGTGCTGCTGGAGCAGATGTGGGACGGGCTGCTGTAGCCCGCGCCCGCTGAGGCCCGTCCCCCTCGTGCCCTCCACGCGTGTGCGTGGAGGGCACGAGTGTTTTCGCGCGCGCCGCCGCGTGAGATTTCGACCGTGACACATCTGCGGAGTGTCGCTTTATGCACACTTACGTCCGGTCTAGCAGGATATGCGCGAAATCATTATGTCGTGTATGTCCGGCGGAGAGGGGCTCCCAGGGTGAGCAGCGCATCGACGACGCCGTACGGCCTCGAGACCGTACGGGGGCGCGGCTACCGCCCCGATCAGGTCGACGCCTGTCTGGAGGCGCTGTCACGGGACCGGGACGCGGCGTGGGAGCGCGCCGCGCGGCTGACCGTGCTCGCCAAGGACATGGAGGCGGAGGCGGCGCGGCTGCGCGAGACGGTCGGCGAACTGGTGCCGCAGACGTACGAGTCGCTGGGTGAGCGGGCGGCGCACCTGTACGAACTGGTGCTGCGGGAGGCGGCCGAGGTCCGCGAGGACGCCCGGCGGGCGGCGCAGGAGGAGATCGCCGAGGCCGAGGCGTACGCCCTGGACGTGCACCAGGCGGCGCGGGAGACGGCGGACACGGTGCGGGCGGAGGCCGTGGAGCACGCCCGGCGGCTCGTCCTCGCCGCGCGCGCGGAGGCCGACGAACTGCGGATCGGCGCGCGGCGCGGGGTGAAGGAACGGCGCGGGGAGGCGCTCGCCGCGCTGCGTGAGGTGCGCGAGCGCATCGGCGCACTCGCGGCCGAGCAGGCCGGGGAGCAGTCGGAGCGGCTGGCGGCGGTGGAGCGCGAGGAGGCGGAGCGGCTGGTCGCGCTGGAGGCCTGCCAGGCCGAGCGGGTCGACGCCGCGCAGGCCCGGGTCGCCGCGGCGGAACGGGCCCTCGGCGAGGCCGAGGAGGCCGCCCGCCGCCGCGAGGAGCAGGCGCGGGTCCGTGCCGTCGAGATCGTCGACGAGGCGCACACGGAGGAGAACCGCATCGCCCAGGAGACCGAGCGGGTGCTGCGCGAGCACAGCGAGACCTGGGACGAGGTCCAGACGCACATGGACTCCGTGCGCACCACCCTCGTCGCCCTGACCGGCAAGGTGGAGCAGGAGCAGGGGGTGGTGCCCTCCGGGTCGGGGCTGCGTGAGCCGGAGGACACCACCCCCTGACCCGGGCGGCGGTGCTTCGCGCCGCGCCGGCTCAGCCGCCCCTGCGGACCGCGCCCGCCAGGATCCAGCCCTCCACCGCCTCGTACCGACGCCGCTGCTCCGCCGCCCTGCGGCGGCCGGAGACGACCGTGCCCAGCCAGCCGAGGAAGAAGCCGGCCGGGATGGAGACGATCCCGGTCGTGGTGAACGGGAACCAGTTGAAGTCGGCGTCGGGAAAGGCCGAGACGGGCGAACCGGAGACGAGGTTGGTGCCCGGCATGAGCAGCAGCACGGTCAGCGAACCGCCGAGCAGGGTGCTCATCAGTCCGGCGCGGGTGTACCGGCGCCAGAAGAGGCTGTAGACGAGGGCGGGCGCGAGCGCGGAGGCGCCGAGACAGAAGGAGAGCGTCACCAGCGGCTGCAGGCTGTGGTGCTGCACCAGGGTGGCCAGCAGGATCGTGGGTGCGCCGACGCCGAGCGCGGACAGGCGGGCCACGGCCATCTCCCGGCGGGCAGGCATCTCCCGCACCCGGGCGGCGAACACGTCGTGGGCGAGGGAGTTGGCGCAGGCGAGGATCATTCCGGCGACCGAGGCGAGCAGGGTCAGGAAGAGCGCCGTGGTGACCAGGGTGAACAGGAAGCTCTCCGCCGTGGACACGTCGGGCCCGAACGCCGCCCGCGAGCCCAGCAGATAGGCGGTGTTGCCCTGCTTGTCGGCCGCCGCGATCACCGACCGGCCGACCAGGGCCGTGGCGCCGAACCCGACCACCGTGACGACCAGTACGAACAGCGCCACCAGCGACACCGCCCAGGACAGCGAGCGGCGTACCTGGCGGGCGCTGGAGGCGGTGTACATGCGCATGGTGATGTGGGGCAGGCAGCCGCCGCCGAGGACGATGGTCAGCTCGGAGGTGATCATGTCCAGGCGGGCGTCGGAGTGCCCGGCGAACTGCAGCCCGGAGTGCAGGAAGGCCGGACCGGCGCCGCTCCGCGCCGCCGCCGCCCGGAACAGGGCGCCCGGGTCCCAGTCGAAGCGGTGCAGGATCAGTACGGCGACGACGGCGCCGGAGCCGACCAGCATCACGATCTTCAGGATCTGGATCAGCGCGGTGCCCTTCATGCCCCCGATCGCCGCGTAGGCGATCATCAGGGCGCCGAGCCCCACGACGCAGCCGGTCTTCAGCGACTCGCCGGAGAAGCCCAGGATGAACGCGATGAGCTGTCCGGTCCCGGCGAGCTGCACCAGCATCAGCGGCAGCAGCGAGGCGATCGTCACCGCGCACGCCGTGATCCGCACGGCGCGGCCCGGCATCCGGCGGGCCAGCGCGTCGCCCATGGTGAACCGGCCCGCGTTGCGCAGCGGTTCGGCCAGCAGGAACATCAGCAGCAGCAGCGACAGGGTGGTGCTGAGTGCGAGCACGACACCGTCGTAGCCGCACAGCGCGATCACTCCCCCGGTGCCCAGGACGGTCGCCGCGGAGATGTAGTCCCCGGCGATGGCGAGGCCGTTGCGCAGCGGGGACAGGGTGCCGTACCCGGTGTAGAACTCGTCGAGGTCGTCGCGGTCCGGGCCGGTCATCACGCACAGCAGCAGGGTGAGGGTGGCCACGGCGGAGAAGGCGACCAGGGACATGGCCTGAGCGGAGCCGCTGAAGCCGGTGACGTCCGGCGGGAGGGCGCGGGCGCTCATCGGATCGCTCCCCGTCGCGCGTCCAGTTCGGCCTCCTTGCGGATGCGCTCGGCGAGCGGGTCGACATGGCGGCGCGCGGTGTGTTCGTACAGGGCGATCGCCAGCCAGGTGACCGGGAGCTGGAGCAGGGCGAGCAGCAGTCCGGCCGGGACGCCGTCGGCGAGGTCACGCGTCATCACGTCCGGGGCGCAGGCGGACAGCACGAGGAACAGCGTGAAGTAGCCGAGCGCGGTGAGGGTCGCGGTGCGCCGCTGCCAGCGGTAGGCCCCGCGCAGCACGCGCAGGTCGTCGTGGTGCCCGATGGGTTCGCGGGCAGGGGCGCGTTGCGGGCGCGGCGGTTCGGGGGGCGCCGGCTGCCAGGGATAGGTGGGGTACGGCGGGGGAGAGTGCGGCGGGTCGTGGGACATCCCGGGGCTCCTTGCGCGGCTCGGGTCCGTGGCGGCGGACCGCAGGGAGGTAGGGGTTGGGAGACGGAGTCACGCACGCTACTCGCGGGCTCCGCGGCCGCGCGGGTTTTTCACCGAACTGGCCGGTCGGTATGCATTTCCTGCACAGAACCGTGTCCTGCCCGTGTCGTCACCCGCGGCAACCAGGGCGTTCGCGCCGCGGCCCGCCGGCGCCCGCCCGGGCTGAAGCCGCCCCGCGCCGGCCCGACTTGCACCTGACGCGACGGGAGGGTGGAGCCTTTCCGGGCCGGCGGGTGGAGCGGACCCCGAGCGGGTCTCCACCCGACGGTGGACGACCCCTAGGGGTATCTCCGTACTGCGGGTCGGGGAGGGTTCGTCCCGCCGGAGGACGAGGAAGGCACCCGGCCGTCCTTAACCTGGCTTTACGCCGCAGGGGGTGGCTGACCGAACCGGCGGGGGTGGGGCTTTCCCCCGCACAACAGGGGGCTTCGCACCAGCGCGCGGCACGCCCGACCCACGCCAGACTCGGCGTCGTACCCGGAACACGCGCGACGGAACACCGGGCGCGCCCGACGACCTGTCGACCGACATAGGAGACGTACCGTGACATCGGCTGTGACCATTCCCAGGCACGGGGGCACTGGAGGACCTACGGCCGTTGCCGCGCGGGCCCGGCAGGTCGTCAAGGCGTACGGGTCCGGCGAGACCCGCGTCGTCGCGCTGGACCACGTCGACGTGGACATCGCCCGCGGCCAGTTCACCGCGATCATGGGCCCCTCGGGGTCCGGCAAGTCCACCCTCATGCACTGCCTCGCCGGCCTGGACACGGTGACGAGCGGTCAGATCCATCTGGACGAGACCGAGATCACCGGCCTGAAGGACAAGAAGCTCACCAAGCTGCGCCGGGACCGCATCGGATTCATCTTCCAGGCGTTCAACCTGCTGCCCACGCTGAACGCGCTCGAGAACATCACGCTCCCCATGGACATCGCCGGCCGCAAGCCGGACCGGGCCTGGCTGGACCGGGTGGTGGAGACCGTCGGGCTGGCCGGGCGGCTCAAGCACCGGCCCACCCAGCTCTCCGGCGGGCAGCAGCAGCGCGTCGCGGTGGCCCGCGCGCTCGCCGCCCGCCCGGAGATCATCTTCGGTGACGAGCCGACCGGGAACCTGGACTCGCGCGCGGGCGCCGAGGTGCTGGGCTTCCTGCGCCGCTCCGTGACCGAACTCGGCCAGACCATCGTGATGGTCACCCACGACCCCGTCGCCGCCTCCTACGCGGACCGCGTGCTCTATCTCGCCGACGGCCGGATCGTCGACGAGATGCACCAGCCGACGGCCGAGCAGGTCCTGGACCGCATGAAGGACTTCGACGCCCGGGGGCGCACGTCATGACCGTGCTGAAGACCTCGATGCGCAACTTCTTCGCCCACAAGGGCCGGATGGCGCTGTCGGCGATCGCGGTGCTGCTGTCGGTGGCCTTCGTCTGCGGGACGCTGGTGTTCACGGACACGATGAACACCACCTTCGACAAGCTGTTCCAGGCGACGGCCTCGGACGTCACGGTCACCGCCAAGGACGCGTCCGACACCGGCGAGACCACCTCCCGCACCGGAAAGCCGCCGGTCATGCCGGCCTCCGTGCTCGGCGACGTGCGGGGGGTCCAGGGCGTCACGAAGGCCGAGGGGACGGTGTTCTCCACCTCGGTGACCGTCGTCGACCACGACCTGGACAAGCTCTCGCCCAAGAGCGGCGCTCCCACCATCGTCGGCAGCTGGAACGGCAACGACGCCCGCACGATGAAGATCACCTCGGGTGCGGCGCCCGAGGGTCCCGACCAGGTCATGGTCGACGCGGACACCGCGGACAAGCACCACCTGAAGCTGGGCGACGAGATCGGCATCATCTCCGTCGTGGGCACGCACCACGCGCGCGTGTCCGGCATCGCCACCTTCACCGTCACCAACCCCGGCGCGGCGATCTTCTACCTGGACACGAAGACCGCCCAGCAGACCCTGGTCGGCCGCACCGGCGTGTACACGAACGTCAACCTCACCGCCGCCAAGGGTGTGACCGACGCGCAGCTGAAGAAGAACGTGACCGCCGAACTCGGCCACACCTACAAGGTGCAGACCGCCAAGGAGGTCGCCGACGCCAACCAGAAGGACGTCAAGAGCTTCCTGGACGTCTTGAAGTACGCGATGCTCGGCTTCGCCGGGATCGCCTTCCTGGTCGGCATCTTCCTGATCGTCAACACCTTCTCGATGCTGGTCGCCCAGCGCACCCGGGAGATCGGCCTGATGCGCGCCATCGGCTCCTCCCGCAAGCAGGTCAACCGTTCCGTGCTCGTCGAGGCCCTGCTGCTCGGCGTCATCGGGTCCGTCCTCGGTGTCGGCGCGGGGGTCGGCATCGCGGTCGGCCTGATGAAGCTCATGGGCACCATGGGCATGCACCTGTCCACCGACGATCTGACCGTCGCCTGGACCACTCCGGCCCTCGGCCTGCTCCTCGGCGTGGTCGTCACCGTCCTCGCCGCGTACCTGCCCGCCCGGCGCGCCGGCAAGGTCTCCCCGATGGCGGCGCTGCGCGAGGCGGGCGCCCCGGCCGACGCCAGGGCGGGTGTCGTGCGGGCCGTGACCGGCCTGGTCCTGACCGGTGCCGGCGGCTGGAGCCTGCACCTCGCCGCCATCGCCGACCAGGCCAAGGTCGGCTCGGCGTGGCTGGGCCTGGGCGTGGTGCTGACCCTGATCGGCTTCGTCGCCATCGGCCCCCTGCTCGCCGGCGGCCTGGTACGTGTTCTGGGCGCGGTCATGCTGCGGATCTTCGGTCCGGTCGGCCGGATGGCCGAGCGCAACGCGCTGCGCAACCCGCGCCGCACCGGTGCCACCGGCGCGGCGCTGATGATCGGCCTGGCCCTGGTGGCCTGCCTGTCGGTCGTGGGCTCCTCGATGGTGGCCTCGGCCACCGACGAGCTGGACAAGTCGGTCGGTGCCGACTTCATCATCGAGTCGAGCGGCGGTGCCAAGCCCCTCACACCGGCGGCGGTGAAGGCGGTGCAGGACACCCCCGGCCTCATCAACGTCTCCCGCGTCAAGGAGGTGCCCGCCGAGGTGACCCTGCCGAACGGCAGCGCCCAGAAGCAGAAACTGTTGGCCGCCGAAGCCGCCTACCCGCAGGACGTGCGCCGCACGACCCTCTCGGGCCGGCTGTCCGCCGTCTACGGGCGCGACGCGATGTCCGTCGGGTCGGACTTCGCTGACAAGAACGGCGTCAAGGTCGGCGACACCTTGAAGGTCGCCTTCGACGGGGCACGCACCGCCCGGCTCCGGGTGGCCGCCGTGACCTCGGACGACACCACGGTCGACAAGGGGAGGATGTACACGGCCATCACCACGGTCGGCAGGTACATGCCCGCGGACCGGATGCCGCTGGACCTCGCGGTGCTCGCCGGGCACAGCGGTGACGAGCACCAGGTCTACGCCGCGCTCAAGAAGGCGGTGGCCGCGGACCCGTCGGTGACGGTCATGGACCGGTCCGACTACAAGAAGAACCTGCGCGACCAGGTGGGGCAGCTGCTCAACATGGTGTACGGCCTCCTCGCCCTCGCGATCGTGGTCGCGGTCCTGGGTGTGGTCAACACCCTGGCGTTGTCGGTGGTCGAGCGGACCCGGGAGATCGGCCTCATGCGGGCGCTCGGCCTCTCCCGGCGCCAGATGCGCCGCATGATCAGGCTGGAGTCGGTGGTCATCGCCCTGTTCGGCGCCCTGCTCGGCCTCGGCCTGGGCATGGGCTGGGGCGCGACCGCCCAGAAGCTCCTCGCCCTTGAAGGCATGAAGGTCCTGGAGATCCCCTGGCCCACGATCATCACGGTCTTCGTCGCCTCGGCCTTCGTGGGCCTGCTCGCGGCCCTGATCCCGGCGTTCCGGGCGGGCCGGATGAACGTACTGAACGCCATCGCGACCGAGTAGCCACCCCGGACGGGGGACACGGGGGACACGGGGGACACGGCGCCGAGAAGTCACGGGGGACTTCTCGGCGCCGGGCGTCGTCACCCGGGCACGGTCGCGGCGCCCCACCGAGCAGCGGTCCCCGGAGAGGCGGCCGGAGTCCCCGCGGAGGTGCCCCGGCCCTGCCACGCGTCGTCCCCGCGCCCCTCCGGCGGGCCGGCGTGTTCACTCCGCCGGGTGACCGGAGCCCGGGCGACGTACCCTGGGAACCCCCGGCCCGCCCCGCGTGTCGGGCGATTCGCGTTGCCCATACCCGGACGGAAAGCCTCTCCATGAGCCTGCACGGTCTGCTCGACGCCGTAGTCAAGGACCCCGCCCTCGCCGAAGCGATCGAGGCGGCGGCGGACGGCAACCGCATGCACGTCGACCTGGTCGGCCCCCCTGCGGCCCGCCCCTTCGCGGTCGCCGCCCTGGCCCGCGAGTCCTCCCGCACGGTGCTCGCGGTCACCGCCACCGGACGGGAGGCCGAGGACCTGGCCGCCGCCCTGCGCACCCTGCTGCCTCCGCAGACGGTGGCGGAGTACCCCTCCTGGGAGACACTGCCCCACGAGCGGCTCAGCCCGCGCAGCGACACCGTCGGCCGCCGCCTCGCCGTCCTGCGCCGCCTCGCCCACCCCCGCCCGGACGACCCCGAGACCGGCCCGGTCTCCGTGGTCGTCGCACCCGTGCGCTCCGTACTCCAGCCGCAGGTCAAGGGCCTCGGCGACCTGGAACCTGTGTCCCTGAAGACGGGGCAGGCCGCGGACCTGGACGACATCGTGGAAGCCCTCGCGGCCGCCGCGTACGCGCGCGTGGAACTGGTCGAGAAGCGCGGCGAGTTCGCCGTGCGCGGCGGGATCCTGGACGTGTTCCCGCCCACCGAGGAACACCCCCTGCGCGTCGAGTTCTGGGGCGACGACGTCGAGGAGATCCGCTACTTCAAGGTCGCCGACCAGCGCTCCCTCGAAGTCGCCGAACACGGCCTGTGGGCACCGCCCTGCCGCGAACTGCTGCTCACCGACGACGTGCGCGCACGCGCGCGTGCCCTCGCCGAACAGCACCCGGAGCTGGGCGAACTCCTCGGCAGGATCGCCGAGGGCATCGCGGTGGAGGGCATGGAGTCCCTGGCCCCCGTCCTGGTGGACGACATGGAACTGCTGGTCGACGTCCTGCCCAAGGGCGCCATGGCGGTCGTGTGCGACCCGGAGCGGGTACGCACGCGTGCCGCGGACCTCGTCGCCACTTCGCAGGAGTTCCTCCAGGCGTCCTGGGCGGCCACCGCGGGCGGCGGCGAGGCGCCCATCGACGTCGGCGCGGCCTCCCTGTGGTCCATCGCCGGCGTCCGCGACCGCGCGCGCGAGCTGGACATGCTGTGGTGGTCGGTGTCGCCGTTCGCCGCTGACGAAGACCTCGACGCGGACACGCTCAAACTCGGCATGCACGCCACCGAGACCTACCGCGGCGACACCGCCCGCGCCCTGGCCGACACCAAGGGCTGGCTCGCCGACGGCTGGCGCACCGTCTTCGTCACCGAGGCCCACGGCCCCGCCGCCCGCACCGTCGAGGTGCTCGGCGGGGAGGGCGTCGCCGCCCGCCTGGACGCCGACCTCGGCGAGCTGAGCCCCGCCCTGGTGCACGTCGCCTGCGGCTGCATCGACTACGGCTTCGTGGACCCGGCGCTGAAGCTGGCCGTCCTCACCGAGACCGACCTGTCCGGCCAGAAGGCCGCCGGCAAGGACGGCGCCCGCATGCCGGCCCGGCGCCGCAAGACGATCGACCCGCTCACCCTGGAGGCGGGCGACTACATCGTCCACGAGCAGCACGGCGTCGGCCGCTACATCGAGATGGTGCAGCGCACCGTGCAGGGCGCCACCCGCGAGTACCTGGTCGTGGAGTACGCCCCCGCCAAGCGCGGCCAGCCCGGCGACCGCCTCTACATCCCCACCGACCAGCTCGAGCAGATCACCAAGTACGTCGGCGGCGAGGCCCCCACCCTGCACCGCCTGGGCGGCGCCGACTGGACCAAGACCAAGGCGCGCGCGAAGAAGGCCGTCAAGGAGATCGCCGCCGACCTGATCAAGCTCTACAGCGCCCGCATGGCCGCCCCCGGCCACTCCTTCGGCGCCGACTCGCCGTGGCAGCGCGAGTTGGAGGACGCCTTCCCCTACGCGGAGACCCCCGACCAGCTCACCACCATCGCCGAGGTCAAGGAGGACATGGAGAAGTCGATCCCCATGGACCGCCTGATCTGCGGCGACGTCGGCTACGGCAAGACCGAGATCGCGGTGCGGGCCGCCTTCAAGGCCGTACAGGACGGCAAGCAGGTCGCCGTGCTCGTCCCCACCACCCTGCTGGTGCAGCAGCACTTCGGGACGTTCTCCGAGCGGTACGCGCAGTTCCCGGTGAGCGTGAAGGCCCTCTCCCGCTTCCAGACCGACACCGAGGCGAAGGCCGTCCTGGAGGGACTGAAGGAGGGCTCGGTGGACGTCGTCATCGGCACCCACCGCCTGTTCTCCTCCGAGACCAAGTTCAAGGACCTCGGCCTGGTCGTCGTGGACGAGGAGCAGCGCTTCGGCGTCGAGCACAAGGAGCAGCTCAAGAAGCTCCGCGCCAACGTCGACGTCCTGACCATGTCCGCCACCCCGATCCCGCGCACCCTGGAGATGGCGGTCACCGGCATCCGGGAGATGTCCACCATCACCACCCCGCCCGAGGAGCGGCACCCCGTCCTCACCTTCGTCGGACCGTACGAGGAGAAGCAGATCGGTGCCGCCGTACGCCGTGAACTGCTGCGCGAGGGCCAGGTCTTCTACATCCACAACCGGGTCGAGTCCATCGACCGGGCGGCTGCGCGCCTGCGCGAGATCGTCCCCGAGGCACGGATCGCCACGGCTCACGGCCAGATGTCGGAGTCCGCGCTGGAACAGGTGGTCGTCGACTTCTGGGAGAAGAAGTTCGACGTGCTGGTGTCGACCACGATCGTCGAGTCCGGCATCGACATCTCCAACGCCAACACCCTCATCGTGGAGCGCGGCGACAACTTCGGCCTGTCCCAGCTCCACCAGCTCCGCGGCCGGGTCGGCCGGGGACGGGAACGGGGCTACGCCTACTTCCTGTACCCGCCGGAGAAGCCGCTGACGGAGACCGCGCACGAGCGCCTGGCCACCATCGCCCAGCACACCGAGATGGGCGCGGGCATGTACGTCGCCATGAAGGACCTGGAGATCCGCGGCGCCGGAAACCTCCTCGGCGGCGAGCAGTCCGGGCACATCGCGGGCGTCGGCTTCGACCTGTACGTCCGGATGGTCGGCGAGGCCGTCGCCGACTACCGGCGGCAGCTCGAGACCGGCGGGATCGAGGAGGAGCCGCCGCTCGAGGTGAAGATCGAGCTGCCCGTCGACGCGCACGTCCCGCACGACTACGCCCCCGGCGAGCGGCTGCGCCTGCAGGCGTACCGCGCCATCGCCTCCGCCAACTCGGAGGAGGACATCAAGGCCGTCCGCGAGGAGCTCACCGACCGCTACGGCAAGCTGCCCGAGCCGGTGGAGAACCTGCTGCTGGTGGCCGGGCTGCGGATGCTCGCGCGCGCGTGCGACGTCGGCGAGATCGTGCTCCAGGGCAACAACATCCGCTTCGCACCGGTGGAACTGCGCGAATCGCAGGAGCTGCGGCTCAAGCGGCTGTACCCGGGTACGGTCGTCAAGCCGGCCGCACACCAGGTCCTCGTCCCGCGGCCGAAGACCGCGAAGGTCGGCGGCAAGCCGCTCGTCGGCCGGGAACTGCTGGTCTGGGTGGGCGAGTTCCTGGCCTCGGTCCTGGGGTCGTAGCAGGTACGGCCGCGGGGCGGGGGCGGTCCTCCCGCCCCGCCGCCGTGGCCGGTTACGGCGCGTCGAATTTCGCGCCGATCGCACCCATTGCGCCACCGATCACCCCATTGGGCCCCATCTGCTGTGCGCCGTACGCCCGTTACGGTGGACGCGGACACGATCCGCCCGCACATCGGGGCGGACAGGGCTAGTGAGGGAGGCGCACCGTGACGCGTCTGAGGGGCGGGGCGGTCGCCGCGGCGGTCGTCATGGCGGTCTCCGTGGCCGGCTGCAAGGGCGATCCGATCGGCGGGACCGCGGGTCCCGGGGAGAAGGCGCACGGCGGAGCGGCCCTGGCCGCCGCCGACTCGCTGACCGTCAAGGGACGCGCCCCCAAGACCGGCTACTCCCGTGCGCGCTTCGGCTCCGCCTGGGCCGACACGGACTCCAACTCCTGCGACACGCGCGACGACATCCTCAAGCGCGACCTGGAGCAGGTGCGGTTCACCGACGGGGACTGCAAGGTCTCCTACGGCGTGCTGAAGCCCGACCCCTACTCCGGCAAGACCATCACCTACCGGCGCGGCCGCAGCCAGGTCGACATCGACCACCTCGTCGCCCTCTCGGACGCCTGGCAGAAGGGCGCCAAGTACTGGGAGCCCAGCAAGCGCATAGCCCTGGCCAACGACCCGCTCAACCTCCTCGCGGTCGACGCGGGCGCCAACCGCGGCAAGGGCGACGGTGACACGGCCACCTGGCTGCCGCCCGACAAGGACTACCGCTGCGACTACGTCGCCGCGCAGGTGGCCGTGAAGAAGAAGTACGGCCTGTGGGTCACCGCCGCGGAGAAGACCGCGATGAAGAAGGTGCTCGCCACCTGCCCGGACCAGAAGCTCCCCACCGGCGGCAATCCGACGAACGCCCCGGAGCGCTTCAAGGCCCGGTGAACGCGGACCCGGTTTCCCGGGGTGGTCCGCACCGCCTACGGTGACCGGCATGGACGTGAAGGTGTACAGCGTCGCCGAGCGGCCCGACCGGCTCCCGGCGGTGGTCGAGATGGCCGACTCCTGGCCCGAGTTCGTGACCAACGACCCCGTGGGCAGCGCCCACTACGGCCGCATCCCCGCCGAGCTGCCCGCGTACGCGCTGTTCGCCGAGGACGAGCGCGGTGAGGTCGTCGCCCACGCCTTCGGCGTCCCCTTCCGCCTCGCCGCCGAGGGCCGGGGCGCCCTGCCCGCCCGCGGCTGGGACCAGATCCTGCTGTGGGTCTTCGCGGACCTGCGCCGCGGCACCCGCCCCGACACGGTCGGCGCCGTCTCCGTCGTCATCGCCCCGCACGCCCAGGGGCGCGGCCTGTCCGCCGTCATGCTCTCGGCGATGCGGGACAACGCCCGCGCCCGCGGCTTCCGCGAGGTGGTCGCCCCCGTCCGCCCCAGCGCCAAGCACCGCGAACCGCAGACCCCGATCGCCGAGTACGCCCACCGGGTCCGCCCGGACGGTCTGCCGGAGGACCCGTGGCTGCGCGTGCACGCCCGAGCGGGTGCCACCGTCGACTCCGTCGCCACGGCCTCCATGACCGTCGGCGCCTCCCTCGAGGAGTGGCGCCGCTGGACCGGGCTGCCCTTCGACACCCGGGGGGACGTCGAGGTGCCCGGCGCGCTGGTCCCGGTCCACTGCGAACCGGAGCGCGGGTACGCCGTCTACGTCGAACCCAACGTGTGGATGCGGCACCCGCTGTGACCCGGCGCCGGGCCCGGTCCGGACTCAGCCGCCCAGGGCGTCCAGGTCGAGGACGTTCCCGGCGGGCTTCCGCGCCGCGACGGGCTTGTCGTAGTCGCTGAAGGACAGGTGCACCGGCTCCTTGGCGCCGGCCGCGCTGTCGACCCGGAGCAGGTACGGCTTGCCCTCGGTCGCCACGTACAGCGTGTAGCGGTCCTTGCCGTCCTTCTCGTGCAGCACGATCGCCGGGGTGCCGTCGACGGTGGTGGTCTTCCCGCGGGTGGCGTCCGAGCTGACGTCATCCGCGCCGGCCAGCACCGAGTCCAGGTCGCAGAAACCCGCGATGTCCTTGGCGTCCTGGCCCTTCACCGCCATCTTGGTCCACTTCCCGGCCAGCATGTCCACGGCCGCGTCGGTGTCGGCCTTGGACTCGCCCTCGCTCTGGGCGCGCAGGAACGCCTCGTCGTACTTCATGTAGACGGTGCTCCCGGTCTTGATCAGGTCGGCCTTGCCCTGGCCGCCCATGCTCATGGTGCCGGCGCATTCGCCCTTCTTGTCCAGGGCCATGTCGAGTCCGATGGTGCCCTTGCTCTCGTCGTCGGCGACATCGCCCTTCATCCGCAGCGAAGCGGCCCCGGTGGTGGCCTTCAGCGCGCGGTCGGCGATCTCGCCGCCGCTCAGCCCGGCGAACGGGCCCTTCGGCTCGCTGCCCGCCTTGTCCTGCCCCGGCAGACAGCCGGTGATTCCCGCGGTGGCCGCGGCGGCGAGACAGAGGGCGGCAAGTGCGGTTCGGCGCATGACAGTTCCTTGCTGAGAGAAGTGGGGTGAGATGTGGTGAGAAGCGGAGCGGTGCGCGGCGCGCCGCGCGCCGGGGCGCGCCGGCGCGCGGCGAGGTGGTGCGAGGTGGTGCGAGGTGGTGCGTGGTGCGGCGGTGAACGGGTCGGTCAGGCCGTCTTCTTCCAGTTCCCGCAGCCGTTCGTCTTGAAGTAGGCGTCGCCGGCGCCGATGGTGACGACGGCCGTGCCCTTCACGTTGTTGTTGGCGATGATCGAGTCCAGCCCGTGCTCGGCGTCCTTGGCGCGCTCCCAGTAGCAGGAGTCGTCGCTGTTGCCGACGGACTTGTAGGTGCCCGGCGCGATGTCGGTGCCGACCTTGAACATGCCGCCGTCGCCGTCCATCGAGGAGGCGGGTGAGCCCTTCGTCTTCGCGGTGACGGCCTCCCAGTCCGCGCAGTCGTTCGACTTGAACAGCTTGTCGCCGGCCTTGACGGTGACGTAACTCGTGCCCGAGACGTTGTCGTTGGCCAGGATGGAGTCCATCTCGCCCGAGGCGTCCTTGGCGCGCTCCCAGTAGCACAGGCCGTCGGTGTTGCCGGTGGTGCGGTAGGTGCCGGGCTTGATGTCGGAGCCGACCTGGAACTCGCCGTCCCCCTCGAAGGCGGCCTTCTTCTTCTCGGCGGCCCTGTCGCCCGAGTCCTCCCCGGTGCCCTTGCCCTGCTTGGAGCCGGGCCGGTGCGCGCCGGACGCCGAGGTGTCCTTGCCGCTGCCGGAACCGCCGTCCTTGCTGTCGTCGGCGTTGGCGGACACGGCGGCGATGACGACGACACCCACGACGGCACCCAGCGCGATCTTGCCCTTCATGCCCATGACGGAACCCCTCCCCGATGCGGCGACCGCCCCCTCCGGCTGGCCGCTCGTTCGCTGGGTCAATAAGAACAGAGACTGTGAACCGAGTCAACACGCTTCATACTCGCGATGCGATACACGGTCGTGAAGGCGGAGATCTTGTGTACGCCGGTATGCTCGGCACACAACGGGACGAGGGGAGCGGGGCCGGTGCAGGACAACGCGACAGAGGTGACCGCCGCCGGTATCGCGCGGCTCGCCGGAGTGGGCCGAGCCGCCGTCAGCAACTGGCGCCGCCGTCACGCCGACTTCCCCAAACCGGTCGGCGGCACCGAGACCAGCCCGTCCTTCGCGCTCGCCGAGGTGGAGGCATGGCTGCGCGAGCAGGGCAAGCTCGCCGAGGTCCCCCTGCGCGAACGCGTCTGGCAGCAGCTCGCCGGGCATCCGGAGGGCCCGGTCGCCGCGCTCGTGCACGCGGGTTGCGTGCTGCTGCTCATCCACGAGCGCCCCACGGTCTGGCTGGACGTGAGCGCCGGCTCCGACGAGCGCCTGGCCGCCATGCTGCCCGGTGCGCTGGAGCAGGTGCTGAGTGTGAAGCCGCCACTGCCTGTGAACACCGGCCCATCCGCTCACATTGCGAAGGCCGCTCACATCCCGACCGCCTCGACCGGCGCGCACACCCCCGCGCTGCGCGCCCCGACCGGCCCGCAGCTCCTCCCCTCCGCCCCCCTCCTGCGCGGCGCCGCCGAACTGGCCGCCGAGACGGGGGCGCGGCAGACCTTCGAGTTCCTGCTGGGCCGTCATCTGGACGCCAGCCCGCGCCAGTACACGCTGACCCCGGCCGAACTCGCGGGGCTGATGGCCGACCTCGCCGGCCCCGCCCGCACCGTCCTCGACCCCGCCTGCGGCACCGGCGCCCTGCTGCGCGCCGTCGACACCCGCCCCGAGCAGGAGCTGTACGCCCAGGACGCCGCCCCCGACCTCGCCGCGCTCACCGCGCTGCGCCTCAGGCTGCAGTCCCGTGCCACCGTGCACGCCGCCGTCGGCGACACCCTGCGCGCCGACGCCCACCCGGAGCTGCGCGCCGAGGCCGTGCTGTGCCACCCGCCGTTCAACGAGCGCAACTGGGGCCACGACGAACTCGCCTACGACGCCCGCTGGGAGTACGGCTTCCCGGCACGCACCGAGTCCGAGCTGGCCTGGGTGCAGCACGCGCTGGCCCGGCTGGCCGACGGCGGCACCGCCGTGCTGCTCATGCCGCCGGCCGCCGCCTCCCGCCGCTCCGGCCGCCGGATCCGGGCCGACCTGCTGCGCCGGGGCGCGCTGCGCGCCGTCGTCGCGCTGCCGGTCGGGGCGGCGCCGCCGTACAACATCCCGCTCCACGTGTGGGTGCTGCGCCGTCCCGACCGGGCGCCCGCGGCCCCCGAGGTGCTGCTCGCCGACACCGGGCGGTTCGCCGGCGAGGCGCGCGGCGGCCCCGACTGGCAGGCGGTGCGGGAGTCCGTGCTGGACGCCTGGCGCGCCTTCGAACGCGCCGGACGGCTGGCGGAGCGGCCGGGACTGGCCCGGTCCGTGCCGGTCATCGAACTGCTCGACGACGACGTGGACCTGGCCCCCGCCCGCCATCTGCCGCCCGCGGCGGCCGCCGACGGCGCGGAGCAGCTCACGGTGGTCCGCGAGCGCCTCGGCGAGACACTCCGGCTGACCGCGGACCTCACCCCGCCCCCCGTGGACCCGGCGCCCCCCGCCCGCTGGCCGCTCACCACCGTCGGCGAACTCGCGCGCGGCGGCACGCTGGTGCTGCGCACCGGCGGAACCGGCGGCCGCGCGCGCGTGCCCGTCCTCACCGACCACGACGTGCTCGCCGGGACGGGTCCCTCCGGGACACTGCCGGAGAGCGACGAGGAGGCCGTGCTGACGGAACCGGGCGACGTGGTGGTGCCGGTGCTCGGCGGCGGCTCGGTGGCGCGCGTGATCGGCGAGGCGACCCGGGGCGCCGCCCTGGGCCGCAACCTGGTGCTGCTGCGGCCCGATCCGGCCGCGCTGGACCCGTGGTTCCTCGCCGGCTTCCTGCGCGGCACGGCCAACCACCGCCAGGCCAGCAGCTATGCCTCCACGGCCACCCGCCTGGACGTGCGCCGCCTCCAGCTTCCCCGGCTCCCGTTCGACGAACAGCGCCGCTACGGCGCCCGGTTCCGCGCCCTCGACGAGTTCGAGCGGGCCGTGCGGCACGCGAACCGGCTCGGTGAGCAGTTGGTGCGCGGGATGTACGACGGGCTCACGGACGGCACCGTCGCGCCGGATTGACGGTGCTCCCGGACAACGGTTCGGTACAACCCGGACCGCTTGTCCGTGCCGGGCCATATGCTCGAACCGACCATCGCACGCGTGGTGTCGGCCCGGCGAGCACGCCGAGCGGACAGGCACGCCCATTCCAGGCATCAGGAGCAGCCATGCAAGGCCACGGCTACGCACAGCCGGTGAAGCAGCCGCCGCACAACGCGTGGCTGGTCCTCCTGCGCGTGCTGCTGGTGGCCTTCGGTGTCCTCAGTGCCGGCTTCCTGGCCTGGGCGATGCTGCTCCGGCTGGCCGCCGTCACGCGCAGGTCGCTGGACTGGGGCCTGTTCGTGGCCGCGCTGGCGGCCGATCTCCTGGCCATCGTCCTGGTGGGCAGCGAGCCCGGCGAAGAGGTCCACACCCCCGGTGGCTACCTCGGCATGACGCTGCTGCTGGGCGGCCTGGTGGTCATCGTCGTGTACTACCTGGTCGCCGAGATCCGTCACTACCAGCGGCTGCGCCAGGCGTACGGGAGCGGGGCGCAGCCCGGCTACGGGTACCCGGGGCCGGCGGCACCGTTCCTGGCGGCCGCCGCGACGCACCACACGCCGGTGCCCGCGACGCCCCCGGCGCACCACACGCCCGTGCCCCCGGCGCACCACACGCCCGTGCCGCAGCCCCCGCCGGCCGGCCCGCCGCCGCAGCGCCCGGCGCCCGCCCGTATCGACCAGGTGCGTGCCGAACTGGACGAGCTGAGCGACTACCTGCGCCGGCACGACGGCCACCCCGACGGCGACGGCGTGCGGGACTCCGGCCACGAGGGCGGACGGTGAGCGTGGCGGCGGGACGTGTCGTCGCCGGCCGTTACGAACTGTCCACGCTCATCGGCCAGGGCGGCATGGGCCAGGTGTGGACGGCGTACGACCAGCGGCTGGACCGCCGGGTGGCGGTGAAGCTGCTGCGGCCGGACAAGGTGGCCGGGCAGGAGGCGGACGAGCTGCGCCGCCGCTTCGTGCGCGAGTGCCGGGTGACCGCGCAGGTCGACCACCCGGGCCTGGTCACGGTGCACGACGCGGGCAGCGAGGGCGAGGAGCTGTTCCTCGTCATGCAGTACGTCGACGGCGCCGACCTCTCCGACCACCTCGCCGAGCACGACCCGTACCCGTGGCAGTGGGCGGTGGCGGTGGCCGCGCAGCTCTGCGCGGTGCTGAGCGCGGTGCACGCCGTGCCGATCGTGCACCGCGACCTCAAACCGCGGAACGTCATGGTGAAGCAGGACGGCACGGTCACCGTCCTCGACCTGGGCGTGGCCTCCGTCATGGACACCGACACCACCCGCCTCACCCACACCGGCTCCCCGATCGGCTCGCCCGCCTACATGGCGCCCGAGCAGGCCATGGGCGGCGCGGTCGGCCCGTACACCGACCTGTACGCGCTCGGTGTGCTGATGCACGAACTGCTCAGCGGCGACGTGCCGTTCGCCGGCTCCACCGCGCTCGGTGTGCTGCACCGGCACCTGTACGAGCCGCCGCTGCCGGTGCGCCGCATCCGCCCCGAGGTCCCCGAGGCCCTGGAGTCGCTCGTCCTGCGCCTGCTGGCCAAGGATCCGCAGCACCGGCCGGACTCCGCGCAGGAGGTGTACGAACACCTCGCGCTGCTGCTGCCCGCGCGTGGCATGCCCACCGGGGCGCCGCTGGATCCGACGCGCCCCTTCCTGCGCCCGCACGCCCCCTGGCCGGACCGCGCGCGCACGCCCGCGCCGCAGCCCACCCCCGTCGCGACCGCGCCGCCCGTCGCCGGGAAGCCCGACGTCGCCGCCGCCGTCGACGAGGTCAAGCGCCTGCTCGGGGAGGGCCGCATCACCCAGGCCGTGGACATGCTCGGCGCGATCCTGCCCGCCGCCGCGGAACAGCACGGCGAGCGCTCCCCGGTGGTGCGCACCCTGCGCAAGCAGTACGCGGCCACCCTCCTGGACGACGGTCAGTACCGGCGTGCCCTGCCCGAACTGCGCCGCCTCGCCGACGAGCGCGCCGCCGAGGCCGGGCAGGCCGACCCGCAGTCCCTGCGCTTCCGCTACGAGGCGGCCCAGTGCCTGGAGCAGCTCGGCGAACCGGCGGCGGCACTCGCCGAGTACCGCGCGCTGCTGCCGTACTACGAGAACCAGTACGTCTCCGGCGATCCGCAGCTCGCGCACGACGTGCGCCGCCGCATCGGCCACCTGCTGCTCGCCCTCGGCGACCGGCCGGCCGCCCACGACACGCTGGCGCGGCTGCTGTTGGACGTCGAGCGCTTCCGCGGCCCCGGCGACCCGCTGGCCGCGGAGATCCGCCGGACCCTGCAATGGCTGGGCCAGGTGCGCGGCTAGTGCTGTGACCGGAAAGGCGAGCCGGTGAGCCTTTTCGGTCGCAGCACTGGGGGCGGGAGGCCGCCCAGTCTTTGCCGTTGCCTGGGAGATTCTTGTGCTCTACAAGGGATTGTGTTTCCCGAACGCATGATCGGCGCCAGATAGGTTGCGGTTCGTTTTCGCCAAGCACTTTTCCGAGCAGGGGTGGGGTTTCATGGCAGGTCACCGGCAGTCCAAGAGGCGCAGGTACATCACGTGGGCCGTGGCGGGCACGGCCGTCGTCGCGGGTGGGGGCATCGCCGCGCAGACCTCGATGGCCGCCACCTCGTGGCCCGCGCAGAAGACCTTCACCGGCCGTGCCTTCGACACCTGCACCGCGCCCTCCAAGGCGACGATGAAGGCCTGGCACACCGGCTTCTACGGCGCGGCCGCCGTCTACGTGGGCGGCAAGAACCGCGGCTGCGCCCAGCCCAACCTGACGTCCTCCTGGGTGACGTACGTGAGCGGCCTCGGCTGGAAGCTCGTCCCCATCTACGTCGGCGCCCAGCCGCCCTGCCAGACCAGCTCCAACCCGGAGAAGCTCACCGCGTCCACCGCCGCTTCCCTCGGCACCAGTGACGCCGCCGACGCCGTGGCCAAGGCCGCCGCGCTCGGCATGAAGGCCGGTAGCCCGATCTACCTGGACATGGAGCCGTACGACATCACCGACAAGTCGTGCAACGACGCCGTGCTCACCTACGTCCGCGCCTTCGACAAGGAACTGCGCGTCAAGACGTACCGCGCCGGCTACTACGGCTTCACCAGCTCCAGCGCCAAGGCCATCGCCACCGCGACCGACAAGACCGACCTGCCGGGCAACCTCTGGTACGCGCTGTGGGACAAGCACAACACCACGACCTCGGACTGGCCCTGGGGTTCGACCCAGTTCACCAACCACAGCCGCGCCCATCAGTACATGGTCAACAGCAAGGAGTCGCACGGCGGCGTCACGCTCACCGTCGACCGTGACGCCTGGGACGCGCCGGTGGCCATCACCGGCTGACCCGCACCCCGGCCCGGGGAGGCACGGCGGTGCCCGAAGCGCGTGCGAATCGTTGGTCGAATGGGTTGGCCACAGGCTGCCCACTGCCTAACATCGATCACCGCAAGACTTTGTGCACCGCCGCACAAGCTCCCCTTGGAGGTCTCCTTGCACCGCCGCCGTCGCACCGCGCTCCTCCTCTCCGCCGCGATCGCCGCCGCGGCACCCGCCCTCACCGCCTGCGGAAGCGAAGCGCACCCGGGCGCCGCCGCGGTCGTGGGAGGAGAGCGGATCACCGTCGCCCAGCTCGAGGGCCGGGTCAACGAGGTACGCCGGGCACAGCGGGCCGCGGTGCGCGACGACACCCAGTACCAGCAGGTCCTCGCCTCCACCGGGAGCCTGACCCGCGACACCCTGCACAACATGGTCCTGGACCAGGTGCTGCACCGCGCCGCGCGGGACGAGGGGATCGCGGTCACCCGCAAGGAGGTCTCCCGGATGCGGGCCGGCCTGGAGCAGCAGGCCGGCGGCGCCAAGGGCCTGGAGACCGCCTGGCTGCAGAAGTACGGCATCGCGCCCGGCCGCCTGGACGACAACCTCCGGCTCCAGCTGGAGGCGCAGAAGCTCGCCGCCAAGCTCGGCACCGACACCACGCAGCCGGCGTTCTGGAAGGCCCTCTCCCAGGCCTCCGAGGAACTCCACGTCGACCTCAATCCGCGCTACGGCGCCTGGGACGTGCAGAAGAGCGGCCGTGTGGACGCCAAGACGCCCTGGGTGCGGGAGGTCACGACGGCGGGGGCGCAGCAGCCCGCCTAGTGCTGCGACCGGAAAGGTTCACCGGCTCGCGGCCCCGGCACGGCACCGCGCCGCGTCGTCGCATCACTCGAGTACGTCCGGTACGCGGACGATGCTCCGCCTTGCGATGCACCGCACCGGACGCCGCGAGCCTTCCGGCAAACCTCTCCGGTCACAGCACTGGCGGGCGGCCGGTGGCCGCGCGCCGCGTCGCGGGAACGGTACGGCGGAGGGCGGCGGAGGGCCGGTGGAGGGCCGGTGGAGAGTGGCCGGTCATACGGTCAGACTTCACTCCCGGCCCTGTGGACGACCGATCACGTCCCTCCGCCCCGTGGGTTACGTTCGGATGGTGAACGCAACCAGCCCCGAAGCCGCCCCCGGCCGCATCGTCCTGCTCACCACCAGCCACCGTGTCGCGCCCGGCCTGCTGTCCTGGCCCGCCTGGCAGGCGCTGCGCGCCGCCGACGCCGTGCTGTGCGCGGACGGCGCCCATCCGCAGCTCCCCTATCTGCGGGAGGCCGGGATATCCGTGGCGGAGGCGTCGCCCACCGCGCGGGACCTGGTCGACTCCTGCGCGGGCGGGCGGACCGTGGTGGTCGTGGCCACGGGAGAGGGGGAGCCCGCCCTCACCGACGGCCTCGCCCGCCTCGCGGGTTCCGGGCGGTTCCGGATGCCCGAGCTGGAACTGCTGCCCGCCTCCTACGACCTGCCCGGCGCCCGGCTCCTCGACCTCGTCCAGGTCATGGACCGCATCCGTACCGAATGTCCCTGGTCGTCCCGGCAGACCCACCTGGGCCTGGCCAAGTACGGGATCGAGGAGGCCTACGAACTGGTCGAGGCGATCGAGGCCGGCGACCGGGAGGAACTGCGCGAGGAACTGGGGGACGTCCTGCTCCAGGTCGTCTTCCACTCCCGCATCGCCGAGGAGGACCCGCAGGCGCCGTTCTCCGTCGACGACGTGGCCGGCGGCATCGTCGCCAAGCTGATCCACCGTCACCCGCACGTCTTCGGCGACGAGACGGCCGAGACCCCGGAGGACGTCAAGGAGCACTGGCTGCGCACCAAGGCCGAGGAGAAGCGGCGCACCTCCGTCACCGAGGGTGTCCCCCTCGGCCAGCCCGGCCTGGCCCTCGCCGCCAAGCTCGCCTCCCGTACCCGCACGGCGGGCCTGGAGGTGGCACTGCCCGAGGGCGAGGGCGTCGGCTACGAACTGCTGGCCCTGGCGGTCCGCGCGGAGGCCGACGGTGTGGACCCCGAGGCTGCCCTGCGGGCGGCGGCGCGGGTGTACCGGGACGCGATACGGGCGGCCGAGAGCTGACATCTCGCGACGCCGGGCGCCGGGCTCCCCGGGGACGCACGGCGGGAGGGGCGCCTGCCCGTCGCCCGGGGCCGGCCGGGCACGGTGACGCCGACGCCGCGCCCGCTTCCGTCCGGGCCGCGGGGAGGGCCGGCCACCGGATCCCGCGGGCCGCCGCCGTCGCTCACGCGGCGGCCGGGGTGGAGCGGGCCCCGGCTGCGGATACCGTCAGGGAGTGACCGACCAGCCCGCCCCGCCCAGCACCGCCCCGGAACTGTTCACCTGGGAGTTCGCCGCCGACCCCTATCCCGCCTACGCCTGGCTGCGCGAGCACGAGCCGGTGCGCCGGACACGGCTGCCCAGCGGGGTCGAGGCCTGGCTGGTCACCCGGTACGCCGATGCCCGGCAGGCCCTCGCCGACCAGCGGCTGAGCAAGAACCCCGCGCACCACGACGAGCCCGCGCACGCCAAGGGGAAGACCGGTATCCCGGGCGAGCGCAAGGCCGAGTTGATGACGCACCTGCTGAACATCGACCCGCCGGACCACACCAGGCTGCGCAGACTGGTCAGCAAGGCGTTCACGCCCCGCCGGGTCGCCGAGTTCGCGCCCCGGGTGCAGGAGCTGACCGACGACCTCATCGACCGTTTCGTGAGGACGGGCTCCGCCGACCTCATCCACGAGTTCGCCTTCCCGCTGCCCATCTACGCCATCTGCGACCTGCTGGGCGTCCCGCGCGAGGACCAGGACGACTTCCGCGACTGGGCCGGGATGATGATCAGGCACGGCGGTGGCCCGCGGGGCGGGGTCGCCCGGTCGGTGAAGAAGATGCGCGGCTACCTCGCCGAGCTGATCCACCGCAAGCGTGCGGCGCTGCCGGCCGAGCCCACCCCGGGTGAGGACCTGATCTCCGGCCTCATCCGCGCCTCCGACCACGGCGAGCACCTCACCGAGAACGAGGCCGCCGCGATGGCCTTCATCCTTCTGTTCGCCGGCTTCGAGACGACCGTCAACCTCATCGGCAACGGCACCTACGCCCTGCTCACCCACCCCGAGCAGCGCCACCGGCTGCAGGACTCCCTCGCCCGCGGCGAGCAGGGCCTGCTCGAGACCGGTGTCGAGGAACTGCTCCGCTACGACGGCCCGGTCGAGCTGGCCACCTGGCGGTTCGCGACCCGGCCGCTCACCCTCGGCGGGCGGGACATCGCGGCCGGGGACCCGGTGCTCGTGGTCCTCGCCGCCGCCGACCGGGACCCGGAGCGGTTCGCCGACCCCGACGCCCTCGACCTCGCCCGCGGGGACAACCAGCACCTCGGCTACGGCCACGGCATCCACTACTGCCTCGGCGCCCCGCTCGCCCGGCTGGAGGGCCGGACCGCGCTCGCCACGCTCCTCACCCGCCTGCCCGACCTGCGGCTGGCGGCCGATCCGGCCGATCTGCGCTGGCGCGGCGGGCTCATCATGCGCGGGCTGCGCACGCTGCCCGTGGAGTTCACCCCGGCCGCGGAGCGGGCCGTGCCGTCCCGGACCTGACGCGCGGCCCACTCTGTGATCTTCACGTGATCTGTGCGGCATGAACTTGTGACAAGTGATCGTATGCCTATACGTTCACCCATCAGCGCGGCCCGAGTGTCACTCGCCGCGCCGGTCCCGCTGTCGCACGAAAGGCTTCCGCATGCTCTCCGGGAACGGTCGTCACCGTCGCCCCCGTCAGGCTCCGGCTCTTCTCGTCGCGGCAGGAGTGACCGGCTCCGCCATCGCCATCCCCCTTCTCGGCGCCGCGAGCGCCAACGCGGCCGACGGCACCACCTGGGACAAGGTCGCGGATTGCGAGAGCGGCGGGTCCTGGAGCGCCGACACGGGCAACGGGTACTACGGCGGACTGCAGATCTCCCAGGACGACTGGCACGCCTACGGCGGCACGAAGTACGCGGCGACCGCCGACCAGGCCAGCCGCTCGCAGCAGATCTCGGTCGCCGAGAAGATCCTCGCGGACAAGGGCACCACGCCCTGGGCCACCTGCGCCCTGCTCTCCGGCCTGACCTCCGACTCCGGCTCCCTGGACGTCGACACGGGCGTCGACACGGGCGTCGGGGGCTCCGGGAAGTCCGACTCGGGCAAGGGCCGGTCCGGCGGGGCGGGCGGCTCCACGCAATCGTCCGGTTCCACCGATGAGTCCGACTCGTCCGATCTGCCGGACTCCACCTCTCCGTCCGAGCCCGCCCCGGACCCGGCCGGCGAACCGTCCCCGGACACGGGCGAGAGTGCCGGTTCCGAGGGTGCGGGCAAGGGGGCGGACAAGGGGGTCGAAACTCCCAAGTCCGACAAATCGGCCTCCCCGCGCACCGAGGGGCCGCGGGGAGGCGGCTCCGCGACTCCCGATCCGGTCGTGGAGGAGTCGGACAATTCATGGCAGAGTGCCGGTTCTTGGAACCTCGTCGACACCGGAGCGCTGAGCAGTGGCGGACGTCACCGCGGTGACAGTGCGGACGAAAGCGTGACAAGCGGTCAGAACGCCCTCTCGTCGGGCAGGCACGCCTCCCCGGGGGCGGACACCTACACCGTGCGCGAGGGCGACACCCTCGCCTCCATCGCCGACTCCCTTGACGTGGACGGCGGATGGCACGGGCTCTATGCCCGGAACGAGAAGGTCGTCGGAACCGACCCGAACCACATCTCCGCCGGTCAGACCCTGGAAGTCGGTAGCGAAACGGGCCAAAAGCAGCGGTAGTTGGCGCCCGAATTGCCGACGGATGTCCGATTCGGTGAAAGTGTGGGATGAGTCTCAGAAGCCCTGATCGTCTTTGAAATTCCCTCGATCGCCTGTCTACGGTCATGACCGCTCGTCACCACGAGCCCCGGCCGTCGCAACGCCGAATCCTGCCAGCGGCCGCCCGGGAACAGTCGTCGCGTCATGCGCCGTAGGCAGGAGCGGGGGACCCAAGGTAAGTGCCGGAACCTGCGTTCGCGCCGGAACCGGCTAGGGGTGGAGCCGCGGCCCGTGAGAGCGGGCCCGCGGCCGGGCAACTCAACCGGCCCGAACCCGACAGCTCACCTCGCAGGCGTCGGTGAGGGGATCCATCCATGCTGTTCTCCAGCAAGGGCAAGCACCGTCGTCCGTCCAAGGCCACCCGTGCCATCGCGCTCGCCGGTGTCACCGGCGCCGCCGTCGCCGCCCCGCTGATGGCGGCCGGCAGCGCCTCCGCCGCCACCACCTCCGAGTGGGACGCGGTCGCCCAGTGCGAGTCCGGTGGCAACTGGTCCATCAACACCGGCAACGGCTACTACGGCGGTCTGCAGTTCTCCGCCTCCACCTGGGCCGCCTACGGCGGTACGCAGTACGCCGGGCAGGCCGACCAGGCCTCCAAGGCCCAGCAGATAGCCGTCGCCGAGAAGGTCCTCGCCGCTCAGGGCAAGGGCGCCTGGCCGGTGTGCGGCAAGGGCCTGTCGAGCACCCCCAACAACGGCTCCGCCCCGAGCGGCTCCTCGGGCAGCACCGCCGGCCGCTCCACCGACCAGCAGGCCGCCTCCCGTTCCAGCGAGCGGCCGGCCGCGAGCGCCAAGAAGACCGTCACCACCCCGACCGGCAAGAAGGTCAAGAAGGGCGACGGCGAGTACAAGGTGGTCAAGGGCGACACCCTCGGCACCATCGCCGACAAGCACAAGGTCGCCGGCGGCTGGCAGAAGCTCTTCGAGCTGAACAAGGACGTCGTCGAGGACGCCGACCTCATCTACCCGGGCCAGCAGCTTCACCTGAAGTGACACCTGGCTCCGGCCGGAACCACGGTGCCCTCACGAGGCCGCCCCCCGATCCGAAGGCCTCGTGAGGGCCGTTCCTCCCGTCCCCCACGGGCTCCCCGCCCCGGTGCGTTTTCCCCCGAACGCGCCGGGGCGGGGCTGTGTTCTCCCCGGCACTTCCCCCTTTTGCCGCCGACCTCGCCCGAACCCCTTTGTTCCGGACAGGAACAATGGGTACCGTCTCCCTGTCCACGGGACGGTCGGTCGGTGGCCGACGCCCCCGGGACGGTTAGGCTCTAGTCGCAAGGCGGAGCCGCGAGGCACCCCGCCCCGCACTTCCAGCGTCACATCCAAGAAGGAGATGCTCGTGCCGTCCATCGACGTCGTCGTAGCCCGGGAAATCCTGGACTCCCGAGGCAACCCCACGGTCGAGGTCGAGGTCGGCCTCGACGACGGCAGCACGGGTCGTGCCGCCGTCCCGTCCGGTGCCTCCACCGGTGCCTTCGAGGCCATCGAGCTCCGTGACGGCGACCCCAACCGCTACCAGGGCAAGGGTGTCGAGAAGGCCGTCCTCGCCGTCATCGAGCAGATCGGCCCGGAGCTGGTCGGCTACGACGCGACCGAGCAGCGCCTGATCGACCAGGCCATGTTCGACCTGGACGCCACCGACAACAAGGGCTCGCTCGGCGCCAACGCCATCCTCGGCGTCTCCCTCGCCGTGGCCCACGCCGCCTCCGAGGCCAGCGACCTGCCGCTGTTCCGGTACCTGGGCGGCCCGAACGCGCACCTGCTGCCGGTGCCGATGATGAACATCCTGAACGGCGGCTCGCACGCCGACTCCAACGTGGACATCCAGGAGTTCATGATCGCCCCGATCGGGGCGGAGTCCTTCTCCGAGGCGCTGCGCTGGGGCACCGAGGTCTACCACACCCTGAAGAAGGTCCTGAAGAGCAAGGGCCTGTCCACCGGCCTCGGCGACGAGGGCGGCTTCGCCCCGAACCTCGGCTCCAACCGGGAGGCCCTCGACCTGATCCTCGAGGCCGTCAAGGAGGCCGGCTACACGCCGGGCGAGCAGATCGCGCTCGCGCTCGACGTCGCCGCCTCCGAGTTCTACAAGGACGGCAAGTACCTCTTCGAGGGCAAGGAGCGCTCCGCCGCCGAGATGACGGAGTACTACGAGGAGCTCGTCGCGGCCTACCCGCTCGTCTCCATCGAGGACCCGCTGTTCGAGGACGACTGGGCCGGCTGGAAGATCATCACCGACCGGCTCGGCGACAAGGTCCAGCTCGTCGGTGACGACCTGTTCGTCACCAACCCCGAGCGCCTCGCCCGCGGCATCGACGAGGGCGCCGCGAACGCCCTGCTGGTCAAGGTGAACCAGATCGGCTCGCTCACCGAGACCCTGGACGCCGTGGAGCTGGCCCAGCGCAACGGCTTCAAGTGCATGATGTCCCACCGCTCCGGCGAGACCGAGGACGTCACCATCGCCGACCTGGCCGTCGCCACCAACTGCGGCCAGATCAAGACCGGCGCCCCGGCCCGCTCCGAGCGCGTCGCCAAGTACAACCAGCTGCTGCGCATCGAGGAGATCCTCGACGACGCCGCGGTGTACGCCGGCCGCAGCGCCTTCCCGCGCTTCCGCGGCCGCGTCGAGGTCTCCAAGGGCTGACCTCCACCGGGCCGGTCCGTACGGGACGGCCCGGGTATCAGCCAGTCGTACGTACGTCCCCGTACCCGGTCCCGTACCGTGTGCGGGGACGTACGCACGTGGAAGGGGAGGCGGAGAGCCAGATGGCCGTCAAGGACCGGGACCGTTTCTCCACCACGACCCGGCTTCGGGCGCTCGGCGAGCAGACCGCGGCCCGGGTCTACCGCTCCCAGACCAAGCGGCAGGCCCGCCGCTCGCGGCTCACCGGCCGCGCGGCCCTGCTGGCTCTGGTGCTGTGCTCACTGATCGTGGCCCTCGCCTACCCGATGCGGCAGTACGTCTCCCAGCGGGCCGAGATCTCCGACCTCCGGCGGGAGCGGGGGCAGGCCCGGCAGCGCGTCGAACAACTGCGTGACCTCAAGGCACGCTGGCAGGACGACGCCTACGCCGAGCAGCAGATCCGGCGCCGGCTGCACTACGTGATGCCCGGGGAGACCGGCTACGTCGTCATCGACCCGGGCGGGGCCAAGCAGTCCCGCGCCGACCTCGGGGCCGCCCACCGGCCCTGGTACGCGAACGTCTGGGACGGGGTCGACAAGGCCGACGCCTCCGACCAGTGACCGGATCCCGGCCGGTGACCCGCTCCCGGCCGGTCACCGGCCGCCACCAGTAACCGGCCCGCGGGCCGGCCACCGACAGAAAGCCACCCTGAAAGCAGTCATGGACACGCCTCCGCCGCCCACTCCGCGCACCGAGCCCACCGACGCGGACGTCGAGGCCTTCAAGCAGCAGCTGGGCCGCCCGCCGCGCGGCCTGCGGGCCATCGCGCACCGCTGCCCCTGCGGTCAGCCGGACGTCGTGGAGACGGCGCCCCGGCTGCCCGACGGCACGCCCTTCCCGACGACGTACTACCTGACGTGCCCGCGCGCCAACTCGGCGATCGGCACGCTGGAGGCGGACGGCGTCATGAAGGAGATGACCGAGCGGCTGGGGACCGACCCGGAGCTGGCCGCCGCCTACCGGGCCGCCCACGAGGACTACATCCGGCGCCGGGACGAGATCGAGGTGCTGGCGGGCTTCCCGAGCGCCGGCGGCATGCCGGACCGGGTGAAGTGCCTGCACGTGCTGGTGGCCCACTCGCTGGCCGCCGGGCCGGGCGTCAACCCGCTCGGCGACGAGGCGATCGCGATGCTCCCCGAGTGGTGGGGCAAGGGACCGTGCGTGACGCCGTGCGGGCCGGCCGGGGAGGACGAGAAGTGACCCGCGTGGCCGCCGTCGACTGCGGTACGAACTCCATCCGCCTGCTGGTCGCCGACGCCGATCCGGCGACCGGTGAACTCGTCGAGCTGGACCGGCGGATGACGATCGTGCGGCTCGGCCAGGGCGTCGACCGCACCGGCCGGCTCGCCCCCGAGGCGCTGGAGCGGACCTTCGCGGCCTGCCGCGAGTACGCCGAGGTCATCAGGGAGCACGGCGTGCGGAGGATCCGCTTCGTGGCCACCTCCGCCTCCCGGGACGCCGAGAACCGGGACGACTTCGTGCGCGGTGTCGTCGACATCCTCGGCGTCGAGCCCGAGGTCGTCACCGGCGAGCAGGAGGCCGAGTTCTCCTTCACCGGCGCGACCAACGAACTCAGGGGCCGCGACCACCTGCCCCGCCCCTACCTCGTCGTGGACATCGGCGGCGGCTCCACCGAGTTCGTCGTCGGCGGCGACCACGTACGGGCGGCGCGGTCCGTGGACGTCGGCTGCGTGCGGATGACCGAACGGCACCTCGTGCACGAGGGCGAGGTCGTCGATCCGCCCACCGAGGAGCGGATCGCGGCCATGAGGGCGGACGTGGAGGCCGCCCTCGACCTCGCCGAGCGCACGGTTCCGCTGCGCGAGGCCCGCACCCTGGTGGGCCTGGCGGGCTCGGTCACCACCGTGTCGGCGATCGCGCAGGGGCTGCCCGAGTACGACTCCGCGCGCATCCACCACTCCCTCGTCACACGGGAGCGCGTCCGCGAGATCACGCACGAGCTGCTGCACTCCACGCACGCCGAGCGCGCGGCGATCCCCTCCATGCACCCGGGCCGGGTCGACGTGATCGGCGCGGGCGCCCTCGTGCTGCTCGCGATCATGGAGCGGGCCGGGGCCGAGGAGGTCGTGGTGAGCGAGCACGACATCCTCGACGGGATCGCGTTCAAAGCGGCGGAAGAGGCCGAGGAGGATAAGCAGGGCGACTGACGATCATGGCGAGGGATATTCGGCAGGCGTCGACGTCGGACGTCGAAGCGGTGGCCGAGTTGCGCGCCGCGGTACTGCGGGCGGATCTGGAACGGCTCGGGCGGTACGACGAGCAGCGGGTGCGGCAGCGGCTGCGGGACGGATTCGACCCGGCACACACCTGGGTGATCGAAGTGGCCGGCATGTTCGCGGGCTGCGTGGCGCTTCGACCGGCCGAGGACGCCCACTGGCTGGGGTACGCGTTCCGGTTCACCACGGCGGCACAGCGGCAGCGCCTTCGGCGCGGCGCGGGTCGTGGTGCCGTGACCTCCGGGACCGCCGGCATCGTCCCGTCGGTCCCCTGACGGTCGACGCCCTTTCCCCGGGGGCCCTTCCCAGTGGATGCTACTGGCAAGTAGCCTCTGTTGAGCAGCTCGGACAACGTGTGAGCGAGCCGTTCGGCACCTCCGGCGACACCCCGTCGGGAAAGTTCGTGAAGTTCTTCACAAGGAATTCCGTCCCGTTCGGCCGGGAAACGGGGCCGGTTGGCCCTTCCGGGGGTTCATCTGCCGTTTGAACATGTTCAGATGGTGGGCGCACGAGAGGTCGAGGGGAGGCGTCCCGAGGGTGTCCACGGCTCCTGGCGGATGTCCTGAATCGACAGAGAGGCAGCTCACGCGGCCTTGACAACGGGTCAGACCGCCCCGTGGTTCCAGGGGCGGGGCATGACCTGCGTCACGCGAGCCGCGGAGTTTAGCACAGGGTGTGCGGGAGCTTGTGAAGGGGCGCACGAGCAGCCCCCCTGGGCCGGGTGGATACTCGATGCCATGAGCACCACGGAGCGTCCCAGGATCCTCGTAGTAGGCGGTGGGTACGTAGGCCTGTACGCAGCTCGGCGCATCCTCAAGAAGATGCGCTACGGCGAGGCGACCGTCACGGTCGTCGACCCCCGGTCGTACATGACCTACCAGCCCTTCCTCCCCGAAGCCGCCGCCGGCAGCATCTCCCCTCGGCATGTCGTCGTCCCGCTGCGACGCGTGCTGCCGAAGGCGGAGGTCCTCACCGGCCGGGTCACCACCATCGACCAGGACCGCAAGGTCGCCACGATCGCCCCCCTCGTGGGCGAGGCGTACGAGCTGCCCTTCGACTACCTGGTCATCGCGATGGGCGCGGTCTCCCGCACCTTCCCGATCCCCGGCCTGGCCGAGCAGGGCATCGGCATGAAGGGCATCGAGGAGTCCATCGGCCTGCGCAACCACGTCCTGGAGCAGCTCGACAAGGCCGACTCCACGACCGACGAGGAGATCCGCCGCCGGGCGCTCACCTTCGTCTTCATCGGCGGTGGCTTCGCGGGCGCGGAGACCATCGGCGAGGTCGAGGACATGGCTCGGGACGCGGCCAAGTACTACAAGAACGTCTCCCGCGAGGACATGCGGTTCGTCCTCGTCGACGCCGCCGACAAGATCCTCCCCGAGGTCGGCCCCAAGCTCGGCCAGTACGGCAAGGAGCACCTGGAGAGCCGCGGCGTGGAGATCTACCTCTCCACCTCCATGGACTCCTGCGTCGACGGCCACGTCGTGCTGAAGAACGGGCTCGAGGTCGACTCCAACACGATCGTCTGGACCGCCGGCGTCAAGCCGAACCCGGCCCTCGCCCGCTTCGGTCTGCCCCTCGGCCCGCGCGGCCACGTCGACTGCGAGCCCACGCTCCAGGTCAAGGGCACCGACTACATCTGGGCCGCCGGCGACAACGCCCAGGTCCCGGACCTCGTCGGCCGCAAGGCCGGCAACGAGAACGCCTGGTGCCCGCCGAACGCCCAGCACGCCCTGCGTCAGGCCCGTGCCCTCGGCGACAACGTGATCTCCGGTATGCGCGGCTTCCCGCAGAAGGAGTACGAGCACGCCAACAAGGGTGCGGTGGCCGGTCTCGGCCTGCACAAGGGCGTGGCGATGATCGTCATGGGCAAGATGAAGATCAAGCTCAAGGGCCGCCTCGCCTGGTACATGCACCGTGGCTACCACGGCATGGCGATGCCGACCTGGAACCGCAAGATCCGCGTCTTCGCCGACTGGACCCTCGGCATGTTCCTCAAGCGCGAGGTCGTCTCCCTGGGCGCCATGGAGAACCCGCGCGAGGAGTTCTACGAGGCCGCCAAGCCGGCCCCGGTCGCCGCCGCGAGCAAGAGCGGCGAGAAGGCCAAGGCCTCCTGACCCACGGTCCCGCCACCGGTCCCCGCACCGGTGCCGTGACCACCCGGAAGACCTCCCGCCATCCGTGGTGCGGGAGGTCTTCCGGCGTTCCGGGGGCCGGTGGCAGGAGGAGTTCACGCCCCTGTAACTCCTTTGCGGGACTGCGCCGGGGGCCTCGCGGTGTTTACGTGGTGTCGGACATCCGGGATCGTCGTCTTGGAGGTGTGCGCCATGGCCGACGCCGCGTCGCGGCTGAGGAAGCTTGCCGAGCAGTTGCTGGGAGCACCGCTACGGGTGCGGATCCGCGCCTGGGACGGTTCGCAGGACGGCCCGCCGGGCGCCCCGGCCCTCGTCGTCCGCAACCGCCGGGCCCTGCGCCGACTGCTGTTCAAGCCCGGAGAGTTGGGCCTGGCCCGGGCCTGGGTCTCCGGGGACCTCGACATCGAGGGCGACCTCTACGCGGTCCTCGAGGTCATGGCGGGGCCGGTGTGGGAACGCGGCGAGGACGCCCGCGGCCTCGCCGAGGCGCTGCGCGACCCCGAGGTGCGGGCCGCCGTGCGCGAACTGCTCAGACTCGCCGGGCCGCCGATCCCGCCCGCCCCGCCCCGCGAGGAGGTCCGCAGACGCCGTCACCTGCACACACGGCACAGCGACCGGCGGGCCATCAGCCACCACTACGACGTCGGCAACGACTTCTACGAACTCGTCCTCGGCCCGTCGATGGTCTACTCGTGCGCCTACTGGCAGGACGGCGGCACACTGGAGTCGGCCCAGCGGGACAAGCTCGAACTCGTCTGCGCCAAGCTCGGCCTGACCGAGGGGCAGCGGCTGCTGGACGTCGGCTGCGGCTGGGGCTCGATGGCCATCCACGCGGCCCGTGAGCACGGCGTGCGCGTCGTCGGCGTCACCCTCTCCCAGGAGCAGGCGGCGTACGCCCGCAAGCGCGTCGCGGACGAGGGGCTGACCGACCGCGTGGAGATCCGCGTCCAGGACTACCGGGACGTCACCGACGGCCCCTACGACGCGATCTCCTCCATCGGCATGGCCGAACACGTCGGAGCCGAGGGCTACCTGGACTACGCGCGCGACCTGTACGCCCTGCTCAAGCCCGGCGGGCGGCTGCTCAACCACCAGATCGCCCGCCGCCCGCAGCGCGACGAGTCCTCCTACGAGGTGGACCCGTTCATCGACGCCTACGTCTTCCCCGACGGGGAGCTCGCGCCGATCGGCACCACCGTCACCCAGCTCGAGCGGGCCGGTTTCGAGGTCCGCGACGTGGAGTCGATCCGCGAGCACTACGCCCGCACCCTGCGCCAGTGGGTCATCCGGCTGGAGGCGGGCCGGGACCGCGCGATGCGCCTCACCAGCCCCGGCCGGACCCGCGTCTGGCTGCTGTACATGGCCGCCTCCGCGCTCGCCTTCGAACGCAACCGCATCGGCGTCAACCAGGTCCTGGCCGTACGCACCCCCGGCTCGGGCGCCTGCGGGCTCCCCCTGCGCACCCGCACCTGGAACACCTGACACGCCGGGACACGACGAGGGCCCCGTTCCGGCGCGCGGAACGGGGCCCCGGTCGTCCGTGCGGCTACTCGGCCTTGATCGCCGCCAGCATGTTCAGCCGCGCCGCGCGTCGGGCCGGCCACAGGGCGGCCAGTACGCCGACCACGCCCGCCAGCAGCAGGAAGAGCGCCATCCGGCCCCAGGGCAGGACCAGTTCGTACGTCGGCATCTTGGTGCCCAGCAGTTCGCCGGCCGCCCATCCGAAGAACACTCCGAGGCCGATGCCGAGCACGCCGCCGAACAGGGAGATCACCAGCGACTCCAGGCGGACCATCCGCTTGACCGACCGGCGGTCCAGACCGATCGCGCGCAGCATGCCGATCTCCTGGGAGCGCTCGAAGACCGACATGGCCAGGGTGTTGATGACGCCGAGGACCGCGACGATCACCGCCATGCCGAGCAGGCCGTAGACCATGTTCAGCATCAGCGTGAACATCCTGGCGATGTCGTGGGAGATGTCCTTCTTGTCCTGAACCAGGATCGCCGGGTTGGAGCCGAGGGCCTTCTCCAGCCGGTCCTTCGCGCCGTCGGACGCGCCGCCCCGGGTCCTGACCATCACCCGCATGTCGGCCGGGTCGGCCAGGTGCGGGGTGAGGACCTCGTTGTCGAGCATGATCCCGTTGAACATGTCGTTGCCCTCGTAGATCCCGGCGACCGTGAGGCCGCGCGCCGCGCCGTCCTCGAAGTGCGCGGTGATCCGGGAGCCGACCCGCCAGCCGTGCTCCCGGGCCCGGTCCTTGTCCACCACGATCCGTGAGCCGCCGACGGTGAAGGAGCCGTCGTCCACCTTCAGGTCCGTCAGCCTGCCGATCGCCGAGCCGTCGACGCCGGTCAGGTACTCCGTCTCGCCGCCGATCCGGGACGCGCCGTTGCGCAGCGGACTGCTGGCGGTGACCCCGTCGACGCCCGCGAGCCGGCGCGCCACGTCCGGGGACAGCGGGCCCCGGTTGGCCATCGAGACGACGTAGTCCGCGCGGATCGCCGAACTGGCCATCCGGTCGATCGACGTCTGCAGGCTGCCCGCCATCACCGTCATGCCGGTGATCAGCGTCAGGCCGATCATCAGCGCGGACGCCGTGGCCGCCGTACGGCGCGGGTTGCGCACCGAGTTCTGGCGCGCCAGCCTGCCCGCGACGCCGAACACGCGCAGCACGGGCGCGGCGGCCGCGATCAGCGGGCGGGACAGCAGCGGGGTCAGGATGAACACGCCGATGACGAGCAGCACCGCGCCGACTCCCATCGGGCCCTGGGCGGAGTCGGTGTCCATCGTCGTGGCCGCGAGGACCACGGCGACGCCGGCCGCCGAGAAGAGCGCGCCGAGCGTGTTGCGCAGCACCAGCGACTTGGTGGTCGCCTTGGCGTGCACGCTGCTCATCGCCGCCACCGGCGGGATCTTCGCCGCGCGGCGGCCCGGCAGCCAGGCGGCCAGCACGGTGATGACGATGCCGACGGCGAGCGCGGTCAGCACGGTGCCCGGCGTGACGACCAGCGGCCCGTCGGGCACGCTCGCGCCGAACGCGCCCAGCAGCGAGCGCAGTCCGGCGCCGATGCCGACGCCCGCGGCCAGACCCGTCACCCCGGCTACCGTGCCGACCACCAGCGCCTCGATCAGCACCGAGCGGGTGACCTGGCGGCGGGAGGCGCCGACCGCCCGCAGCAGGGCCAGTTCCCTGGTGCGCTGGGCGACCAGCATGGTGAAGGTGTTGGCGATGATGAACGTGCCGACGAACAGGGCGATGCCGGCGAACACCAGCAGGCTCCGCTTCAGGCCGCTCATCGAGGTGGAGATCATCTCGGCCTGGTCGTCGGCGAGCCGCTTGCCGGTGGTGGTCTCCACGAGCTGTGCCGGAAGTGCCTCGTCCAGCGCGGTCTTGAGCGCGCGCTGGCTGGTTCCCGCCGTCGCCTTCACGTCGATCTCGTCGTACGTGCCCTTCTTGCCGAACAGGGCCTGAGCGGTGGGTGTGTCGAACAGGGCAAGGCTGCCGCCGGCGGCCACGTTGCCGTCGTCGGTGCGGAAGACGCCGCTGATGCGCGGGGTGAGCACGGGGCCGTCCACGGAGAGCCGGACGGTGTCGCCGACCTGGTAGCCGGCCCGCTCGGCGGTCCTGGCGTCGATGAGCACCTCGCCCCGGCCGCTGGGCGCGTGCCCGGCGACCAGCGGGTAGCGGGCGTCCTCGGTGCCCCAGTAGTTGCCTCCCGCGGACTGCCAGCCGTCGCCGAGCAGCTTGCCGTCCTTGCCGGCGATCGCGGTGAAGCCGGTGACGACACCGGTCGCGGAGGCGGCGCCGGGTGCGGCGGCGGCCCGGTCGAGCAGGGCCCGGGTCAGCTCGGGGGTCCTGCCGACCCGGTCCCCGCGGGAGTCCTGGTACTCGGGCCGTACGGCGACGTCGACCTGGTCGAAGCCCTTGGCGGAGCTCTTCTGGTAGGCGTCGGAGATGGTGTTGGTGAAGACGAGGGTCCCGGACACGAAGGCCACGCCCAGCATGACGGCCAGTACGGTCATCAGGAGCCGGGCCTTGTGCGCGGAGACGTTGCGCAGAGCGGTGCGGAACATCAGCGGGCACGGCCCTTCGCGTCGAGTTCGCAGTTCAGGGGCCCGGTGGCCGTGCCGCCGGCGCCGCCGGGAAGGCCGCGCATGAGGTCGAGGACGGAGCCGGCGGTGGGGCCGTGGATCTCGTCGACGATCCGGCCGTCGACGAGGAAGACCACCCGGTCCGCGTACGCCGCCGCCACCGGGTCGTGGGTCACCATGACCACCGTCTGGCCCAGCTCGCGCACGGAGTTGCGCAGGAAGCCCAGCACCTCGGCGCCGGAGCGCGAGTCCAGGTTCCCGGTCGGCTCGTCCCCGAAGATGATCTCCGGCTTGGAGGCGAGCGCGCGGGCGACGGCCACGCGCTGCTGCTGACCGCCGGAGAGCTGCGAGGGCCGGTGCCCGAGCCGTTCGGACAGCCCGACCATCTGGATGACCTGGTCGAGCCACGCCTTGTCGGCCTTCCGGCCCGCGATGTCCATCGGCAGGGTGATGTTCTCCAGCGCGGTCAGCGTCGGCAGCAGGTTGAAGGCCTGGAAGATGAAGCCGATCTTGTCCCGGCGGAGCCTGGTGAGCCGCTTGTCCTTCAGGGAGCCCAGCTCGGTCTCGCCGATGCGCACGGACCCCGAGGAGAAGGTGTCCAGACCCGCCACGCAGTGCATCAGCGTGGACTTGCCGGAACCGGACGGTCCCATGATCGCGGTGAACTCCGCCCGCCGGAAGTCGACCGAGACCCGGTCCAGGGCGACCACCCGGGTCTCGCCCTGCCCGTAGATCTTCGACAGCTCGGTGGCGCGTGCGGCCACGGCCGTGGCCCGGTCGGCGGTGGTTGTGGTGGTCACGGGAGGGTGCTCCTGTCGGGACGGCGTCGTGCTCGGGACTCGATTCATCGTCCCGGCCGCCGGCGGGCGTGTAGTCAGCCGCTGTTCCGGTTCCGGGGGGCGACTCCGGTCGGACGGGGCGGGCCCGTGTCATACCTGGGGAGGACGGGAGGCCCTGACACGCGCGGTGGCCAGAACAGGACGAGCGCCCTCGTTCGGTAGGTGAAATTCCGTCATTCCGCGTACGTGTGCACCCACGCCCCGTCACGCTGGTGGCAAGTGCGGATGGCGAGTTCCGAGTGCTGATGCACCCTCAGACATCAATAAAATAAGACAACATCGGTCCATCGCCCCGTCTGTTCGGGGGATGTGCCCCGATAGGCTCGGAGCCTCGCAGCGGTGCCCATGGCCTGCCCGGATGGTGGAATGCAGACACGGCGAGCTTAAACCTCGCTGCCCCTTCGCGGGCGTGCCGGTTCAAGTCCGGCTCCGGGCACCACCCTCTCCTTTTCCGGCCCGCTTCCCGGCCCCCCGGCGCGCCGCCCCTGGCCGTTGACAGCGGCATGTGCGCGGCCGGTCCGGCGCGACCGCCGCGGCCGGGACCGGCCCGGCCGGTGCCCGAGTGGGGCTTCCGGCCGGAGTGAGCGGTCCCACAGGGGGAATCAGGGGTTCGGGTGGCGTGTTGGGTGACAGCGCGGGGGAAAGATCCCCCTCAAGTAGTACGGCCGCCCTTTTGCCAATCCATTACTCTTGGGCCAAGGCCGCGCACGGTGGCCATGGAGGAGTGAAATGAGGAGCAGTAACCCGGTCTTCTCGCGACGGGGGTTCAGCCGCGACAACGGCTACGCCGGCTTCAACACCGCAGCGCAGGCCGGGTACGCGCAGGGCAACCCGTACGCGCAGAACCCCTACGCCCAGCAGGTCCAGCAGGGCGCGCCGCCCCAGGCCCCGGCCGCCACCGACCGGATGACGATGGACGACGTCGTCATGCGCTCGGCCTTCACGCTCGGCACGGTCGCCGTCGGCGCCGCCCTCGCCTGGGTCCTCCTGCCGGTCTCCACGACCAGCTACGGCCTGGCCTTCGGCGCCGCCATCGTCGCGATGGTCCTGGCGCTGGTGCAGAGCTTCAAGCGCACGCCGTCGCCCGCGCTGATCCTCGGCTACGCCGCCTTCGAGGGTGTCTTCCTGGGCGTCATCAGCGAGATGTTCAACAGCCGCTGGAGCGGTGCGCCCTTCCAGGCGGTGCTCGGCACCATGGCCGTCTCGGCCGCGACCCTGCTCGTCTACAAGGCCGGCTGGGTCCGCGTCACGGCCCGCTACGCCCGCATCGGCATGGCCATCGCCATGGCCTTCATCCTGGTGATGGCGGTCAACCTGCTGCTGGTCGCGTTCGGTGTCGCCGAGGACGGCGGCCTGCGCAGCTTCGGCCCGCTCGGCGCGATCGTCGGCATCATCGCCATCGTGCTCGGCGCCTTCTTCCTCACCCTCGACTTCAAGCAGATCGAGGACGGCATCGCCTACGGCGCCCCGCGCAGCGAGTCCTGGCTCGCCGCGTTCGGCCTCACCCTCACCCTGGTGTGGATCTACGTGGAGATGCTGCGGCTGGTGGCGATCTTCAGCAGCAACGACTAGCGCCGCCCGCGAGAGGTCGTGGGAAAGGGCCCCGGATCCGTCGAAGGCGGATCGCAGGGGCCCTTCGCCATGGCCGGGGCGCCGCGCTCGCCAGGGCCTCCGGTCCGGATCGTGCCGGGCTCGCGGGCCGATCCGGACGAGGGACCCGGTGCCTCGCCGGCCAGGGCCTGCCCGGCGACGGGGCGGACCCTGGCCGCCGCGGCACTAGAGCAGCTTGCGGGCCGCCCTCCTCAGGTCGTACTCGTGGACGATCGCCTTCGCGTGACCGTAGGCGAGGTCGTGCTCGTGCCGGAGCCAGCTGACCTTCTCCTCGAAGCGGAACAGGGCGGGGCCTTCTTCGACGGTGCGCAACCAGTCGGAGACTTCACGGCCGGTGCAATGGGGGATGCGGGCGAGCAGGTTGCGGTGGGTCTCCTCGGAGAAGAGTCGGGACATCGGCGCCTCCGGATGCAAAGGGGATGTAAGCCGGTCCTTCACGTCACCGTGCCTGAGCGTTCGCGTATTGGCAACAGTGCGGCGCGTTACGCTCAGCCCGTGGTTGACACGACACCCTTGACCCGAGCAGTGGATCACTTCGCCGACCGGCTGCGGGCGGCTCCGCAGAGTCGGCTCCAGCGGGGAGCCGCGGCGGAGGCGCTGGCCCTGGCCAACGAGTTGGCCCGGTGGGCGCAGCGCGTGGAGGAGCCGGCCGCCGAGCCCCGGGAGATGCCGGACGCCGGAATGTTCGCCGCGGCGGACCAAATCCTGGTGGCCGCGCACGACTTGTCGCTGGTGCTGCGCACCGACGACGAGGTCGGCGAGGCGGTCGGGCTGGTGGAGGAGGCGCGGAAGCGGGCCGGCGTCTGAGCCGCCGCCACGGCCTCCGCCGCCGTCACAGGGACGCGATGACCCGGTCCGCCAGGATGTAGACCATGTCGCCGCCACCGCACGCGAACGTCAGCGTGTAGGCGCCGGAGATGCCCGAGCCGCCGAGCAGGTACGGCGTGTCGCCCTCCCGCACGGCCGCGGCCAGCCGGTCCGCCGTCTCCCGGTGGCCGGGAGTCATGCACAGGGTGGTGCCGTCGGCGAAGACGTACACGTCCAGGGTGCCCAGGGGGCCGGGCCGGACGTCGGACAGCTCCACCCGGTCGGCGGCGAGCTGCTCCAGGGTGGTCACCGTGCGCTCGTGGTCGTTCACCGCCGCCGACTGCACCGGCACGAAGTCCGGGTGCGAGGGGTGGCGGCGGCGGGCCGCGGCCAGTTCGGGGGACTCGCCCCCGGCGACCTCGTCGGTGTCCGCGGCCGGCTCGGCGACCGGCTCCAGCGAGTCCAGGCCCGCGAAGTCGGCCTGCCGGGGCAGGAACAGGTCGTTCTCGGTGAGGTTCAGCAGGGACGGCGCGTCGGAGGCGTCACGGGCCTCCTGCGCGGCCCAGAACGCGCGGGCCTCGGCCAGTTCCCGCTCCCGCTCCTCGGCGAGCGCCTCGGCCACGGCCGCGCGTATCTCCTCCGCGTCGGCGGTGCGGGCCGCGGGCAGCGGCGCACGCCTGGCGGAGGCCTGGTTCTCGGCGAGCTGCTCCTGCAGCCGCGTGAGCTGGCGGCGCAGCTTCAGCACGGTCCGCAGGACCGCGACGCCCACGGCGCCCGTGGCGGCCGTGGTGAGCAGCAGGGCGAAGGGCATGGCGCTCACTGACGTACTCCCAGGTTCAAAGTCGACCCCCGACTTCCTACATCAGCTTGAAGGGCGGACTAACCCGCTGTCAGTGCGTAACGTCACGAAACGGACAGGGCATCGGTGGCGCGGACTCCTGACTCGCTGCTCTGACCTGCACGGACACCCTCGCGAGGGACATAGGTCACATCCTGAGGGAGATTGGATCACAAAACGGCCCAGAACCCGGGGCTTTCCCGGGTTCTGGGTCACTGCCTGACGTAGGGTGCCGCGCCCGCTACCGAGGGTGCGTCAGCTCAGGCGCTCGATGACCATCGCCATGCCCTGGCCGCCGCCCACGCACATCGTCTCCAGGCCGAACTGCTTGTCGTGGAACTGGAGCGAGTTGATCAGCGTGCCCGTGATGCGCGCGCCGGTCATGCCGAAGGGGTGGCCGACGGCGATCGCGCCGCCGTTGACGTTCACCTTGTCCAGGTCGATGCCGAGGTCGCGGTAGGAGGGGATCACCTGGGCGGCGAAGGCCTCGTTGATCTCGACCAGGTCGATGTCGCCGGCGCCCAGACCCGCGCGGCGCAGGGCCTGCCGGGAGGCCTCGACCGGGCCGAGGCCCATGATCTCCGGGGAGAGGCCGGAGACGCCGGTGGAGACGATCCGGGCGAGCGGGGTGAGGCCGAGCTCGCGGGCCTTGGTGTCGGACATGATGACGACCGCTGCGGCGCCGTCGTTGAGCGGGCAGCAGTTGCCGGCCGTGACGAGCCCGTCCGGACGGAAGACCGGCTTGAGGCCCTGCACGCCCTCCAGCGTGACCCCGGCGCGCGGGCCGTCGTCCTTGGCGACGACCGTGCCGTCCGGCAGGGTCACCGGGGTGATCTCGCGCTCCCAGAACCCGTTCTTGAGGGCCTCCTCGGCCAGGTTCTGCGAGCGGACGCCGAACTCGTCCATGTCCTGGCGGGTCACGCCCTTCCAGCGGGCGAGGTTCTCCGCGGTCTGGCCCATCGCGATGTAGGCGTCCGGGACCAGGCCGTCCTCGCGCGGGTCGTGCCAGGTGGTGCCCTCCTGTGCGGCCACGGCGGCGGTACGGGCCTCGGCCTCGGCGAAGAGCGGGTTGTGCGTGTCCGGAAGGCTGTCCGAGTTGCCCTTGGTGAAGCGGGACACCATCTCGACGCCGGCCGAGATGAAGACGTCGCCCTCGCCGGCCTTGATGGCGTGCAGGGCCATGCGGCTGGTCTGCAGCGACGAGGAGCAGTAGCGGGTGACCGTGCAGCCCGGCAGGTGGTCCATGCCCATCTGCACGGCCACGATGCGGCCGAGGTTGTTGCCCTGCTCGCCGCCCGGCAGACCGCAGCCGAGCATCAGGTCGTCGATGTCCCTGGGGTCGAGCTCGGGAACCTTGGCCAGCGCCGCCTGGATGATCGTGGCGGTCAGGTCGTCCGGGCGCAGGTCCTTGAGGGAGCCCTTGAAGGCGCGGCCGATGGGGGAGCGGGCGGTCGAGACGATGACGGCTTCGGGCATCACGGCTCCAGAGGACGGAGTTGGGCAGGGCCGGTTGGGAAGTTACCCGGCCGTATGGTTCAGGTCACCCGTGTCGCGGTGTGACACTGACCGCAATTTACTAAGCGCTTGCTTGGGTCCCAGGGGTTTCGCGTGACCACCCGCCCCACGGTGCTCACACCGCGGGCCGGGCCGGTTCGGGCTCGCTCACCCGGCGCCGGCGGCGGCGCTTGAGGAGGGCCCAGGGGCCGCGGGGGCCCGTGGGCATGGCCGCCGTGACCTCGGTGCCCGCCTCGGAGGCGGCCTCCGCCGCCGCCCTGGCCACCGGCAGGAAGCCCTCGCGCCGGGACGCGTCCGGCCGTTCCTCCTCGGCCGGCCACAGGCCGAGAGCCGCGCAGACCGTGGGCAGGACCGCCATCGCCGCCGTCGCGTAGCCCTCCGCCGACGGGTGGTAGTTGTCGGGACCGAACAGCTCCCGGGGATTCGCCTCGAACTCCGGGCCCAGCAGGTCGCCCAGCGACACCGTCCGCCCGCCCTGCTCCACCGCCCCGATCGTCTGCGCCGCCGCCAGTTGCCGTGAGGTCCGGCGGGCCAGCCAGCGCAGCGGCTGCTGCACCGGCTCGATGGTGCCGAGGTCGGGGCAGGTGCCGACGACCACCTCCGCACCCGCCGTCCGCAGCCGGCGCACCGCCGCCGACAGGTGCCGTACCGAACGCGTCGGCGGCATGCGGTGGGTCACGTCGTTCGCGCCGATCATGATCACGCAGATGTCCGGCACCGGATCGGCGGCCGAGAGGATCAGCGCCACCTGCCGGTCCAGGTCGTCCGACTGGGCGCCCGGCAACGCCACGTTCCGCAGCTCCACCGGCCGTTCCGCCACCGCCGCCAGCCCCGACGCCAGCAGCGCGCCCGGCGTCTGGCCCGCCCGGTGCACGCCCTGTCCCGCGGCCGTGGAGTCGCCGAGCAGGGCCAGCCGCAGCGGCGGTTCACCGGGGATGTCGTAGGCGTGCCCGTACACCCCGTCGGCCACCGGTACCCGGCCCACGCCGCCGTTGCCCACATGGCGCCGGGCCAGTTGCATCTCCGCCAGCAGCAGGCCGACCGCGGCCGCTCCGACGAGCCCCACCCCGCCGCCGCCGTACGCCGCTCCGGCCGCGATGCGCCGGGCCACCCGTGCCCTCGACATGCTCGTCATGCGTCGCCGCCACCTCCTCGTAGCCGTACACCCACTCCTTGCCCCGTACAACCCGTGCGCCAATCTCAACGGGGAGTGAACGCCCGTCCGGGGCCGGTCCGGGGCCGTAGGCTGGCGGCACCACCAAGACAGATGTTTTTTGCAAGCAACCGGAGACAACGGTGCGATTCCACGACTCGATGATCAGCCTCGTCGGCAACACCCCGCTGCTGAGGCTCAACAACGTGACCAAGGGCATCCAGGCGACCGTCCTGGCCAAGGTGGAGTACTTCAACCCGGGCGGTTCCGTGAAGGACCGCATCGCCCTGCGGATGATCGAGGCGGCCGAGCAGAGCGGGGAGCTCAAGCCGGGCGGCACGATCGTCGAGCCGACCAGCGGCAACACGGGCGTGGGCCTGGCCATCGTGGCCCAGCAGAAGGGCTACAAGTGCATCTTCGTCTGCCCTGACAAGGTCTCCACCGACAAGATCAACGTGCTGCGGGCCTACGGTGCCGAGGTCGTGGTCTGCCCGACCGCCGTGGACCCCGAGCACCCGGACTCGTACTACAACGTCTCCGACCGCCTCGTCCGCGAGACCCCGGGTGCCTGGAAGCCGGACCAGTACTCCAACCCCAACAACCCGCTCTCGCACTATCACTCGACCGGACCCGAGCTGTGGGAGCAGACCGAGGGGAAGATCACCCACTTCGTGGCGGGCGTCGGCACCGGTGGCACGATCTCCGGCACCGGCCGCTATCTGAAGGACGCCTCCGACGGCGCGGTCAAGGTCGTCGGCGCCGACCCCGAGGGCTCGGTGTACTCGGGCGGATCCGGCCGGCCGTACCTGATCGAGGGTGTCGGCGAGGACTTCTGGCCGACCGCGTACGACCGGACCGTGGCCGACGAGATCGTGGCCGTCTCCGACAAGGACGCCTTCCAGATGACCCGCCGCCTGGCCAAGGAGGAGGGTCTGCTGGTCGGCGGCTCCTGCGGCATGGCCGTCGTCGCCGCGCTGCGCGTCGCCGAACGGCTGGGCCCGGACGACGTCGTGGTCGTGCTGCTCCCGGACAGCGGCCGCGGCTATCTCTCGAAGATCTTCAACGACGAGTGGATGGCCGACTACGGCTTCCTCGAGGACGAGGGCCCCAGCGCCCGCGTCGGCGACGTCCTGCAGGACAAGGTGGCCGGCACCATCCCGTCCCTGGTGCACATGCACCCCGAGGAGACCGTCGGCGAGGCCATCGACGTGCTGCGCGAGTACGGCGTCTCGCAGATGCCGGTCGTCAAGCCGGGCGCCGGTCACCCGGACGTGATGGCCGCGGAGGTCGTCGGCTCGGTGGTGGAACGCGAACTGCTGGACGCCCTGTTCTCCCAGCGGGCCTCGCTGGAGGACCCGCTGGAGAAGCACATGAGCGCCCCGCTGCCTCAGGTCGGCTCCGGCGAGCCGGTCGGCGACCTGATGTCGGTGCTGGGCTCCGCGGACGCCGCGATCGTCCTGGTCGAGGGCAAGCCGACCGGAGTCGTCAGCCGGCAGGACCTGCTGGCCTTCCTGGCAAAGGGCGGCGGCAAGTAGCCGAACCCGCGGTGAAGCGCCGGCAACGGCGGCGAACCGGGGGTGACTTGTACCGGCCGAGCCGTTCTGCAACTGGTACGAGGGTGTCACGTGCGCGCAGCACCCGCTTAACACGGGTCCGGCACATTGGTGGTGTCGGCAGGGCGGGAGCGGCTCCCCGCCCGGGCCGGCGCCGTGCGGCGCCACGGACATCCGGAGCGGCTCCCGGACCTTCCATGGACGCCCAAGGACGCGCAGCCCGGTCCTGACCCGGCCCGCGTCCCTCGCGGGGACCGCCGTCGTCCCGCCCCCCGGAAACGGGGGTGCGGCGGTCCCCGCGCACAACTCCTCCCCGGGCCCCGCCTCTCCCGGGAACCCGGTCCTCCCGCGGGCCTCAGCCGCCCTGGGCGGACCGCTCGCCCTCACGACGTCCGGTGACCGGCTCCGGGGTGCGGCGCACCGCCTGGGCCGCGTTCACCCCGACGATGCCGAGCCACGTGGCCACGATGCCGGTGACCCCGGCGAGGGCGCCGGAGATCGCGGACAGCGGGACGGCCAGCACCAGCGACACGACCGCGAGGCCGAACCGGTGCGCCCAGGAGTGGGTCGCCCCGGGGCGCCGGGGGCCGCGCGCGTCGGCCATCCGCTGCTCGGCCAGGTGCCGCCGTACCCGGCGGTCCACCGTGTCGTCGATCCGCTGCTCCACCTTCTCCAGGAAGGAGTCCACGAGTGCGGAGTCGTACTCCTCGCCCAGTTCCCCGCGCGCCCGTACGGTGGCGTCCAGGTCCTTCTTGAGGTCGGTGTCCCGCGGGTCCAGTGCGCTCATGCGCTTCACGGTAGGGAGTGCCGGTGCCCCGCGCACTGGGGTAAACCCCCCTCTTCGGTGCCCGGTGGGCCCGGGCCGGCCGGATCACGAGACGGGCCTTGCCCGGCTGTATAGGCTCATGCAGAGTTCTAGATGTCTGAATAGGCCATGGGTTCACATCCGGAGGGGGAGCACAGCATGAGCGTCGACCGGAGCACGGGCGTGACGGACGCCCCGGCGACCCGTCTGCAGGCGCTCTTCGAGGGGCACCGGCTCACCCCGACCCAGCGCCGTATCGCGCACAGCATGGTGCGTCGGGCCGCGGACGTCCCCTTCCTGTCGAGCGTGGAGCTGGCCGAACTCGCCGGGGTCAGCCAGCCCTCGGTGACCCGGTTCGCGGTCGCCCTCGGCTTCGACGGCTACCCCGCGCTGCGCAGGCACCTGCGCGAGGTCGTGCCCGCCGAGCCGGCCGCCGCGGGCTCGGGTCCGGGCTCGTACAACGAGTACCAGCAGGCCGTCGAGGCCGAGATCGAGAACCTGCGGCACCTCGCGGAGCTGCTCGCCGACCCCCGGCCGGTGCAGAAGGCCGGCCGGATACTGGCGGCCTCGCGTCCGCTGCCGGTGCTCGGGCTGCGCGCCGCCGCTTCCCAGGCGTACGGCTTCGCGTACTTCGCCGCCAAGGTGCACCCGGACGTCCGGCTGCTCGACGAGGGCGGCACGATGATCCAGGACCGCATCGACGCGGCCGTCCGAGCGGGGGCCACGGCCCTGCTGTGCTTCGCGCTGCCCCGGCATCCGCGCGAGGTGGTCGACACCCTCGCCTACGCCCGGGAGGCGGGGCTGACCGTCGTCACGGTGGCCGACTCCGCGTTCGCACCCGTCGCCCGCCACTCCGACCTGCTGCTGCCCGCCGCCGTCGGCACCGGGCTCGCCTTCGACACCGCGTGCGCGCCGATGCTGCTCGGGCGGGTGCTGCTGGAGGCGCTGTGCGACGACCTGCCGGACGCCCAGGCCCGGTTGGAGCAGTTCGACGCGAACGCCGCCGCCCGGGGGCTGTTCGTGGAGTGACCCGACGCGCTCTCAGACTCGTCTCACGTTCTGCCGTTAGCGTCGTGCCCGGACCCAGGGACTGGGTGGACACGCAGACGTGACACGGGAGGCTGACGTGGCGCGCGGAGGACAGGGACTGGCCCGGGTGGCCGTCGTCGTACGGGCGGGTGCCGCACCGCTGTGGTGGTCCGGGGTGGTGGCCGCCGGGATCGGGGTACTGCCGCCCGGGGTGACCGGGCGCCGGATCGGGGTGCTGGCGGGGGCCGCGCTGTACCTGGTCGCGGCGGTGGTCGTGGCGCTGGCGCGCAGGAAGCGGTACGACGCCCTCGCCCGCGGCGCCGCCCGCGCGGGCAGGTACGACGTGCTGCAGGACCGGGCGGTGACCGTGCGCAACTGGCGCCGGGGCCACCGGTGGTGGCTGCTGTCGGCGTTCGCGGTGGCGCTCGGCGCCTCGTTCGCGGTGCCCGCGGCCGGAGGCATGCTGCTGGCCGGGGCCGGCACCGGGCTCAGGCTGAAGGCCGCCTGGCTGGGGCGCCGGGAGCGGGCCGGCGAGGAACTGCTGTGGGTGCGGGTCGACTGGCTCGACCGGCGGTGCGGCGGCCCCGCGGGCAGGGCCGTCAAGGGGCTGCGCGCCACGGGCGTCGCGGCCGGTGACGCGAGCCCCGGCGGGGCCCGCCGCCGCACCGCGGCACTGGTGTGACCGCGAGCGCCCCGGGGCCCCGGGGCCTGTGGTGCGGGGACTTCCGGCCGCACGCCGGGAGTCCCCGTCGGACGCCGCGGGGCCTGCCCCGCGGGCGGACGACGGGACGTTCGCGACAGGCCCTCAGACCTCCAGCTCCTCCTCGATCCGCTTGAGCTGGTGCCGGGCCATCGCCAGGTTGGCCCGGTTCTGCTCCAGGACGAGGTAGAGGAACAGGCCGTTCCCGCCGCGGCCCTTGAGCAGGCGGATCAGGTGGTACTGGTCCGTCAGCGTGATCAGGATGTCGTCGATCTCGGCCTTGAGGCCCAGCATCTCCATCGTGCGCATCTTGGCGCGGATCACGTCCGTGTTGCCCGCGGCGGCCACGTTGAGGTCGAAGGTCTTGCCGCCGCCCATCGTGCCCAGAGCCATGCCGCTGGTGTAGTCGACGAGTGCGACGCCGGTGGCGCCCTCGATGGAGGTCAGGGCTTCCTTCAGGGCGGTCTCGGTGTTGGCCATGGTGGTCCTCTCAGTTGTCGGTGGTGGTGCGCGCTTCGGTGGCCGTGGGGCGCGGCGCGCGTGTGGTGCGAGTGCGTGCGGGCGGGGTCCTGGTGGGCCGTGCGGCGGGTGCGGCGGCCAGGGCGGCGGCCTCGGCGGCGTCGAGCAGCTCCCCGATGCGGGCGCCGGACCGGCGGCCCTCCAGGTGCAGCCGGCCGACGTTCACCCGGTCCCGGGTGAGCAGGGTCAGCACGGCGGTGCGGCCGGCCGCGTAGGTGGCGACGTATCCGTGTTCGCCGCGCACCAGCAGTTCCCGGAAGCCGCCGTTGCCGGTGGCGTCGGCGACCCGTACCGCCACGCCGAGGGCGGCCGCGGTCAGCGCCGCCAGGCCCTCCGGGTCCACACCGGGTGTGTCGTGGGCGACGACGAGTCCGTCGACGCCGGCCGTGAGGGCGCCGGTGAGCTGCGGGACGCGGGTGCGCAGCCGGCGCAGTTCGTCCAGCACCGCCTCCAGGTCCTGTTCGGGCACCATCAGCTCTCTCCTCTCGGCGGCGGGGTGGTGCCGTTCAAAGCGCCTCCAGCGCATCCCTGAGCCTCTTCAGCAGCGCGATGTCGGGGTCGGTGACCGTGAGCGGGGGAGCCGGCGGGAGCGGTGGCGGGACGGGTGTCCCGCGCACCGGCCGAACGAGTCCGGCCGCTGCCAGCCGGCGCACGTCCACCAGCGTGTGGAAGGCCTGTCTGCCCAGGTCACGAGCGATCTCCGGGGCCGTGCGGACGCCGTCCACCCGGTCCAGGACGGCCCGCCGGCGCGCGGTGACCTGCGCTCCCGCGGCCGGGTCGGCGCGGATCAGCGGGGCGCTGTCGGCCGCCGGGTCCGGCCAGAGCCGGTGCAGCAGCAGCCGGCGGCGCAGCGTCTCGCGTTCCAGCGCGATGACCGGGACCGAGGGCAGTGGACCGATGCGGGGCGTGCCGTCGTACCGGAACCGGCCGGGGGTGCTGCTCGGTGCCAGGGCGAAGTACCCGGCGTCGTACAGCGCGTCCAGGTGGCACAGTTCCAGCGCGCCCGAGGGCAGCAGCCCGGCGTCGAGCAGCAGCAGGGCGGCGTCCGCCGTGCCGCCGGCCCGCTCGGCCGCCCGCTGCCACGCGGCCGCCGCGAGGGTGCCGTGGGCGGTGAGCAGCACGTTCAGGCCGGGCGCGAGGGGACTCTCGGCGTGCACGACCCGGCCGCGGGCGAGGTGCAGGGTGCCGTGTTCACGGACGAGTACGCCGGTGGCCTGCTCCTCGGCGAGCCGTCTGAGCATCGGTGAGAGCGCGCCCGCGGTCCGGTCGTCCGTGGCCGCTCTGTCCCGCACCGGCAGCGGGGGAGGTGTGCCGACCATGGTCATCCCAGCACCAGCCGGTCGGCCATCTCGCCGAGCCGGATGCGGGCCAGGGCGAGGTTGCCCTCCTCGCGGCCCAGCCACAGGTGGAGGAAGACGCTGCTGTCGAAGGACGTGACCACGAACCGCAGCAGGTGATAGCTGTCGCGGTTGCTGATGATCACGTCCTCGACGGGCGGACGTCCGTCCTCGGCGTGCCCGGCCGTGAAGGCACCGTGCTCGGCGGCCAGCCTGGCCAGTTCCGCGGCCTCGGCCGCGGTGGTCTCGTGGTCACCGCCCGGGGCTTCCCCGACGGATCCGAGCGCCAGTCCGCTCGTCCAGTCCACCAGCGCGGCTCCCCGGGCACCGGGCAGCCGCATAGCATCCAGTAGGCACTCGTCGATTCCGGGCACGCCGGTTCCCCTCCCCGCCTGTACTCCGGTTGAGTGACAGTGACACTACGCAACGTGTACGCGCCGAGTGAGGGCTTTGGCATTTTCCGTTGGAACGTGCTCGCGGCGTACTAGGGTGGGTCAACTGACGACTACTCTGCGCCTGTTGGTCCATCCGTTCGACGGGGTTTCGACGGGGTTTCGACGGGGTGGGGGAGTGCGTCAGCGGCTCCCGGGTGCGGGCAGGGTGGTGAGCGCGGACGCGTGCGCCCCGCCGGACTCGGCCACGACCTCCGCCACGGTCTGCGGCTCCCGCACGGTCGCGAGGGCGACGCCCCCGGAACCGTCCGGCACGAACCCGTAGATCCCGGGCCGGGCAAGGGAGTTGTAGGCGTAGTGGTGCGCGAAGTAGTACGCGCCCGTGTCCAGCGCCGCCGCGTAGTCGCCCTGCTCCAGCAGGGGCAGGGCGCGCCCCTCGGCGAGCAGGTCGCCCGAGAAGCAGGCCGGGCCCGCCACGTCCTGCGTCACCTCGGGGCCGGGCTTCGGCCGGCCCTTGGCGTCGTAGGCGGCGATCCGCAGCGGCCACGCGCCCGGCGCGTACACCGTCCGCGTGGCCACCTGTACGCCCGCGTGGGTCACCGCGATCCGCCGTCCGCCGGAGCTCTTCGCGTACTCCACCCGTGCCACCACCGTGCCGTGCTTGGCCAGCAGTGACCGCCCGAACTCGGTGACGATGCCGTAGCGCCCGTCGAACAGCCCCGGCACCTCCTGCCGGAGCGTGCGCGCGTACTCGGCGTACGTGGGTGCGGTCGCCTCCGCGTCGAAGTTGACCGGCAGCCCGCCGCCGATGTCGAGGGTGTCGATCTGCCGCCGCCCGATCCGCGCGTTGATCTCCTCGGCCAGCGCGTACGTCTCCGCCACCCCTCGCGCCAGCAGCGGCAGCGGGATGCCCTGGGAGCCGGTGTGCGCGTGCAGCCGGGTCAGCCACGGCCGGTCGGCGTACGCCCGGACGACCCACTCGCGGGCTCCCTCGTCGCGCAGCGCCACCCCGAACTTCGAGGTCTCGGTCGCGGTCGAGGTCGCCCCGATGGAGCCGCCGCCGATCTGCGGGTTGACCCGGATGCCGAGCGGCGACCGGACGGCGTCCGCCCCCACCAGCGAGTCGAGCCGCTCCAGCTCCTGGGGGTTGTCCGCGTTCACCGCGACGCCCAGCGCCAGCGCCTCGCGCAGCTCGGCCGGCGTCTTGGCGGGGGAGTCGAGCACCGTGTCCCGGTGCGGCAGTCCCGCCGCCCGCGCCAGCGCCAGTTCGCCCGGGCTCGCCACCTCGGCGCCGATGCCCTCCGCGTGCAGCAGCCGCAGCACCGGCACCAGCGGGCACGCCTTCACCGCGAAGGCGTGCAGCACCGGTGTCCCCGGCGCCGCCACCGCGTCGAAGGCCGCCCGCAGCGCGGCCGCCGACTCCCGGATGCCGGTGACGTCCAGCAGTCCCACCACGGCCGCGTCCGGTCCCAGCAGCCCCTGCTCCACCGCGCCGCGTACCGCCTCGTCGCGCCGTGCGGCCCGCCCCCGGGCCTCGCCGTCGGTCTCGTGGTCCACGGTCTCTCCCCTCCTGTCGGCCTTCGTGTACTTCCAGCCAAACATCCGGGGCGCGCGGGTGCGGACGCGAGGAGGTGTTGACTAGTTCTATTCACGACGTCAGGATGTGAATAGGCGTAGTAACAGCAGGAGGCAGACGATGTCGGGACCCCGCCCCGTACGAGCACCGCGCGGCACGGAACTGAGCACCCTGGGATGGCAGCAGGAGGCCGCCCTGCGGATGCTGCAGAACAACCTCGACCCCGAGGTCGCCGAGCACCCCGACAAGCTCGTCGTCTACGGCGGCACCGGCAAGGCCGCCCGTGACTGGCGCTCCTTCGACGCGATGGTGCGCACGCTGCGGACGCTCAAGCAGGACGAGACCATGCTGGTCCAGTCCGGCCGCCCGGTCGGCGTGATGCAGACCCACGAGTGGGCGCCGCGCGTCCTCATCGCCAACTCCAACCTCGTCGGGGACTGGGCCAACTGGGAGGAGTTCCGCCGCCTGGAGGCCCTCGGCCTGACCATGTACGGCCAGATGACCGCCGGCTCCTGGATCTACATCGGCACCCAGGGCATCCTCCAGGGCACCTACGAGACCTTCGCCGCCGTCGCCGCGAAGAAGTTCGGCGGCACCCTCGCCGGGACCATCACCCTCACCGCCGGTCTCGGCGGCATGGGCGGCGCCCAGCCCCTCGCCGTGACCATGAACGACGGCGTCGCCATCTGCGTCGACTGCGACCCGCGCGCCATCGAGCGACGCATCGAGCACCGGTACCTGGACGTGCGGGCCGACTCCCTCGACCACGCGCTCCGGCTGGCCACCGAGGCCCGCGACGCCCGCCGCCCGCTGTCCATCGGCGTCCTCGGCAACGCCGCCGAGCTGCTCCCGCAGCTCCTGGCGATGGACGCGCCGATCGACATCGTCACCGACCAGACCTCCGCCCACGACCCGCTGGCGTACCTGCCCGTGGGCGTCGCCTTCGAGGACATGGCCGACGCCGCCGCGAAGGACCCGGCCGGCTTCACCACGCGTGCCCGTGAGTCCATGGCGCAGCACGTGGAGGCCATGGTCGGGTTCATGGACGCCGGTGCCGAGGTCTTCGACTACGGCAACTCCATCCGCGGCGAGGCCCAGCTCGCCGGCTACGACCGCGCGTTCGCCTTCCCCGGCTTCGTCCCCGCCTACATCCGGCCCCTGTTCTGCGAGGGCAAGGGCCCGTTCCGCTGGGCCGCCCTGTCCGGCGACCCCGCCGACATCGCCAGGACCGACCGGGCGATCCTCGACCTCTTCCCGGAGAACGAGTCCCTGGCCCGCTGGATCAGGATGGCCGGCGAGCGCGTCCACTTCCAGGGCCTGCCCGCGCGCATCTGCTGGCTCGGCTACGGCGAGCGCGACCGGGCGGGCGAGCGCTTCAACGACATGGTGGCCTCCGGCGAGCTGACCGCTCCGCTGGCCATCGGCCGCGACCACCTGGACTGCGGCTCCGTCGCCTCCCCGTACCGCGAGACCGAGGCCATGCTCGACGGCTCCGACGCGATCGCCGACTGGCCGCTGCTGAACGCCATGGTCAACGTGGCGTCCGGCGCGTCGTGGGTGTCCCTCCACCACGGCGGCGGTGTGGGCATGGGGCGCTCCATCCACGCCGGCCAGGTGACCGTGGCCGACGGCACCAGGCTGGGTGGGGAGAAGATCCGGCGGGTGCTCACCAACGACCCCGGCATGGGTGTCATCCGGCACGTGGACGCCGGCTACGACATCGCGGAGTCCGTCGCGGACGAGCGCGGGGTCCGGGTGCCGATGCGTGAGGGTGACGAGGCGTGAGTCCGGTGCGCGGCGAAGGCGGCGGCGCTCCGGCGGAGGCCGGGGTGCCGTCGCCGGCCGCGGGGCGGGCCGCGGCCGCCCGCCCCCGGCCGGCCGGGCGGACCCCCGCCGTCCCGCGGAACGACGGCCCGCGGTCTCCTGCGGGCGCCTCCTTCCAGGAGATGTGGGCGGAGCTGCTGCCCATCGGGCGGCATCCCGGCTCCGGTGGGTACCGGAGGTACGCCTGGAGCGGGGCCGACAGGGAGTGCCGGGCCTGGTTCGAGGAGCAGGCCGGGGCGCGCGGACTGGCCTACGAGGTGGACCGGAACGGCAACCAGTGGGCCTGGCTGGGCGACCCGGCCGCCGGGGACGCCGTCGTCACCGGGTCGCACCTGGACTCGGTGCCGGACGGGGGCGCCTTCGACGGCCCGCTCGGCGTCGTGTCCTCCTTCGCGGCGCTCGACGAACTGCGCGCCAGGAAAACGCGGTTCACCAAGCCGCTCGCCATCGTCAACTTCGGTGACGAGGAGGGCGCCCGGTTCGGTCTCGCCTGCGTCGGCTCCCGGCTCACCGCCGGGCACCTGACCGCCGAGCAGGCCCGGCGCCTCACCGACGCGGACGGTGTCACCCTCCCCCGGGCCATGGAGGCCGCCGGCCACGACCCCGAGGCCATCGGGGCCGACCCGGAACGGCTCGCCCGGATCGGCGCCTTCGTGGAACTCCACGTCGAACAGGGCCGCGCCCTGGACCTGTCCGGCGACCGGGTCGGCGTCGCCAGCGCCATCTGGCCGCACGGCCGCTGGCGCTTCGACTTCCGCGGCGAGGCCAACCACGCGGGCACCACCCGCCTGGTGGACCGGCGCGACCCGATGCTGTCGTACGCGCAGACGGTGCTCGCCGCCCGCCGCGAGGCGGAACTCGCCGGTGCCGTCGCCACCTTCGGCAAGATCTCCGTGGAGCCGAACGGCGTCAACGCCATCCCCTCCCTGGTGCGCGGCTGGCTCGACTCCCGCGCCGCCGACCAGGCGACCCTGGACACCGTCGTCGACGGCATCCGGAGGGCCGCGGGCGAGTACGCCGACGCCCACGGCATCGACCTCGACGTCGTCCGGGAGTCCTTCACCCCGGTGGTCGAGTTCGACCACGCGCTGCGCGACGAACTCGGCCGCCTCCTCGGCAAGGACACCGGCCTCGTGGTGCCCGTCCTGGGGACCGGCGCCGGACACGACGCCGGAATCCTCTCGGGGCGCATCCCGACCGCCATGCTGTTCGTGCGCAACCCCACCGGTGTCTCGCACTCCCCGGCCGAGTTCGCGGCCGAGGACGACTGCCTGGCCGGCGTACGCGCGCTCGCCGACGTACTCGAAGGGCTGGCCTGCACGTGACCGACGCGACCTACTGGCTGGAGCACGCCTGGCTCGGCACCCGGGTCGAGCCGGGCGTGGTGGTGGCGGCCGCGGACGGCCGGATCACCGCCGTCCGCACCGGCGTGCCCACCCCGCCACCCGGGGCCGAGGCGCTGCGCGGCCTGACCCTGCCCGGTCTGGCGAACGCCCACTCGCACGCCTTCCACCGGGCCCTGCGCGGCACGGTCCAGGTGGGCAGCGGCACCTTCTGGACCTGGCGCGAGGTGATGTACGCCGTCGCCGACCGCCTGACCCCGGACAGCTACCACGCGCTCGCCCGCGCGGTGTACGCCGAGATGGCGCTGGCCGGCATCACCTGCGTCGGCGAGTTCCACTACGCGCACCACGCCCCCGGCGGCACTCGCTACGCCGACCCCAACGCGATGGGCGAGGCGCTGATCGCGGCCGCCGCCGAGGCCGGGATCCGCATCACCCTGCTGGACACCTGCTACCTCTCCGCCGGCTTCGGGGAGCCGCCGGGCGCCCACCAACTGCGCTTCTCCGACGGCAGCGCGGAGGCCTGGGCCGAACGCTGTTCGGTTCTCAAGGAACGGGATCACGCGCGGATCGGTGCGGCGATCCACTCCGTACGGGCCGTGCCCGCGGACCAGATGGCCACCGTGGCACGCTGGGCTGAGGAACGGCGGGCCCCGCTGCACGTGCACCTTTCGGAGCAGACCGCCGAGAACGAGGCATGCCGGGCCGCGCACGGCCGCACCCCCACCCGGCTGCTCGCCGACCACGGTGTCCTCGGGCCGCGCACCACCGGTGTGCACAGCACCCACCTCACCGACGAGGACATCGCGCTGCTCGGCGGCTCGCGCACCGGCACCTGCATGTGCCCCACCACCGAACGCGACCTGGCGGACGGCATCGGCCCGGCCGTCGCCCTGCAGCGGGCGGGCTCGCCGCTCTCCCTCGGCTCCGACAGCCACGCGGTCGTCGACCTGTTCGAAGAGGCCCGCGCGATGGAGCTGAACGAGCGGCTGCGCACCCGCACCCGTGGCCACTGGACGGCCGCCGCACTGCTGAGCGCGGCCTCGACGGACGGCCATGCGGCACTGGGCTGGCAGGAAGCCGGCCGCCTGGAGACGGGCGCGCTCGCCGATCTCACGACGATCGCCCTGGACTCCGTCAGGACAGCGGGGCCGCCACCGCGGCTCGGTGCCGAGACGGCCGTATTCGCCGCGTCCGCCGCGGACGTACGCCACACCGTGGTGGGCGGCCGCCATGTCGTGCGCGACGGAGTCCACTCCCTCGTGCCGGACGTGCCGTCGGCACTGGCGGACGCCGTCGCGACCCTGCGGGGCTGACCCCCGCCGACCCCCACCCGGCCACCCCGGAGGACACCATGAGCAGCAGCACCGTCATCACCAACATCGCCGCGCTGGTCACCAATGACCCCTCCCTCGGTGACGGATCCCCCCTCGGCCTGATCCAGGACGCGGCCGTCGTCATCGACGGCGACCGCGTCGTGTGGACCGGTGAATCCAGGAAAGCACCCGCCACTGACAACCGGGTCGACGCGGGCGGCCGGGCGGCGCTGCCGGGCTTCGTGGACTCCCACTCCCACCTGGTCTTCGCCGGTGACCGCACCCAGGAGTTCAACGCCCGGATGTCCGGCCGCTCCTACACCGCGGGCGGCATCCGCACCACGGTCGCGGCCACCCGCGCCGCCACCGACGCGGAGCTGGAGGCGAACCTCACCCGCTACCTCACCGAGGCCCTCCGCCAGGGCACCACCACCTTCGAGACGAAGTCGGGCTACGGCCTCACCGTCGAGGACGAGGCCCGCGCCCTGCGGGCCGCGGCCCGGCACACCGACGAGGTGACGTTCCTCGGCGCCCACATCGTCCCGCCCGAGCACGCCGACGACCCGGCCGCCTACGTGGCCCTGGTCACCGGCGAGATGATGGACGCCTGCGCCCCGCACGCCCGGTGGATCGACGTCTTCTGCGAGAAGGGCGCCTTCGACGGCGACCAGGCCCGCGCGATCCTCACCGCCGGCCGGGACAGGGGCCTGCACCCCCGGATCCACGCCAACCAGCTCTCCTACGGACCCGGCGTCCAGCTCGCCGTCGAGCTGGACGCGGCCAGCGCCGACCACTGCACCCACCTCACCGACGCGGACGTCGACGCCCTCGCCCACAGCGACACGGTCGCCACCCTGCTGCCCGGCGCCGAGTTCTCCACCCGCGCCGAATGGCCCGACGCCCGGCGACTGCTGGACGCGGGCGTCACCGTGGCCCTGTCCACGGACTGCAACCCGGGCTCGTCGTTCACCTCCTCGGTCCCCTTCTGCGTCGCGCTCGCGGTGCGGGACATGGGGATGACGCCGGACGAGGCGGTCTGGTCGGCCACGGCCGGCGGCGCGGCGGCCCTGCGCCGCACGGACATCGGCCGCCTCGCCCCGGGCGCCCGCGCCGACCTGCTGCTGCTCGACGCCCCGAGCCATGTGCACCTGGCCTACCGGCCGGGCGTACCGCTGGTCGCCGGTGTCTGGCGGCGCGGCGTGCGCGAGATCTGACCAGGGCGGCCGCGCCGGCCGGTCAGACGGCCCCGGCCCGCCACCGCTGCGCCGGCTCCCCGGTCAGCGGCCGCAGCACGACCCCGTCGCCGCCGTACGGGGTCACCGCCGTGCCCGTGTCGATCGCCGGGCGGATCGTGCCGTCGGGGTCCACCTCGAAACGGAGGTTGCGGCCGTTGCGTCCGCGGACCGAGCCGCACTCCCATATGCCCACGCCCCGGTCGGTCGAGCCGCGGCTGTCCAGGCAGTAGTCGGAGTCGGCGGCGGAGCGCAGCACGCCCGGCTCCGCTTCGACCCGCCAGCGCTGGGTGGCGGAGGAGTCGCAGGGCGCCATGACGACATCGTTGCCCTTCCACAGCTCGCCGTCCCGGATGTCCAGGCAGCGGCCCGTGGCCAGGTTCACCACCTGGGCGAAGGCGCCGCCCGGTGGCGCGGGCGCCGGGGACGCGGGCGGGGCGCCGGGGCTCGGTGGCGGTGAGGTGGCCGGGCGGTGCGCGGTCCCGCTCGGCGACGGCGACGGTGACGGCGGCGGTGACGGCGACCCGGTGGTGCGCGAGGGCGCCGGGGTGGAGGACGGTGACGGCGCGACGGCCGCCGTCACCGTCACCGGCGGGGGAGCGGGCGTCGCCGCCGTCGCGTGCCGGTCGGCGGCCTCGGACGGGGCGAGCAGGAAGACCAGCAGCGGGGCCAGGGCCACGCCCAGCGCCGTGGAAGCCAGCAGGTAGCGGCGGCCCGGCGGCCGGTCCCGGAGCGCGACACGCGGGCCGGGCGCGGGCGCCGGGCCGGACGCGCGGAGGTACGACGAGCCGTGCCAGGGCAGCAGGCCCTCCGCCAGGGTCCGCCGCGGGGCGTCCCGCAGCGCGGCCAGCTCCTCGACGGCGGCCGTGCAGTGCGGGCAGTGGGCCCGGTGTGCCTCCAGGTCGGCGCTGCGGCGGGGGCCGTCGGGCCGTACCGACTCCTCGATCAGCCGCCGGAAGTCGGCGCAGCGCGGGTCGTCCGAGCGGGCCAGGCGGTGCCGCAGGCAGGTCTGGGCCAGCGCCTGCACCGCCCGTGGCGTGTCATGGATCACGTCCACGCGGCTCAGACCGAGATAGGCGGCGGTGCGCTCCACGGGTTCTGCTTCCAGAACGCCGTACCAGAGCAGGCCCTGGGCGCGGGACGGGAGCGTCTGGAACGCCGGGAGGAGCGGCGGTGCCGGGCCGTCGGGACCGCCGGCGGCCAGCACCGGCAGCAGGCCCGCGTCGACGCCCGCGGATCGTTCGTCGGCCGCCCAGGCGGCCGCGGACCGGGCGGTGAGCAGCAGGAGCTGGTGGCGCAGGGGCACGTTCGGCTCGTGGCCGCGGGCCGTCTCGCGGGCCGCCGCGGTGAAGGTCTCCGCGGTCAGCCGGCCGGCCGCCGACTCGTCCGCGGTGCACAGCCGGGCGTAGGCGAGGACCGCCTGGTGGTGCCGGCGGCGCAGTTCCCGGAGGGCCGGGAAGGCCGTCGGGGACGGCGCCCGCAGCAACGCCGTCAGCCGCGCGTCCGGCGCCCCGGCGAGTTCCGTGTCCGCCTCGGCCCCGTCGCCGCCCTGAGCCATCGCGTGCCCTCCGTCCCCCGAACTCTCCGGCGTACCAGCCGGTTTGGGGGCTCATGGTGGTGGAGCGGCGCGGTTCGGGAAAGAGGTTTCCCCGGGTAACGCCGGTAACGGTTCAGACCGTGCAGCGGTGCGCGGACCCGAGGCTCCGGGCAGGTGAGCCGGGTTTGGGAGTGGAGCGCCGGGTACCCGGCAGGCGGAGTGGTCCGTCCCGGGAACGGCGAAGCGGCCCGGCCGTCGCGGGCCGGGCCGCCTTGCGCGCGGCACCACAGGGATCACTCCTCGACGGTCAGCCCCTTGCGCAGCCGCACGAGCGTCCGCGACAGCAGCCGGGAGACGTGCATCTGGGAGATGCCCAGTTCCTCGCCGATCTCCGACTGGGTCATACCCGCGACGAAGCGCAGTGAAAGGATCTTCCGGTCTCTGGAGGGGAGTTCGGCGATCAGCGGCTTCAGCGACTCGACGTACTCGATGCCTTCGAGCCCGTGGTCCTCGTACCCGATGCGGTCCGCGAGCGCGCCCTCGGAGTCGTCCTCCTCCGGCTGGGCGTCCAGGGAGGAGGCGGTGTAGGCGTTGGAGGCGGCCATGCCCTCGACGACCTCGTCGTTGGAGATGCCGAGCCGCTCGGCGAGCTCCGCCACGGTGGGGGCGCGGTCCAGCTTCTGCGCCAGCTCGTCCCCGGCCTTGGCGAGGTCCAGCCGCAGTTCCTGGAGCCGGCGCGGCACCCGCACGGACCACGAGGTGTCACGGAAGAAGCGCTTGATCTCGCCGATGATGGTCGGCATCGCGAACGTGGGGAACTCCACACCGCGGGACAGCTCGAAGCGGTCGATCGCCTTGATCAGGCCGATGGTGCCGACCTGGATGATGTCCTCCATCGGCTCGCTGCGGGAGCGGAAGCGGGAGGCGGCGAACTTGACCAGCGCGAGGTTCAGCTCGACGAGGGTGTTGCGTACGTACGCGTAGTCGGACGTCCCCTCCTCGAGCGACTCGAGGCGCTCGAACAGCGTCCGGGACAACGCGCGGGCGTCGACCGGTTCGACCTCGTCGAAGGGCGGGATCTCCGGGAGTCCCTCGATCGCGTCGAGGGGATTGATGGGATGATCCAGTTCCGGTAGGGGTGTCGACGTCGCGATCGGGGTATGCGATTCGTCGAGCCGGGGTGACATGGGTGTCCTCCATCGTTCTCGGCATATGGCTGCCGAAGCCAAAAAGCGTGCACTTGCGGTGTGCGGCGCCTCCGAAGCCGGCGTGTAGGGATGTGTGTCCTTACTAGCCCTACCTGCATCACCGATGACGTCGCAAGTGCGCTCTGTTGTGATATGTCCGATTGTGGGAGGTTGTTCGGGTGTCGAAGTGCGATTGAAAGGCGTAATGTTCGAGGGCATCAGCAGCCACGACCTCGGGAGAGAGACGGCATGGACCACGGGACGGTCGGCAGCGCACAGTCGGGCCGGCTTCTGGTGGAGGTGCGGGAAGAGGGTCCCAGCGCCGTAGTGACACCTGCGGGTGAACTGGACCACCACACCGCCGATCTTCTGCGCGAGCCGCTCGACGACCTTCTGGGCAAGGGGTTCTCACGGCTCGTGGTGGACTGCTCGCGGCTTGAGTTCTGCGACTCCACGGGGCTGAACGTGCTGTTGGGGGCGCGGCTGAAGGCGGAGGCCGCCGGCGGCGGCGTGCACCTGGCGGGCATGCTCCCGGTGGTGGCGCGCGTGTTCGAGATCACCGGAGCCGAGGCGGTCTTCACCGTCCACGACTCCGTCGCGGCCGCGCTGGCCGGCGACTCCGACTGAACCCGTGCTTCCCGCCGCGCCCGGACGACCGGTGTCCGTACGGGGCACCGGTCGCGGTCAAACGGGGGGTGTTCCGCCGGATCCGTCGGGCAGGAGTCATCCTGAAAGCCGTCGATCGCGAGCGCGCCGAGCCGGCGGGGAACCGATGAACGGCCCGGGCGTGACGTACGTGCGAAGGGCGGACGACGGAGGAGTCGTGGGCGGACTGTGTACGGACCGCCCGGCACTGACCGGTGCCGGAATGTTGAACTGTGAACTGGTGGATCGGTGAGGTGAAGCGCTGATGAGCACCACCCGGCCTTACTCGCCGGGCGACCGCGGCCCGGAGCCCAGCGGCGCTTCCGGGGCGTCCGAAGGGGGTGCGCCGGAGCTCGGCGCGCCCACGGGGGCAGCCGCGCCGTCCGTGCCGTCCGAGGGCTCGCCCCCGGGGCGGGGGCGGCAGGTACGTACGCTGCGCCTGGACGGCGAGAGCGGCGTCGTCCCGCTCGCCCGTGACTTCACCCGCCAGGCGCTGTACGCGTGGGGCTGGCTGCCCGCGGCCGGCGCCGATCAGCGTGCCGCCGCCGAGGACGTGCTGCTCGTGGTGTCCGAGCTGGTCACCAACGCCTGCCTGCACGCCGAGGGCCCGGACGAGCTGCTGCTCGCCTGCGACAACAAGGTGATCCGGCTGGAGGTCTCCGACCGGGGCACCGGCCAGCCGGCCCCCCGCACTCCGCACCGCGCCGGCCGTCCCGGCGGCCACGGCATGTTCATCGTGCAGCGGCTCTGCCTGGACTGGGGCGTCCTGCGCGTGCCCGGACGCGACGGCAAGACCGTGTGGGCGGAGCTGGGCGCACCGGCGTAGCCCGCCGCGCCGCGCCCCCTGGGCCCCCTGCGCCGCGCCGACGCCGTCCGCCCGCGCCGGCCCGCTCCGCTGCTTCCGCACCGGCCGCGGGCATCCCGACCGCACCCGGTCGCCTCGGCGGAGCCGGGGCCGCCGAGTGCGCCCGCTCCACCCGCGCTGACGCAGCCGCCGTGGGCGCGCAGCCGCAGGCGCGGCGGCCGCCGGGCGCCCCCACGTTCGACGTTCGTGGACACCGATCCGCGTGGGCATCGACCCCGATGGGCGGAGAGAGCACGGCGGGCGGCGTGCTCGCAGCCGTCCGCACGGCGGCGGGCACCGGCTCGTTCATCGCGGGCACGTGGGCCCGGCCGGTCGGCACGACGCCCGG
>NZ_JALLIN010000019.1 GCF_023630175.1 Streptomyces cellostaticus | reverse complement strand
CTTGACGGGCCAAGTTCGAAGTAGCCAGGTGAGTCGGTCGTGGGACGGCCTGTACACCATGCGGTCGTCTTCGACGTCATGAGTGAGATACCCGGCAAGCCTGCCGTTCAGCAGTTCCTGGATGTGCGCATCGGGGTCACTGATCATCCGGCCGGCCAGAGCCTGGCTGACCGCTGGCCAGATACTCGCCCAGGGCAGCCCCCGCCCCAGGGCGAAGGCGGTGGCTCTCAGCAGGGCCAGGGTGATCCATCCCTGGTCCGGCGATGCTTCGGCTTGACGCAAGTCCTCTTGAAACAGACCAAGGGTGCCGTCACCTGCGCGCGCCCTCCAGGGACGTTCTTTCACCAACTGGGGTCCGCTCTCGGTGAGCTGTTGCACGGCCAGTCGTGCGTCGAGGAAGGACGGCCCTACCAGCTGGGCCACTTCACGGGCCACATCGCTTCGCTCGATGGTCTGGTGCTGCGCCCAGGGCGCGGATCCGAGTAGCGCGAACGTGTATTCGTTCACGTCTCGCATGACGGCGCCGGTGTCAGTGCGCATGACGGTGGCCGTGGGAAGGGCGGCCTGAAGCTGACCGAGGAGTCCGTCGGACGGCATGCCGGCAGAGGATTCCTCGACGTTCGGGGTGCTGCTGCGGGCGGCCACGATCAGCCGTAGCGGGCGTATTGCTGCCGCAGCCGGGCCACTGGGGGTGCTTTGCGAGGGGATTGCGACATCAGTGGCACTCCGTCGATGGCGTCCGCGGGAGGCCGTGAACAGCGGCTCCAGAACATCCCGGACGCAGGCAGAAGGATCCGTGGCCTCATCGATGGCGTCGATGAGCAAGGTCAGCGGACGTTCATGACGCTCATGGGGCGCGCGCAGCGCGGCCGCCAGAACGTCCTGCCAGTGCCGTATCGGATCCACACCGGGGGGCACCGACGGTACGCGTACTCCCGGAAGTCGCGTAGCGATGGCTTCGAGGAGGCTTTCACCACTGCGGTTGCGCGCGGTCACGGCGACATCGATGGCGTCGAGGGGAGGAAGGCCATCATCAGGGGCACCCTCCAAAACCTGGTGGTAGGCCGGTTCCTGCCTCACTGAGGGTTCGCTCAGGGTAACGGTGCGGGCGAGCAGTGCGGACTTCCCGGTGGCGGTCGCCCCTGTCACGATGAGGATGCCTGATCTGCGGTGGAGGAACTCGGTCATCCCCCCTGTCAGGGCGGGGCGGCCGCCGACGTACCACTGCCCGTCCCGCTTGTCGTCAGGTGTGAGCCAGGCTCTGAGCTCTTCCTCGGGTACGGCCAGTTCAACGCGGGACGGTGGCAGGAATGTTCGCTTCGGTCTATAGCCCGGGTTGGGCAGAGTCGGCAGTGGCCGTTTGCCCGGCTTGGATCTGAGTACCGGTTGTGGTCCGGGCAGCATCTCGTCGGGATCCGTGAGGTGCAGTTCGATGTTGAGCTCGGCGGTCGCCTCCTCCAGGGCGTCGATGAACTCGTCGATGGTCAGATGCGGCCGGGTGATCTGACTGACGCTGCGCAAGCGCTCGTGGGCTTTGCTGAGGATGGTGGCGAACTCCAGTGCCTGGACCTGGGATTCCACGTCGGTTGTAGCGATGACATTGAGGCTGCGGTTTCGGTCCAGGTCCAGGTCCGCTCTCCATGCCTGCAGCTCTGCGCTGATGCCTTCGGCATGGCACGCGTTGACGATGACCAGGACGTCTCGGGCATGGGAGTCCAGCGCCGCGAACACCGCCTCATTCGTCGGCATGCTGGTGGCCAGCAGACGATTGCTCCTGGTCGCGGGAAGTCTGAGGAAGTGCCGCTGTGATCGTCCAAGCTCTCCGTGCGAGGAGATGAAGAGCACTAGAGGCACGTCCGTGGGCGTTTCTCTGACGCGATACTCATCGAGAAAGCGTTCGATGTCATGACGCGCGTGCGGCTCGACGTAGCGCTCGCTGAACCCCTCGCGGGAGCCGGCCGCCCACCAGCCCCTCACGACGTCCAACTGTTGCCTGATACCGTCCGCGAACCCGTAGGTACGGGGGTCGTCCACTGCGATCACGGCCAGGACGCCTCCGCCAGGTGAGACATCCTCCACTACCGCAGGTGCACTCCCTTGGGAGCGATCTTCCCGATCGTCTCCTTCCCCCCGATACATGCTCCCTATTGTTCACGCGCATGAACCACCACATCGCCCAAAAGGGAAACCTCGAGCGCTTGGCGGCGGCCAGAGACGTCACTCAGGACGCGCTCGTCGTCGTGCCAGGGATCATGGGGAGCGAACTCCGCGATGCCGCAACCGGCAAAATCCTGTGGGGACTGTCAGGCGCTCGCTGGCTCCTCGAGGCCTGGACCAGCCAGAGCGGGCTGTCTGCGCTGCGCATGACCGAGGACGAGCTCGAAGGCCGCACTGGGCGGGTCAAGGCCACGCAGCTGCTGAAGCACTCGGCCTGGACCCCGCACCTGCGTGGTTTCGAGCCGTACTCCGATCTCGTCGCTGCGCTGCAGACCTGCGTGCCGGACAAGGCCGCCATCTTGGAGTTCGCCTACGACTGGCGGCTCAGCGTGACCCACAACGGCCGGCGTCTCGCCGCTGCCGCTCGCAGGCACCTCACCGCATGGCGCAGCCATCCCGCGCACGACGCAGCGCGCCGCCTTCGTCGTGACGAAACACCCGCGCGACTGGTGTTCGTCGCCCACTCGATGGGCGGTCTGGTCACCCAGGATGCTCTCAACCCCTTGTACGACACCGACCTGGCCTGCGACACCCGTGGTGTCATCACCCTGGGCACCCCCTTCTACGGAGCCGTCAAGGCCGTATCCATCCTCAACAGCGGCCGCGGCACCCCCGTCCCGCTCCCTCACCGCAAACTGCAGAACCTCTGCGCCACCATGCCTGGGCTGCACGATCTGCTCCCGCTGTACGCGTGCGTACTCGACGGCAGCGAGGCGCGCCGTCTCACACCAGAGGACGTCAGCACCATCGGTGGAGACATCGACCTCGCCCGCCGCAGCATCGATCACGCCGCAAAACGCTCCGTCGTCGGACTGCCCGGCCACCATGCGATCATCGGCACGAGCCAGGAGACCGCACAAAGCCTGTCCATCAAGGACGGCATGGTCCACGCTCATTGCCACACTGCACGCCGTCACAGTGATCACACCTTCATCCGTGACAACAACGGACATATCGCTACATTCGACTGCCAAGGTGATGGCACCGTTTCCACTGAGGCAGCCACCCTCGACTCTCCTACCACGCCGCTGCCGCTGCAGCACGGCGCCGTGGCCGCCGACCGCTCCGCCCGGCGGACCATCGAAGAACTCGTGCGACGTGACAATCACCTCGGGCCGCCCATGGGCGGAGCCGGCTGCGGCTTGAGCACACCCGACCTCGTCGAAGTCGGCACACCATGCACGCTCGACATCAGCGGTAGCGCATCGCCATCCGGTGTCAGCTGCGACATCGTCGCCCTGGAGGGCACGGCACGTGTGACACCACGGCTCTTCCTGCGCAACCGGCAACTGACAGCCACATTCCGACTCGACAGGCCTGGCCTGTACCGGGTGACGGTGACAAGCCACGACAGGAAACAGGTTTCACAACTGCTGCTGGCCTCGCCGCCAGAAGGACGCGTTACCAGGCTCGGTGAGCTGTAGGGAAGCAGACCCAGGACACTGCGGTGCCTGACTATCAGCCCCCGTGCTCAGATCGAACTCAAGCGGATGATGCCGGTCCGGGTCCCGGGACGAACACGCCGCCCAGAGGACGCCAAAACATCGCCCGGCTGCAGGCGGCCCTTCGGGAGCAGGGCGCCCGTCCGGCACGAGGGCTGCCTGCTGCCGGGTCCCGAAGGCGAGCCTGAGGTACTCCGGGCTGGTGCCGCGGGACGCCGGAGCAGGTGGCCGCGCTGGTCGAGGACGCGGGTGGCCGGACGGCGGCGCCGGCAGGGGCCCGCGCGCGCACGGCCGTCGCCCGGGAACCGGTCCGCGGGCTCCCGCCGCCCGGGCGCCGCCGCAGTACTGCTCGGCCTGCTGGACCACCCGGTGGACCGCGGCCTCCGGAGGAGTTGACCTCGCGGGTGTCCGCGGGTCAGGGTGCCGACGGCGCGGCTTCCGTCCCGCGCCGGGAAGGTGAACGACCTTGACCAGCCTGATCGGCCTCCCTGACGTCGAAGCCGCCGCGCGGCGGATCGCCGGCCACGTGGTACGGACGCCGACCGTACCGAGCCCCGGACTCACGGAACTGCTCGGCGTCCCCGTCACCGCGAAGCTCGAACTGCTGCAGCGCACCGGGTCGTTCAAGGCGCGCGGCGCGACGGCCAAGCTGCTGTCGCTGAGCGGGGCCGAGCGCGCCGCCGGTGTGGTGGCCGTCAGCGGCGGCAACCACGGCATCGCGGTCGCGGAGATGGCGGCGGCCCTGGGCGTGAAGGCGACCGTGGTCATGCCGCGCACCGCACCCGCCCGGTCCGTCGGGCTGGCGGAGGCCGCCGGGGCGTCGGTGCGGCTGACCGACGGCATGGACAGCGCCTTCGCTCTCGTGATGGACCTGCGGGACGAGGGGCTGACCCTGGTCCACCCGTTCGACGATCCGGTCGTGATCGCCGGTCAGGGCACCGTGGGTCTGGAACTGGCCGAGGACACGGCGGGTCCCGACGGGCCGACGGACGTCCTGGTCAGCGTGGGCGGCGGCGGTCTGATCGCCGGAGTGGCGGCCGCGCTGCGGGCCCGCTGCCCGGGGGTGCGGGTGTGGGGCGTGGAGACGGAGGGCGCCGAGGCCATGTCCGGTGCGCTCCGGGCGGGCGGCCCCCGGCAGATGCCGGTCTCCTCGATCGTCACCACGCTGAGCGCGCCCGCCGTGTCTCAGCTTACGTACGACCATGTGTCGGCACTGGTCGAGGAGGTCCTCGTGGTCCCCGACCGGGAGGCGGTGCGGGGCTGTCTGGACCTCGCCGAGCGGGCCAAGCTGTGGACCGAACCGGCCGCCGGCTGCCTGCTGCCCGCGGCGCGCCGGGTGCTGGCCCGCGTGGGCGGCGGAGCCCGGCTCGGGCTCGTGGTGTGCGGGGGCAACGCGGCACCGGGGGAACTCCTCGGCTGGGCGGACCGGTTCGGGCTGCTCTGAACGCGACGCCAGGGCCCGGGAGGGCGCACCGCCCGGCCGGGGAAGCGCTGTCCGGCCGGGCGCCTACCGTCGGTAACCCTCAGGTGGATGCCCGGCCCTGCGCCGACTTCGCAAACCCGCCGGCCGGTTGCCGCGCTGAATAAAAGGCAGGAACCGGGCCGGAGTCGCGGATCCTTTGAACGCACCCCGACGCACCCCGCGTACCTCTGGGCAAGTCCAGTCAGGGGTCTCAGCGAGGGATGACCATGGTCAAGGCGCACGTCTCCGCACACGGGCCGGTGGCGGGGCGGTACCGGCTGCTCGAGGTGTACGCCCGCGAGACGAACCGGCTGTGGTGGCACGCCGAGGACGTGACGTCCGGCCGGCCCCGCACGATGACGCGGACCGAGCTGCCGGAGACCACCGACGCGGACACGGTACGGCGTGCCACGACCCGGGTGACGCGGACCTCCGAGATCATGCGGCTGCTGTGCCCCGGGCGGGTGGCCCCGGTGGTCGACGCCGTCGTGGAGGAGGGTGCCCTGTGGACGGTCACGGACCGGATCGAGGGCACGCCGCTCGGCGAACTCCTGGACCGGGAGGGCCCGTGGCACCCGGTCCGGGCGGCACGGCTGGGCCTGGAGGTCCTCGACGTGCTGCAGGCCGCTCACGACGAGGGCATCACCCACGGCGAGCTGAGCCCCGGCCAGATCTTCGTCCGCGACGGCGGACCGGTCCTGGTGGCCGGGTTCGGGCTGGCGGGCACCACGCTGGCCCCGCGGCTGACGGCACCGTCGTACGCCTCACCGGAACAGGCCCGCGACGAACGCGTCGGACCGGCCGCCGACCTGTGGGCGCTCGGCGCGATCCTCTACACGACCGTCGAGGGGCGCCCGCCGTTCCGCGACCGCGGCAGGACCGACGCCACCCTGCGGGCCGTGGACCGGCTGCCCCTGCGCACCCCGCTGCGCACCGGCCCGCTGACCCCGGCCGTCCAGGGCCTGCTGCGCAAGAACTCCCGTGAGCGGCTGACCCGGGGCGTCGTCCGGGACGCCCTGGTCCGGGCCCTCGACGAGGACTCAGCCGCGGACCGGTGCACCGCGCCCACGCCGCGGCTCGGCGCGGCGTACGCGGCGGTCCGGCAGATCGCGCGGACCCCGGGCAGGCGGCTGCTCACGGCCGGGACCGCCCTGACCGCCGTGACCGTCGCGGCCACCGTGCTGGCCGTGACCCACCGGCTGCCGGGCACCTCCACCGGGGCCGCCCCGTCCCGGACCACCGCCACGGCGGCCCCGCCCCCCGCCGGCACCGGCGACGGTGGCACCGGCGACGGCGGCACCGGCGACGGCGGCACCGGGGCGAGCCCCGGGCCGACCGGTTCACCCGCGCTGCCGGCCGGATACCGGCGCTACACCGCTCCGGAGGGTTTCTCCGTGGCACTGCCCGCAGACTGGAGGCGGCTGGCCACCTCGACGGCCGACCACGCCTACCGCGTCACCTTCGGCACCGGCGGCGCGTCCCCCACGCTCGCCGTCACCTACAGCGAGCGCGTCGGCCCGGACCCGGTGGCCGTCTGGCGCGACGAGGTGGAACCCTCGCTGGCCCGGCTTCCCGGCTACCACCGGATCGGCACCGTGCGGGCCCTCACCTACCGGACCCACCGGGCCGCCGATCTGGAATGGGTCGCCGGTTCCGGCGCCGCCCGGACCCACACCCTCGGCCGGGGCTTCCTCCTGGGCGGCGGGCGCAGCTTCTCCCTGCGCTACACCACACCGGCCGCGGACTGGGGTGACGCCGACGCCACGATCGCCCTGAAAACCTTCCTGCGGACCTTCCGTGAGCCGCGGGACTGACCGCGCGCCGGCCGACGTCGCGCCGGCGGCCCGGGAACCATGCCGTACGGGACACATCGGACGACCCGCGACGGCCGAGACGGCGACGGTCCGGATTGAGCCGGGCGGATGAGCATTTCGAGCCCGTACGGGGTACTAGAGGTCCCTACGCCGATTGCTTCCGGAGGACCCTGGTGAACCGCTTCGTGCACAAGACGCTGGTGGTGCAGCTCCAGGCGGAGGGCACCGCCCGGTGTCCGGTGCTCGCCCATCTGAGCTACGACGCCGAGGACCCGTTCGCCGTCACCGCCGCGTTCGGCCACGACGGCCGGGTGCTCGCCCGGTGGCGGCTGGACCGGGAGATGCTCGCCGACGGGCTGACCGGGCCGGTCGGTGTCGGTGACGTCAGGCTGCGTCCGGTCTCCGCCGGACGGTGGCGGGAGCTGCGCATGGAGTTCCTCGGCGACTACCGGGCCGACGGCGGACGCCACCACGCGGTGGTGTACGCCTGGTCGCCCGCGATCGCCGCCTTCCTGCACGAGACCCGCGAACTGGTCCCGCCCGGGCAGGAGGAGGTCCAGGTGGACGAGTTGCTGGCGGAGATCCTCTCCACCGGCTGAGCGCCCACCGGCTGAGCGCAGGCCCGTCGGGGTGGGATCGCCGGCCCGGCGGGCGGCCGGCCGCCGGCCGAGTCACGGACCGGGGCGCCCTGAGTAGCCGTACTCATGTCAGCGCCGGTCCGCCGGCCGCAGGATGGGGCTCCCTCGACCGCCACGACCGCGCCGGCAAGGAGCCCCGCCATGACCGCAGTGCGCACCGCCCCGCCTTCCACGTCACGCCGTGTTCCGCCCGCCCTGTTCGCCGGTGTGGTGGCCGTGGGCCTCGCCGTGTCGGCGTGGGGCGTGTCCGACCGCACCACCTGGTTCCTGGAGACGTTCTGGGCGCTGGCCGGGCTGCCACTGGTGGTGCTGCTCTGGAGGCACTTCCCGCTGACCGGGCTGCTGTGCGGGCTGCTCACCGCCCACGCGCTGGTGCTCGCCCTCGGCGGCCACTACACGTACGCGCAGGTGCCGCCGGGCGACTGGGTCCGGGACGGCTTCGGCCTCTCCCGCAACCCCTACGACCGTTTCGGTCACCTGATGCAGGGCTTCGTCCCGGCCGTCCTGGTACGTGAACTGCTCGTCCGCACCTCGCCGCTGCGCGGCAGCCGCTGGCTGGCCCCGCTCACCGTGTGCGCCTGTCTCGCCTTCAGCGCCTGCTTCGAGCTGCTGGAGTGGGCGGCCGCAGAGATCGGCGGGCACGGCGCGGACGCGTTCCTCGCCACCCAGGGCGATGTCTGGGACACCCAGTGGGACATGTTCTGCGCCCTGATCGGGGCGGTGCTGTCGCTGTCGCTGCTCAGCGGGGCGCACGACCGCCAACTGGCGGACCTGGCGGCCCGCACCACCGGCTGAGCGGTCAGCGGCCGGGGTGCCGGCGGCGCGCCCACAGGGGCAGCCCGTACCAGCACACCAGATACCAGACGACCACGGCGGTGACCAGGTAGGGCACGTAGCCGTCGTGCGTGGCGACCCGCAGGATCAGCAGCAGTGACGAGGTCATCGTGGCCAGCAGCAGGACGAGGCCGACGAAGGTCAGCCGGGAGGCGATGCACACGGCCTGCGGCTTGACCCGCCGCCCGGAGACCAGGCGGTGCAGGGACACGGGTCCGATGAGGGCACCGGTCGCACAGGCGCCCAGGACGACGGTGACGATGTAGATGACCTGGTCGGTCGGGGCCAGCGTCGCGTACTTCGGCTGGAAGACCACGGTCAGCAGGAAGCCGAACAGGATCTGCACTCCGGTCTGGGCGACGCGTACCTCCTGGATGAGTTCACCCCACATCCGGTCGGCCCGCTCCTCCTGGGTCTCGTCGCGGCCGGTGCGCCGCCCCTCCTGCGTCATGCGATCCGTTTAACCAGGTGGTCATTGGTTCAAACGGACGGCTCCGCCGCGCCTACCAGCGGTGTTCGACCTGGTCCGCGACACGGCGTTCGTACAGCTCGCGGATCGCGGCGTGCGTCCGCGCCGGCAGGGACGGCAGCTTGGCCGCGGCCGCGTTGGCGCGGGCCTGCTCCGGGGTGCGGGCGCCGGGGATGACCGTGGTCACGCCGGGCTGCTCGATGATCCAGCGCAGGGCGAGCTGGGCCGGGGTGAAGCCCTCGGGGGCCAGCGCGGCGAACTCGGCGGCCGCCTCGACGCCGGTGGCGTAGTCGACGCCGGAGAAGGTCTCGCCCTGGTCGAAGGCCTCGCCGTGCCGGTTGTAGGTGCGGTGGTCGTCGGCGGCGAAGACCGTGTCCCGGGTGTACCGGCCGGACAGCAGACCGGAGGCGAGCGGCACCCGCGCGATGATGCCGACGCCCGCCTCCCGGGCCGCCGGGAGCACCTCGAGGAGGGGCTTCATCCGGAACGGGTTGAGGATGATCTGCACGGCGGCCACGTTGGGCCGGGCGATCGCGGTCAGCGCCTCGGCGCAGGTCTCCACGCTCACGCCGTAGGCCGCGACGCGCTCCTCGGCCACCAGGGTGTCCAGGGCGTCGAACACCTCGTCGGAGGAGTACACGGGAGTCGGCGGGCAGTGGAGCTGCACCAGATCGATGCGGTCGACGCCGAGGTTGCGGCGGGACCGGTCGTTCCAGGCGCGGAAGTTGTCCAGGACGTAGTTCCCGGGAATCTGCTCGACCCGGCGGCCCATCTTGGTGGCCACGAGCACGTGCAGGTCGGGGCGGCCGCTCAGGAAGGTGGCGATGGTCCCCTCGCTGCGCCCGTCGCCGTAGACGTCGGCCGTGTCGAAGAAGGTGACGCCGGACTCCGCCGCCGCCTCCAGGACGGACAGGGCCCGCCTGTCGTCGACCTCGCCCCAGTCCGCGCCGAGCTGCCACGTGCCGAGTCCGACGACCGACGCCCACTGACCCGACCTGACCATCACGCGTTCTTCCATACCGTCCAGTCTGTCACCCGCCCCGCCGGACCGCCGGAGCGGGTGGTTCCGGTGGCGGACGGCGCGGGGCGCCCGTGGCCGCCGCAGGCGTCAGGCCCCGGGGGTCAACTGTGCCTGGACGAGGGGCCCGTACCGGTCGGCGATGGCGTCGACGTCGGTGCCCCGCAGGTGCGCACCGCGGGCGACGCCGTACATCACGCCGAGGCCGAGCAGGCCCGCCACGGCGAGCTCGGCGCGCAGTCCCCGGTCGGGGCCGGTGAGCCGGGCGGCGAGGCGTTCGGTCACCTGGGCCCGGAAGTTGGCGCGCAGGACCTCGCCGTGGTCGCCGTGCAGGGGGGCGAAGGCGATCCGCAGCAGCGGGTCGGCGCCGCGGTCGCGCTGGCTGGCCAGCACGTGCCGGACCATGTGCCGGCCGAGCTCCTCCACGGGCGCGTCGAGCAGGTCGTCGGCGTCGGAGTCGAAGGACATCACGCGGGCGAAGAGGGCGTCCTTGTTGCCGAAGTACTTGAGGATCAGCGGCGGGCTGACCCCGGCCCGTTCGGCGACCGCCCTGAGGGTGATGTCGGCGTGGGCGTGCCGGGCGAGGAGATGGCGGGCGGCCTTGAGGATGGCCGCCCTGGTGGCCTCGGCGTCACGCCGTGCGGGGGCGGCGCCGGGGGTCGCCGGGGCGGTTTCGCGGGGCGCCGGCGCGGCTGCCCGGGGGCCGGATGGAGTGCTCACGGCACTCATGCTCCCTCCATCGCCCCGTCGCGGGCGGCCCGGGTGGCGCCACGAGCGCGCCGGGTGCCGCTCCGGGGCCCGTCGCCGGGTATGGACAGGGCCGCGGCGCAGGCGACCAGGGCGACGGAGCCGGCCATCGCGAACGCCAGCAGATAGCCGTGCAGGGTGGGCACCGGAAGACCGTCGACGATGCCGGTGTGGTGGACGAGGACGGCGGCGACGGCGGCGCTGGAGGTGGCCTGGCCGATGGTGCGCATCAGGACGTTGACGCCGTTGGCGGAGGCCGTCTGGGCGGCGGGCACGGCACGCAGGATGAGGGTCGGCAGCGCCGAGTAGGCGAGGGTGGTGCCGGTCGCCACCACCGTGGCGCCGAGGATGATCATCCACAGGTCGCGGCTGTCGGCGATGCGCAGGGCGTAGCCGCAGGCGATGACGGCGGCACCGAGGGCGAGGGTGACGCGCGGTCCGCGGGCGGCCGAGATGCGGGCGGACAGCGGCGAGAAGAGCAGCATGGTGACGCCGCCGGGCAGCAGGCACAGACCGGTGGCGACGATCGACAGGCCGAGGCCGTACCCGGTGGCCTTCGGCGCCTGCACGAGCTGCGCGGTCACCAGTGAGTTGGCGTAGAAGGCGAATCCGGTCAGCAGAGCCGCCACGTGGGACAGACCCACCCTGGGCCGGGTGACCAGGCGCAGGTCCACCAGCGGCCGTCCGGTGCGCAACTGGTGCCACCACCACAGGACGAGGACCGCGGCGGCGGCGAGGAAGAGTCCGAGGACGCGGGGGCTGCCCCAGCCCCACTGGCCGCCCTGCGACACACCCAGCAGCAGGCTCACCAGGCCGGCGGCCAGGCCCAGCGCGCCGAGGACGTCGAAGCGGCCCGGCTCGCGCACCGGTGACTCCCTGACGGCCCACCAGGTCGCCGTCACGCCGAGCGCGCCGAGGGCGCTGGTCAGCCAGAACATGGTGTGCCAGTCGGCGTACTGCACCACCAGCGCGGCCAGCGGCAGGCCGAGCGCGGCGCCGATGCCGACCGTGGAGCTCATCAGTGCCACGGCCGAGCCGCGGCGCTCCGGCGGCAGTTCGTCGCGCAGGATGCTGATGGACAGCGGGACCACGGAGGCGGCGGCGCCCTGGAGCGCGCGGGCCGCGATGAGCACGCGGATGTCGGAGGACAGGGCGCACATGACGGAGCCGGCCGTCATCAGGGCGAGGGCGGTGATGAGCACCCGCCGTTTGCCGTACATGTCGCCGGCCCGGCCGAGCACGGGGGTGAGCACCGCTCCGGAGAGCAGGGTCGCGGTGACCGTCCAGGAGACGGCGGCCGCCGACGCCCCGGTGAGCCGTGGCAGGTCCGGCAGCAGGGGGACGACGACCGTCTGCATGACGGCCATGAGGATGCCGCCCGAGGCCAGCACGGGGATGGTGAGCCGGTCCCGCAGGCGGGGCGGCGCGGCGTCCGTGCCGGGCTGGGACGTCGGCGCTGACTGGTCCATCGGCACTCCTGCGGCGCGTGAGAACGTCGGTGAACAACAATTCACCATATCGGGTGAATAGCCATTCACCAACGCCTCCGGATCAGCGCCGGCCGCCCGCCGCCCTGGAGTGCAGGGCACGGGCCGCACGGGGACCCAGCCAGCGCTTCAGCCTGCGCAGCACCTCCAGCCGGCCGGCCGCCTTGTCGATGCCGTAGTAGAGCTGCGGCGGGACGTGCGGCAGCAGCGGGGAGTGGCGCTGGCCGAGCAGGGCGAACATCCGGTGCGCGGGCAGCTCGGCGTAGCGCGGCAGGTTCTCGTACCACCGGGCGCTGTAGCGGGCCGCGCTCTGCGCCGAGAGCAGTTCGGACCGGCGCCGCCGTTCGTAGGCGTCCAGCGCCTCGGACAGGCAGGTGTGCCGGCGCAGGGAGCCGGCGAGGCACATGGCGTCCTCCAGCGCGAGGGTGGTACCCGCGCCGATGGAGTAGTGGGTGGTGTGGGCGGCGTCGCCGAGCAGGACGAGGTTGCCGTGGCGCCAGGTGCGGTTGGTCAGGGTGCGGAAGGCCGGCCACGGCGCGCCGCCGCCCGCCGGGGAACGGTCGACGAGGGGGTGGCCGTCGAGCACGCCGGCGAAGAGCCGCTCCAGCAGCGCGAGCCCCTCCCCCCGGTCCGCCCGGTCCAGACCGAGACCGCCGAGGGTGTCCGGGGCGCACTCCACGACACAGGTGCTGTGACCGTCGCCGTAGGGGTAGCCGTAGGCCCAGATCCAGCCGTGCCCGCTCTCCACGAAGGCGAAGGTGAAGGCGTCGAAGACCTTGGTGGTGCCGAGCCAGGCGTAGCGGTTGCGGCCCTCTTCCAGCCGGGTGCCGAAGTGGCCGGCGCGCCGGGTGCGCAGGGCGCTGTTGACTCCGTCGGCCGCCACGACCAGGTCGGCCTCCGGCAGGGCGGCCGCCGGGACCTCGCTGGCGAACTCCAGTCGCACACCGAGGGAGCGGGCGCGTCCGGCGAGGATCTCGAGCAGGCGGTGGCGCCCGATGCCGTGGCCCTCGTCGCCGGGCTGCCGGGCCACCTGGCCGCGGATGTGCGCCACGCCCCGGTTCCAGCGCACCGAGCTCTCCTCGATCGCGCGGGCGGACTCGGGGTCGTGGGCGTGCAGCCGGTCGAGCAGTCCGCGCCAGTAGGTGACGCCCCAGCCGTAGGTCGAGCCCTCGGGGTCGCGTTCGTGGACGGTGACGTCGTGGGACGGGTGCTGCCGCTTGAGCAGGATGGCGAGGTACAGGCCGGCGGGCCCGCCTCCGACACAGACGACCTTCACGCGCACACCCCTGACAGTTACTCAAAGTACTCGAATGACTTCGCAGGGTAGCAGCAGGGTGAGCGCGGGACGGCTCGCCGATCGCGCCAGTCTGGCGCGGTGACCGGGGCCACTCGGACGGCCCACCGGCGGGAAGGATGACCGCGCCCCCGTCCACGCCCGCAAGGAATTTCCCGTTCCGCCGCGACTCGGACGGTCGTCACGGCAAGATCATCTTGGTTCAAACTTGCACGTCATGTGGGCAATTGTCCGGATCGTAGCCAACCGGTTCCGGATGATTTCTCCCTCTCCCCGGGAGCCCGATAGGCATGCGGAGTCACCACTCGCTCCCCCGCAGGAGGACCCGCATGCCCGAACTCACCCGGCGCCGCGCGATGACCACGGCGGCCGCTCTCGCCGCCACCGCCTCGGCGGCCACACTCCTCGCGCCCGCCGCACCGGCCGCCGAACACCACCACGGCGCACCGGACTCCTTCGACGAGGTCTACAAGGGCCGCCGGATACAGGGCCGTCCGTCGGACGGCGGCGGCCGTCACCACGAACACGGCGGCGGTTACGCGGTGTTCGTCGACGGCGTCGAGCTGCACGTGATGCGCAACGCCGACGGGACCTGGATCAGCGTGGTCAGCCACTACGACCCGGTGCCCACCCCGCGCGCCGCCGCCCGTGCCGCGGTGGACGAACTGCAGGGCGCGGAACTGCTGCCGTTCCCCGCCAACTGACCGCCCCCACCAGGACTTCTTCGGAGCGCCACGCACATGACCGTACGCAAGAACCAGGCCGATCTGACCGCCGGCGAGAAGCGCCGGTTCACCGGCGCCGTCCTCGAACTCAAGCGCAGCGGGCGCTACGACGAGTTCGTCCGCACGCACAACGGCTTCATCATGTCCGACACCGACACCGGTGAGCGGACCGGCCACCGCTCCCCGTCCTTCCTGCCCTGGCACCGCCGCTTCCTGCTGGAATTCGAGCGGGCGCTGCAGGCGGTCGACCCCTCGGTGGCCCTGCCCTACTGGGACTGGAGCAGGGATCGCACGGTGCGCGCCTCCCTGTGGGCGCCGGACTTCCTGGGCGGTACCGGCCGCGCCTCGGACGGCCGGGTGATGGACGGCCCGTTCGCCGCCACCACCGGCGACTGGACGATCGGCGTCCGGGTGGACGGCCGTTCGTTCCTGCGGCGCTCGCTGGGCACCGGCGTGCGCGAACTGCCCACACCCGCCGAGGTCGAGTCGGTGCTGACGATGCCGGTGTACGACATGGCGCCGTTCAACAGTGCCTCCGACGGCTTCCGCAACCACCTGGAGGGCTGGCGCGGGGTGAACCTGCACAACCGGGTGCACGTCTGGGTCGGCGGCCAGATGGCCACCGGTGTCTCCCCCAACGACCCCGTGTTCTGGCTGCACCACGCCTATGTCGACAAGCTGTGGGCCGAGTGGCAGCGCCGGCACCCGGACTCGGGGTACGTGCCGGCGGGCGGGACGCCGGACGTCGTCGATCTGAACGAGCCGATGAAGCCCTGGAACGACGTGCGTCCGGCCGACCTGCTGGACCACACGCGGTTCTACACGTTCGACCGCTGACGCCCGGCAGGGGCCGCGGGGCCCGGCCGCTCAGGCGTCCGCGGTGCGGCACTCCGGGTGGCCCCAGCCCTGCGCGTTCTTGGCGATGGACTCACCGGCCGCGTAGGAGCGGCCGCACAGGCAGCGGCCGGGGAACTTCGCCTTGATGGTGCGGGAGGAGGAGCGGGCCGCCGCTCCGCCGCCGGTGCGGCGCGGTGCCTTCCTGCGCGCCGCACCGGCCACCGGCGTGTCGGGGGAGGGCGGGGGCTCCGGGGAGCCGAGCGCGCTGCCGGCGGCCTCCTGGACGGTGGCGGCCTGACTGGCGGCGCGGTCGGCGAAGTCGTTCAGCGGGTCGCCGTCCACCTGGTGGGCGGCGACGTGGCGGAACTCGACCGACCGGCCGTCGAGCAGCGCGTCGATGCGCACCACGAGGTCCTGGTTGGCGACCGGCTTGCCGGCCGAGGTCTTCCAGCCGTTGCGCTTCCAGCCGGGCAGCCAGGTGGTGACCGCCTTCATCGCGTACTGGGAGTCCATCCGGACCTCCAGCGGCACGTCCGGGTCGACGGAGGCGAGCAGCCGCTCCAGAGCGGTCAGCTCGGCGACGTTGTTGGTGGCCCGGCCGAGCGGGCCGGACTCCCACCGGGCCGCGGTCCGCTCGTCGTCGGAGACCACCCACGCCCATCCGGCCGGTCCCGGGTTTCCCTTCGAAGCCCCGTCGCACGCGGCCACCACACGTTCACGCATACGGCCGATCATGCCACGGCGGCGGCGGCCGCCGGACCCGGTGCCTCCCGGCGGCGGGTCAGTCCTCGGTGATCTGCGGCATCTCGCCCTCGGTTGTCTTGACGTCGATCACCGAGAAGTTGGCGCCCTGCGGATCGCTGAGTGCCGCGAACCGGCCGAAGGGGCTGGTCATGGGCCCGAAGTGCAGGACGGCGCCGAGCCCGGACGCCCGGGCCACGGCCGCGTCGCAGTCGTCGACGGTCCAGTAGACGTTGATGTACGACGGCACCTCCGGCGGGAAGTCGTCGGTCATCCGCATCCGGCCGAGGACGGTGTCCTCACCGATGTCGAACATGCGGAAGTCGATCGCGTCGTCCGCGATCCGCTTCGCCCGGTACGGGAAGACCGCGGTCAGGAAGTCGTCCGTGCGCTCGGGGTCGCGGGTGAAGACCTCGGCCCAGCAGTAGGCACCGGGCACCGCCGTGGCGTCGAAGCCCTCGTGGCTGCCGGCCTGCCACACGCCGAAGACGGCGCCGGCGGGTTCGCGGGCGAGGCACATGGTGCCGAACTCACCGATCCGCATCGGCTCCATCAGCACCTCGCCGCCGTTGTCCCGGATCCGCTCCGCGGTGGCGGCGGCGTCCGGCGAGGCGAAGTACAGGCACCACTGCGACTGGCCCTCCTGGCCGGGCATGGGCGGCACCACGGCGGCCACCGCCTGGTCGTCGGCGTAGGCCTGGGTGTAGTTGCCGTACTCCGACGACGACTCGCCGAAGGTCCAGCCGAGGACCTCGCCGTAGAAGTTCTTGGCGGCCTCGAGGTCGCCGAACATCGCGTCGGCCCAGCAGGGCGTTCCCTCAGGTTGCACGGCCATGGTCGCGGCCCTCTCCGCTCGGCTGATCCGCGTCGGTCCGCCCCCGCACAGAACGCTAGTCATCCCGCGCCCGGCGCGCGCGCCGGGCGCGGGACACCGACGGCGCTACCGCCCCTCGTACGCCGCGTCCAGCGCGGCGACGTCCAGCCTGCCCATGCTCATCATGGCGCGGGTGACCCGCTCGGCCCTCTCCGGCTCCGGGGCGGAGACCATCTCGCCCAGCCGGTCGTAGACGACCTGCCAGGAGACTCCGTAGCGGTCCGTGAGCCAGCCGCAGGGGCCGCCCTCGCCGCCGTTCTCGACGAGCCGGCTCCAGTAGTGGTCGATCTCCCGCTGGTCGGAGCAGTGCACCTGGAACGAGATCGCCTCGTTGAACGTGAACTGGGGACCGCCGTTCAGGGCGACGAACCTCTGCCCGTTGGCCGTGAACTCCACGGCCATCACCGCGCCGGCCTGCCCGGGGCTGCCCTCGGGGTAGCGGCTGATCCGGCCGACGCTCGAGTTCTTGAAGACGGAGACGTAGAACTCCGCCGCCTCCTCGGCCTGACCGTCGAACCAGAGACACGTGATGAATCCGTCCGTGTGCATGAGTACCTCCCGGGGCGTGGAACGGCGTTCACCTGAGAGGACCGATGCTCCGCCCGGAACTCATCGGTGGGGGCCGCGAACGGTCCGCGCGGGTGAACGGGGCCCGCGCGTAGCATCCCGATCATGACCTCCCCATCCGTCGGGCACATCCGGCCCTTCCACCTGTCGGTCCCGCAGAGCGACCTCGACGACCTGCACGAACGTCTCGACCGCACCCGATGGCCCGCGGAACTGCCGGACGCCGGGTGGGAGTACGGGGTCCCGCCCGGCTATCTGCGGGAGCTGGCCGGGTACTGGCGGCACGAGTACGACTGGCGTGCGGCCGAGGCGCGGCTGAACGAGTGGCCGCAGTTCACCACCACCGTCGACGGCGCCACGATCCACTTCGCGCACCTGCGCTCCCCGGAGCCGGACGCCACCCCGTTGATCCTCACCCACGGCTGGCCGGGCTCGGTCGTGGAGTTCCTGGACGTGGCCGGGCCGCTCGCCGACCCGGTGGCCCACGGCGGCGACGCGGCCGACGCCTTCCACGTCGTCGTGCCCAGCCTGCCCGGTTTCGGGCTGTCCGGGCCCACCTCGGAGCCGGGCTGGGAGGCGGGGCGGGTGGCGGACGCCTGGGCGGAGCTGATGCGGCGGCTGGGGTACGAGCGGTTCGGCGCGCAGGGCGGCGACTGGGGCGCGGCCGTCTCCCGCGAGCTGGGCCGCGCCCACCCGGACCGGGTGACCGGCGTCCACCTCAACCTGCTGCCCGGCGCCCAGGCCGCCACCCGGCCCACCGAGGAGGAGCTCGGCACGCTCGCGCCGCAGGAACGGCAGAGGGCGCTCAGGTCGTGGAACGGGTGGGAGGAGTGGTCGCGGGAGGGCACGGGATACGCGGTGCTCCAGTCCACGCGCCCGCACACCCTCGCCTACGGGCTGACGGACTCCCCCGTGGGCCAGCTCGCCTGGATCGTGGAGAAGTTCCGGGAGTGGACCGATTCCAAGGAGCTGCCGGAGGAGGCGGTCGACCGGGACCGGCTGCTGACCAACGTGATGCTGTACTGGCTGACCGGTACGGCCGGCTCGTCCGCCCGCATCTACTACGAACGCGCGCACGCCACCGGCCGCGCCGCCCGGCCCGCCGACCCGTCGACGGTGCCCACCGCGCTTGCCCTGTTCCCGGCCGAACTCCAGATCCCGTTGCGCCACAAGGCGGACCGGACCGAGAACATCGTGCGATGGACGGAGTTCGACCGGGGCGGGCACTTCGCGGCCATGGAGGAACCGGACCTGCTCGTCGGCGACGTCCGGGCGTTCTTCCGGGGACTGCGCGGCAGCGCGGCCGTGTGACCGGACGGGCCGGGTCCGGTCAGGCCGCCAGGCAGAGGCCGCCGTGCGGAGCCCGGCCTCCGGTGCGGGGGGCCGCTCCGGTCCGGCGGATCAGTTCGGACCCGGTGCGCGACAGGAGGTCACCGAGTCCCAGCCCGAGGGCGCGGGCGGCGGCCGCGAGGACCTCGGAGGAGGCCTCCTTGCGGCCGCGTTCGATCTCCGACAGGTAGGGCAGGGAGATCCGGGCCGCGTCGGCGACGTCCCGGAGCGTGCGCTCCTGGGCCTGCCGCTCGCGGCGCAGCACGTCCCCGACCAGATCGCGCCACAGGGGCTCGGCGGGCACCGGTTCCGGCGCTCCGGAACCGGCCGGCCGAGCACCGCCGGCGTCCGGGCGCCGGGGCTCGCGGCGCAGGGGGATGGCACGGGCCTCTTCGCTCACCTGGTCGGTCACCCGTTCAGCCTAGGGGGTCCCTGCACCAGGAGCGTCCGATCAGGGCACGTGGGCCGTGCCGTGCATCGCGGGGCGCCGGACCGCGCGCCGCTTCACCCCGGCGCGAAAACCGGCCGGACCGGGACGGGCATGCATCGGATCACCGGGGGTATCCGCCGCGTGAGCACCGTGAGCAGGTATGCGTACCCGGATTACGGGTATGCGGGGGAGACGCGACATGCACAGGGATCGGACCCCGGTCCGATGCGGCAGGCTCGAACCGTGACTGACGTGGGGAGAGGAAATGACAACCGCCGGGATCCGGTCGGAGGCAGAGGTCGTCGAGAGGACCGAGCTGGGGAGGGCGGACGAGGCGTCGCTGCCCGGCATCGAGAACCCGGCTTCCGTCGCGCCGCGTGACGCCCGGGAGCTGTCCCGCCAGTTCTTCCGCCGGCTGGCGGAGCTGGAGGAGGGCACGCACGAGTACCAGTACGCGCGCAACACCCTCATCGAGATGAACATGTCCCTGGTGCGGTTCGCGGCCGGCCGCTTCCGCAACCGCGGTGACGACATGGAGGACATCGTCCAGACCGGCATGATCGGCCTGATCAAGGCCATCGACCGGTTCGAGCTCGCGCGCGAGGTGGAGTTCACCTCCTTCGCGCTGCCGTACATCGTGGGCGAGATCAAGCGGTTCTTCCGTGACACCACCTGGGCGGTGCACGTGCCCCGGCGGCTGCAGGAGATGCGCGTCGAGCTGGCCCGGGCCCGCGAGGAGCTGTCGAGCCGGCTGGACCGGGACCCGACGGTCGCCGAGCTGGCCACCCTCATGAACATCTCCGAGAACCAGGTGGTCGAGGCCCAGCTCGCCTCCAACGGCTACAACTCCGCCTCGCTGGACGCGGCGCTCACCGGCGACGGCCCCGAGGACGGCGAGGCCGTGCTCGCCGACTTCATCGGCGTGGAGGAGGAGGGCCTGCGGCTCGTGGAGGACTTCCACGCGCTGGCCCCGCTCATGAACGAGCTCAGCGACCGCGACCGGCAGATCATCCACATGAGGTTCGTCGAGGAGGCGACCCAGGCGGAGATCGGGGAGCGGCTGGGCTGCTCCCAGATGCACGTGTCCCGGCTGATCAAGCGGATCATCACCCGGCTGCGCCAGGGGATGCTGGGCGAACTCGGCTGCGCCTGACGCGGACACCCCCTGACACCGGCATCCACGACGTGGGCCCGGGCGCGCCGAGCGCCCGGGCCCACGTGCGCCGTCCGGGGTTCCGCCGCCCGCGGGAACCGGCCCCGCCTCGGGGCCGGTTCCCGCGGGTTCAGCGCAGCTCGACCCGTGCGGACACGCGCTTGCCCACCGGTACCCGCTCCACGGTGACCTCCGCCGCCACCGCGTGCACGATCTCCAGACCGTGCCGGCCCACCCGCTCGGGGTTCTTCGGATAGTGCCGGGGCAGGGTCGCGCTGCTGTCGCAGACCGCGACGGTGACCGACGAGTCGGTGCCCTCGAGCTCCAGGACGTACGGGCCGCTGCTGTGCCGGTCGGCGTTGGTGACCAGCTCGCTCACGACGAGGAGCAGCTCACCGTCGGTCCGGTCGTCGATGCCGGCGCACCACTCGTGCCTGAGCCGCTCCAGGAACCGGGCCGCGAACGCCCGTGCCTCGGCGATGCAGCCGGGTGCGCCGGTGTAGTGCGCGGCACGTCTCAGCGGCTCCACGGGTACGTCGAAACCAGTCGGTACCACTGCCCCGCCCAGGTACTCGGTCATGCGTGTCTCTCTCGGAAGGCCCGCTCCGGCCGCTCACTGTTGCACCTGTCCTCGTACCCGGAGCCGGGCACGGCAGTCCCCCCGGTGCGTTCGCCCACCGCGCACAGCCTGCCATGCCCGCCGGTCATGCCGCCTGCCGGGTCCCGCCGGGCGGCCCCGAGGGCGCGGACCGGGCCGGCTCCGAGCCCGGCGCGGAGGGAGCGGACGGCGCGGACGAGGAGGCTCGCGACGGGGGGCCGGAGGACGTCGGACCGGTCGGGGGAGCCCCGGTCGAGGGTCCGGAGGACGGCGCCTCGGTCGGAGGCGGCGGGGACGGCGGACGCGAGGAGGACTCCGGGGACTCCCCGGACGACGGCGGCCGCGAACCCGAGCCCGACGGAGCCGGGGAGGACGAGGGCGACCCGGACGGATTGCCCAGCGTCGACGTCGGCGGGCAGGGCCGGCCCGAGGTGCCGGTCGCCCCGGGTGACGCGCACCCGGCCGGCGGCATCCACGGGTGGGTGTCCTTCGGGGGCACGGTGTGCTCGTCGTGGCGGCCGGTGTCGTCGCCGGACTCACGGCGGAACCAGTCGTCGCCCCGGGGGTCGTAGATCACGAAGGCGTCCACGGCCGCCGGGGCGGGCGTCACCACGACGACGTCCGACGGCCGGTAGGAGGCCCAGCGGTCGCCGGTCAGCCGCACGGTGCCGCGCTGCGCGACCGGCGGGGTGAGCGGGTTGCCGCAGGCGCAGCGGGCGCGGGGCACGCCGCGCCCGTCGACCAGCACCGCGGTGCCGGCCTGGAGGACCGCCTGGAAGCCGGTGGCGCGGCCGTCGCGGTAGCCGTGGTTGGTGACCCGGGTGTCGGCGCGCAGCGTGACCGGGGTGAGCGACCGCAGGAAGGCGGGGACGGCGGACGGCCGGACGCCGGCCGCGGCGGCGTAGGCGCGGTTCCTCGCCGGGTCGGCCCGCAGGGCCCCGATCTGCTTCTCCACGTCGCAGCTCGGGCGGTTCCTGACCCCGCTGTAGAGCCCCGGCGCGCCCCCGTCCACCCCCCGCACCGCGTTGGCGGGCGCGGAGGGCTCCGTCGGGGTGCCCGGTGCGGACGTCGCCGGTGCGGAGGTCGGCGCGCCCGCCTCCCGCACGGTCGACGCCGTGAACGGATCCGGGCCGGTCTGGCCCGCCGGCTGCAGGAAGATCTCGCCGCCCCTGGCGGAGGAGCCCGTCCCGGAACGGGTGAGGACCACCGCCAGGACGGCGACCGCGACCACCGCCGCGGTGAGCGCGGCGACGCGCGGAGCGGACTTCCACCACGGCCGGTGCGGTCCCCCTCCCCCGGCCGGCGGGCCGGAGCCGCCGCCCGGCGGCGGTGAGGGTGGTCCGGTGGGTGGCCGGGAGGATCCCGACAGCGGGCCGGAGGGCGGCCCGGTCGGACGGCCGGAGGACGGAGGTTCGACGCTCACGAGCACTTCTTCCCGTCGCGATCACGGCTCATATCAGATTGTGTGCTCCGGCCCCCCGGCGCTCGCAAGCCGGAGCCGGACGGCTCATCCGGCGGGCGAGGTGCTCCGGCCCTGCCTAGCCTGACGAGGGTGACCCCTGTGACCGCCGCCGCACGGCCCGCCGCCCGCCCCGGCTGGGTCCGGGCCGTGGTGACGGTGCTGTCGGCACTGGCCGTGATGTTCGTCCTCGCGGCCGCCGGGCTGTGGGCGGCCGGTGCCACGGGGCTGCCCGACGGCGCGTTCGCCCGGGTGGTGGCCGCGACCGTGGTGACGGCGGTCGGCGGCACGCTCGAACTCACCGGCGACGCGGGACCGCTCGCGCGCACCGGGGCCGGTCTCACCGTGATGCCGCTCTCCGTGACCCTGGCCGGCGCCCTGGTGATCGGCGCGGGCTTCCTGCGGCCCCTGCGGCACCGGGCGGTCGTCCCGGGCGGGGAACTGGCCGGCTGGGCCGCCCGGCTGGCGCTGCTCTGGCTGCTCGCGCTGATCGGTCTCGGTCTCGCCGCCCGCCGGACCTTCGCGGTGGACGTGGGCGAGGGCACGCTCAGCGACCTCACCGACCTGTTCGGTGGGGCGCCGACGGTCGGGTTCACCACCGATGTGCCGCTGACCGTGGTGTTCGGGCTGCTGTGGCTGGCCGGGGTGCTGCTGCTGGCCCTGCTGGTGGTGCCCGGCGCGCCGCTGCCCGGACGGCTGCTGCGGCTGCGCGAGCCGGTACGCCCGGCCGCGCACGCCGTGGTCCTGCTGCTGCTCGGCTACGTCGTCGTCGGCCTCGTCGTGGCACTGGTGTCGGCGGCGACGCGCGGGCACCCCGCCGAGACGTTCGCGGTGATCCTGCTCGGTCTGCCCAACCTGGCCTGGCTCGCCCTCACCCTGGGCCAGGGCGCCACCTGGAACGGCCGGGTGGACGGCCCGTTCGGGCTGCCGATGCCCGAGGTGCTGGACCACGTCCTGCGCGCCCCGGACGTCGCCACGCTGAACCTGCGCACGCTCACCGGGCGGGACGGCGGGATGTGGTGGCTGCTGGTCGCCCAGGTGGTGCTGACGTCGGCGGTGGCCTTCCTGATGGCGGCACGGTGCCCGGCCGGGGTCCGGGCCTGGCAGCACGCGGTGCGCCTGGCCGTCGCCCTGGCCCTGACGGTCCTGGCCGTCTGTCTGCTCTGCCGGATCTCGGCGCACTACGGACTGTCGCTGCTCGGCATCGGCGACCTGGGAGGCGGGCTGTCCGGGGAGTTGTTCCTCAGGGCCCGGCTGTGGCAGGCGGTGGGCCTGGGCGCGCTGTGGGGGCTGGCCACCGGCTTCCTGGGCGCGCTGCTGGCCCGGCCGGTGCACCGGCCGGGCCGGGCAGACGTCCCCGAGGGCCCGGCCTGACCGGACCGGGGCCGGGCCGAGGCCTTCCCGTGGTCCGCCCGCCGGGCGGCCACGCGGCCCCGGGTGCGAGCTCCGGGGGCCGCGGCGCAGGCCGAGGACGCGCCGGGCCGCGGGCCCCGTACGGGCGTACCCGGATCGCGGACGGGCGCGGCGGGAGTGCGCGCACGGCGTCGCGGGGCCGGGCGGGAGCCCGGCGGCTGGGCCTACGGCCCGGCGGCGGGGAAGACCGGGCGGGCCCATCCCGGGGGCGGCCGGGGCCGGACCGGCGCCGGGCGGTCCGGGGCGGTGGCGGCGGGGGCGGCGCGCAGGGCGGCGACGAAGTCGAGGCAGGTGTCGTAGCGGGCGTCCGGGCTCTTGGCGAGGGCCCGGGCGAAGACCGCGTCGACGCCTCGGGGCAGGCCGGGGCGGACGGCGCCGGGCGGGGTGGGATCCGCGTACTGGTGGGCCCACAGCAGGGCCATGTCGTCCTCGCGCTGGAACGGCGGGCGGCCGGTCAGGGTCTCCTGGACGACGCAGGCGAGGCCGTAGACGTCGCAGCGGCCGTCGACGGGCCGGCCGGAGATCTGCTCCGGGGCCACGTAGTCGAGGGTGCCGACGAACTGGCCCACGCTGGTGAACCCGGTCAGGGACAGCGACTTCTTGGTCAGCCCGAAGTCGGTGAGGTAGACGTGCTCGGGGTGGTCGCTGTCGGTACCGCGGGCGATCAGGACGTTGCCGGGTTTCACGTCCCGGTGGACCAGACCGTGTTCATGGGCGGCGTCCAGCGCGGACGCCACCTGGGCCGCGATGCGCACGGCGTCGGCGAAGGGCAGCGGTCCGCGCTCGTCGAGCAGATGGCGCAGGTCGCTGCCGGGCACGTAGCGCATGGCGATGTAGAGCACCCCGTGCGTCTCGCCGGCCTCGAAGACGGGCACGATGTGCGGATGGTCGATGGCGGCGGCCACCCGGGACTCGTGGGTGAAGCGCTTGCGGAAGGTGTCGTTGCGGGACAGTTCCGGGGCGAGCAGCTTGAGCGCGACGGTGCGGTCCAGGCGCAGGTCGCGGGCGCGGTAGACGACGGCCATGCCGCCGCGGCCGATCACGCTCTCCAGCAGGTAGTCCGCCACCCGGTGTCCGACGAGTTCCGGGGGCCGCCCCGAGGAGACATCCGCCCGGCCCGCCATCAGGACTCACCCCCGGGGGCGGCGTACCGGGTGGGGGCGTGGTCGGGCTGCGTGCCGCCGGTGGCCGGGCGCTCGGCGGCGTAGGTGTGCAGCCGGCGTCCGTCGCCGTACATCCATCGGCCCTCGTCGGGGTCGTAGACCCACATCGACTCGCCGTCGACCACGATCCCGATGCGCAGCGCACGGGTGCGGTCCTCGAAGGCACGGCCGTCCAGCCCGCCGTCCGCGAGTTCGCGGACGGCGGCCCGGTAGCCGGCCAGGGCCCGTTCGGCCCGGGCCAGCAGCGGCAGCGGGTCCGTGGTGCCGGCGGGCGGGTCACCGGCGGCGGGCGGGTCCCGGGGCACGGCGACCAGATAGCGGCCGTCGACCCAGGCGGCCCAGCCGTTGGCGCAGCGGATGTGCCCCCAGTCGCCGAGCCGTTCGACGAGTTCGACGGGCAGCAGCGGGTCGAGGGCCACCGTGGGGCGGGCCGGGTCCGGGGCCTCCCAGGCCGGCATGCCGTCGGGCGGCACGACGTGGGTGGGCCGGAACGCGGCGGCGCGCTGTCCGCTCATCGGGCCGCCCGCCTCCGCATCACGACGGGTTCGTGCCGGCGCAGCAGCGGGACGACCAGCAGGCCGTAGAGGACGGAGAGCACCAGGAGCATGCCCAGGTCCATCAGCCAGATCCCGGCGGAGTGGCGGAACAGCGGATCGGCGGTGACGGTGCCCGGCACGATCCGGGCCAGCCCGATGGTGCCGGCCATGGCGCCGAGCGCCCATCGGGCGGGCACCAGCCAGGACAGTTGTTCCAGGCCGGGCACGCCGTGCAGCGGGAGCAGGGCGCCGCAGAAGACGACCTGGACGATGGCGAGGAGCACCAGCAGCGGCATCGTCACCTCCTCCTTGCGCACCAGCGCGGAGACCAGCAGACCGAGCATCATCGCGGTGAAGGCCAGCAGCGCGACGGCGAGGGTGATCTCGGCCAGCGGTGGCAGCAGGACACCCCGGCCGCCGGGCGCGTTCAGGTCGACGCCGAGCAGGGCGACCTGGGTGAGGACGACGGCCTGGACGACGGTGACGGTGCCGAGCACCACCACCTTGGACATGAGATAGGCCGATCTGGGCAGGCCGACGGCGCGCTCGCGCCGGTAGACCGCGCGTTCCTTGACGAGTTCGCGCACCGCGTTGGCGGCCCCGGTGAGTACGGCGCCGACGCACAGGATGAGGAGCGCGTTCATCGCGGTGTCCCGGGTGAGCCGGCTGCCGGCCAGGGCCCGGGCCATGGCACCCATGACGAAGGGCAGCGCGATCATCACGGCGAGGAAGGTGCGGTCGGCGGCGAGGACGGCGGTGTAGCGGCGCACGAGGGTGCGGAGCTGGGCGCCCCAGCCGCGCGGGCGGAGCGGTGGCACCGGCACGGCCTGCGGGGCGGAGGGCAGGCGGGGCTGGGTGCCGTCCTCCGTGACGTAGTACCGGTGGAACGGGGAGTCGCGGTACTCCCCCGCCCAGTCGCGGTCCTCGTCGCGGTCGAAGGCCTCGAAGGCCTCCGGCCACTGCTCGAAGCCGAAGAACGCGAGGGCGTCGTCGGGCCGGCCGTAGTAGGCGATCCGGCCGCCGGGGGCGAGCACCAGCAGGCGGTCGCAGACGTCGAGGCTGAGCACGCTGTGGGTGACGACGATGACGGTGCGGCCGTCGTCGGCGAGGCCGCGCAGCATGTGCATCACGGAGCGGTCCATGCCGGGGTCGAGTCCGGAGGTCGGCTCGTCGAGGAAGAGCAGGGACGGTTTGGTCAGCAGTTCCAGGGCCACGCTGACCCGCTTGCGCTGGCCGCCGGAGAGGCTGTGCACCGGCTGGTCGGCCCGCGTCCCGAGGCCCAGCTCCCCGATCACCTCGTCCACCCGGGCCCGCCGTTCGGCCCGCGCGGTGTCGCCGGGGAAGCGCAGTTCGGCGGCGTAGGAGAGGGCGGCGCGTACGGTGAGCTGGGGGTGCAGGATGTCGTCCTGCGGGACCAGGCCGACGCGCCGGCACAGTTCCGCGTAGTCGTGGTAGAGGTCGCGGCCGTCGTACAGGACGGTGCCGTGATCGGCGGGACGCTGTCCGGTGAGGGCGCCGAGCAGTGTGGACTTGCCCGAGCCGCTCGGCCCGACGACCGCGAGCAGGCACTTCTCCCCCACCGGGAAGGAGACGTGGTCGAGGATGACCTTGCCGCCACCGACGGTGACCGTGAGGTCCTGCGCGTCGAGCGAGACCTCGCCGGTGTCCACGTACTCCTGCAGTCCGTCGTCCACCAGGCAGTAGGTGATGTGGCCGATGCCGACGAGGTCGCCGGGCCCGATCGGGGCCTGGGTGACGGGGGCGCCGTCGAGATAGGTGCCGTTGTGGCTGCCGAGGTCGACGATCTCGTAGCTGCCGTCGGCGTGGGCGCGCAGTTCGGCGTGGTGGCGGGAGACGGTCAGGTCGTCGACGACGAGGTCGTTGTCCTCGGCCCGGCCGATGCGGATGGTGCGCACGGGCAGTGGACGGACACTGCTCGGAGCCCGGTAGGTACCGGTCAGCTCCGGGTGCGAGACGGCCGACGGGCCGTGCGCGGCGGGCCCGGGCGGGCCCACGGGGACGGCGCGGGGGCCGTCTGAGGGGTTGCCGAAGCGGATGACGCTGCCCGGGCGGACGTCCCACTCCTCGATGCGCCGGCCGTCGGCGTAGGTGCCGTTGGTGCTCTGCGCGTCCCGCAGGGTCCAGCGGTCGTGGTCGCAGCGGAGCACCGCGTGGTGCCACGAGACCCGGTCGTCGTCGAACACGATGTCGCTCAGCGGATCACGCCCGACGTGGTAGTCGTGGCCGGGGTTCATCACCGTGGAGCCCGCGTCGGTCTCCAGCACGAGTTCGGGTGCCGCCGGGGCGATTGGCCGCTCCGCCATGTGCAGAATTGTACCGATTGGGCCGTTCGTGTGCCCGGGCGGCCGGGCACACCTGGCGGGTGACGCGTGGAGCGTGCCGGGCGGCGGGGCGGCGGGCGCCGCGCGCTTCCTGCCGGGCCCGCGGGCGGGCGTCAGGCGACGGGCACGACGAGCGCCGGGAGGGTGCGCTGCATACGCAGCGCGTCCACCGACTCGGCGAGCAGTTCGTACTCGGTGGTGTCGTCGCTGGCGGCGATCCGCACCAGCCGTCCGCCCGCCAGTTCCTCCGCGATCAGCTCCTGCCGGGCGCCGTCGGCGCACCAGGCGCGCAGCAGGGCGGGCACGTCGGCCACCGTCTCCGCGACCGGGACCAGCGCGGCCGCCGGGAAGGCGGGATCCCGCGGGCTCGGATCCAGCCGCTCGGCGATCCAGGACGCCCGGTCGCGCAGCCACCACAGGGCCAGGGGCAGCGTGGGCGCGCGGTAGGTACCGAGCGGAACGCCGATACGCCGCCCGCCGCACGTGCCGTACGCGGTGACATGGCACAGGAATTCGTCGTGCACGCTCACTCCCCCGTCGCCTCGCTGGTGTGCCGGCCGGCCCTCGCTCTCGGTGCGGCTCCTGTGCGGTGAAGTGCCCCTGCTCATCGAGTATCGCCACTCCCGAAACACTGTCACCATGACTTTCCGGCCAGTCTCCTGGCATATTCATCGCGCTTTGTGGCCGAAATAACCCGGGTATACGGAGGCGCGTCATTACCCGGGAGGTAATCGACCGGGCCCGCGCGGCTCGGGCATGGTGGTCACACCGGATCGGCGAATCCCGGATCCGGTTTCCGACCAGCGATGACGACCTCTATGGAGGCTGATTCACCATGTCCGTGAACTACGAGGGTGCCGTCGCCCGTTACTTCGAGGCCTGGAACGCCGTCGAGCCGGAGGCCCTGCGCAAGGCCGTCGCCGCGGCCTGGACCGAGGACGGCGGCTACACCGATCCACTGGCCGAGGTGCGCGGGCACGAGGGGATCGCTGCCGTGATCACGGCGGTCCACGAGCAGTTCCCCGGCTTCGTGTTCCGTCCGCACGGCGCGGTGGACGGGCACCACGACATCGCCCGCTTCGGCTGGGAGCTGGTGAACGAGCGGGACGGCTCGGCCCCGGTCGCCGGGTTCGACGTGATCACCCTGGACGGCGAGGGCCGCATCCGGCAGGTGCTGGGATTCCTGGACCGGGTCCCGCCGGAGGTCTGAGGCCGCGATCGGCGACGACGCCGGTGCGGAGTTCCGCGGCGGGAATTCCCAGCGAATGCGCGGGCGGTACCGCGCGGAAATCGCGGCCCGCGGCGCCCCGGGACCGGCGGCCGGACGCGCATGGTCCGGCCGCCGGTTCCGGTGTTCTCAGCCCTTCACGACGGCGTCGATGCGCGCCAGCTCCTCGTCGTCGAAGTCGAGTCGGCGCACCGCCCCGACGCTGTCCTCGAGCTGCCGCGGGCTGCTCGCACCGACCAGCGCGGAGGTGACCCGGCCGCCGCGCAGCACCCAGGCCAGGGCCATCTGGGCCAGGGACTGCCCACGGGACCTCGCGATCGCGTCCAGGGCGCGCAGCCGGCCGACCAGGTCCTCGGTGACGGCGTCCGAGTTCAGGAACGGGCTGTCGCTCGCGGCCCGGGAACCCTCCGGGACGCCGTCGAGGTAGCGCCCGGTGAGCAGGCCCTGCTCCAGCGGGGAGTAGACGACGGACCCGGCCCGCAGCTCGTCCAGGGCGTCCAGCACGCCCTCGTCCTCGGGGCGGCGGTCGAGCATCGAGTAGCGCGGCTGGTGGACGAGGAGCGGGGTGCCGAGATCGGCGAGGATCCGGGCCGCTTCGCGGGTCTGCTCGGCGGAGTAGTTGGAGACGCCGACGTAGAGCGCCTTGCCCTGGCGCACCGCCGTGTGCAGGGCGCCCATCGTCTCCTCCAGCGGAGTGTCCGGGTCGAAGCGGTGCGAGTAGAAGATGTCGACGTGTTCCAGGCCCATCCGCCGAAGGCTCTGGTCGAGAGAGGACAGCAGGTACTTGCGCGAGCCCCATTCGCCGTACGGGCCGGGCCACATCAGGTAGCCGGCCTTGGTGGAGATCACCAGTTCGTCGCGGTAGGGGGTGAAGTCGGCCTTCAGTGCCTCGCCGAGCGCGGACTCCGCGGCACCGGGCGGCGGGCCGTAGTTGTTGGCCAGGTCGAAGTGGGTGACGCCGAGGTCGAAGGCACGGCGCAGGATGGCGCGCCGGGTCTCGGCGGGCCGGTCGGGCCCGAAGTTGTGCCACAGGCCGAGCGACAGCGCGGGGAGCTTCAGACCGCTGCGTCCGGCGCGCCGGTAGGGCATGTCCGCGTAGCGGTCGGGGTGTGCGGTGTACAACGCGACTCCAGAGGGATGGACACAAGATCTACCGGTTCCACCCTTCACCGGACGCCGGGCAGCGGTCCAACAGAAGAATCCGATGCGATTCAGCGGATAGGCTTCTCAATCATGGAACTGCGCCATCTCCAGCACTTCGTCGCGGTCGCCGAGGACCAGCACTTCACCCGGGCCGCCGAGCGCCTCCTGGTGTCCCAGTCCGGTCTGTCGGCCTCGATCCGGGCGCTGGAGCGCGAGCTGCGGGCGCCGCTGTTCGTGCGGACCACCCGCCGGGTGACGCTCACCGAGGCGGGGCGCGCGCTGCTGGTGGAGGCCGAGCGGATCCTGGCGCAGGTGCGCTCGGCGCACGAGGCGGTGGCCGCGGTGCAGGGCGTGCTGCGCGGCACGCTGGCGCTGGGCACCGAGCAGTGCATCGCCGGGGTGCACGTGGCGGGGCTGCTGGCGGCCTTCCGGCGCCGGCATCCGGACGTGGAGATCCGGCTGCGGCAGGCGGGCTCGGGGGCACTGGCCGAGGAGGTGGCCGCGGGGCGGCTGGACCTGGCCTTCGCCTACCGCACCCAGGCCGACACCGACCAGCTCCGCTCGGTGTCGCTGACCGGTGAGCCCATGACGGTGCTGTGCCATCCCAGCCACCGGCTCGCCGCGACCGGCGCGGTGCTCGTGCCGGACGACCTGGCCGGCGAGGTGTTCGTGGACTTCCACCCGGACTGGGGCCCGCGCCGCACCACCGACGCCGCCTTCGCCGCCACCGGTCTCCGGCGCACGGTCGCGCTGGAGGTCAACGACGTTCACAGCCTGCTGGACCTGGTCGACGAGAACCTCGGCATCGCCGTCGTGCCGCGGCACTTCCGGCACAAGCGCCCCTCGCTGACGGCGCTGCCCGTGAAGGGCGCGGTCCAGGCGGAGTACGAGACCGTCGCCCTGCTGCCGCCGGAGCGCGCCACCAGCCCCGCGGCCCGGGCCCTGGTCACACTCCTGGCCGCGGACGGCGGGGCGCCCTGACGGCAGGGGCGCGCCGGTCGGGCGGTTGCGGGCGCGATGCGCGATGGTGGACGTCATGCACGCCAAGGACATCCTCATCGACGGCTACGGCCGTGTCCGGGAAGAAGTCCACGCCGCGATCGAGGGCCTCGGACCCGACGAACTGCACTTCCGTCCGGCGCCCGGCGCCAACTCCGCCGCCTGGCTCGTCTGGCACCTCGCCCGGGTGCAGGACGACCACGTCGCCGACGCCTTCGGCCTCGACCAGGTCTGGCTGTCCCAGGGCTGGGAGAAGCGCTTCGGGCTCGGCCTGCCCCGGCACGACACCGGTTACGGGCACGGCCCCGAGGAGGTCGCGAAGGTTCGGGTCGAGTCGGCGGAACGGCTCACCGGCTACTACGACGCCGTCCACGAGCGGACCCTGGGCGCCCTGCGCGGCCTCGCCGCCAAGGACCTGGAACGGATCGTGGACGAGCGCTGGGACCCGCCGGTCACACTGGGCGCGCGCCTGGTGAGCGTCCTGTCCGACGATCTCCAGCACGTCGGACAGGCCGCCTACCTGCGGGGGCTCGCTCAGAGCGCGGCCGCGTAACCCGGCAGCACCACGTCGTCGATGAGCGCCCTGCGCTCGTCGAACGGGATGAACGCGCTCTTGAGAGCGTTCACGGTGACGGTGCGCAGGTCCTCCACCGTCCAGCCGGCCTCCTCGACCAGCAGGGACATCTCCCGGGTCATGGTCGTGCCCGACACCAGGCGGTTGTCCGTGTTGAGGGTGACCCGGAAGCCGAGGTCCTTCAGCGCGGTGATCGGGTGCTCGCCGATCGAGCGGGCGCAGCCGGTCTGGAGGTTGGAGGTCGGGCACATCTCCAGCGGGATCCGGCGGTCGCGCACCCAGCCGGCCAGCCGGCCGAGCTTGCCGTCGACGATGTCCTCGGTGATGCGCACACCGTGACCGATGCGCTGGGCGCCGCACACCTGCAGGGCCTGGTGGATGCTGGGCAGGCCGTGCGCCTCGCCGGCGTGGATGGTGAACGGCACGCTCTCGCGGCGCAGGTGCTCGAAGGCGGCCAGGTGGTCGGCCGGCGGGAAGCCGTCCTCGGCGCCGGCGATGTCGAAGCCGACGACACCGGCGTCGCGGTGGGCGACGGCCAGGTCGGCGGCCTCGCGGACGCGGTCGAACATCCGCATGCCGCAGAGCAGGGTGCCGACGCGCACCGGGGTGCCGGCGGCCGCCGCCTTGGCCATACCGGCGGCGAGACCCTCCTGCACCGTCTCCACGACCTCGCTCATCGACAGCCCGCCCCTGGTGTTCAGCTCGGGGGCGTAGCGCACCTCGGCGTAGACGACACCGTCGGCGGCGAGGTCGAGGACGTACTCCTCGGCGACCCGCAGCAGGCCCTCGCGGTTCTGCATGACGGCGAGGGTGTGCTCGAAGGTGGCTATGTAGCGCACCAGGTCGCCGGAGTTGGCGGCCTCGACGTACCAGGCGGCGAGCTCGTCGGGGTCGGTGGTGGGCAGGGTGTGGCCGACCGCGGCGGCGAGGTCCACGACGGTGGCGGGGCGCAGGCCGCCGTCGAGGTGGTCGTGCAGGACGGCCTTGGGCAGGCGGCGGAGGAGGGCGGAGTCTACGCGCGTAGCGGTCATGGTGGTTCTTTCCTAGGGCAGGTGGGTCCGAGTGGCGGGAGGAGGGTCAGGCGGCGGGCTGGAGCAGGTCCCAGCGGTTGCCGTACAGGTCCTGGAAGACGGCGACCGTGCCGTACGGCTCGCGCCGCGGCTCCTCCAGGAAGGTCACGCCGGCGGCGGTCATCCGGGTGTGGTCGCGGGCGAAGTCGTCGGTGTGCAGGAAGAAGCCGACGCGCCCCCCGGTCTGGTCCCCCACCCGGGCGCGCTGCTCCTCACCCGTGGCCCGGGCGAGGAGCAGGCCGGTACCGGGTCCGGCCGCACCCTCACCCCGCGCGCCGGGCTCCACGACGACCCAGCGGGAGCCGTCCGGCCGGGGCTCGTCCTCGGCCAGCCGGAACCCGAGGGCGTCGGTGTAGAAGCGGATGGCCTCGTCGTAGTCGTCCACGACGAGGGTGACCAGGGCAACGCGTCGCATCGGGGCCTTCCGGTGGGGGTGGACTGGCGGGTGAGGTTATACGTAAAACCCCGCGAGCGCCAGTCACCGCGGCGAAGGTGGGTGGGCGCGGGCTCGCGGGCCCGGCGTCCGGCGGTGCGGTCAGGGGCGCTGATCGCCCTGGGCGACCTCGACCCGGTGGTGGACGTCGGCCAGGGCGGTCGCCGAGGCCCCGCTGGAGACGACGGCGCAGACGAGGAGCAGGGCGGCGACCGGGCGGCCGGCCCGGCCGGGCGCGGGCGCGCCGGTGAGCAGGGCCCGGACCCGCTGAGGTACGGGGCCGGCCGTCGCGGCGGCGGCGAAGGCGGGCCGCCCGGAGGGCTCGGCCTGGGCCGCCAGGGCGGCCCGGGCGATGGCGCGGGCGGTAAGCCGGCGGTCCCCGACCCGGTCGGCGGCGGCCTCGTCGGCGGCACGCTCGGCGGCGAGCCGGATGCAGTCGCGGACCGGGCGGAGGGCGGGGTGGCAGTGCGCCGCGAGCTCGGCGGCGGCGAGGAAGTAGTGGTGGCCGCCCTGGTTGTGCGCCCGCTCGTGCGCGAACAGCGCCTCACGCTCGGGGCCGTCGAGACAGCGCAGCATGGCGGTGGTGACGACGATGCGGTGCGGGCGGCCGGGCAGCGCGTAGGCGTCCGGGCGGACGGATTCCACCACGCACAGGTCCCCCGCCGCGGGCCCGCGCCCGGCCTCCGTGCGGGCGGTCCGGAAGGCGCGGGCCTGGCGCAGGACGGATCGGGCCAGGGTCCAGGCGCACAGCGCGAGGGCTCCGACGGAGACCGCGGCGGCGGGCAGGACCAGGAGGTCCGAGCCGGTGCGCAGCGGGTGGATCAGCTCACCGAGCGCGGCGAACAGCGGCAGTTCGAGCAGGCCCGTCAGCAGGCACAGGCCGAGCGCGGCCAGCGAGCAGCCCGCCAGGACGACCGCGCACGCGGTGACCGCCCACAGGGCGGCCACCGGGGGGAGCCGGTCGTTCGCCCGGCGGGCCAGCGGCGGCAGGGCGCACGGCAGCAGCAGCGGGAGCAGGAGCAGGGCGGTCACTGGTCGCCGGGTTCGAGCAGGTCCCGCAGGATGCGTTCGTCGCCGGGGCTGAGCTGGGCGACGAAGCGGGCGAGGACGGTCTCGCGGTCGTCGTCCCGGTCGAGCTCGGTGTGCATCCGGCGGGCGGTGAGGCCCTGGGCGTCCTGGACCGGGAAGTAGGCGTAGCCGCGCCCCTGGCGCCGCCGGTCGACGACACCCTTGTCGTGCAGCCGGGTCAGGATCGTGGTGACCGTCGTACGGGCGAGGCCGCCGCCGAGGCCGAGCTGGACCTGGCCGGGGGTCTGGGGCGCGCCGGCGGCCCAGAGGGCGGCCATCACGCTCGCTTCGAGCTCGCCGGCCGGTCTGCGCGCGTCCCTGGCGTCGGTCATCGGATCGTTCCTCACCCCGTCCTCGTCCACGGTCCACCGGACCGGCTACGCCAGTGTAGTCGGCCGGTCGTGCCGCCCACCCGTGCGGTGGCCGCGTCCGCGGGTGGCCGTCACCGGCCGGCCGCCGGCCGCGCCGCCACGCGTGCGCGGCGCTCCGGTGGTCAGCCGGTCTGGGCGCGGGCCGCATCGAGCCGGGCGAGTTCCTCGCCGGTGAGGCGCAGCGCGCCGGCGGCGACGTTCTGCACGAGGTGGGCGGGATCACCGGTGCCGGGGATGGCGAGGACGTGCCGGCCCTGGTGCAGGGTCCAGGCGATGCGGATCTGGGCGGGGCTCACGCCGTGCGTCCGGGCGACGGAGAGGACCGCCTCGTCGTGGGCGTCGGTCGCCCCGTGCTGGCCCGCCCCGCCCGCGACGGCGTAGAAGGGGACGAAGGCGATGCCGTGCTCGCCGCACCGGCGCAGGACCTCGTCGCCGACGGGGTCGGGCCGGTCCACCGCGTACCGGTTCTGCACGCACACCACCGGCGCGATCTCCAGGGCCTCGGCGAGGTGTCCCGGTTCGACGCCGGAGACGCCGAGGTGCCGGATCAGGCCGGCGTCCCGCAGTTCGGCGAGGGCACCGAAGTGCTCGGCTATCGACTCCTGGCCCTGCCGCCGGAAGTTCACGACGTCGAGGTGGTCCCGGCCGAGCTGGCGCAGGTTCTCCTCGACGCGCCCGCGCAGTTCCTCGGGGCGGGCCGAGTCGCCCCACTCGCCCTGCTCGTCGCGGTGGGGGCCCACCTTGGTGACGACGACCAGGTCGTCGGGGTACGGGGACAGCGCGGTGTTGATCAGTTCGTTGGCGGAGCGCAGGGACGAGAAGTAGAAGGCCGCCGTGTCGATGTGGTTCACACCGAGTTCGACGGCCCTGCGCAGCACGGTGAGGGAACGCTCCCGCTCGCTCGGGGTGCCGAGATGGAAGGCGGCGCTGCCCGTGAGCCGCATCGCGCCGAGGCCGATGCGGTGGACGGGGAGGTCGCCGAGCCGGAAGGTGCCGGAGGCGTCCGCGGTGATCGTTTCGGAGGTCATCCGCGGAGTCTGGCACGCGGTGCCGCGCGGGGCACCGCTATTCCGCAGGCGGTGCTCCACGGGGCACCGGTGCCAGGCGCGGGGACACCGGTATCGGGCGGCTCGGGCGGCGGACGCCCCCGCGTGCCACCGTCCCTCCCGTCGTGAACGCGCACTTCGCGGACGGAGCAGGCGCACTCGCGCCCGGCACGGCACGCGGCGGAACGGCCCGGGCGTCGGACGGAGCGGTCAGTCCTCGTCCCGGCCCGGCACCACGACGAGGAAGGCGTCCGACTTCAGGTCCATCACCACGGTGGCGGCCTGGCCCTGGGCGCGGCGCGCGGCCGCGTACTCCTCAGCGGGCCACGAACCGCGGGGGGCTCCCGCGGGGAATCGTTCCAACACCTTCGCGCTCATGGCGGCTCACACCTCCAGCGTCGGGACCGGCCCGGACCGTTCGCGGCCCGTGTTGTCCGCCTGCCCGCGACGGCCGCCGTCATGTCCCGCATCCGTGGGGCACGCACGCGTCGAAGAGTCGGACGGGGGAACTCGGCAGGACCCGGTCAGCGGCACGAAGGGCGGAGACGGATGCACGGCGACGACGTGAAGGGCGGTGCGCGCTGCCTGGTGACGGGTGGCACGGGGTACATCGGCGGCCGGCTCGTCCCGGAGCTGCTCGCCGCCGGACACCGGGTCCGCTGCCTCGCCCGTTCCCCCGGCAAGCTGCGCGACCACCCCTGGGCGGGCGACATAGAGGTGGCGCGCGGGGACGTCACCGACGCGGACTCCGTCGCGGAGGCCATGCGGGACGTCGACGTGGCCTACTACCTGGTCCACGCGCTCGGCACCGGGGACGGCTTCGAGGAGACCGACCGCGAGGCCGCCCGGATCTTCGGCGAGCGGGCCCGGGCGGCCGGCGTGCGGCGCATCGTCTACCTGGGCGGGCTCACCCCCGAGGGGGTGCCCGAGCACGAGCTCTCCCCGCACCTGCGGTCCCGCGCCGAGGTCGGCCGCATCCTGATGGACTCCGGTGTGCCCACCGCGGTGCTGCGCGCGGCCGTGATCATCGGCTCCGGCTCGGCCTCCTTCGAGATGCTGCGCTACCTCACCGAGCGGCTGCCCGTCATGGTCACCCCGAGCTGGGTGCACACCCGCATCCAGCCCATCGCGGTACGGGACGTGCTGCGCCTGCTGGTGGGCAGCGCGGTGCTGCCCGCCGACGTGAACCGCACCTTCGACATCGGCGGCCCCGACGTCCTGACCTACCGGGAGATGATGGTCCGCTACGCGGCGGTGGCCGGGCTGCCGCGCCGGGTCATCCTGCCCGTGCCCGTCCTCACCCCGACGCTGTCCAGCCACTGGGTCGGTCTGGTCACCCCGGTGCCCGCGTCCATCGCCCGGCCGCTCACGGAGTCGCTGCGCCACGAAGTGGTGTGCCACGAGGACGACATCGAGGCCTACATGCCGCATCCGCCCGGGCATCCGCTGCCCTTCGACGAGGCGGTCCGGCTGGCCCTGCAGCGGGTCCGCGACGCCCGGGTGGTCACCCGCTGGACGTCGGCCGCGGTGCCGGGAGCACCGAGCGACCCGCTGCCCACCGACCCCGACTGGGCGGGCGGCAGCCTGTACACGGACGTCCGGGAGACCGCCGTGGACGCCCCGCCCGAGGCGCTGTGGCGGGTCGTCGAGGGGGTCGGCGGGGAGAACGGCTGGTACTCCTTCCCGCTCGCCTGGGCGCTGCGCGGCTGGCTGGACCGGATGGCGGGCGGGGTGGGACTGCGCCGGGGCCGGCGGGACAGGCAGCGGCTCCGGGTGGGCGACTCGCTGGACTTCTGGCGGGTGGAGGAGATCGAGCCCGGGCACCTGCTGCGGCTGCGGGCGGAGATGCGGCTGCCGGGGCTCGCCTGGCTGGAGATGTACGTGGAACCCGACGGCGCCGGGCGCTGCCGGTACCGGCAGCGCGCGCTGTTCCACCCGCACGGGCTGCTGGGCCAGGCCTACTGGTGGGGCGTCTCCCCGTTCCACGCCGTGGTCTTCGGCGGCATGGCCCGCAACATCGCCCGTGCCGCCGCCACCACCGCCCCGCTCTCCCGGCGGAGGGAGCGGGCGGCCGCGCGTTGACGCCCCGCATCCGCGGGAGACCGTGATCCGGAAGCAACCACCGTCCAGCGCCCGCTCTCCCGTCCGACGCCCCGGAGCCGCACCATGAACGTCTCGGTCGTCCTGTTCACCGCCGACCTGCGCCTGCACGACCATCCGCCGCTGCGGGCGGCGCTGGACGGTACCCGGCACGTGGTTCCGTTGTTCGTCCGCGACCGCGGGGTGGACGAGGCCGGGTACGCGGCGCCCAACCGGCTGGCGTTCCTCGCCGACTGCCTGCGCGATCTGGACGCGGGCCTGCGCGAGCGCGGCGGCCGGCTCGTGCTCCGCTCCGGCGACCTGGTCGAGGAGGTGTGCAAGGTGGTCACCGAGGCCGACGCCGACGAGGTGCACATGGCCGCCGACGTCAGCGCCTACGCGCACCGCCGGGAGGAGCGGCTGCGCCGGGCCCTGGAGGCCGACGGGCGCCGGCTGCACGTCCACGACACGGTGACCACGGCACTGACGCCGGGCGCGGTGACACCCGCCTCCTCGGACCACTTCGCGGTGTTCACGCCGTACTTCCGGCAGTGGTCCCGGGTGGAGCTGCGCGACGCTCTCGGCGCGCCGCGCGCGATCCGGGTGCCGGAGGGCGTCGGGTCCGAGGAGCTGCCCTCCCGCGGGGGGCTGAGCGGTGTGTCCGAGGGGCTGGCCGAGGGCGGGGAGGCGCTGGGCCGCAGACTGGTCTCCGCCTGGCTGCGCCGGGGCCTGTCCCGGTACGAGGACCGGCACGACGACCTGGCCGGCGACGCGACCTCGCGGCTCTCCCCGCACCTGCACTTCGGCACGCTCTCCGCCGTGGAGCTGGTGCACCGCGCCCGCAAGGTGGGCGGCCCGGGCGCCGAGGCCTTCGTGCGGCAGCTCGCCTGGCGCGATTTCCACCGGCAGGTGCTGGCGGCGCGGCCGGCGGCCTCGAGCACCGACTACCGCACCAAGCGCGACCGCTGGCGCACCGAGCGGACGGCCCGCGCGGACATCGATGCCTGGCGGGAGGGACGTACCGGTTACCCGATCGTGGATGCCGCGATGCGTCAGCTCCGGTACGAGGGCTGGATGCACAACCGCGGCCGGCTGCTGGCCGCGAGCTTCCTGGCCAAGACGCTCTACGTCGACTGGCGGGTGGGCGCCCGGCACTTCCTCGACCTGCTGGTCGACGGGGACGTGGCCAACAACCAGCTCAACTGGCAGTGGATGGCGGGGACCGGCACGGACACCCGCCCCAACCGCGTCCTCAACCCGGTCACCCAGGGCAAGCGGTACGACCCCGAGGGCGCGTACGTCCACCGCTGGGTGCCCGAACTCGATGCGCTGCACGCCCCGTTGGTGCACGAGCCGTGGAAGCTGACGGGACCCGAGCGGGCCGCGCTGGACTACCCGGACCCGATCGTCGAGCTGTCCGAGGGCCTGACCCGGTTCAAGCGGGCCCGCGGCCGCGAGGACTGAGGCGGGGCCGCCGCCGGGCTCCGCGTGTCCAGGTTCCGCACATACGCCGAGACTCTACACATAAGGGGGAAAGAAGAGCAGAATGCGAAGAAGCGGCGCTTACCGCGCGCCCCCTCCGGGCGTGTCCGGGTCTGCGAATCACGAAGGAGGCGGGACATGGCCGACGTCTCGCACAGGGGTGACATGGCGACCCACCCCGACATATCCGAGATGCGGACGCGCTACGCCCGCATGCTCGGCGGCCGCGACGTGGCGCTCGTGGACGGGCCGGTCTTCCTGCTCGGCCTGTACTGTGCGGCGTCCCCGTGGATCCTGCACTACACGGCGAGCCAGCCGGCGCTCGCGACCCACAACCTGATCGTCGGCATCGCGATCGGGCTGCTGGCCCTGGGCTTCACCACGGCTCCGGCGCGGATGTACGGCCTGAGCTGGGCCATGTGCGCCATGGGCGTCTGGATGATCATCGCTCCGTGGATCGTGGGCAGCGGCCCGGACGCAGGAGTGATCGTGAACAACATCGTCATCGGCGCGCTGGCCGTGGTCCTCGGGCTGATGTGCGCGGGGACGGCGCAGAAGAGCGCCCCACGAGCGTAGAGAGGCCGGCCACAGAGAGACCGGCCGTTGGGAGAAGGACTCCTGAATACGGACGCGAGGTAAGGAGGACCAGGCGAAGAAAGTGAAGGACACGAAGAATCCGGGGCCGGTCCGCCCGGGCGGACCGGCCTCCCCGCGTCCCGGTGGGGTCACCTTCCGCCGGGGTTCCGGCCCGCTTCCATGACCACTGCGCCCTCCGTGCGCTCCCGCTGGTCCTCCGCCGGCCCGAACGGCCACGCCCGCTCCCGCCGCGCCCAGATCAGGAAGGCGACGCAGCCGAGGGCCAGCCAGGCCAGGGACCACTCGACGGGGTGGCGGCCCGGGGAGTTCTCGTCGGCGAAGCCGTAGACCACGCACCACCCGGTGAAGGCGACCACGGCGGGCAGCGGGTAGAGCCACATCCGGTAGGGGCGGCGCAGGTCGGGCCGGCGTCGGCGCAGCACGGCGAGCGCGACGATCTGGGCCAGCGCCTGGACGATCACCATGACCGTGGTGAGCAGTTGGATCAGGGTCGCGAGGTCGGTGTGCCGGCCGATCAGGAAGCCGATCGCGGTGATCACGCCCATGGTCGCCAGCCCCGGCGCCGGGAACCGGTGCCGGGGGTGCAGCCTCTCGTACGGCTTGAAGAACACCCGGTCCCGGGCGGCGTCGTACGGCACCCGCGAGCCGCCGAGCAGGCCGGTGAAGACCGAGGCGAAGGCCGTGATCAGGATCAGCACGGTGACGGCGTCGGCGGCCCCCCTGCCCCAGGTCCGCTCCAGCACGGCGGAGGCCACGGAGGTGGAGGCGATGTCGTGCGGGTCGGTCATGCGGTGCCAGTCGACGACGCCCAGGGTGCCGATCTGGAGCAGCAGGTAGATCGCCATGACGCCGAGGACCGAGAGGATGACGGAGCGCGGCAGGGTCCGGCCGGGATCTTTGATCTCGGCGCCCATGTAGGCGGTGGTGTTGTAGCCGAGGTAGTCGTAGATGCCGATGGTCAGACCGGCCGCGAAGCCCGGCCAGAAGTGACCCGAGGTGACGTCCAGGGCGTGGTCCGGGTAGGTGAAGGCCAGGTGCGGGCTGAAGCCGGTGGCCGCGGCGACGATCACCAGGAGCACCGAGGCGATCATCACGGTCCACAGCACGGCGGTGATGCGGGCGATGCGCTCGATCCCGCGCCAGAGCAGGAGCACGACCAGGGCGATGACACCGAGGCCGACGAGGTCGCCGGAGGTCCGGCCGAGGCCGGGGGCGAGGTAGCCGAGGTACTGGACGAAGCCCACCACGCCGGTGGACATGATCAGCGGGATGAAGAGCATCGCGGTCCACACGAACAGGAACGGCATCAGCCGGCCGGTGCGGTGCCGGAAGGCCTGGCGGAGGTAGACGTAGCTGCCGCCCGAACCCGGCATGGCGGCGCCCAGCTCGGCCCAGACCAGCCCGTCGCACAGGGCCAGCACGGCACCCGCGACGAAGCCGACGACCGCCTGGGGGCCGCCGAACGCGCTCACCATCAGCGGGATGGTCACGAACGGCCCGATGCCGCACATCTGGCTCATGTTGATGGCCGTGGCCTGGAAGGGACCGACACGGCGGACGAAGCCGCCCGAGGGTGGCGGGCTACCGGACATGGGGACTCCTCACGCGACGGGGCCTGCGGACCGCGTGCGCGCGGCGGTCCGCCCGGCCGGGGAGGCCGGCGGATGAAGTTGTGGCGGCCCACGGCGCCGGACGGGCGACAGCCGAGCGGTTCGCGCCGCCCGCCAGGGCGGTCAGGGCCTACGGTCGTCGACGCGGCCCGCGCCGCGCCTGGTCCGCGTCAGGTTAGTAAAGTTTCCTGACTTACCGGGCTCCCGACATCGCGACGCTGGAGACCGCCGTGTTCGCTAGGCCCTGTCGTCACACTCCCGTCGTCCGCCCGCGGGGCGGGCCTCGCGGCGCCGGGCGCGTGCCGTCGGGGCGCCGGACCCCCGGACGCCGGACGACCGCGGCAGCCGTACTGCTGGGCCTGCTCGCCGCGTTGTCCCCCAGTGCCCGGGCCGTGACGGCCGTCCGGGGCGCGGAGGCCCGCCAGCGGCCGGCCGCGGTGACCCGCGTGCCCTCCACGGCCGGCTCCGCCACCCCGCTCGCGGGGTATGCGATCCAGTCGACGGCGAAGGTGAGCGACCCGGCGGCGGTCGTCTCCTCCCCCGGCTATCCGGCCCGGGGCTGGTATCCGGCCGGCCCCCGGTCGACCGTCCTGGCCGCCCTGTTCGCCGACGGCGTGTACCCCGACCCCTTCCACTCCACCAACCTGGCGAAGATCCCGCGCAGGGACTTCGACGTCCCCTGGTGGTACCGGTCGGACTTCACCGTCGAGGACACCGGCCGGCGCACCCACCTGGACTTCAGCGGGGTCGTCTCGGCGGCCGACGTCTACGTCAACGGCCGCGCGGTGGCCGCGGCGGCGGACGTGGCCGGCGCCTACACGCGTCACGAACTGGACATCACCCCGCTGGTGCGGCCCGGCGCCAACACGGTCGCGTTCCGGATCCGGCCCAACGATCCGGACGCCGACCTGACCATGGGCTGGCTCGACTGGCTCCAGCCGCCGCCCGACCGCAACATGGGCATCGTCCGTGACGTGCTGGTGCGCCGGGGCGGCCCGGTCGCGCTGCGCGACGCGCACGTGATCACCAGGCTGGCGGTGCCGTCCCTCGCCACCGCCGAGCTGACCGTCAGGGCGCGGGCCCGCAACGACTCCGACGAGGCGGTCACCGCCGAGGTGACGGGCCATGTCGCCGGGACGGCCTTCACCCGCGACGTGCCGCTCGCCCCGCACCAGACGAAGACCGTCACCTTCTCCCCCGCCGACGTCCCCGGTCTGCGCCTCACCTCCCCCCGGGTGTGGTGGCCGGCCGGCATGGGCGGGCAGCCCCTGTACCGCCTGAAGCTCACCGTGTCGGTGGCGGGCACGGCCTCCGACACCGCCCACGAGACCTTCGGCGTCCGTGACGTCCAGGCCCCCCTCGACGCCGACGGCGCCCGCCAGTACCGGATCAACGGCCGCAGACTGCTGGTCAAGGGCGGTGGCTGGTCCCCGGACGAGTTCCTGCGCTGGGACCGCCGCTACGTGGCGGACCGCCTCGGGTACGCCCTCGACCTCGGGCTCAACACCCTCCGGCTGGAGGGCCACATCGAGCCGGACGAGTTCTTCGACCTCGCCGACCGCTACGGCCTGCTCACGCTGCCCGGCTGGGAGTGCTGCGACAAGTGGGAGGGCAACGTCAACGAGGACGGATCCGGCCAGAAGTGGACCGACGCCGACCACCGGGTCGCCAAGGCCTCCATGGCCGCCGAGGCCGCCCGGCTGCGCGGCCATCCGAGCGTGATCTCGTTCCTGATCGGCAGCGACGCGGCCCCCGACGCGACGATCGAACGGAACTACCTGGACGCCCTGAAGGCCGCCGACTGGCCCGACCCGGTGATCCCGGCCGCCTCCGAGAAGTCCTCACCGCAGCTCGGCCGCTCGGGAATGAAGATGACCGGGCCGTACGACTGGGTCCCGCCCGGCTACTGGTACGCCAAGCGCGAGGGCGGGGCCACCGGCTTCAACTCCGAGACCAGCGCGGGCCCCGACATCCCGACCCTCGACACCCTGCACCGGATGATGACCCCGGCCGAGCTGGAAACCCTCTGGAAGGACCCGTCCGCCCGGCAGTACCACCGCTCCCCCTCGACCGTCTTCGGGACGCTGAAGATCTACGACGCCGCCCTCACCGGCCGCTACGGCGCCCCGCGGGACCTGACCGACTACGTCCGCAAGGCACAGCTCGCCCAGTACGAGAACGTCCGCGCCCAGTTCGAGGCCTACGCGCGCAACGCCACGGACGCGGACCGGCCCGCCACCGGGGTGATCCACTGGATGTTCAACAGCGGCTGGACCTCCCTGCACTGGCAGTTGACGGACCGGTACCTGGACCAGGGCGGCGCCTACTTCGGCGCGAAGAAGGCGAACGAGCCGCTGCACGTCCAGTACTCCTACGACGACCGTTCGGTCGTCGTCGTGAACGGCCGGCACGACCCGGCCGGCCGGCTCACCGCCCGGGCCACCCTGTTCGACCCCGACGGCACGCAGCGCTACGACCGGTCCGTCGGCGACGTGTCCGTGGACGGCGACGGCGCGCACCGCACCGCCCTCACCCTTCCCGCGTCGGTGAGCGGCCTGCCCGCCACGTACCTGCTCCGGCTGACCCTGACCGACGGGGACGGCCGGGAGGTGAGCCGCAACGTCTACTGGCTCTCCACCGCGCAGGACACGCTCGACTGGGCGCACACCGACTGGTACCACACGCCGACCAGCCGCTACGCCGACCTCAGGGGGCTCGCCTCGATGGCGCGGGTGCCGGTGGAGGCGACGGCGACGACGAGGTCGTCCGGCACCACCTCCACGACGACGGTGACCCTGCGGCACTCCGGGACCGGGAGGACACCGTCCCTGTTCACGGACGTGCACCTGGTCGACGACCGGGGGCGGCCGGTGCTGCCGGTGCGGTGGTCGGACAACGAGGCCGGCCTCTGGCCGGGCGAGTCGGTGACGCTGACCGCCACCTACCGGACCGCCGACCTGCACGGCTCGGCACCGCGTGTGCGGGTGTCGGGCTGGAACACCCCGCAGCGGACGCTGCCGGCGGGCTGACCCGGCCCGGACCGCGGTGGCGCGGGGCCAAGGGCCTGGGGCGGCGAGGAGCGGAACCGGGCCGAGGCGGCGCCCGGCCCGGAGCGGGCCGCGCCGGACGGGCCGTCCGGCCGCAGGGCCGTCCGGCCCGCGGCGCACGGGCCCGGCACCCGGTGCCGGGCCCGTGCGCGCCGGAGGCGTCAGCTCACGGCGAGCGCGGTGTCGTCGATGACGAACGAGGTCTGCAGGGTGGAGCCCTCGGTGCCGGTGAACTTCACCGTGACCGTCTGGCCCGCGTAGCCCGCCAGGCTGAAGCTGCGCCGGGTGTAGCCGTTCGCCGCGTTCAGGTTCGAGTACGTGGCGAGGGTGGAGAGCACCGTGCCGCCGCTGCTGAGGACCTGCGCCTTCAGGGTGTCGTAGGCCGTGGACCTGGTGGTCTCGGCGGTGTCGATGTGGAGGTAGAAGCTCAGGTCGGCCTGGGCGCACCCGGCGGGGATGGTCACCGTCTGCGCGAGCGTGTCCGTGTGGGCGAAGCCGTAGCCGCTCAGCCAGGCCTTGTAGGAACCCGTGCGGGCGGCCTCGCCGGAGTCGTCGGTGATGACACCGCTGGATGCGGTCCAGGAGGTGGCGCCCGACTCGAAGCCGCCGTTGCCGAGCAGTTGGGCGGCGGTGCAGGTGCCGGTGCCGCCACCGCCTCCCGTGGAGCCGCCACCGGCCAGCCAGGCCGTGGCGTTGAGGGCGAGGGCCGCGTTGGTGGCGCTGGTGTCGTTCCAGCCGTCGTACAGGGTGTTCCCGGACTGGCCGGTGCCGTCGTCGACGGGTGAACTGTCGCCCCAGAAGGCGACCCGGCCGCTGCCGAAGGTGCTGGTGACGAAGAACGCGCCGGTATTCCCGGAGTAACCGGTGCGGTAGAGCAGGCCCTTGACGCTCGCGTTGTCGGCGGGCTTGAGGGTGGCGGTCGTGCCGCTGGCGATCAGGCTCTTGCCGACCGTGCCGAACGATCCGTGCAGGACCGGGTCGGTGCTGTCGCTGATCGCGGAGGGGTGGTCGGATCCGATGCTCAGCGAGTCGATGGAGAAGCCGAACGGGTCGGTGGAGTCGACACTGTTGTCGGTCATCAGGTCGTTGAGGATCTCGACCGCGTCCTGGCCGTCGTTGTTGCGGTCGGCTCCGGTGTGGTCGGAGATCATGAACAGACCGCCGCCGTTCTTCACGAAGTTCATGATCGCCGTCTTCTCGGCGGTGGTGAACAGCGTGTTGGGCTCGGGCAGCACCAGGGTGTCGAATTGGGACAGGTCGGTGGCCGACGAGCCGCCGTAGCTCAGGGCGGCGCCGGTCGGCAGGGTCTTCAGGCTGTAGCCGCCGGCCTTCTGCAGGGCGACGCCCCAGGAGGACAGGGCACCGGTCCAGTCCGTCTCGGCGGAGGGGGCGGAGTCCTGGCCGAGCGGGTCGGGCTGGCTGGTGGAGATGATCCAGTCGGCGTTGCCCGCCGTCTCGGCGTGGGCGTTGTCGAAAAGGATCCGGTGCGTGGTGGCCGCGTGGGCGGGGGCGGGAGCGGCACCGAACTGCAGGACCGCGGTGGTGACGAGCAGTCCGAGTCCGGTGAGCGCGGTGGTGAGCGAGCGGCGGGATCTCCTCGATCCGAACATCCGGCGAACCTCCAGGGGAGTGGGGAGAGGCGGTGGGGGCGCCTCTTCTGCGCGCGTAGAGCACGCATGAGGGTTCTACACGCGTCACGTGCTTGAAAGGTACATGACATAACTGTCGGGTGAACAGAAGGTCCCGGCAATGACCGGGCCGGCGTGCATCCGGCGGCAGTGGGCAGACGGCACATCGGCGGGGGCGCGACGGAAGGGGTCGACATGGAGATTTCGGGCATCATCAGTGCCATCGTCATCGGCGTCATCATCGGCGTGCTGGGCCGGCTCGTCGTACCCGGGCGCCAGCACATCGGCGTCCTGTGGACCATCGTGGTCGGCATCGTGGCCGCGCTGCTGGGGTCGGCGATCGCCGCCGGTATCGGGGTCGCGGACACCAAGGGCCCCGACTGGATCGAGTGGCTGATCCAGATCGCCCTGGCGGCCGTGGGCGTGGCCGCGCTGGACCGGGCCAAGGCCCACCGCTGAGCGGGCGGACCGCTGAGCGGTCGGTCAGCCTCCGTACAGGTGGGGTGTCGTCGTGCTGAGCGCGTGGAAGCCGAGGCGCTCCAGGATCGGCCGGCTCATCGGCGAGGCGTCGACCTGGACGTAGCGGCAGCCCCGGGCGGCGGCGACGCGGGCCCGGTGGGCGACCAGGGCGCGGTAGACGCCCCGGCCCCGCCATGCCTCCACGATGCCGCCGCCCCACAGACCCGCGAACCGTGCGCCGGGAACCAGTTCCATGCGGGCCGAGCCGACCGGCTCGTCCCCGGCGAGTGCCACCAGGGCGAGGACCGAGCCGGGGTCGGCCGCCAATCGGGCCAGCAGCCGATGGCGCAGCCGGGTGCCGTCGGTGCCGAAGGCCGACTCGTGCACCCGCACGACCAGTTCGACACCGGCCGGGCCGGTGGCCCGGAGGATCCGGATCCCGTCGGGTGTACCGGGGTCCCGGGCCAGCCGGTCCGCCTCGCCGACCAGGAGTGTCTCCTCGGGCTCGGCCCGGAAGCCGGCCGCGGCGAGGCGGGCGCCCAGGTCCGCCGGCCGGTCGTGGGCGTACAGCTTCCACTCGAAGTCCAGGCCCAGGCCGGTGAAGTGGGCGATCTGATCGCGGATCACGCGGTCGGCCGTCGCCTCGCCGAGGCCGGACCAGAGAACCCCGTTCCAGCCGTGCGCGCCACCGGTCTGGCGCACCACGGCGCCGGCCCGCTCGACCCGGGCCCCGGGCCCGTCGGGGCGAGCCCCCTCGCGCATGTCCCGGTCGTACAGGGCGAGCACCGCGGCGTGATCAAGAGCCATGACCCCACCCCAGCACCGGCGGCCCCGGTGGGCAACCGGGTTTTCCGGTCGCCCGGGCCGGCCGGACCGGTGGCGCGCGACGCCGGGGAAGGCCCGGCACCGAGGACCACGCCCGGACGGCATCCGGGGGCGGCACGGCGTCCCGAAGCGGAACCGGCCCGCCGGTCGGCCGCCCGTGCGGCCCCCGGTGAGCGGGCGGCCGCGCCGGCCGGCACCTCGCCGTCCGGACAGCGGGCCAGGCGGGTCAGCCGAGTTCGAGCGTGGTGACGCCGAACACCCGTTCCTGGGCGTGGGCGCGGACCGGGCCGGTGTACATGCGGGCCGTCTCGAACGACGGGCGCAAGCCGGCCCCCTCGACGAGTGCCAGCGCGGCCCGGTTCGGCTCGGGCACGTCGACGGCGACCTCACAGCCGGCGGCGTCGGCGGTGAGGGCGGCGAACAGCGCCCCGGCGTCGTCGGCGGTGTCCGCGAAGAGGGGGCCGATGCGCAGGGTGTCGTGGCCGGGGCGGATCACTCCGTAACCGGTGAGGCGGTCGCCGTCGTGGCGCACGAGAGCGCGGTGGCCGGGGCCGGTGAGCCACTCGGCGAGGAAGCGGGGGCGGTCTGCGGGTGTGCAGAGGGCGTCGTAGGCGGTGATGGCGGGCAGGTCGGCGGGGCCCGCCGGGCGGACGCCCGACGGCGATCCGGTGCCGGCCGCGACGCCGGTGAACCGGACGGTGCGGTGGGCGAGTTCGAAGCCGGACTGGCGGTAGTTGTCCTGCTGGGCGACGACTCCGTCGAGGCCGACGGTGCGGTTCCCGGCATGGGCCAGGGCGGTCTTCCAGGTGGTCAGGCCGTGGCCGTGACCGCGCAGGTCCGGGCGGACGAGGTAGCAGCCGAGGAAGGCGTAGCCGGAGCCGTAGGTGACGACGGAGACGGCCGAGGCCGGCTCCCCGTCGATCCGGCCGAGGAAGAAGCCTTCGGGGTCCTGGGCGAAGAAGGCGGGCCCGTCGGACAGTCCCGGGTTCCAGCCCTCGGCCGCCGCCCACCCGCTGATCACCGGCCAGTCGGCGAGCGTGGCCTGGGTGACGACGAGGTCCTGCGGGGCCGGTGAGGTCATCGGTGCGCTCCACTGTCCATGGGGTTCGGGCCGCCGTACGGCGCGGCGCAAGGCATCCTTCCCGATCACCCCGGGCCCGCGCCACGCCGGGACCGGATCCGGGGCGGTTCCCCACCGGCTTTCGGACAGTCTCCGCCCGGACCGGGACAGCGGTGAGCCCCACCGGGCCGGCGTCCGGTGGGGCGTCACCACCGATGGGTCAGCGCATGCGGCTCGGCCGGAAGCGGCGGTACAGGACCGTTCCGGTGAGCAGCAGAGCCGCGCTGCCGGCGACCGCGGGTGCCGTCATGTCCGCGCCGGTGTGGGCCAGGGTGGCCACGGAGGGCTCCGGAGCGGCCTGCGGGGTGCGCGGGGCCGGGGTGGACTCGACCGGGGTCGTGCTGCGGACCGGCTCCGGCGTGGTGGCCTCCGGGGTGCCCGTCTCCTCGTTGCTGGACTGGTTGCCCACCGCGGGGTTGCCCACGCCCACCACGTCCGCCGAGTTTCCGGTGACGTTCACCGGCACGTGCACGGGGAGCCCGATGGCGTTGCCGGCGACCACTCCCGGCGAGTCCGTGCTGGTGCCCCGCGCGGTGGCACCGCCGATGGCCGTGGTCGCGTCGGCGTCGCCCGCGTCCGCTTCACTGCCGTTCCGGCAGGCGTTGCCCGCCGTGGGGTTGAGCAGTCCCACGACGTTCACGGTGTTGCCGCACGCGTTCAGCGGAATGTGCACCGGAACCTGGATGGTGTTGCCGGAGATCACCCCGGGCGAGCCCGTCGCCGCACCGTCGGCGAAGGCCCCGTCGGCCGCGAACGCAGCGGACACCGGCATCGCCACGGCCATGGCGCCTGAGGCGGCAACGACAGCGAACACACCGTTTCGGGTAGCCCGTCTCATGGATTTCCCTGCTTTCTAGACATCGTCGCGGGCACTCGCCCACACCGGATAGAACGCAGACGAACCAGCGGAGTTATGGCGTTTCCGTCTTTCACCCCATTGGGCGACATGGTCTTTCGAGTCGCACGTAAAGTTTCGAATACGCGCCGCTCGGCACGGAAAGTGCGAAGAATAGATCATCAACAGTCCTGCCGCCCGCCCGGAGGCGGCTCTCCCGGACCCCGCTTATGGTGAGCGAGGGCGTCGCCCGGTCCCCGTCGGACGCACCCCCCGGGAGGCGAAAGATGCTGGCCAAGCTGTCCACCCGGCCCGCCGTGCGGAAGTGCGCGGGTGCCGGCGCGCTGACCCTGACGCTGCTCGGATCCGGACTGCCCGCGGCGGCGGCCGACGAGCCGCGGGCGGGCCTGTCCCGCTTCTACGGGCAGAAGGTGGCATGGGCGGCCTGCGACGGCGCGGACATGCCCAAGGACCTGCAGTGCGGCAGCGTGACCGTGCCGCTCGACTACGCCCGCCCCGGCGCCGGAACGCTCGACGTGGCCCTGGCCCGCTACCGCGCCAGCGGCCGGTCACAGGGCTCGGTGCTGCTGAACTTCGGCGGACCCGGCGGCTCCGGGGTACGCGAACTCGCGGTGAGCGGGAAGCAGTTCATGGACCTGACCAACGGCTACGACGTGGTCACCTTCGATCCGCGCGGCGTCGGCCGGTCCTCCCCCGTGAGCTGCGGCGAGGGCGGCGAACAGACCTCGGTGGCGACGGGCCAGAACCTCGACATCACCCGGCCCCGGCCCCTGCTCGAGCGGTTGCGGCGGGCCGCCGACCAGTGCGCCCGCAACTCCGGTCCGGTGCTGCGCCACATAGGCACCGTGAACGCCGCCCGCGATCTGGACGTCATACGCCAGGCCCTCGGCGACAAGAAGCTCAACTACCTGGGCTTCTCCTACGGAACGCGGCTCGGCGCGGTGTACGCGGCGCAGTTCCCGCACAAGGTCGGCCGGATGGCCCTGGACGGTGTGGACACCCTGACCGAACCCCTGTCCGAGCAGGGTGTCGCCGGCGCCGAGGGGCTGCAGACGGCGCTGGACGACTTCCTGGACTGGTGCACGACCGACATCGCATGTCCGTTCGGACGCGATCGGCGCATGGCCGGGAGCCAGGTGGTCCGCCTGGTGCGCTCGCTCGACGCGGACCCGGTGCCCACGGACTTCGGCGGCGCCTTCTCCGGGCAGGACCTGGTGGGATCCATCGGATCCGCCCTGTACAGCGAGGAGCTGTGGCCCACGCTGGAGCGGGCGCTGGCGTCACTGGTCGACGACGGCGACACCCGGGGCGTGCTCAGCTTCTCCGCGGGCGCCTTCTGGCCGGGCGGCGGCTTCACCCCGCCCGTCCGGCGGTCCGGACCGGTCCAGGGACCGGCGGTGGACCGGCGCGACGGCGCGCTCGTGGACTTCGACGACGTCCCTGCCGACAACCTGCCGGCCGCCCTGCTGGCGATCAACTGCGCGGACGACCCCGACCGGCCCACCGACGACCAGCTCGCCGAGGATCTGGAGAACCTGCGGTCCGCCTACGACCAGGCCTCACCGGTGTTCGGCCGGTTCAAGCTCACCCAGCTCCTCATGTGCTACGGACGCCCCCAGGGCACCGACTTCATCCGGGACCGGGTGAAGGACCTCGACACGGCGAAGATGCTGCTGGTCGGCACCCGCGGCGACCCCGCGACCCCGTACCGGTGGACCGTGGAGACGGCCCGGCGGCTCGGTGCGGCGGCCGTCGTGCTGGACAACAGGGGCGACGGCCACACCGGCTACTCGTCGTCCAAGTGCGTGCACCGCAAGGTCGACGACTTCCTGCTGTACGGCTCCCTGCCGCCCGACGGCAGTTCCTGCCCGGCGGACCGGAAGGGCTGGAGCCCCACGTTCGGCACCGCCCGCTGACGACGGACATGGCGCGAACGGGTGACGGGGCCGATCGCGGCGCAACCCCCCGGCCGCCCGGCACGTCACACCCTGCGAGGCGTGCCCCGGCCCGCCGTACCCGCACCGACCACGACAGGGGAACCCGCCATGCGCATAAGAGCCGCCGTCGCCGTACCCGCCGTCTGCGCCGCCGTGGCGCTGCTGGGCGCCGCGCCGCAGAGCCAGGCGGCCACCGGGCGGTCCGGGCCCGCCCGCTGCGCGGAGCGGGAGCTCGCCGTCCGGGCGAAGGCCGCGTCCGCGGACCCCTCCGTGCTGCGCGTGGCCGTAACCAATCACGGGCGCCGCACCTGCGTGGTCGACCGGGTGCCCACGATCACGTTCGGCGACCTGGACGGGGCGGCGCTGCCGGTGCCCGCGGGCGGCAGGGGCACCTACGCGCTCAAGGCGGGCGGGACGGCCCACGCGGCCGTCCGTACCATCGCCGACCTGGCGGATCCGGAGGCCCGCCGCACCGGCTCGGTCACGGTGGCCGCGTCGGCCTCGCAGTGGGGCCGCACCTTCACCGCGGCCCGGCTCGGCACCGGCGGCGAGGTGCTCGTGTGGGAGCCGGTGACGACGTGGTGGCAGCCGACGGCGGCGGCCGCGGACCGGGCTCTCGGCGTCGGCTGAGGCCCGCTCCGGGCGCGCCTGCCGCTGCGGGGGCGCCGCTACGGCCGGGTGCCCGCCGCGGGCCTCGGCGCCCGCGCGGCGCCCTCCCCGGCCGGCCCGGCCTCCGCGGGCCCCGGGGTCAGGAACCGGTCCAGGGCCTCGGTCAGTTCGGCCGGCTTCTCCACGGGCAGTTCATGGCCGGCGTCGATGATGCGCACGACCGCGTCCGGATAGGCCTTGGCCAGCCGCAGCATCTGCCGCACGGGGAGCTGGATGTCGTGGTAGCCGTGCACCATCAGGGTGGGCGTGCGGATCTCGCCGGCCCGGTCGAGGAGGTCGAAGGCCCGCATGGCGCCGTACAGCGTCATGACGACCTCGCGCGGGGTCTGCGCGGAGGCGCGGATGTACGCGCGGACCTCCTCGCGGGGGTGGCCCGGCGCGAAGGCCCGCTGGATGTTGGCCGCGATGAACAGCTTGTACGGCGCGAGCGTGGAGGCCGCCATGAGCAGGCCCCGGCCGCGGCTGTAGGTCATCCGGCCGATGGAGTTGACCAGCACCATCCGTTCCACCCGCTCGGGGTGGGACAGGGCGATGGTCTGGGAGATCATCCCGCCCATGGAGTGGCCGACCAGTACGAACCGCTCGACACCGAGGTGGTCGAGGAGCGCCAGGACGTCCGCCGCCAGTTCCGCGACCGTCCGCACCCCGGCCCCGGTGCTCTCCCCGTGGCCGCGCAGGTCCAGCCGGATCACCCGCCGGTCCGCCGAGAAGTGCGCCACCTGGTGGTCCCAGCGGTGCCGGTTCGCGGTCCAGCCGTGCACGAAGACCAGGGGCACGGCCGTACCGTCGCGGGGGCCCTCGTCGTCGTACGTCAGTACGGCGCCGGCGACGTCGAGCTGCGGCATGGGGCCTCCTGGGGTGCGAGTCGGGGCGACTCCGGTTACTGACGGGTACGGTAACCGGCGGTGCCGCCCGCCGCCACCGGCCCGAGGGGAATCGGTCTCAGCGGTGCGCGCCGAGGAACTCCAGGACGTGCCCGAAGACGTCCAGCGCCGCGCCGCGGCCCAGGAACGGATCGAGGTGGCCGTAGCCGGGGATCTCGGTGTACGACACGTCGAGCTGCGGCTGCCGGCGGCACAGTACCTCGTGGCAGAGCTTCTGCGAGTCCAGCCACAGTCCGTTCTCGCTGCCCGAGAGCAGCAGCACCGGGGTGTCGATGCGCCCGGCGGCGTCCAGCGCGTTGGGCGGCAGGGCCCGGTAGCGGTGGTCGGTGTCGTGCCAGCGGACGACGGTGCGGGCCAGCTCGATCCGGCGCAGATGGGGCAGGATCCACAGCGGGGCGGGGCCGAGCAGTTCGGCGAGCCGGTCGTGGGTGGCCGGGTCGAGGTTCTCGTGGACGAAGAGGGAGGCACCGGTCCCCCAGGCCGAGTTGTGCAGGATCTGGCAGGTCGGGTCCGGGCAGTCCGCCCTGCGCGCGGCCAGGGCGAACAGCGGGGTGTACTTCGACCACAGGCCCACCGTGCGGATGTCGACCGGGATGTGGTCGATCCGGGTCTTCAGCAGTTCTCCCGCCACCGACATCCGCAGCGAGGTCCGCCCGGCCAGCTTGGGCGTGAGGAACACTCCCTGGGACACCACCCCGGCCAGGCCCGGGACGAGACCGGCGGCCATGCTCATCGACAGGGCGAGCGAGCCGATGCAGTGCGCGACCACGAACAGCGGCCGGTCGCCGATGCGTTCACGGACGTGGGCGACGGCCTCGGGGATGTCGTACAGGGCCACGTCGTCGTACGTGTACCGGCCCCCGGTCTCGTTGTACGGGAGCCTGCGGCTGCCCCGCCAGTCCAGCAGCCAGGGCTCGTAGCCGTCGTCGAGCAGGACGTCGACGAGGTTGCGGGTCTCGGGCAGCAGGAACATGTCGGCGGAGGCCGTGTGCCCGTGCAGCAGCAGCACGGCGGGTCGGCCCGGGTCGCTCGGGCCGACCCGGGTCAGCCCGAGACGGACGCCGTCGCTGGTCCGGAACGGGACCTCTTCGACCCGGGCCGGGTCCAGGCGGTGGCGCAGCGGGCGCGGTGTCACGCCGGTGCGGACCCTGCGCAGCGCGGGGCGGGCCGCCTTGCCGGGGGTGGTCCTGAAGATCATCGGTTGCGCTCCGTGAGGGTCGGGGTGCGGCGCAGGTCGAGCAGGTCGGCGGCGGCCCGGGCGAACGGGGCGACGAGGCCGCGGCCCATCTCCAGGCCGAACCAGGCGAGCCAGGTGAGCTTGGCGGCCCGCTTCTCCCGACCGGTCAGGCGCGGGTCGACGCGGATGCCGTCGATCTGCTCGCGGACGTAGGAGTCGGCGGGCACGACGACCTCGCCGAGCAGGCTCGCCGCCTCGCCCTCCCGGCCGAGCTCCACGGTGAGCGCCCGGGTCTGCCGCCACACGTCCCGGCGGGCGCGCGCGTACTTGCGGCCCTCGAGCCACCACCGGCCGCCGTCGGCGTCGCGCAGCGCGAGCCGGTAGCGCAGGAGTTGGTGCCGCATGCCGTGCCGTTGCGGGATGCCCTCCTCGGGACGCACCCACAAATCTCCGCGCTCCACAGTGAGCGGTTCGGGGTGCAGGGCGGGGCAGGTCACCTCCCCGGTGACGTCCACCCTCCGCTCCTTGACCAGCTGGTACATGCTCGCGATGGACAGGGTCAGCGCCATCGAGCAGGGGGTCGTGGCGGCGGCGCCGACCGGCCCGACGGTGCCCTCGGTGGTCTCGGAGAACCAGAGGTAGGGCCGGTCGTCCCGGTGCGGCAGCCGGGCCAGGCCGTCGCCGGCGAGCTTCTCGAAGGTCCTGAGCTGGGCCTGGGCGTCGTAGCGGGCGGCGGGGGCGAGACCGAGCGCGGCGACCAGGGCGTCGGTGCGCTCGGCCTGCGCGGCCGGGCCCGTCAGGGTGGCCTCGCACAGTTTCAGGGCGGTGGGGCTCCGCAGCACCCGGGAGAGGAAGCCGAGTTCGGGTACGGGCTCGTCCTCGAGGCGGGAGAGGGTGCCGGTGCGCCACTCGTCCCAGTCCTCGACGCGCACGTGCATGCCGCCGAGGGCCATGTCCCGTACGACGTCGTCGAGGGTGTTGGGCACACCGGTGAGGTTGTAGTCGAATCCCCACGCGTCGGGTTCGCAGATCGCGGCGACGGCGACCCGGCTGACCCAGTCCACCGGGGCGGCGTTGAGGTGGCGGAACGCCGGCACGGTGCGGAAGCGGCCGAAGGCGGAGATCAGGCCGCTGCTGAGATCCTGCGGGTTGTAGGCGCCGGTCCGCGTGTGGCCGCCTATGCCGCCGGGGCGGAGCGCGGTCACGACCAGGCCGTGGTCGCGGGCCCGGCGCAGGGCGACCTCGGCGGCCCACTTGGACTGGTCGTAGCCGGAGACGAGCCGGTCGATGTGGGCCAGCGGGTCGTCCTCGCCCATCGAGGTGATGCCCACCTCGTTGAACACCGCGATCGACGAGATGTGGTGCAGCGGTTTGGGGCGGCCCGTCGCGGCCAGTTCGGCGAGGGTGAGCGCGCCGAGGACGTTGCTGCCGCGCAGCGACCGGTAGCCGCGCAGGAAGTCCACGGCGGCCGCGACGCCGACGACGCCGTCGAGTTCGTGGGCGAGGGTGTGCCACCGCTCGTCGGTGAGGCCGAGACGCGGGCGGCGGATGTCGCCGGGCAGCACGGTGATCCGGCGGCGGATCTCGGACGACCACGGCAGCCGGTAGCCGCGCAGCTGTCCGGCGAGCCGTTCGGTGGCCGCCGCCTCGTCGTCGGCACGGACCAGGCAGTACACATGGGCGTCGCTGTGCCGCAGCAGGTCGAGCAGCATGTGGCCGCCGAGGAAGCCGGTCGCGCCGGTGAGCAGGACCCGGCGGGGCGGCACCGGTTCGGGCACCTCGGTGAACGGCAGCCGGTCGGCGAGCGCGAGGTCGGCGAGTATCTGCTCGAGGTCCTCCGGGCGGGCTCGGGAGCGGCGGTCGCCGCCGGTGCGGTCCGGGGTGCCGGGCCCGGCGGGCGGGGCACCGGGCGACGGGACGGGGAGGGTGCCGGCGGCCGGCGCCGGGGCGGGAGCGGCGGGCCGGCTGTGTGCGGGCGCCGGCGGTCCCGGAACGAACGTTCCGGCGGTACGGGCACCCGCGACGGCGGCCGGGCGGGACGCCCCGCCGGCGGACTCCGGGCTCGGCGGGGTCGCCGGGCCCGCCGGCGCCGCGGTGGCGGCTGAGGTGGGCGCCGGGGCGGCGCTCAGGAGCGGCAGCCAGCGGCGGGCCAGGCTGCGCGGGCGGGCGTCGGCGAAGACCTCGTCGAGGTCGACCTCGACGCCCAGTTCGCCCTCGAGTTCGGCGATGAGCTCCACCGCGTCCACGCTGGTACCGCCGGCGTCGAAGAAGTCGGCGTCGGGGTCCAGCCGGCCGGCGGCCAGCCGGCGGCCGGCCGCGGCGGCGACGACGGCGGTCAGGCCTTCCAGGTCCGGCGCCCCGGCGGGCGCGGCCCCGGGCCCCGCGCCCGCCGCCCGCACCCTGGCCAGCAGCTCGGGCACGCCGAGCCCGCCGCCGCCCCGCTCGATCGACTCGGCGATCGCCTCGTTCACGTCACGCATGAGTGCCCTTCGCGTTGTGCTCGGTCTTGTCGCTCACTGCTGGTCCCAGGAGCGGAACGCCCGCAGGTGCCCGGGCGTGACGACGACGTCCAGCCGCGCGTCGTCCGGATCGCCGCCCCCGAGGGCGGCGACCAGCCTGCGGGCGGGCGCGTTGCGCGGGGTGCGCTCCGCGGTGAACCGGACCTTGGCGCAGTCCAGTTCCTCGGCCCGGTCGGCGAGCCAGGCGAGCAGCCGTTCCTCGACCCCGCGGCCGAGGGCGCGGCAGCTCATCGGCCAGGCGAGGACGTCGAGCCGGTCGCCGTCGGCGGCCAGCGCGAGCAGCGCGATCTGGCCGTAGTCGCCGAACCGGTCGCGGGCCGCCGCGATCCACACCTCGCCCCGTTCGCGCCACCGGGTCAGGTCGGCGCCGTCGGCGGAGCGCGCCCGCAGGGTGAACTGGTTGGTGCGTCGTACGAGTTGCTCACCGCGTTCGACGTCCGCCGCGGTGAGTTCACGGATGTCGACCTCGAGGTCGAGCCGGGCCAGGAAGTCCTCGAACCCCGCGCCCGCACGGACGGTGTCCCTGGCCCGCTCCGCCTCGTAGAACCCGGCCCTGAGGGCGTCCTCGGCCGTCGCGGCGGCCGGGACGAGGGGCCACAACCGGTCCAGGAACGGCTCGAGTTCAGTGGCCGGCGGGCAGGTCACCGACAGCACCTGCGGGAGGGCCGCGCGCATCCTGGCGATCTCGGCCGGGTTGTCGTCCAGGAACAGGAAGCTGTCCAGGCCGAGGCCGAGGCCGCGGGCGGCCTCGTCGAGCCGGGCGGGCTTGGGCCCCCAGGCGGCCGAGATCACGCTGAAGTGCTCGGCCCTGAGCGGGCTGTCGGGGCGGTCGAGGACCGCCCGGACGGTGGCCTCGTCGTTGTTGCTGACCAGGACCAGCAGCGCACCCGCCGCCCGCCACCGCAGCAGCCTGCGGGCCAGCAGGGCGCGCGGGCCGGTGAGGTCCACCGCGTCGGGCCCGGCCTCGCCCGCCACGCCGCCCCACAGGGTCTCGTCGCCGTCGACCGCGATCACCTTGGGCGCGGGGCGCAGCACGGCGCGTACCACCTCGGCGAGGCGCAGCGCCGCCGCGGCCTGGAAGTCGGGGGTGAAGGGCAGGTGGGCGAGCCGCTCGGTGCGCTCGTCGAAGCGCTGCCCGACGGGGTGGTGCCGGGTCCACTCGTCGGGGCCGAGTACCGCGATCCCGGGCAGGTCGGCCAGGTCGGCGGCGATGCCGCGCTCCCAGTCCAGGAGCCGGTCGGTGGTCCCGGCGCTGGGCAGGACGCCGACGACGAGGGGCCTGCGGGTGCGCTCGGCCAGCGACTTCAGGGCGGCCGGGTAGGCGCCGCGCAGTTCGGCGAGGAGCGTGTCACCGACCGGTCCGAAGCGCTCCAGGTCGGCGGCGCGCAGCAGGACGACACCCATCGCGGTGGCCGGGTCGGCCAGGATCCCCGACGGATCCTGGAGGGCCGCCAGCACCTGGTGGTAGGGCGCCTCGGCGGTACGCACCCCCTCCTCCGCCAGCGCCGCCTCGCACATCAGTGGCAGGTGGCCGAGGGCGAAGGTGGCGGCCAGGGCGAGACGCGGCCCCTCGGCGGGCGGCTCGGTCCGCCGTTCGCCCACCGGTCCGGTCGCGTCCTCGGTGGTCCGGGCCAGCAGCCGCAGGAACTCCCCGCCCAGTCGGGCGGCGGTGTCCGCGTCCAGGATGTCCAGGTTGTGGTCGAGGCGGACGGTGCCCGCGTCCGGGGTCATGGTGACCATGAGGTCGAGGTCGGTGTGCCCGACCCCGGCGGGCAGCACCTCCAGGTGCTTCAACTCGCCTGAGAAGCGGACGTAGTTGAAGTAGACCTCGACGAGCGGTGCGTTGTCCCGGTGCAGGCCCTGGCGGGCGAGGGTGGCGAGCACGTCGGAGAACATGGCGCCCTTCGACAGGATCTGCCGCAGCCGGTGGTCGGTGCGCAGCAGGACGTCCGCGACCCGCTCCCCCGCCGCCGCCTGCGCGGGGAACGGCACGGGGACGCCGAAGAAGCCCACCGCGCCGACGGCGTCGGCGTGGATGCGGGTGTCCACCGGTACCGCGAGCACGAACCGCTCCCGCTCCCGGTCCCGGGCGAGCAGCACGGTGAGGGTGCCGAGGCAGTAGGCGGCGGGGGTGACTCCCAGACCGCTCGCGGCGTCCGCGACCCGCCGCATGAGCCCGTCGGGAATGTCCACGGTGACGCTGCCGGAGCGGTAGGAGCGGGTGTCCGGGCGGGGGTGCGCGAGGGTCAGGTCGAGCCGCTCGCTGCCGCGGAAGGCTTCGCGCCACTCGTCGCCGGGGCCCTGCCCGCCGCCCCGCTGCGCCTCGATCAGCAGGTCGAGGTCCCGGTTGGTGACGGTGCCGTCCAGCGGGGTGCCGGACAGCTCGGCGTCGATCTCCGCGGCCACCAGCAGCAGGGACTGCAGGTCGCTGACCGCGTGGTGGGCGCCGAACACCAGGACCTGGCCCCGCGGGCCGCCGTCGGCCAGCTCGAACCGCCACAGCGGCGGCACCGCCAGGTCGAACGGCGGTTCCAGCAGCAGCCGCAGCCGCTCGGCGGGGTCCACGTCCGTGAGCTCGGTCCAGCGCAGCGGCGGCGCGGGCAGCTCCCGGTCCACCCGGAGCTCGCGCCGGCCGTCGGCGCCGGTGACGACGCCCGTGCGCAGGGCGGCGTGCCGGGCGGCGAGCCGGTCCAGGATGCCGGTGAGGTCCTCCCGGGTGACCGGCGTGGTGAGCCGTACGGCGAGGCCCACGCCGTGGGCCGCGTGCGGCATGTCCGGCCGGGCGCTGCGCAGGAGGCGTACGACGTCCCGTGTGGCGGGCCGCAGTTCGGTCTCCGGGACCTCCCGGAGCGGTGCGTCCTGCCCGGTCCCGGCCGGTGCGGTGCGCTCGGGCAGTCCTTCGCCGAGGGCGCGGGCGAGGTCGCGGACGTCGGCGGCGGAGAACACGTCGGCGGCCGGGAGTTCGACGCCCAGCTCGCGGGCGAAGGCGTTGCGCAGCCGGACGAGCATGAGGGAGTCCAGGCCGAGTTCCTTCAGGGCGGAGGTGGCGAACACGTCCACGGCGCCGCCGGAGACCTCGCCGACCCGGGCCCGTACGTAGGTCTCGAGCCACTCGGCGCGCTCCTCCTCGGTGGCGGCCGAGAGGACCCGCCGCACGAGGTCGTCACCGTCCGCCTCGGCGGCCGGGACGGTCACCAGGTCGGCGAGCAGCGGCCGGCTGCGGGCCGCGTCCGGATCGAGGGCGAGCAGCTCCATGTCGAGAGCCATCGGCGCGAGTTGGCGGCGGCCCGTGGACAGCACCCGGTCGAACAGTTCGCCGCCGTCCTGCGGGGAGAGGGCGACGAGGCCCGAGCGGCCCGTCGCCGCGGCCCGGGTACCGGACCCGGCGACCATGCCGACACCGGCCCAGGCGCCCCAGTCCAGGCTGAGCGCCCGCCGGCCGGTGCGGGAGAGGTGGTGCGCCCAGGCGTCGAGGAAGGCGTTCGCCGCCGAGTACGGGCTCTGTCCGGCCGAGCCGAGCAGGCCCGCGGCGGAGGCGAACAGCACCAGGTTGTCCGCCTCGGGGACGAGTTCGGTGAGCAGGGCGGTGCCGAGCACCTTGGGCGCGAGGACGCGCAGGACGCGTTCGTCGGTGAGGTTGGGCAGGGTGGCGTCGTCCAGGACACCGGCCGTGTGCACGACGGTGGTGACGGGACCGGCCGCGTGGCGCACGGCGTCCAGGGCGGCGGTGAGTCCCGCACGGTCGGCGACGTCGGCGCGGGGCAGGTGCACGTCCACCCCGCGCTGTCGGAGGCCGGCGATCCACGCGCGGGCGGCCGCGTCCGGTGCGCCGCGGCCGAGCAGGGCGATCCGCCGGGCGCCGCGGCGGACCAGCCGTTCGGCGACGACCCGGCCGAGACCGCCGAGGCCACCGGTGATCAGGTGCACGCCGTCCGGCCGCACGGGGTGGCCGCCGTCGTCCGGGCGGGTGCGGGCCAGCCTCGGGACCAGCCGGCCGGTGTCGCGCAGCGCGACGAGGCGTTCGTCGTCCGCGTGCCGGAGCTGTGTCCACAGCCGGTCGGTGCCGCCGTCGGCGGGCAGGTCGACGAGGGTGGTGGCGAGTTCCGGGTGCTCCTGGGCCACGGCGAGGGCGAACCCCCAGGCGAGGGCCTGCTGCGGATGGGTCACGGCGGTGCTGTCACCGGCGGCCTGGCTGCCTCGTACGACGACGAACAGGCGCGGTGTCGCGCCCTGCGGCCGGTCGCGCCCGGTGAGGGCGCGGACCAGGTGGAGGGTGGTCAGGCAGCTCAGCCGGGCCGCCTCCCGCGCGCTTCCGCCGTCCGTGACCGGCGGGGCGTCGAGCGCGCAGAGCTGCACGATCCGCTCCGGCGGCGCGTCCGCGAAGGCCTCGTCCAGGAGCCTGGCGAGCTGCGCGGGGTCGGCCGGGTCGAGGACGTACCGGCCGGGGGCCTCGACGGCGTACTCGGTGCCCCGGCGGGCGACGGCGTACGGCACCAGGCCGTCCAGGCGGGCGGTGAGGTCGTCCGCCGTTCCGCTCTCGTCGGCGAGGATCAGCCAGCCGCCCTCGCCGGGCGGTTCCTGCGCGTCGGGGCGGGGCTGCCAGCGGGTCTCGAAGAGGGCGCCGTCCAGCGGGGACAGGGCGGCGAGCCGGAACTCGTCGATGGCGAGCACGAGTCGGCCGTCCTCGTCCCACAGCCGCAGATCGAGCGTGGCCGTGTCGCCGTCCACCGAGCGCAGGTCGCAGCTCACCCAGGCGGGCGTGGTGCGTGCGCCGCCGTGGTGCACACGGCCGGCTCCGGCGGGGACGAAGGCACGGCCGGCGGGCGCGGCGGCGGGCAGGGCCGCGCTGTGGAAGGCGGCGTCCAGGGTGGCGGGGTGCAGCAGGTGCCCGGCGGCGGGCCGTGCGGCCAGCCGGGCGAGGGCTGTCGTGCCGCCGTCCCGGTGGCCCTCCTCCAGGCCCCGGAAGGCGGGCCCGTAGTCGATGCCGAGGGCGGCGAGGCCCGCGTAGACCGCGCCGACGTCGACCCGTTCGGTGCAGCGCTCGCGCAGCGCGGCGAGCCCGGGCCCGTCGGCCGGGCCGGATGCCGGGGCCTGCGCGACGGTCCCCAGGGCGATGCGGCCGGTGACGTGCCGCTCCCACTGCCGGCGTCCGGCCGGGGCGGAGGAGACCGTGAAGTCCCGGTGGCCGTCCTCGGCCGGGCGCAGCGCGAGCTGCAGACGCACGGGGCGGCCGGCGTCCAGGCGCAGCGGCCGGACGAACCGGACGTCGGTCAGCCGTACCCCGTCGCCGTCCGCCGCCGGGCCGTCCGCCGCCGGGCCGGCGGCCGCTTCCAGCACCATGCCGAGGAGGGCGGCGCCCGGCAGCCACACCTCACCGGTGACGCGATGGTCGGTCAGGTAGGCGAAGCGGCCGTCGTTCAGGTCGATCTCGGTCTGGAAGAGGTCGCGGCCGGGCTCGTCGCCGGCCTGGAGGTGCACACCGAGCAGCGGTGAGCCCGCGGCACCGCCCGACCGCACCGGGGCGCGCCAGTGGCGGTCCCGGGCGAAGGCGTAGGTCGGCAGGTCGGCGCGGCGCCCGCGCGGGTACAGCGCGGTCCAGTCGGGCGTGTGCCCGGCCGTGTACAACTCCCCCAGCCTGCCGAGGAGGACGTCGTGCCCGTCCCGGCCGCGGCGCAGCGATCCGACGCAGGCGGCGTCGACGCCCGCCTCCCCGGCGACGGCCTCGATCGCCGGGAGGAGCGAGGGGTGCGGGCTGAGTTCGACGAAGTGGCGGTAGCCGTCGTCCAGCATCCGCCTGATCGTGTCGGCGAAGCGGACCGGCCGGCTGAGGTTCGCGTACCAGTAGGCGGCGTCCAGGCCGTCGCCGGGGACCGGTTCGGCGCGCACCGAGGAGTAGATCGGGGTCGGGGTGCGGCTGCCGCGGATGCCGGAGAGGCGGTCGAGGAGGCCGGCGCGCAGGGGTTCCATGAGCGGGGTGTGCGAGGCGAACGGCGTCGACAGCGCCCGGGTGGGGACGCCTCGTTCGGCCAGTTCCGCGCGGAACGCGGCGAGCGCCCGCGCCTCGCCGGAGACGGCGGTGGCGGCGGGCCCGTTGACCGCTCCGACGAACAGGTTCCCGGCGTGCGGCCGCAGCAGTTCCTCGACGTCGGCGGCCGGCAGCTCCACGGCGAGCATCCCGCCGTGCCCGACGAGGGGGACCACCGCCCGGGCCCGGCCGGTGACGGCGGTCACGGCCTCGTCGAGGGTGAGGGCGCCCGTGCTGTGGGCGGCGGCGATCTCGCCGAGGCTGTGGCCGACCACGGCGTCCGGGGTGACGCCGAGTTCGCGCCAGGCGGCGGCGAGGGACGCGTTCACGGCGAACAGGACCGGCTGGAGGTATTCGGTGCGGTCGAGCGGGGAGAACTCCTCCGGCGCGCGCAGCACGTTGAGCACCGACCAGCCGGCGCGCCGTTCGACGGCGGCGTCGATCCGGGTCAGCTCCGCCCGGAAGGCCTCGGACCGGGCCATCAGCTCCAGTCCCATGCCGGTCCACTGGCCGCCGTGCCCGGCGAACACGAAGGCGACCTTGCCGGACTGCTCCTCGCGGGGCGCGGGGACCGGCTTGCGGCCGCTGCCCAGGGCCCGGAGCGAGGAGAGCAGTTCCTCCCGGCCGTCCGCGACGACCGCCGCGCGCCATTCGAAGTGGCTGCGGTGCCGGGCCAGGGTGTGGGCGACGTCCGGGAGGGCGCTGTCGGCGGTGAGGTGCCGGGCGAGCCGGGCGGCCTGGCCGCGCAGTCCGGCCTCGCTGCGTCCGGAGAGCACGAACAGCCGCTCGCCGGGGCCGGGTTCCGTCTCCGCCGCGGGCCGGGCGGGGGCCTCCTCCACGACGACATGGGCGTTGGTGCCGCTGATCCCGAAGGCGCTGACGCCGGCCCGCCGCGGCCGCTCCCCGGCCGCCCTCCAGGCCACCGGTTCCTGCAGGAGCCGCAGTCCACTGCCCTCCCACTCGACATGCCGGCTGGGCGTGCCGGCGTGCAGGGTGGGCGGCAGGATCCGGTGCCGCATGGCCTGGACGACCTTGATGAGTCCGGCGACACCCGAAGCGGCCTGTACATGGCCGATGTTGGACTTCAGCGAGCCCAGGTACAGCGGGTGGCCGTCGGGCCGGGAGCCGGCGAAGACCTCGGCGAGGGCGTTGGCCTCGATCGGGTCGCCGAGGGTGGTCCCGGTGCCGTGGGCCTCGATGTAGTCGATGTCCGCGGGTTCGAGCCCGGACTGTTCCAGGGCGCGCCGGACGACCCGCACCTGGGCCGGTCCGTTCGGCGCGGACAGCCCCTGGCTGCGGCCGTCCTGGCCGACGGCCGTGCCGCGCAGCACGGCCAGCACCTCGTCGCCGTCCCGTCGTGCGTCGCCGAGCCGCTTCAGGACGAGCATGCCCGCGCCCTCGGCCCAGATGGCGCCGTCGGCGTCGTCGGAGAAGGCGCGGCAGCGCCCGGTCGGGGAGAGGCCGCGCAGCCGGCTGAACTCCACGAAGGTCTGCGGGGTCACCATCAGGGTCACCCCGCCGGCCAGCGCCAGATCGCACTCGCCCGCGCGCAGGGCCTGGACGGCGAGATGGGTGGCGACCAGTGAGGAGGAGCAGGCCGTGTCCACGGTCAGCGCGGGCCCGTGCAGACCGAGCGCGTAGGACAGGCGGCCGGAGGCGACGCTGAGCGCCGAGCCGGTGCCGACGTAGCCGTCGAGCTGGTCGAGGCGGGAGCCGGCCAGGTAGTCGCTGCCGAACATGCCGACGTACACGCCGGTGGTGGTGCCCGCGAGCCGGGCGGGCACGATACCGGCCCGCTCGAGCGCCTCCCAGCTCGTCTCCAGCAGCAGCCGCTGCTGGGGGTCCATCGCGGCGGCCTCCTTCGGGGTGATGCCGAAGAAGCCCGCGTCGAAGGACTCGATGTCGTCGAGGAAGCCGCCCTCCCGGGCGTAGGACCTGCCGGGCGCGTCCGGATCGGGGTCGTACAGCGCGTCGACGTCCCAGCGTCCCGACGGGAACGGGCCGACCGCGTCGCGGCCTTCGGCGACCAGCCGCCACAGAGCCTCCGGGTCGCCGACGGATCCCGGGAGCCGGCACGCCATGGCCACGACCGCGACGGGTTCGCCGGTGGCCGGGGTGTCGCGGCGGGGCGCCGCCGGGGCCGTCCTCGGGGCGGCGGTGCCGAGCGCGTGGGCGAGCAGGTACTCGGCCAGCCGGCCCGGGGTGGGGTGGTCGAACAGCAGGGTGGCGGGCAGCCGGACGCCCAGCCGGGCCGCCAGGCGGTTGCGCAGTTCGACGGCGGTGACGGAGTCCATGCCGAGGTCGCGCAGCGGCCCGCCGGCCGGTACGGACTCGGCGTCGCGCAGGCCGAGCGCGCGGGCCGCCTCCTCGCGGACCAGCGCGAGGACGCGTTCGGACCGCTCGGGTCCGGGCAGCCGGGCCAGCCGGGCGGCGAGGGCGCCGCCCGTCGCGGTGCCGGGGCGGGGGGCGGGCAGCAGCGTGCGCCACAGGCTGGTGCGCGCGGCGTCCGTCGTGCGCAGGCGGGGCAGGTCCAGCGCCCAGGCGACCTGGTGCGGAGCGTCGCCGCGCAGGGCCAGCACCACCAGGTCGCGGCCCTGCTCCGGGGTGAGGGCCCGGTGCCCGAGCCGGGCCATGCGGTCCAGGTCGGCGTGGGCGGCGGCGAGGCCCTCGCCCGCCCATGCGCCGAAGGACAGGGAGAGGCCGGGCAGGCCCGAGGCCCGGCGGTGGTGGGCGAGTTGGTCGAGCAGGACGTTGGCGGCCGCGTAGTTGCCCTGGCCCGGGTTGCCCACGACACCGGCGGCCGAGGACACCAGCAGGAACAGCTCCAGCGGAGTGCCGGCGGTGAGCCGGTGCAGATGGGCGGCGGCGTCGGCCTTGGGGCGCAGCACCCGCTCCAGCCGTTCGGGGGTCAGTTCGTCGATCACGCCGTCGTCGAGGACTCCGGCGCAGTGGACGACCCCGCGCAGCGGGAACTCCTCGCCCACCTCGGCGAGTACGCCGGCGATCGCGGCCGGGTCGGTGACGTCGCAGGCGACGACCTCGGCCCGCGCGCCGAGCGCGGCCAGCGCGGAGACGGCCTCCTGGGCGCGCGGGTCCTCGGCACCGCCGCGTGCCGTCAGCAGCAGCCTCGGCACGCCGCGTTCGGCGAGGAGCCGGGCGATGTGCCCGCCGACGGCTCCCAGGCCGCCGGTGACCAGGACGGTTCCGTCCGTGGGCACCGCCGCGGCCCGGTCCTGGCCCGGCTCCGCTCCTCGCGCGGCCTTCGCCGGGCGGGACCGGACCAGCCGGGGTACCAGCAACTCGGCGCCTCGCCAGACCAGTTCCGGCTCATCGGCGAGACCGGCGGTCGCCCGCAGCGCGGGGGCGGCGTCGAGGGCGGCGTCGTCCAGGTCGAGCAGGGTCAGTCCCAGGTCGGGGTGTTCGGCACGCGCGCTGCGCACCAGGCCCCACAGCACCGACTGGGCGTACGCCGGAACCGGGTCCCCGTCGGCGGCGGCCGTCGCACCGCGGGTCACCCACACGGTCCGTGCCGCCGCCCGGCCGTCGGGGAGCGCGACGAGCCGCCGCAGTTCCTCGAGGGCGCCGGTGGCCGTCTCGTGCGCGACGGCCACCGGGTCGGCGTCCGGTGCCGGGCACGGCCAGAAGCGTACGGCGACGTCGGCGCGGTGCTCGGTGCCGGGCAGGGCGTGCCGGGCGGTGGTGGCCTGCGCGTCGTCGGGGTCGCCGGCCACGGCCCAGGTGAGGTCCGGGGCGGGCGCGGGCCGCTCGCCCGCGGCCGTCCACGCCACCTCGTACAGGTGCCGGGAGTTCTCCGAGCCCGCGTCGAGGTCGGCGGGGTCGGCGGCGCGCAGGCGTACGGCCTCCAGGCGGCCGGCGGGGAGGCCGTCGGCGTCCCACAGGGTGACGTCCAGGGTGACGTCCGAGCCGGTGTCAGTGGTGCGCCGTACGCGTGCGGTCAGGTCGCCCGTGGTGACGGCCGGGAGGACGCAGCGGCCCACGGCGACGGGGAGCAGGGGGCGTCGCCCGGCCGGGCCGAGCGCGGCCGTCGCCTGGAGGGCGGCGTCCAGCAGGGCGGGGTGCACGGGGTACGGGCCGGCGCTGTCGCGGGTGGTGGCGGAGGGCGAGAGCCGGGCGAGGAGTTCCCCGTCGCCGGTGACGACCGCTGACCGCACGCCCTGGAAGGCGGGCCCGTATCCGAGGCCGAGCCCCGCCAGCCGGTCGTAGGTCTCCTCCGTCCATGCCTCTTCGGCGGGCTCGGGCCGCCGGGGCGGGTGTTCCGGGGGGAGCGGGGCCGAAGGGGCGGCGGAGGCGGTGGCGTGGAGGGTCCAGCCGGGACCGTCCTGACCGCGCGGGCGGCTGTGCACGGTGACCTCGGGCACGGGGCCCGCGGTGACGACCTCGACGGAGACCTCGGCCGTGCCCGTGCCGGGCAGGACGAGCGGAGCCACGAGCAGCAGGTCGGTGACGTCGGCCGCCTCGTCCGGGCGGGCCGCGGCGAGCGCGGCGCGGCACAGCTCCAGCAGGGTGGTGCCGGAGACCACGGTGCGGCCGAAGACGGTGTGGTCGGGCAGCCAGTCCGCGGTGGCCGGGGACCATTCCTGGCGGAAGGTCCAGCGGGTCTCGTCCGCGGACTGCAGTTGGACGCCGAGCAGTGGGTGGGCGGCGCTGTCGAACAGGGCGGGTCCGCCCGTGCCGGACTCGGGCTCGGTCCAGTGGCGCGCCGGGTCCCAGGCGTACGTGGGCAGATCGGCGGCGGTGGTGGGCGGGACCAGGCGGCGCCAGTCGACCCGGTGTCCGTGGGCGTGGAGTTCGGCGGCGGCCCGGTCCAGGCAGCCGGGACCGTCCTCGTCGCGGCGCAGTGAGCCGACGGCCGTCGGTTCGTGGCCGGTGTCCTCGCCGAGGGTGCGCAGCGCGGTGAGCAGGGCGGGGTGGGGGCTGAGTTCGACGAAGCCGCGGTAGCCGTCCGCGAGCATGCGCTCGACGGCGGGCGCGAAGCGGACCGTCTCGCGCAGGTTGGTGTACCAGTAGCCGGCGTCGAGTTCCTCCGTGACCGGTTCGGCGGTCACCGTGGAGTACCAGGCGATGTCCGTGGGGCAGGTGACGACGCCGTCGAGTTCGTCGAGGACCGGGGCCCGGAGGGGCTCGACCCGGTCGGTGTGGGAGGCGTAGTCGACGTCGAGGCGGCGGACGAACACCTGGCGCGCCTCGAGACCGGTGAGCAGTGCCTCGAGCGGTTCGACGGCGCCGGCGACCACCGTCGCCCGGCCGCTGTTGACGGCGGCGACCGAGACGCCGTCGACGAGCAGGGGCTCCACTTCGGTGCGGGACAGGGCGACGACGGCCATGCCGCCGGTGCCGGCCAGGCCGGTCAGGGCCCGGCTGCGCAGGGCGACCACGGCGGCGGCGTCGTTGAGGCTGAGGGCCCCGGCGACGCAGGCGGCCGCCACCTCGCCCTGGCTGTGCCCGATCACGGCGTCCGGCAGCACGCCCCGGGCCCGCCACGCGGCGGCGAGCGACACCATCACGGCGAACAGGGCGGGCTGGACGACGTCGACGCGGTCCGGTCGCGGGGCGTCCGCGTCGCCCCGCAGCACGGCCGCCACCGACCAGTCGGTGAAGGGGCGCAGGGCGGCGTCGCAGCGGTCGAGCTCGTCGGCGAACACGGGGTCGTGCTCCAGCAGGTCGCGGGCCATCCCGTTCCACTGGCTGCCCTGGCCGGGGAAGACGAAGGCCAGCTTGCCGCCGGTGGCGGCGTGTCGGGGCCCGGTGACCCGGTCGGGATCGGGCCGGCCGTCGGCGAGGGCGCGCAGGGCGTCGAGGAGCCCGGCACGGTCGGGTGCGTGGAGCACCGCGCGGTGCTCGAAGTGGGTGCGGTGGTGGGCCAGGGTCGCGGCGACCGGGGCCGGCTGGAGCTCGGGGCGGGCTTCCACGGCTTCCAGCAGCCGGGCGGCCTGTCGCCGGAGGGAGGCGGGGCTGCGGGCCGAGAGGGGCAGGAGAACGGGGCCGGACGGCTCGGCGGAGGCCGGCGCGGGGCCGGTGCCCGCGGTGGAGGCGGCGGCCGGGCGCGGGCCGGCCTGGGCGGCGGTGTCGGCCGGGTCGTGCGGCGCTTCCTCGATGATCACGTGGGCGTTGGTGCCGCTGATGCCGAAGGCGCTGACCCCCGCCCGGCGTACCCGGTCCGTGCCGCGCGGCCAGGCCAGGCCCTCGGCCGGCACCCGCAGCCCGGTGCCGGACCAGTCGATGCGGTCGGTGGGGCGCTCGGCGTGCAGGGAGGCCGGTATGCGCTCGTGGCCCAGGGCGAGGACGGTCTTGATGACGCCGCCGATGCCGGCGGCCGCCTGGGTGTGGCCGAGGTTGGACTTCAGGGAGCCGACGGCGAGCGGCCGGCCGGACGGCCGGTCCGGGCCGAACACGTTGGCCAGCGCCCGGAGTTCGATGGGGTCTCCGAGCCGGGTGCCGGTGCCGTGGGCCTCGACGTGGTCAAGGTCGTGCGGGTCGAGCCCGGCCGCGTGCAGCGCGGCCCACAGCACCCGTTCCTGCGCCGGGCCGTTGGGGGCGGACAGGCCCTGGCTGCGCCCGTCCTGGTTGACCGCAGACCCCTTGACGACGGCCAGGACCCGGTCGCCGTCCCGGCGCGCGTCGGTGAGCCGCTTGAGCAGGACGAGACCGCAGCCCTCCGCCCACACCACTCCGTCGGCGTCGGCGGAGAAGGGGCTGCACCGCCCGGACGGGGACAGCCCGCGCAGCCTGCTGAACTCGACGTGCGCACGTGGGGTGACCAGCAGGCTCGCGCCGCCGGCCAGGGCGAGGTCGCACTCCCCGCTCGCCAGTGCGCGCGTCGCCAGGTGCAGGGCGACCAGCGAGGACGAGCAGGCCGTGTCCACGGTCACCGCGGGCCCCTGCAGGCCCAGGGTGTAGGCGATGCGCCCGGAGGCCACACTGGCCGCCGAGCCGGTGCCGACGTGCCCGTCGAGCTGGCCCAGCGCGGCGGTGGCGAGGTAGCCGCTGTCGTACAGCCCGAGGTAGACGCCGGTGGAGCTGCCGTTCAGGGACTCCGGGAGGATGCCCGCGCGTTCCAACGTCTCCCAGGAGGTCTGCAGGAGCAGCCGCTGCTGGGGGTCCATGGCGGCGGCCTCGCGCGGCGAGATGCCGAAGAAGGCCGCGTCGAAGCGGTCGATGCCGCCGTCGAGGAAGCCGCCGCGCAGTGTGTACGCCTTGCCGGTGGCCTCCGGGTCGGGGTCGTACAGCCCGCTGGTGTCCCAACGGCCCGCCGGTACCTCGCCGATGGCGTCCCGTCCGGCGTCCAGCAGCCGCCACAGGGCCTCGGGGTGGTCGGCGCCGCCGGGGAGGCGGCAGGCCATGGCGATGATCGCCACGTCGTCGCCGGGACCGGAACGGCCGGGGGCGGTGCCGTCGCGGGTGGCGCCCGCCGGGTGCGGCCGCGCCGGGGGCGGCGCGAGGACCGCCTCCGCGACGGCGTGGATCGTGGGGTGGTCGAAGACGAGGGACGGCTCCGTGGGGCGGCCCGTCCGGGCGCCGAGTTCGGCGGCCAGGGTGACCAGGGCCCTTGATCCCAGGCCGAGTTCGGCGAGCGGACGGTGCGGGTCGAGGTGGGCCGGGTCGGTCCCGGCGGCCTCGGCGACGGCCGACACCAGCCAGGCCCGGACGTCCTCGGAGGTCGTCAGGGACGGCTCGGGGGTCTGCTTCGGGGACTCGTTCGCAGGCATCTGGGCAGCTGTCCTCGTGAACTCGGGATCAGGCAGGGCTCCGTACCGGGCTTCGGGCACGCGGTACGGCGAAGCGGGGGCGTCCGCCCCCGGCCGGGGCCGTGCGGTGGCGGCCGGGGGGCGCCGGACCGCCGGCGCCGGTTCGGGCGCGCCGGCGGCGGGCGGTCACATCGGGGGCCCGGTCACCACGGCGAGCGTGCCCGCGAGGTACGCGTCCCGGGTGGCACGGCGCTGGATCTTCCCGCTGGACGTCTTGGGGATCGTGCCGGGCCGGACCAGCACGACGGCGCGCAACGTCAGACCGTGGGCGTCGCCGACGGCGGCCCGGATCACATCGGTGATCCTCTCCGGCTCCCCGGCGCTGTCCGGGGCGGTCTCGGCGACGATCACGGGCCGTTCGCCGTCCGCCCCCGCGTCCACGGAGAACGCGGCGGTGCATCCGGGGCGCAGCGCCGGATGGGTCAGTTCGGCGGTCAGCTCCAGGTCCTGGGGGTAGTGGTTGCGGCCGTCGACGACGATGAGGTCCTTCAGCCGGCCGGTGACGAACAGCTCGCCGTCCTTCAGCAGGCCGAGGTCGCCCGTGCGCAGGAACCGGCCCTCGTGGCCGGGGAGTTCGGCCCGAAACGTCTGGCGGGTGGCGAGCGCGTTGCGCCAGTAGCCCTTGGCGACACCGGCACCGGCGACCCAGATCTCGCCGACCTCGCCCTCGGGCAGCTCCCGCCCGCTCTCCGGGTGGACGACGGCCACGGTGACGCCGGGTCCGGGCCGGCCGCAGCCGACGGCGGCCGCGTCGGCCTCTCCCGCGTTCGGGGTCCCGTCGGCCGCGGCGAGCAGGGTGGGCGCGGTGGCCGTGGTGCCGCCGGTGACCATCAGGGTGGCCTCGGCCAGGCCGTAGCAGGGGTACAGGGCCTCGCGGCGGAAGCCGGCCGGGGCGAAGGCGTCGGCGAACCGGCGCAGGGTGGCCGCGCGCACCGGCTCGGCGCCGTTGAAGGCGACCTTCCACGCGCTGAGGTCGAGGTCGCCGAGGAGTTCGGGGCTCGCGTGCTTCAGGGCGAGTTCGTAGGCGAAGTTGGGGCCGCCGCTGGTGTGCGGCCGGTAGCGGCTGACGGCGGTGAGCCAGCGGGCCGGTTGCTGCAGGAAGTGCAGGGGCGAGAACAGGGTGGCGGTGGCGCCGAGGTAGACCGTGTTCAGGACCGGGCCGATGAGGCCCATGTCGTGGTAGACCGGCAGCCAGCTGACGAACATCTCGTGGTCGTGGGCGGCCATCGCCTCGGGGGTGTGTCCCATGCGCTCGGTGATGACGGCCTCGTTGGCCAGCAGGTTGCCGTGGGTGACGGCGACCCCGCGGGGCGCGGAGGTCGAGCCGGACGTGTACTGGAGGAACGCGACGGTGTCCGGGGTGAGTTCTGGTTCGCGCCAGCCGGAGGCCGTGCCGTCGGGGATGTCCTCGGTGGCGACACGGGCGATCCGGTCGAGCTCGGGCAGGTGCTCCGCCATGCCGTCGAGCGCGGCGAGCACACCGCGGTCCCCCAGCACCACCTTGGCGTCCGCGTCCGCCATCAGGCGCTTCGTCCGGTTCAGTGCCCGGTGGTTCTGGGCGCGTCCCTGCGGGGGCACTCCCGGGACGGCGATCACCCCGGCGGCCAGGCAGCCCAGGTACGCGCAGACGAACTCGAGACCGGGCGGGTACAGCAGCATGGCCCGCGAGCCGGCCAGGCCGCGGTCCTGGAGCCAGGCGGCGACGGCGCGGGAGCGTAAGGCCAGCCGGTGGTAGGTGAGTTCCTGGATCTCTCCGTCGCAGTCACCGGTGACGAGGTGGCGGTACGCGGTGCGCTCGGGGTGGTTCGACGCGTGCTTGATCAGTAATTCGACCAGGGATCGTGCCATGGGACGAGTCTCACCTGTCTGAATAGGTGGCGAGGAGACAGGAGTTCGGTGGCGTCGCCTGCGCACCGGCGGCCCGCCGCGACCCGGCCCCGTTGCCCGGTCGTCGAGCCCGGCTCTCCGCTCGGGGCGCCGTGGTCCGACGGCTCCTCGCGGTCCCCCCGCAGCAATTGCTACTGACAAGTAGCACCATAGCAAGTCCGTTTGGTCGAGATGCCGACCGCGCGTTAACGCTTCGTATCCAAGCGCATCGGCCGGGACCGTGTCGATGACGACGGCGTGAACGGGCGCCACCGGACGGCCCGTATCGCCGGGAACGCGGCGCCGCCGGACCCGCACGCCCGCCCCGCCGCCGCGCGGGGATGCGCGCCGGAGCGCGACCGGTTCACTACGGAAGGCGACCATATGTCACCCTTTCGGCCCAAGTGCCGGATAGGTGAAACCGCCCTATCGTTCTGTCATGGAGCACGCACTGAGTCCCGCAACCCTCGCCGAACTGCGGCGCCCGCGTCCCTACCCGGCGGTGTCCGTCCTGACGCCGACGCACCGCCGTGAACCCGAGAACGGCCAGGATCCCGTGCGGCTGCGCAACGTGGTCGCCGCGGCCAAGAAGCGGCTGGAATCCGACCCCTCGGTCACCCGGGAGCGGCGCGCCGAGGTCGTGACCCAGCTCGACCGCGCGCTGGCGGAAGTGGATCTGGCGCACGCCGAGGACGGCCTGGTGATCTTCGCCGCTCCGGGCGAGCACCAGGTCTGGTCGCTGTCCCGCACCGTGCCGGAGCGCGTGGTGCTCGCCGACACCTTCCTGACCCGCAATCTCGTCTCCGCGCAGGTCGCCGCGCGCCCCTTCTGGGTCCTGTCCGTCTCCGCCGACCGCGTCACGCTGTGGAGCGGGGGCGAGGACCGGGTGGTCGAGGACCGCAGCGGCGGCTTCCCCCTGATCCGCAGGCAGGAGAACTTCGACGCCGAGCGCGAGATGCGGCGCGGCGACCTCCCGAGCACCTTCACCGACGAGGGCACACGCCGGTTCCTGCGCGAGGCGGACACGGCGATGGGCCCGGTCCTGCGCGAGCACCCCCGCCCGCTGTACATCACCGGCGAGGACGCGGCGCTGTCGCTGCTGGAGGAGGTCGGCCGGATCTCCATGGGCGCCGTCCGCGTACGCCACGGCGGTCTCGCGCACGCCGGGCCCGAAGCGGTCTGGCAGGCGCTGCGCCCCGTGCTCCGGGAGGAGGACTGGAAGGGCACCGACCTGGTCGTCGGGGAACTGGTCTCCGCCCGGGGCCGGCGGAACTTCGCGGCCGGGGTGGACGAGCTGTGGCAGAACGCCCGGGAGGGCCGGGTGCGGCTCCTGGCCGTGGAGGAGAACTACCGCACGGCCGTCCGCGAGGACGGCGGTCACCTCGTCCCGGCCGAGCCCGGAGACCTGGACGCCCTGGACGACATCGTCGACGAGATCGTCGAGCAGTGCCTGGAGACCGGGGCCGACGTGCGGTTCGTGCCCGACGGCGCGCTGGGCGAGGCGGGCGGCATCGCGGGGGTGCTGCGCTACTGAGGCACCCCAGGACAGCGCTTTCCCGGCGGCGTACGCTGCGGCGTGATCGTCGGCGAGAGGGAGCGCGCGCATGGGTGACCTGCTGGGTGTGGCCGTACTGGGTGCCGGACGCATGGGTGCCGACCACATACGGCGGCTGGACCGCGGCGTCGCCGGCGCCCGGGTCGCCGCAGTCGCCGACCCGGAGCCCGGGCGGGCCGAGGAGGCGGTCGCCGGCATCGACGGGGTCAGCGTGCACACGGACCCGGTGGCCGCGCTGGACGCGCCCGGCGTGGCCGCCGTGCTGGTCGCCTCCCCCGGGCCCGCGCACGAGGATGCCCTGCTGGCCGCGTTGCGGCGGGGCCTGCCGGTGCTGTGCGAGAAGCCCATGGTCCCGGACCCGGCGGGTGCGCTGCGGGTGGCCGAGGCCGAGGCACGGCTCGGCCGCAGGCTCGCGCAGGTCGGCTTCATGCGCCGTTACGACGCCGGGTACCGCCGGCTGAAGTCGCTCCTGGACGGGGGCGCCCTGGGCCGTCCGCTGATGCTGCACTGCACGCACCGCAACGTCTCCTCGCCCGCCCACTTCACCAGCGACATGCTGATCAGCAGCTCGGTGTCGCACGAGATCGACGCGGCCCGCTGGCTGCTGGGGCAGGAGCTGACGGCGGTGACCGTGCTGCGCCCCGCCCCCTCCGCGCGTGCCCCCGAGGGCCTGGCCGATCCGCAGTTCGTGCTCTTCGAGACCGAGCGCGGCGCACTGGTCGACGTGGAGGTCTTCGTCAACTGCGGCTTCGGCTACCAGGTGCGCTGCGAGGCCGTGTGCGAGGCGGGCAGCGCCCGCATCGGCGACCAGCACTCCATGGTCGTCACCACCCGGGGCGGCGCGGGCGAGGAGGTGGCCCAGGACCACCTGGTCCGGTTCGCGGACGCCTACGACCGGGAACTGCGGGCGTGGGTGGACGCCACCCGGCGCGGCGAGGTCACCGGCCCGGACGCCTGGGACGGCTACGCGGCCTCCGCGGTGGCCGGGGCCGGGGTCCGGGCGCTGGAGACCGGCGGCAGGGTGGCCGTCGCACTCGCGCCGCGCCCGGCCCTGTACGCCGGCGCCGGCCGCTGACCGGGCACTCAGACCCCGTCGAAGAGGCTGCTCAGCCCCCGCTCCACGACCGCCGCGAGATCCTCCTGCCCGGCCGGCACCAGGGCGTGGCTGTTCAAAAGGAAGCGGCGCAGCACCGAGGTCGGGAACTGCACGAGGGCGAGGCCGCACGGCGAGTGGAACTCCAGGACCGTCCGGGTGCGGCCGTGCGGCCATATCCGCACGTCGCCGTGGCCCGCCGGGGCCCGCAGCCCCTGGTCCAGCAGCGAGCGCGCGAAGGTCCAGGTGACCTCGTCGTCCACCAGCGTGGCCTCGGGAGGGAAGTCCACGAAGACGGCCAGGGGGTCGTCCGCCGTGTAGCGCAGGGTCGCCGCCACCGGGAGCTCGCGGTCCTCGGCGGTGATGAGACGGGCTTGGGCGGGCTGTTCGACAATGAGGTCCATGCAATTAAGGAGTCCGCGGAGGCCCCTCACAGGACGTCAATTCCGGACAGAGTTGATGCGCGTCGAACGACGGGCGTCACAGGGGAACACCAGAGCGTCGAACACACGGCTGAGCACCTTTCGGAAATCCCTCGCCATGACACAAGTCCCGTAGTGCGCCTACGACTTGATCCCCTCCTCGCGTACACCATTCGTACCCTCGGAACGCCCCGGAAAGACTCTGGCATATGCCAGAAGCACCACCGTATCGTGTGTTGCCAAATCCCTTACAGGGCGTCGCGGGCTGTGCAACAGTCGTAGCGGTCCCTCCGCCCTTCCTGGCCGTACCGTCCCCTCCCCATCGGAGTGCGTCATGCCGTCCCCAGTCTCCGCGGACCGATCAGCCGCCCAGCCGCCAGGACGCGGCTCGGTCGAAGCGTTGATAACGCAGACGCGGCGGCTCAAGGGCGACGTGGTCGCCGTGCGGCGGGACACCCGGGACGACGGATCGGACCCGGAGGAGCGCTGGCAGCGGGCCCTCTACGACCTCGCACTGCATCAGCTGGACGACCTGGACGCGCACCTGGCGCAACTGCGGGACGGACCGGTGCCCGCCGAGGCGGTGCCGGCCAGGACGGAGGCCACCCGGCCGGCACCGGCCGGCACCGCACCGGGCTCCCTGCTGAGCCGGGTCGGCAGCGCCGAGTGGAACTTCCTGACGGACGAGGCGAGCTGGTCCGGGGAGCTGTACGCGATCCTGGGCCGCGACCCGGCCGCGCCCGCGCTCACCCTGGACGAACTGCCCTCCCTGGTCCTGGACGAGGACCGGCCGAAACTGACCGCGATGGTGACCGACTGCCTGGTGGACGCGCGGCCCATCGACGGCGAGTTCCGTGTGGTGAGGCCGGACGGGTCGGTACGGACCGTGCACATGATGGGCGAGCCCGTACTCGGCCCCGACGGCGACACCACCTCGATGTGGGCGGTGCTGCGGGACGTCAGCGAGCTGCGCCGGCGCCGGCGGACGGTGCGCGAGAGCCACGACTCGCTGCGGCACCAGCGCAGGCGGGCACAGAGCGAGCACCGGCTCGCGGCCGAGCTGCAGGAGGCCGTGCTGCCGCCCTGGCGGGGCTCGCTGCGACTCCCGCACCAGGGGCCGCGCACCCTCGACCTGGCCGCCCACCACCTGCCCGCCACCGCCGGCACGCTGATCGGCGGCGACTGGTACGACGCGCTGGAGCTGGCCGACGGCACCACCCTGCTCAGCGTCGGCGACCTCACCGGTCACGGCGTCGCGGTCACGTCCGGCATGGCGATGCTGCTCGGCGCGGTGCGCGGCATGGCCATGGCCGGCACCCGTCCCGGTGAACTGCTGTCCATGCTCAATCAGTTACTGGACGCCACCGTGCAACCCGCCCTCGGCAGCGCCGTCTGCTGCCGCTACCGGCCCGAGGACCGCACCCTGATGTGGGCGCAGGCCGGACACCCCGCCCCGCTGCTGTACCGCGACGGGACGGGGCGTCCGCTCAACGCGCCGGACGGCGTCCTGCTCGGCGCCACCACGGGTGCCACCTACCGGCAGGCCGAAGTCACCCTGGAACCCGGCGACCTCGTACTGCTGCACACCGACGGACTCGTACCGGGCCACAGCTCCACGAGCGCCATGGACCGTCTGCTCGGCCTCGCCCCCCGCTTCGGCGCGGTATGCGCCGCGCAGGACTGCGTGCGCACGGTCGTCGAGGAGTTCGGCGGAGCCGAGCGCGAGGACGACGCCTGTGTCCTCGTCGCCAGGGTGACCGGTTGACCCGCTGACCTGGCACGACACACCTCCCCCTATGCGGGTGCGCTGCCGTCGCTCCGGCCCCTCGGCTTCGGCAGGGCGAGCCTGATCTCCTCGCGCAGCTCGTGGATCCTCGGATAGCCGGCGTACTCGGCGGTGAGCCGGTACATCTCGCGCAGCCGGTCCCAGGTGCGCCGGGAGGAGTTCGATCCCATCGACATCAGGGCCAGCCGGGCGTAGCGGTCGGCCTGCTCGGGGTCGTCGGCGATGAAGCAGGCCGAGGCCATGGAGAGGTGGTCGAAGATCTTCGACCGCTCCCTGCCGTCCACCCTCAGGGCCAGGGCCTTCTCCGCGTAGTGCTGCGCGTGCGCGGCCGCGTCCGGGTCGAACTCGGCGAGCGTGCGGTAGGCGAGGGCCTGCATCCCGTACAGGTCCTCGTCCTTGAAGGTCTGCATCCAGCCCGGCGGCTCCACGTCCTGGCGGTCGGAGACGAACAGGTCCTCCGCCTGGCCGAGGGTGCGGCGCATCGCCTGGCCCTTGCCCATCGACGCCTGCGCCCAGGCCTCGATGGTGTGGAACATCGCCTTCGTACGCGGCTGGAGCCGCTCCCCCGACCCGGACCGGGCGAGCCTCATCAGGTCCAGCGCGTCGTCGGGCCGGCCGAGGTGCACCATCTGGCGGGCCGCCCGGGACAGCGCCTCCCCGGCGCGGGGCCGGTCACCGCCCTCACGGGCGGCGTGCGCGGCGATGACGAAGTACTTCTGGGCCGTGGGCTCCAGGCCGACGTCGTGCGACATCCAGCCCGCCAGGACGGCGAGGTTGGCGGCGACGCCCCACAGGCGCCGCTGCAGATGGGGTGGGTGGTGGTAGGCGAGCATGCCGCCCACCTCGTTGAGCTGGCCCACGACCGCCTTGCGCTGGAGCCCGCCGCCGCGGGCCGCGTCCCAGGCCCGGAACACCTCCACGGAGCGCTCCAGTTCCTCGATCTCCTGCGACCCGATGGGGGCGGCCTCGTAGCGGTCGTACCCGGCGGGGACGGCGTGCAGGGGGTCGTCGACGACAGGGGCGTCGGCCTTCAGGGCAGGGTCGGTGTGCAGCCAGTCGTGCATGGCGCTGCTGAGTGTGGATCCCGCGGCGAGCGCGGCACCCGCGCCCACCAAGCCGCGTCGGTTGAGCATGAGGTCCATTCCCGTGAATTCGGTGAGGACCGCGGCGGTACGCTCGGGCGCCCACGGCACGCCGTCGGGATGTTCCTCGATCCCGTCGCCCTGCCGTCTTCCCGCACGCCCGTGCCGTACCAGACCGAGGTCCTCGATGGTCACGACACGGCCGAGACGCTCGGTGAACAGGGCCGCCAGCACCCGCGGCACGGGATCGCGCGGGATCTCTCCCGTGTCGATCCAACGCCGCACCCGGGAGGTGTCGGTCGAAAGCTGGGGGTGGCCCATGGCCGCCGCCTGCTTGTTGACCAGCCTCGCGAGTTCGCCCTTCGACCAGCCGGCCAGGCCGAACAGGTCCGCAAGGCGGGTGTTGGGTTGTCCGCTCACGTCAAGCCCCCAGGTTCTCGGCTGACTTGACAGTAGACCCGTGAGGGTTGCCGGGCGACTATTCGCCAGGGTTCGCCAGGGTGCGCCAGATGGTGTGCCACTGGGCATCGGGTGTCGAGTAGGAACGAGCCACCCCGCCCCGGTCGTCACCATCCAGAGCGGGCCCACTCCCCAGGGTGTGCCCGGGCGGCCGGGCCGGGTGGACGCACGCACAGCGTGGCAGTACAGGCAGGCACCGCAGGCACACGAAGGGATCTGTATCTCCCATGTACGCAGCATCATCCTCCGTGTCCGCTCCGCCCCGGCCGCTGCGTCCCCGCCCGGCGGGCGGCGGACCCTACCTCGACCCGGCGGCCCGGCCGGTGGCCCCCGTGCTGGGCGCGGGCCGGGCGCGGCGCGTTCCCGGGCAGCCCGGTTCCCAGCCGCTGAGCGGCCGACTCGACCTGTCCGGTCCGCAGGGCACGCAACTGCGCACCGCGCTCGCCTCGGTGCACCGGATCTGCCCGGAGTTCGCCCCGGTGCAGGTGCTGCGCCGCAGCGGACGCTCGGTGCTCCTGGTCGGGACGACGGGACGCAGCATGGCCGTGGCCAAGTGCCTGCTGGACCAGTCGCCGGCCTGGGCGGAGCGGTTCCGCCACGAAATAGCCGCATACCGCTCGTTCGTCCGGCACCGCCCGCCGGTGCGGGTGCCGAGGCTGATCGCGGCGGACCCGGACAACTGCACCCTGGTGATCGAGCGCATGCCGGGCCGGGTGGCCGCGCTCCAGCGGCATCCGGTGGAGGCCCCGCCCCGGCCGGACATCCGGGCCGCGCTCGGTGCGATCTGCCGGCTGAACGCCTGGCGTCCCCCGGCGGGCACCTTCGACGCCCCGCTGGACTACGCCGCACGCATCTCCCGCTACCACGAGCTCGGCCTGCTGACCGACCGGGATCTGGGTGATCTGCAGAAGCTGCTGCACGGCATCGCGCACGCGGCGGGCCGCCAGGGGATGGGCCAGTTCTGCCACGGCGACGCGTTACTCTCGAACATCCTTCTCTCACCGGCCGGTCCAGTGCTGGTGGACTGGGAGCACGCGGGCTGGTACCTGCCGGGGTACGACCTGGCCACACTGTGGCTGGTCCTCGGGGACGCGCCGGTGGCACGGCGCCAGATCAGCCAGATCGCGCAGTCGGCGGGGCCCGCGTCCCGGGACGCGTTCCTGGTGAACCTGATGCTCCTGCTGACCCGTGAGATCCGCACCTACGAGACGGCCGTGCAGCGTTCGTTGCACGAGGCGGTTCCGCCGGTACCGGGCTCGGCCCTCACGGGCACCGCGCCGACCGGTGAGGAACAGCGGCTGCTGCTCAGGCGGCTGCACGACGACTGCCAACTGGCCCGCCGGGCGGTGCGCGCGGCGGTCGGCACTCGCTGACGCAGGACGAAGGTCCGCGGTGCGCCCGAGAACGGCGGCGCACCGCGGACCTTCGCGTGCGGGGACCCGTGCGGCACCTCCCCACGGGAAGGGCTCCGAGGCCCGCCGCACACTCCCACTGGTGTACGCCACTGACGCCCCGCAGGCCCGTGCACCACCGCTGCGAAACTCGCCGAACCCCTCCGTGACATGGGAAATCATGGCGTCGAAGGCATTATTGACGGATCGTCGGCAAGCCGGTACCACTGACCAGGCTCGGCCCCGCACGCCCCGCCACGACCCGCTCGTCACAGGAGTCCGCATTGCGAGGATCCGCCACCGACCCCACGTCCACACCCGGCCGGAGACATCTGCGGCGCACCGCCGTCACCCTGGCCACCGCGGGCCTGCTGCTGCCGTTGCTCGGCGCGGGCCCGGCCCGCAGCGTCCCCGAGTCCCCCGCCGGCGGGCTGCGGGGCGCGTTCGCCACCGCGGCCGCCGAGTACCACGTGCCGCAGAGCGTCCTGCTGGCCGTCTCCTACCTCCAGTCCCGCTGGGACACGCACGCCGGGGCGCCCAGTGTGACCGGCGGCTACGGCCCCATGCACCTCACCGACGCGCGCACCGCGCTCGCCACCGCCGAGCACTTCGCCGAGGGCACCGAGGACGCCCGCGGCGACGGCGCGCGCCCCGCCCTGCACCCCGACGTCCGGGTCCCCGCGGGCTCCGCGCTGCCGGCCCGTCTGCGGACGCTGTCCCGGGCCGCGGAGCTGACCGGCCTGCCGGCGGCCGAGCTGCGCACCGACCCGGCGGCGAACATCGCCGGCGGGGCCGCGCTGCTCGCCGCGGAGCAGAAGGAGCTGGGCGAGCCGCTCGGCGCCGGTCCGGCCGGCTGGTACGGCGCGGTGGCCCGCTTCTCCGGCGCCGACGACACGGCGACCGCGGCGGCGTACGCGAACGACGTCTACGACGTGCTGCGCACGGGCGAGGAGCGCGTCACGGACCAGGGCCTGCGGATGGCGCTCGCCGCCCAGCCCCGGCTGAGGCCGCGGACCGAGCAGTTGGAGCGGGCCGGGCTGCGCACGGCGCCGGCGGACGACGTGGAGTGCCCGAGGTCGGTGTCCTGCGAGTCGGTCCCGGCGCCGTACGAGGAGTTCGGCGACAACGACTACGGCAACCACGACCTGGGCGACCGTCCGCAGTCGCAGCGCGTGAAGTACATCGTCATCCATGACACCGAGGGCTCCTGGGACGGGGTCATGAAGCTGATCCAGGATCCCACCTACGTGTCCTGGAACTACACCATCCGCTCCACCGACGGTCTGATCGCCCAGCACGTGAAGGCGAAGGACGTGGCCTGGCACGCCGGCAACTGGGACATCAACGCCCGGTCCGTCGGCATCGAGCACGAGGGCTTCCTGGCCTCGCCGGACGCCTGGTACACGGAGGCGATGTACCGCTCATCGGCGCGGCTGGTGAAGTACCTGTCCCGCAGCTACGGCATCCCGCTGGACCGGCAGCACATCCTGGGGCACGACAACGTGCCCGGTCCGACGGCGGCCACGGTCCCCGGCATGCACACCGACCCGGGCCCGTACTGGGACTGGCGGCACTACTTCCAGCTCCTCGGCCACCCGTTCGAGCGCACCGGCGGCAAGCACTCCTCGCTGGTGACGATCCTGCCGGACTACGCGGCCAACCAGCCGGTGTACACGGGCTGCACCACCAAGGGCGAGCCCTGCGCGGCGCACGGCTCCGGCGAGGTGCGGCTGTACTCCGACCACGACGAGAGCGCCCCGCTGATCCAGGACATCGGTCTCGGCACGGCGCCGACCGACGGGGTCAACGACCTGTCCTCCCGGGTCTCGACCGGTCAGCGGTTCGCCGTCGCCGACCGCTGGGGCGACTGGACGGCGATCTGGTACCTCGGGCAGAAGGCCTGGTTCCTCGACCCGCGCACGCAGCCCGCGGCGGTGCGCGCCGCGGGTCTGGTCGTCACCCCGAAGGACGGCGCGGCGAGCATCCCGGTGTACGGCAGGGCGTACCCGGAGAAGGAGGCCTATCCGGCGGGCGTGCCCGCGCAGTCGGTGGTGCCGCTGAAGTACACGATCCCGGCCGGGCAGCGGTACGCGGTCGGTGACCTGGTGCCCGGCCAGTACTACTACGCGGTCACCTTCACCCCCGACTCGCACCGGGTCGTGACCGGCAAGGACCTGTACTACGAGATCCAGTACGGCCACCGGGTGGCGTTCGTGCGCGCGGCGGACGTCACCGTGGCGGGCGCGGCCCGCTAGTGCTGTGACCGGAAAGGTCTGCCGGAAGGCTCGCGGCGTCCGGTGCGGCGCATCGCAAGGCGGAGCATCGTCCGCGTACCGGACGTACTCGGGTGATGCGACAACGCGGCGAGGTGCCGTGCCGGACGCCGCGAGCCGGTGAACCCTTCCGGTCACAGCACCAGGGAGCTGCCGTCAGCCCTGCTGGAACAGCTCCGCCGGGAGCGGCTTCAGCAGGGCGTACAGGTCGTCGGTGATGGGGCGGTCCCAGGCGGCGATGGTCACCAGGACGCCGTCGCTGCGGTCGAACTGCACGCAGGAGATCCGGCCCTCGGAGAGCTTCAGGCGTCGCACGATCAGCAGGTTGTCGCCCTGGAGGACGGGGGTGTCCTCGGTGCCGACGACGGTGACCTCCTCGTCGTTCTCCAGCGCCAGGAGCAGCTGGGCCACCTCGAAGGGGATCTCGCCGTCGGCGATCTCGCGGGCCGGGGAGCCCTCGGGGAGATTGCCGATGATCATGGCGGGGCCGCGGCCGCCGAAGAGGTCGTAGCGCAGGAAGACGCCCTGGCAGGACCCGTCGGGGGCGGGCAGCAGACCCGCGCCGAGGTTGCCCGGCCAGTCGCCCGGGTCCATGGCCAGCACGTCGAATTCGGGCCCGGCGGGAGTGGCGCTGCGGCGGCGGAGGAACGACATGCCGCAATGGTACGTGTCCGCCCGCGTCCGCCGCCGTGCGGGCGCCCGCACGGCGGCGGGCGGATTCCCCCGCCCGGCCCGGTTCCTCCGTCCCGGGCGGCGGTCACCGGGAGCGGGCGCGTCACTCCGCCGGTGGGGCCGGCGGGACGACGGCGATCGGGCACGCCGCGTGCAGCAGCACCGCCTGGGTGACGGAGCCCATCATGCGGGCGGGCGCGAGCAGGCGCCGCCGGTGGCGGCCGATGACGACCAGGGCGGCCCGCGCGGACGCGGCGACGAGATGGCCGGCGGCGTCGCCGGGCAGCACCTGCACCTCGGTGCCGACGCCGGGGTGCCGCTCGCGGTGCGGGGCGAGGAAGCCCTCGACGAGGGAGCGGGTCTCGTGCTCGACGGCGTCCTGGTCGACCGGGGGCGGCACCGTCTGAGCCGGCGCCGGCCAGGTCTGCGCCGGCCACGGATAGGCGGCGATCACCTGGACGCGGGCGTGGCGCAGGGCGGCCTCGGTGAAGGCGAACTCCAGTCCGGCTCCGTCGGGGCTGTCGGCGTGCAGGCCGACGACCACCCGGGGGCCGGGTGCGGCGGGAGCGCCCTCGTGGACCTCGCGGCCGGGGCGGGGAACGATGACCACCGGGCAGTCGGCGTCACGCGCGGCGGCGAGCGAGTTGGAGCCGAGCAGCAGGCTGGCGAAGCCGCCCCGGCCCCGGGAGCCCAGCACCAACAGCTCGGCGTCGGCGCCGAGTTCGGGCAGTACGGCGCCGGGTACGCCCTCCACGGCGACGTACTCGGCGGTGGGGGCGTCCGCGCGGTCCCGCAGCAGGGCGCGCACCTCGTCGAGCACCGGGTCGCCCGCCGCGTCGGGTGGCCCGGCGACCAGGACGTCCGCCTGTCCCCAGGCGGCGTACTGGCGGACGTGCACCGCCCGCAGCGGTGCGGCGCGGCGCCGGGCGGCGTCCACGGCCCACTCCAGGGCGCGCCCGCTGTCGTCGGAGCCGTCGACCGCGGCGATGACCGGCGCAGTACTCATCCTTGCCCACCTCCGGAACACGACCTTCCCCTTGCTCGGGCCAAGCCTCGCGCAGGCTGTGGTCCCGGCAGGGCGCTGTGGGTCGCGTGTCCGCAATTCCGCGGGGAACACCCCCACGGACCGTCGGGTGACGGGCGTATGCGGCAGGTCAGGTCAGGTCGAACTCGCCCTCGCGCGCGCCGGAGACGAAGGCGCCCCACTCCGCCGGGGTGAAGATCAGGGAGGGGCTCTCCGGGCGGCCGCTGTTGCGCATCGCGATGAATCCCTCGACGAAGGCGATCTGCACATCGCCCAGTCCTCGGCTGCTGGACTGCCACTCGGCCCCGCTGAGGTCCAGCTCCGGCTTGTCCCAGCCCACGAGCGGCTGCTGCTGGGTGATGGTCTCGGCCACGTCCGTACTCCTCCCGGTTCGTCGTCCGCGAGCCAGCCTAGCGACCGGTTCCCACGGCGGACAGGCCACGTGAGGAGGACTTTCGTCCCGTCTCACCGGGACGGGTCGGCGTCCTCCCCGAGGAAGGCGAGGACGCGGCGGGCGAAGTGCGCGGGGTCGTCCAGCCAGGGGTAGTGGCCGGCGCCGGGCTGGACGCTCACCTCGGCGCCGGAAAGGGCCTCGGCGACACGGCGGGCCAGGGCCGGGCATGGTCCGCCGTCGTACTCGCCCGCGTGGATCAGGACCGGCGCGGTGAGGGCGGCGAGCGCGGCGCGGGTGACGTCCGGGGTGAAGGCTCCCTCGGCAAAGTAGTGCCCGGCCGCCTCCTCGTTGGTCTGGGCCTCCTCGTGCTCCGCGTGCGCCCGGGCCGTGTCGTCCCAGCGGCCGTAGAAGAAGGGCAGGAACACCTCGTCGAAGTCGCTGTCGCCCGCGAGCCACGCCCGGTAGGCGGGGAAGGCCCGGCCGAACCACGGCTCGTCCGCCCGCAGCCGGGCGGCGGCGAGCCGCTCCCCGGGTGTGGCCCGCATGCCGAGGGCCGAGGGGTTGGGGGTGACCAGCACCAGCCGCCGGATCCGGTGGGGGTGGCGGGCGGCGTACAGCAGCGCGAGACTTCCGGCCGCCGAGTGGGCGAGCAGGTCGATCCGTTCCAGGCCCAGGTGGTCCCGCCACCGCTCCACGTCGTCGACCATGCGGTCGCAGCGGTAGCTCGCCGGGTCGGGCGGCGTCCCGGACTCGCCCGTGCCCCGCAGGTCGAGCAGGGCCAGCCGCCGGTGCGCGGTGAGGCCGCCCAGGTCGCCGAGGTAGCCGGAGGCCCGCATCGGCCCGCCGGGCAGGACGGCCAGAGGCGCTCCCTCGCCCCTGAGGTGGTAGGCGAGCGCGGTTCCGTCCGTGGCGGCGAAGGTCGGCATGCGGTGATCATTCACGTCCGCGCCGCGCCCCCGCAACACCTTTGCCCGGGCGGGAGCCCGCACCACGGCGCACGGCCCCGGCCGCGCCGGGGACGCCGGGACCCGGAGACGGCCGCCGATCACCCGTGCGGGCGACGCTGCGGCTCAACGGTCCCGGGAGCCGCCCGCGAACCGCTCGCGCAGTTCGCGCTTGAGGATCTTGCCGCTGGCGTTGCGGGGCAGCTCGGGCACGAAGAACACCCGTTTGGGGGCCTTGAAGGGGGCGAGCTTCTCCTTCACGTGGGCGAGGAGTTGGTCCTCCGTCACGTCACCGCGCGGCACGACGACCGCGGTGACGGCCTCGATCCACCGGTCGTCGGGCAGGCCGACGACGGCGGCCTCGGCGACGGCCTCGTGGGTGTAGAGCGCGTCCTCCACCTGGCGGGAGGCGACCAGCACACCACCGGAGTTGATGACGTCCTTCACCCGGTCGACGATCGTGTAGTAGCCGTCCGCGTCGCGCACCGCCAGGTCGCCGGAGCGGAACCAGCCGTCCCGGAACGCCTCGGCGGTCTCCTCGGGGCTGTCCCAGTAGCCCTCGCACAACTGCGGTGAGCGGTAGACGATCTCACCGGGTGTGCCGTCCGGCACGTCCCGGCCCCGTTCGTCCACCACGCGCGCGTCCACGAACAGCACCGGCCGGCCGCAGGACTCCGGCCGGGCGTCGTGCTCGCCGGGGGAGAGCACGGTGGCGAGCGGGCCGATCTCGCTCTGTCCGAAGCAGTTGTAGACGGCGAGCTTCGGCAGGCGTTCGCGCAGCCGCCGGAGCACCGGAACGGGCATGACCGACGCGCCGTAGTAGGCCTTGCGCAGTCCGTCCAGGTCACGGGTGGCGAAGTCGGGCCGGCCGGCCAGAGCGATCCACACGGTGGGCGGCGCGAACAGGCTGTCCACGCGCCCCTGTTCGATCAGGTCGAAGAGCCGGTCCCCGTCCGGCGCGTCCAGCAGCACACTGGTGGCACCGACCGCGAGGTAGGGCAGCAGGAACACGTGCATCTGCGCGGAGTGGTAGAGCGGCAGCGCGTGGGCGGGCCGGTCGCCCGCACTCAGGTCGAGGGCGGTGATCGCGCTCAGGTACTCGTGGACCAGCGCGCGGTGCGTCATCATCGCGCCCTTGGGCGACGCGGTGGTGCCGGAGGTGTAGAGCAGTTGCACCAGGTCCTCGGCACGCGGCTCGGGCCCGTCGTACGGCGGCGCGTCCGCCAGCCGGGCGAGCAGGGAGCCGTCGGTGTGCCGCAGGGGCAGCACCCGGGTGCCGTCCGGGAGCCGGCCGGCGAGGTCCGGGTCGGCGAGCACCAGGGCGCTGCCCGACTGGCCGACGATGTACGCCAGGTCGTCGCCGGTCAGGTTCTGGTTGACCGGCACGTGGACCAGTCCGGCGCGGGCGCAGGCCAGGAAGGCGATCAGATAGGCGTCGGAGTTGTGCCCGTAGGCGGCGACCCGGTCGCCCGCGGCGAGGCCGTGCGCGCGGAGCAGCCCCGCCGCGCGGGTGACGGCGTCGTCCAGTGCCTCGTAGGTCCAGGCGCGCCCGTCGTACTCCAGTGCGATGCGTGCCGGGGTGCGCCGGGCGCTGCGCCGCAGCACCCCGTCCACCGTGCTGCCGTGTCCCTGCGTCATGACAGCCGATCCTCGGCCCGCCGGACGGGCTGGTCAAGAACCCGTGGCCGCTCGTGCGCTACGACGCCAGCACCGCCATCGCCGCGTTGTGCCCCGGCACCCCGCTCACCCCTCCCCCGCGCACCGCGCCCGCGCCGCACAGCAGCACGCCCGGATGCCCGGTCTCCACGCCCCAGCGTCCGGTGCCCTCCTGGGCGTACGGCCAGGACAGTGCGCGGTGGAAGATGTTGCCGCCGGGCAGGCGCAGGTCCCGTTCCAGGTCGAGCGGGGTCTTGGCCTCGATGCAGGGGCGGCCGTCGGCGTCGGTGGCGAGGCAGTCGGCGAGGGGTTCGGCGAGATGGGCGTCGAGCTGCGCCAGGGTGGACTTCAGCAGTTCGTCGCGGACGGCGTCGTTGTCCCCGGCGAACAGCCGGGCGGGGGTGTGCAGTCCGAAGAGGGTGAGGGTCTGGTGGCCGCGTCGGGCGAGGTCGGGGCCGAGGATGCCGGGGTCGGTCAGCGAGTGGCAGTAGATCTCCGAGGGCGGCGCGGCGGGGAGTTGCCCGGCCGCCGCCTGGGCGTGGGCGGTGGCCAGTTGCCGGTAGCCCTCGGCGATGTGGAAGGTCCCGGCGAAGGCCTCACGGGGGTCGACCGAGTCGTCGCGGAGCCTGGGCAGCCGGGTGAGCAGCATGTTGACCTTGAGCTGGGCGCCCTCGGCCGGCTCCGGCGACGGCTCCCCCATGAGGGCGGCCAGCTCCTGCGGCGAGGCGTTGACCAGGACGTGCCGGGCGGCGGCCACTCCCTCGCCGTCGGCCGTGCGGTAGGTGATCTCGGCGGTCCCCCCGTCGGTGTCGACGCGGACCGCCTCGTGCCCGGTGGCGATCACCGCGCCGGCGGCGCGTGCCGCGACGGCCAGCTCGTCGGTCAGGGCGCCCATGCCGCCGACGGGTACGTCCCAGGCACCGGTGCCGCCGCCGATGACGTGGTAGAGGAAGCAGCGGTTCTGGGCGAGGGAGGGGTCGTGGGCGTCGGCGAAGGTGCCGATGAGCGCGTCGGTGAGGACCACACCCCGTACCAGGTCGTCGGAGAAGTGGTCCTCGACGGCGACGCCGATCGGCTCCTCGAACAGCGCCCGCCAGGCGGTCTCGTCGTCGACGCGCCGGCGCAGCTCGTCCCGGCCGGGCAGCGGCTCGGTGAGCGTGGGGAAGACCCGCTCGGCCACCCGGCTCGTCATGCCGTAGAAACGCTGCCAGGCCGCGTACTCCCGCTCGCCGCCGGTCAGCCGGGCGAACGCCTCCCGGGTGCGCCGTTCCCCGCCGCCGACGAGCAGCCCGGTGGCCCGTCCGCCGCGTTCGGTGGGCGTGTACGAGGAGATGGTGCGCCCGCGGACCCGGAACCGGAGCCCGAGGTCGCGCACGATCTTCCGGGGCAGCAGGCTGACCAGGTACGAGTAGCGGGACAGCCGGGCGTCCACCCCGGCGAACGGGCGGGTGGAGACGGCGGCCCCACCGGTGTGGTCGAGCCGCTCCAGCACCAGCACGGACCGCCCGGCCCGCGCCAGGTAGGCGGCCGCGACCAGTCCGTTGTGACCACCACCGACGATGACGGCGTCGTAGGTCCGGGTTCCCTCGTTGGCAGGCATGGTCCTTCGTAGCACGTGATGATCAAGGCGGGCCAGAGGCGTGCGCGGGTGGCGTGTGCCAGTGCGCGGACGCGATGCCGCCGCACGCCGGCCGCCGCCGGGGGGCGAGGGTGTGCGGGTGCGACGGACGCTCCGGAGGGCGGGGGCGGGGCGCCGACCGGCCCGGCCCGGGCTCAGCCGAGTGCCGCCATGAAGTCGGCGCACGCCGAGGCGCACGCGCGGCAGTCCGCGGCGGCGGACCCGGCACCGGGCTGCCCGTCGAAGGCTCGGGCGCACTCGACGCAGACCGATCGGCACCACTCGAGCTGCGCCCTGATCCCGTCCTCGTCCCGGCCGTTCTGCTCGCAGAGGGTGCGGCATGTCGCGTCGCACACCTCGGCGCACATGATCCCCAGCCGGCGTACGCGTTCATGCGGCTCCTTGCCGTCCGGGTCCAGGAGACTCGCGTGCACCGCACAGGCCCTGGCGCACTCCGCGCACGCCTGGGCGCAGGTGAAGCGGTCCTCGAGGAACCGGTAGAGCTGCCGCTGCGCAGGCGATGTCACACCCGGCGGGTAGCCGGGCCGAGGCGGGGCAAACCCGTCGCGGCGCAGGCGGACGCCTCGACCGGAGAGAAATCGCCGACCGTGACGGCCGGCGACGCAAGGTGTCCGGTTCACCCCGTTATGTGCGGGGTATTCCTGAGCTATGAGTACCGCACAGATGCAGCTGGCCGCGGCAAGCGGCCTGATGGGCCTCGTCCTCTTCGTCGTGGCCGCGGCCGTGCTGGCGCTGCTCGCCGGCGGCTTCTGGCTGAACTCCCGGGAGAAGTACCGCGAGCCGCCCCGGCCGCGGCCCGAGGAGCAGCCGCACCTGCCCCCGGAGGGCGCGGTGCACGAGATCCGGGAGAACCGGGAGTCCCAAGAAGTTCCCGTGACCCCCAAGGGCGGCCGCCCGCTCACACCGTACGAGCTGACCAACATCGACTCCAGACCCAGCGAATCGAAGGACCGCCCACGGTGGAGCAAGGGCTCGAGCGGCTCGTTCGGCGGCGGCGGGCTGGGCGCCCACTGACACCGGACCGTGAGGCCGGGTGCGACCGGGTCCCGACGGGAGCCGCGCGCACCCGGCCCGCGCCGGGCCGGGCATGCCGACAGGCCCTGCCGCCGTCCGTTCGCGCCCGCCTCTCGGTCGCACGACGGGACTTCGAGGACAGGACCGGCTCAGGCGTCCTTCCTGGCGGCGTCGAGACGGTCGACGCGGGCCACGTTGCACCGGTCCTCGGGATCCTCACTGGGCTCGGCCGCGAACCACGCGTCGAGGATCTCCCGCAGCACCGGCTCCGAGGTGAGCCGCAGTCCCAGCGCCAGGACGTTGGCGTCGTTCCAGCGCCGCGCCCCCTGCGCCGTCCCGGCGTCCGTGCACAGGGCCGCACGCACGCCCGGCACCTTGTTCGCCGCGATGGAGGCGCCGGTGCCCGTCCAGCAGCACACCACCGCCTGATCGGCCGCACCGTCGGCGACGTCCCGGGCGGCGGCCTCGGAGCAGACCGCCCACCGGGGATCCGCGCCGGGGCGCAGCGCGCCGTGCTCGCGCACCTCGTGGCCGCGCCGGCGCAGCTCGTCGACGAGAGACCGGGCCACGGGTTCGTCCATGTCGGAGGAGACGGAGATCCGCATGCTCCGGAGCCTAACGCCCTGCGTGCCGGGTCCCGGCACGGCGGACCCGGTCCGGGCGGGACGCACGGCTGACGACTGACGGCTGACGACTGACGGCTGACGGCTGACGGCTGACGGCTGACGGCTGACGGCTGACGGCTGACGGCTGACGGCCCAGGAGACCTCCGGGCGGCGCCGCGAGACGTCCGGGTGGCACCGCCCGGCCGGCTGCGGACGCCCGTGCCGCTCGCGGCACCCGGCCCGCCGGGCGCCACCGACGCGCGCCGCCGCCGCGTCGGTGGTATCCCCGGCGCGGACCTCCTCAGGGCGCGCGGCGGGTGAGGAGCCTGTGCAGGTGCTCCAGGGCGTCCAGGAGCACCGAACGGTGGTACCAGCTCAGCCAGGCGGCCGTGTCGGCGGCCAGGACGTCGAGGGCCTCGCCCCGGGCGCCGCCGGGCAGGCGGCCGGTCTCGGACCAGTGCAGGGTGATCACTCCGGTGCAGGACCCGGCGGTGGAGAGCACGGGGACGCTGTGCACGGCACGGGTGTCCGTGGCCAGCAGTGCGCGCCTGGCCTCGTCGGACAGCAGCGGCTCCGCCGCCACGTCGGGCACGCTCACGCGACGGCCCCTGGCCCGCGCGAGCGCGTCGGCCATGCCCTCGTCCTGGCCCCGGACGAGGTGGTCCAGAAACCTTTCGTCACAGCCGTGGTGGGTCTCCAGCGTCAGGGCGTTCACCGCCGGGTCCACGAACCGCACGTAGCCGGCGGCGGCCCGACCGACGGCCAGCGCCTCGTGCAGCACCGCGTCGATCATCTGGCGGCGGCAGCGCGGGTCCCGGCCTTCCCGGGCCAGGATCCGCGACTGCGGCACGGGCAGGGAGCGTCGGCCGGGGAACCACACCTCGCCGTCCGGGGGCCGGGCCACCACGACGGCGGACACCAGCACGCGCAGCGGCACGTTGAACCGCTGGGAGGACTCGCGCAGCACCCGGAAGGCGCTGCCGGAGTCGGGCAGGCCGTAGCGGGCCATCAGCGTGCCCTGCGCCATGCCGATCACCGGGGCGGTGCGCACCCGGGCCCGCAGGGCCCGGACCTCCTTGTGCAGGTCCTCGTACGAGGGACGCCACAGGTCGGCCATCTGCGAGCGCCAGGCCGGCAGGTCCTCCACCGGGGCCGTGGCCCGCGCCAGCTCGCGCAGCGCCTCGTCGAGGGTGGAATACAGGAGCACGCCGTCGAGGCGGGCGAGGTGCACGGCCTCGCGCACACCGGGGCGGGCCCGGATGATGATCAGGTCGGGCCGTCCGGCGCGAACCCGGGTGGTCTCGCTCAGCGCGTGGAGGACGGCGGCTCCACCGAGTTGCACGTGGGCCATGTCGAGGACCGGCCGCAGCCCGGCACGGTCGGCCTCCTCCAGATGGCCGCGCAGTTCGTCCGACCAGGCCTCGGCCCCGTCCGGGCTCAGGCTGCCGGACATGCGCAGGAGCAGCGCGCCCTCGGCGGGCAGACCCTCCACCAGGGACGATTCGATGACGAGCGGGGCCGGTGCGCCCGGGCCGGCGGAGGAGGATTTCACGGCATCACCACACCAGGACGTCACAAAGCCTCGAATATCCGCAAAGGCCTCTTCCTGACCTTGGAGCACCACCTTGCACGCTCGGCGCCCGGCCCTCAACCGCACCGCGCGGGCCCGGGCGGGCGATTCCCCTCAGCGGGGGCCGCCGGGCCCGGCCGGTTCGCCGGCCGGCAGGGAGTCCAGGGCGGACGCCGTGCTGGCGTGCACCCGGACGCCGGGCAGACCGGCCAGCCGCAGCGCCTCGCGCACATGGGGCCGCGGCTGGACGATCGGCAGGCGGCGGCCGGACAGGGCGAGCCCTCCGGTGGCCCGGTCCAGCGAGCGGACCGCGACGGCACTGGCCAGATACACCTCCGTCATGTCCAGTACGAGGTGCTCACCGGCCCGGTCGGACCGGCGAAGGTGCTCCGCCAGGGACTCGGAGAACTCCGTGGCGTTGGATGCGTCGACCGTGCCGCGCGCCCTGAGGAGGGTGATGCGGCCCGACTCGGGGCGGCTCTCCCGTACGGCTTGGAGCAGCAGCGGGGCAGCGGGAAGCTGGCCTTTGTCCATGGGCGGGGCACTTCCTGGGAGGGAGGGCTCGGCCAGCCGCTTCTTGACCGGGGAGGGGGCCCACTGTGCCGCCCACGAGGGCCCGAAGCAACGACGCCTCGTCGGCGTGTCGGACCGGGCGGGCCGGTGTGCCGGCCGGGGCGGCGGGGGCGCGGGGCCGGAACACCGGGACGCCGCGGGCGGCTGGTGCCGCGTCGGTCGGGGTCGCCCGTGAAGGAGCGGCGTCCGGGGGGGGTGCTCCCGGTGGACCGGCCGGAAGCCCTCGTACCGGGTGTACTCGGGCTTCCGGCCGGTGATCGAGCGCGCCTGCCGGGCGTCGCGACGGGGCGAACGCGGCCTGACGCGGCACCCCGTGCGGCACCTCGCCCCGGCGGGTGCGGTGGCCGCGCCCGGGCGACGGGACGCCCCCCTGGGGAGCGCGGTCGAACAGGGCGACGGGGACGGGTGCCTGGCCGTGCTCAGGCGGCGCCGGGTACGGCGCCCCGGTGGCGGACCGCCCCGCGCAGCCATTGCCGTACCGCGAGCGGGGGTACGACCACGCTGGTGCCCAGCATCCCGGCCATCTCGCGGGCGGTGCGCGGACCGGGCCGGAACCGGGCGACGGCGAACTCGGCCGTCCCCAGCGTCCACAGCGCGGCACAGACGGCCGCGGCGCGGCGGCGGCCGGTGAGCGCGCAGACGGCGGTGGCTAGCGCGGCGCCGGTGACCGCGACATGCCCCGGCAGCCGCCCCCGGGTGGCCAGGGCGCGGGCCCACCGGTCGGGCCCGTACAGCCGGCTTGTCAGGGTCTGGTCGCCGCGCTGCGCGGGCAGCGAGGCCCACCAGTGGGACGGGCCGCCCCGGGGCCGGGTGAGGCGGGTGCCGCGGTGCAGGGTCCAGCCGGCCCGCTCCATGCGCCGGGCGAGGCCGGCATCCTCCCGGAAGGCCCCCGGGAAGTGCTCCTCGAAGCCGCCGACCTGGATGAGAGCGGCGGTCCGGTACGCCATGTCCGCCGTGGTCCAGGCCGCGTTCTCCAGGCCTCCGATGGCGCGTTCCCTCCGGGCGCGCCGGCGGTCCGGGGGCAGGGGCACCCGCAGCCGCCCCCGGATGCCGCCGACGTGCGCGCCGGCCGCCCGGAGATCGTCGGCGAGGCCGCGCGACCAGTCCGGCAGCACCCGGACGTCGTCGTCGAGGAAGACGGTCCAGGGGGTGCGGACGGTCCGCCACCCGGCGTTGCGGGCCGCGGCGGCGCCCTTGCCGCCGGTGCGCAGGGCCCGTACCCGGTCGAGCAGTTGACCGGCGGCCTCCAGCGGCAGGCCGGTGTCGGGATCGGTGGGGGGACGGTCGTCGACGACGATCACCTCGTGCGGCGGGTGCCCCTGCGCCGCGGCCAGCGCGCGCAGGCACTCGGCGAGACAGGGACGGCCGAGCGTTCGGACGACGACGGTGTAGGCGGGAGCGGCGCTCATGCGAAGGCCTTTCCGCGGTGGACGGCGTAGCGGGATCCGGGCCGCGCTCCGGCGGGCGATGTGCTCGCGCCGCGCGCGGAACGGTCTGCCGGCGCGGTCGGCGCCGGCACCCGGATCCGGCAGCCGTTCGCAGGGACGGGAACCCGGGCGACGGCGCCGCCGGCCTCCACGGCACGGCACTGCGCCGGGGAGCCGCACGGGTCCACCGGTCGCGGGCTCGTCCGTGGTCGGCTCCGTCCGCCTCGCCGGGCTCTCCGGGACGCCCGGAGCACCACGGGAGGCGGGTGTTCGGCGGGGCGCCGCGGGAAGCGGGCGCTCGGTGGGCGGATGCGGCCGGACCGGCCTCGTCGCCGGCTCGTCGGACGGGACCGCGCTGGAGGACGCGGGGAACCCGGTCCCCACTGACCCGAGGACCTCCCGCGTCGGCCGCCGCTGGCTGGACGGCACTGGCAGCGGTGTTCCCGTGCCAGTCGACTTCACACCCTAGGTCCATCTCGTCGGACTTGGCGAGTCGGTGCACGCCGCTGGGCGCCCGCCACCCCGGGAGGGCGGGAGTCCGCGGTCCGCAGGGATCCCGGACCGCCGGCGGGGAGGGTGGGCGGTCCGGGGCGCGCCGCGCACGGTCCCCCGGCGGGCGACGACACGGTCCACGGCGGTGGCGCGGCGCGGGAACTGACGGCCGTTCACGGTGAACTGCGCATGGGCTTCGCGGGAGATCCCCGGCCGGATCGGGGCCGCGCCTTCCGGCTCCGGCACGGCGGGCCGGCCGCGGGACGCGGTCCGGGGCGGGAGAAGCCGAGGAGACCCGCGGCGGCCGGCCCGCTCAGTGCCACCGGGTGAGCCCGCGGCCGGGCCGGGCACGGCGGGCGACGCGGCACAGCAGCCGGCAGGACTGGACCAGGGTGAGCGGCCACAGCAGCGCGAAGCACCACAGCGGTGCGGGTGCGGAGGTGCGCACTCCGCTGACGGCCGCGAAGGCGGACGCCGTGAGCAGCAGCGCGACGGAGAGCGGAAGCCAAAGGCCCCGCCGGCTCCGGGTGCTGCGGTGCTCCCCTGCCATGCGGCGCGCGGCGGCGTGCATACGGCGGGCCAGCCTGCGGTCCTGCCGGAGGTTCGCCTCGATGCGCAGCAGCGCGAGCCGCTCGCGCGGTGAGAGCCGAACGTCCTCGGGGGTCTCCCAGTCGTCCACGGAAACGGCACCTCCTCGAACCGGCCGGCGGCCCGCCCCCTCTCCCGGGCTCCTGCGGGGGCCGAGTTCCCCGTGCGGCCGTACCGAAGCGGCCGCAGCCACGGGCCCCGCCGCGACCGGGACGGCCGTCGCCGCGACCGTGGGCCCGAACGTGACCTTCCGTCCCGCAGGGCCGATACTGCCATTAGCAAGGTCCAGCCCTCTCCCATCGCCCTATACGACCAGCGGGTACCGGGCCGACGGCCCTCCCGCCAGGCTTGTCAGGAGGCACCCATGAGGATGCTGATCAACGTCCCGGAGACCGTCGTGGCGGACGCGCTGCGGGGTATGGCGGCCGCTCATCCGGAGCTGACCGTGGACGTGGAGAACCGGGTGGTCGTGCGCCGGGACGCCCCCGTGGCCGGTCAGGTGGCGCTCGTCTCGGGCGGCGGATCCGGGCACGAGCCGCTGCACGGCGGCTTCGTCGGTCCGGGCATGCTCTCGGCGGCCTGTCCCGGAGAGGTGTTCACCTCGCCGGTGCCGGACCAGATGGCGCGGGCCGCGGCGGCCGTCGACAGCGGCGCCGGCGTGCTGTTCGTCGTGAAGAACTACACCGGGGACGTGCTCAACTTCGACATGGCGGCGGAACTCGCCGAGGACGAGGGCATCCAGGTGGCGAAGGTGCTGGTCAACGATGACGTGGCGGTGACCGACAGCCTGTACACGGCCGGCCGGCGCGGCACCGGCGCCACGCTGTTCGTGGAGAAGATCGCGGGCGCGGCCGCGGCCGAGGGGCAGCCCCTGGAGCGGGTGGAGGCCATCGGGCGCCAGGTGAACGACAACGCGCGCAGCTTCGGCGTGGCGCTCAGCGCCTGCACGACCCCGTCGAAGGGCAGTCCCACCTTCGATCTGCCGGACGGCGAGCTGGAGTTGGGCATCGGCATCCATGGCGAGCCGGGCCGTGAGCGACGGGCGATGATGACCTCCGGGGAGATCGCCGACTTCGCCGTGCACGCCGTCCTGGAGGACATGCCCCCGCACAACCCCGTGCTGGTCCTGGTCAACGGCATGGGCGCGACCCCGCTGCTGGAGCTGTACGGCTTCAACGCCGAGGTGCAGCGGGTGCTCACCGAACGCGGCGTGACCGTGGCCCGCACCCTCGTCGGCAACTACGTCACCTCACTCGACATGGCGGGCGCGTCGGTCACCCTGTGCCAGGTAGACGAGGAGCTGCTGCGGCTGTGGGACGCGCCGGTGAAGACCCCTGGGCTGCGCTGGGGGATGTGACGGGGCGAACGACTCGGCCAACCCCCCTACCACGCAAGGAGATCCAGTGCTCGACGCCGATTTCTTCCGCCGTTGGATGGCCGCGACCGCCGCGTCGGTCGACCGGGAGGCGGACCGGCTCACCGCCCTCGACTCGGCCATCGGCGACGCCGACCACGGCAGCAACATGCAGCGCGGGTTCACGGCGGTCATGGCCGCTCTGGAGAAGGAGACGCCGGGCACTCCGGGCGCGGTGCTGACCCTGGCCGGGCGGCTGCTGATCTCGACGGTCGGCGGGGCGTCCGGACCGCTCTACGGCACCCTGCTGCGCCGGACCGGCAAGGCGCTCGGCGACGCCGCGGAGGTGAGCGAGGAGCAACTGGCCGACGCGCTCCGGGCGGGCGTGGACGGGGTGATGGCGCTCGGCAAGGCGACCCCCGGCGACAAGACGATGATCGACGCGCTGGTCCCGGCGGTGGACGCGCTCGGCGACGGGTTCGCCGCGGCGCGCTCGGCCGCCGAGGAGGGAGCGGTGGCCACCACACCGCTCCAGGCCCGCAAGGGCCGGGCCAGTTACCTCGGCGAGCGCAGCATCGGCCACCAGGACCCGGGCGCCACGTCCTCCGCGCTGCTGATCGCCGCACTCGGCGCAGCGGCCGGCGGGGAGGCCCGAGGTGAGTGACGAGAAGCTGGTGGGGATCGTGCTGGTCTCCCACAGCGCGGCGGTCGCCGCCTCCGTCGCCGAGCTGGCGAAGGGCCTCGCGGGTGGCGCCGAGGCGGTGCCGGTCGCCGCGGCGGGCGGTACCGAGGGCGGGGACCTCGGGACCAGCGCCGAGCTGATCTCCGCCGCGGCCGCCGCCGCGGACCGGGGCGTGGGTGTCGCCGTGCTCATGGACCTCGGCAGCGCGGTGCTCACCGTGAAGGCGCTGCTCGCCGAGGGCGACGAACTCCCGGACGGCGCACGGCTGGTGGACGCCCCGTTCGTCGAGGGTGCGATCGCCGCGGTGGTCACGGCGGCCACGGGCGCCGACCTGGACGCGGTCGAGGCCGCGGCGGCCGAGGCGTACGGCTACCGCAAGGGATGAGACCGGGGCCGGCGGCCGCCCGCGGGACGACCGCCGCGTCGCCGCCGGCGGCAGCCCGGACGGGACGGGGCCGGCGGAGCCGGCCTCAGTGGTGGTCCACGAAGTGGCGGGCCAGGCGCTCGCCGGCCCGCACCGCCGCCCGGCGGCTCTCGATCGGGGTGACGCGCGAGTCCTTGAAGACGATGTACGTGACGCCGGAGGCGGCACCACCGCGGATCGGGTCGGGATGGATGCCCAGACCTCGTGCGGTGGCGTAGGAGGCCTCGCCGATGACGTCGCGCGGGCCCGCGTCCCCCACGACCGCGTACTGCACCCGGTCCCGGTAGACCACGGCCGCCACGGAGCCGCCCCGGATCCCGTAGTCGCGGTGGTCCCAGATGCGGCTGGGGACCGGCAGCACGATGTAGGGCAGGGACGCGGCGTTCAGATGGCGGCCGTCGGACTGCTGGTAGGCGGTGGCGGCCGAGAACAGCGGGTCGGTGTGGCGGTTGCAGCGGGCCGTGGGCCGCCCGTCGCAGTCGATGTCCAGATCGGCCTTCCAGAACACGGCCCCACGGGTGCCGCACACGGAGACCTTCGTGGACGAGGCGTCGTCGGTGCGGTACCGGCCTCGGGAGATCCGGTCGCAGGAGCGCACCCGGTCCAGCAGGTCGGCGGCGCTCACGGCACCCTCGCTGCGCGCGGCCGGTGGCCTCTCCCCGGTCGGGACGGCGGCGGCGGGCCGTGTGGTCGGGGCGAGCAGGGCGGCACCGGCCGCGGCCAGCGTCAGCGTCTGGACACGCACTCTGAGGGACCCTCTCCTCGGGAACATTCCGGACACCATGCCCAAAACGTGATCAATCAGCGAGTGCGACACCCCTTTGGCTCCGAATGGAGCAGTATCTTGACGCGTTCGTCTGATGAGCGGCCGAAACGCGTGATGCGTCCTGGGGCGGCACCCGTTCGGCCCCCTTGCCATGCCGCCACCCACCGGGTCATATTGGTCCGGACCTTTGCCGCGACCGCCGTCCCCGGGGGGGCAGAGCCGTGCGACGCGTTCCGCTTCCGCCCCTGCTGGTCCCCGCCGTCCTCCTGCTGGTCGCGTCCTGCGGCTGGGGCGGGGCGGACGGGGGCGGCGACGGCAGGGCGCCGGGCGCTCCGACGGGGGTCACCGCCGCGGCCGGCAGCGCGACGAGCGTGCACGTGATGTGGAACGCGGTGGCGGACGGCTCCGCGATCCGCGTCTACGAGGTGTACCGCGGCCGGACCAGGGCCGGCGAGGTTCCGGGCTCGCAGCACATGGTGGACGTCACCGGGCTCAGGCCGTCCACCATGTACGCCTTCACCGTGCGGGCCCGGGACGCGCACGGCCGCCTCGGGCCGCCGAGCCGGGCGGTGCCGGCGCGGACACCGGCCGCGGTGGCGGCGGACCGCTCGGCACCGACCCGCCCGGGCCGGGCCGCCGGCCGGGCGGTGGGCGGCCGCGCGGTACGGCTGTCCTGGTCCGCGTCCCGGGACGACCGGGGTGTGGTGTCGTACGACGTGCTGCAGGGCGGCGCGAAGATCCACAGCGTCGGCGGCGGCCGGCGCGCGACGGTGGTCACCGGGCTGCGCCCGGGCAGCCACTACGTCTTCACCGTGCGGGCCCGGGACGCTGCCGACAACCTCTCCCCCGCGAGCGCCCCGGTCCGCGTCACCACGCCGGGCACCGACGACGGCCGGGACACCGCGCCGGCCTCCTTCACCGCCTCGAGCCACCGGTCCGACGGGGCGTACTACATCGATCTGTCCTGGGATCCGCCGGTCGTCGACGGGGTGATCACCGAGTACCGGATCCAGCTCGACGGCGCCACGGCCACCTCGCTGGTGTGGGGCGGCGATCCGCCGCGCGGCCGGGCGCACCACAGTTTCTTCGCCGGTCGCGAGGCGGGCACGCAGCACCGCGTGCGGCTCGGGGCACGGCTGCCGGACGGCACCTGGGGAGGCTTCTCGGCCGAACGGACCGTGACCCTGGGCCGGGCCCTCACGGCCGGGTCCGCCGGGCTCGCGACGCCACGCACGTGACTCCCGCCGGACGGCGTGGCGCTCACCCGACTGGGCGCGGTCCGGGTGCGGCGGGGTCCGGCGCCGCGTTTGCTGCGTTGAGGCAGCACGGACGTTTCCCGACCCTCGGCGGCGCATGGGACGTACCGCCAACCGTGCCGCCGGAGGGCCAGCCAATGCGTAACTCCCGACTTCTCCTCCGCTCCGGCCTGACCCTGGCGGCCGCCGCGCTTCCGGCCTCACTCGCCGGACCGTCGGCCGCGGCCTCGGGAATATCGGTGAGCACCACCGGTTCCACGGTCTCGGTCGTCACCAGTGCGTGCACCCAGAACAACGGCAGCTGGGGCAACGCCTCCCTCATCGGCAGCCGTCAGGGGACCTTCTCCCAGGGCCGGCAGGTCGCGCTCTCGGGCACCACCATCAGCCAGTCCGCGGCCTGGTCGGGGGTGAGCCCGGGGACGTACACGGTGGTCGTGATGTGCTCCAACGGCACGACCGCCGGCACCCAGTCCGTGGTCGTCTCCGCGCCCACCGGCGCGTCGAGCGCGCCCACGATCTCGTCGACCTACACGCCCGCGCCCTCGCGCGGTGTGCAGGGCGGCGTCGGCGGCGCCTCCCGTGACTACGGGCCGCTCACCCTGGGGATCGGCGCGACCCTGGTGACGGGCGCCGTGGCCGCCGCGGTCTGGTTCCTGCGCCGCCGTTCGAAGCCCTACCGGCTCTGAGCCGGCGGGCAGGCGCCCACGGCGCTCCGGCGGTACCGGCACCGATCCGGCGGCCGGCGTCCCTCAGGGAGGCGTGCCGTCCGCCGGCTCCGTGCCGTTCGGCCCCGCTGGTCCGCCGAGTTCGCCGAACTCCTCCAGCGCCCGGGTGAGCCACTGGGTCCAGAAGGTCTCCAGGTCGATGCCGGCCCGCAGGACGAGGTGGCGCAGCCGGTCCCCGGGGGTGCCCCGGCCCGGGGGGAAGTCGCGCCCCTCGATCTCCTCGTACTCGGCGAGCTGCCGCCGGTGCAGATCCAGATGGCGGCCCAGCTCGGCCTCCAGCCCGGCGGTGCCGACTACCGCGGCCGCGCGCAACCGCAGGAACAGTGCGTCGCGGTGCGGCCTGGGATCCTGCGACTCGGCGGTCCAGCGGGCCAGCTCGGCGCGGCCCGCGGGCAGGACCTCGTAGCTCTTCCTCTGCCCGCGGGCCGGCTGTTCGGCCGGCAGCGCGCGGATGAACCCCTCCCCCTCCAGCCTCCCCAGCTCGCGGTAGATCTGCTGGTGCGTCGCGGACCAGAAGTAGCCGATCGACCGGTCGAACCGGCGGGTCAGCTCCAGGCCCGAGGACGGCTTCTCCAGCAGGGCGGTGAGGATGGCGTGCGGGAGTGACATGGGCTCATCCTAGGGACGCGCGCCGGGCCCTACAGTGCCGCCGCCAGCTCGGTGCCCTGCTTGATGGCCCGCTTGGCGTCCAGCTCGGCCGCGACGTCGGCGCCGCCGATCAGGTGGGCGCTGCGGCCGGCCGCGACCAGCTCCTCGTACAGGTCGCGGCGCGGTTCCTGGCCGGTGCACAGCACCACCGTGTCCACCTCCAGGACGGTGCTCTCGCCGTCGACGGTGATGTGCACTCCGGCGTCGTCGATCCGGTCGTAGCGCACACCCGGGACCATGGTCACCCCCCGGTGCTTGAGTTCGGTGCGGTGGATCCAGCCGGTGGTCTTGCCCAGTCCGGCGCCGACCTTGGTGGTCTTGCGCTGCAGGAGGTGGACGCTGCGGGGCGGGGCGGGCCGGAGCGGGGCGGTGAGGCCGCCGGGCGCCCGGTACTCCATGTCCACGCCCCAGTTGCGGAAGTACGTGCTCGGGTCCTCGCTCGCCTTGTCGCCGCCGTCGGTGAGGTACTCGGCGACGTCGAAGCCGATGCCGCCGGCGCCGAGCACGGCCACCCGGTCGCCGACGGGGGCGCCGTCGCGCAGCACGTCGAGGTAGCCGAGGACGCGGGGGTGGTCGGCGCCGGGGATGTCGGGGACGCGCGGGGTGACGCCGGTCGCGACGACGACCTCGTCGTAGCCGTCGAGGTCCGCCGGGGTGACCCAGGCGCCGAGCCGTACGTCGACACCGTGCTCGTCGAGCTGGTGGCGGAAGTAGCGCAGCGTCTCGTCGAACTCCTGCTTGCCGGGGACCTTGCGGGCCACGTTGAGCTGGCCCCCGATCTCGCTCGCGGCGTCGAACAGGGTGACGGCGTGGCCGCGTTCGGCGGCGCTGACGGCGCAGGCCAGTCCCGCCGGACCGGCGCCGACGACCGCGACCCGCTTGGCCAGCCGGGTCGGGGACAGCACCAGTTCGGTCTCGTGGCAGGCGCGCGGGTTGACCAGGCAGGAGGTGATCTTCCCGCTGAAGGTGTGGTCGAGGCAGGCCTGGTTGCAGCCGATGCAGGTGTTGATGGCCTCCGGCTTCCCGGCCGCGGCCTTCGCGACGAAGTCGGGGTCGGCGAGCATCGGGCGGGCCACGGAGACCATGTCCGCGCCGCCGCCGGCGAGCAACTCCTCCGCCAGCTCGGGGGTGTTGATGCGGTTGGTGGTCACCAGCGGGACGGACACCTCGCCCATCAGCTTCCTGGTGACCCAGGTGTAGGCGCCACGCGGCACGGAGGTGGCGATGGTGGGGATGCGGGCCTCGTGCCAGCCGATGCCGGTGTTGATGATCGTCGCACCGGCGGCCTCGACGGCCTTGGCGAGGGTGACGACCTCCTCCAGGGAGGAGCCGCCCGGGACCAGGTCCAGCATGGACAGCCGGTAGACGATGATGAAGTCCTCGCCGACGGCCTCGCGCACCCGCTTGACGATCTCGACGGGGAAGCGCATCCGGTTCTCGTAGGTGCCGCCCCAGCGGTCGGTGCGCCGGTTGGTCTGCGTCGCGATGAACTCGTTGATCAAGTAGCCCTCGGAGCCCATGATCTCGACGCCGTCGTAGCCGGCCCGCCGGGCGAGGCGGGCGGCGCGGGCGTAGTCCTCGATGGTCCGCTCGACGTCGGCGTCGCTGAGCTCGCGCGGGACGAAGGGGCTGATGGGCGCCTGAAGCGGGCTCGGGGCGACCAGGTCCTGGTGATAGGCGTACCGGCCGAAGTGCAGGATCTGCATGGCGATCCGGCCGCCCTCGCGGTGCACGGCCTCGGTGACCGTCCGGTGCTGCTCGGCCTCCGCCTCGGTGGTGAGCCGGGCGCCGCCCTCGTAGGGCCGGCCCTCGTCGTTGGGCGCGATGCCGCCGGTGACGATGAGGCCCACTCCGCCGCGGGCGCGGGCCGCGTAGAACGCCGCCATCCGCTCGAAGCCGCGCTCGGCCTCCTCCAGGCCGACGTGCATGGAGCCCATGAGCACGCGGTTGGGCAGGGTGGTGAAGCCCAGGTCGAGCGGGGACATCAGGTGCGGGTATCGGCTCATGGGGGCCCTCCGTGCGGGGTGCGGTCGCCTCTTGTTGTAGAGGAAGCGCACGCCGTTGTGCAACTAGTTGCACAAACAGTGGGGGGTGAGCCCGGCCACTCCGACGCGAGGGCGCCCCGGCCGGCTCGTCGCCGTCCCGGGGCGCCGCGGTGGGTTCGCCGTCCGTTCCCGCCGGGTCAGCGGCTCTCCAGTCGCAGGTGCAGGTCACGCTCCTGGTCGCCGGAGGCCGTGCAGGTCTCCTCGACGGTGAACATCGAGTCCAGCGTCGTGCGGAACCGGTCCACGGCCCAGTAGCTGCCCTGGACGTCCGCGAGGATGGGCGCGTCGAGGTGGACCGGCGGACAGCCCGGCCCGCGGGCGTCCGCGACGTCGTACATGCCGAGCCACACCATCGGACGGACCTCGTGGAGCTGCCTCGGCACCTCCTCGGGGGTGCGGTCCGAAGCGAAGCAGCTGTTCAGGGCGTCGAATACGAGGCGGGCGTCCTCCTTGGAGCCACTGATCTCCACCGAGACGGTCTCCTGGTGCGACCGGTCCGTGCTCTCCATGATCGCTCCTTTCCTGGCCGCGCCGCGGTGCGGCGGGCCGCCCCGCCGCACCGCCTGCACCCTCAGCAAAGCACCACGGACCGGCGGGCACACCTCGGCCGCCGGGGCCCCGTACCCCTCAGCCGCGGGTGAACCTGTACGTCTTGCTGTCCGTGAGGACGCAGAAGCCGGGCGACACGACGACGACGCGCAGCACCCCGGTCCGGCGGTCGTAGTCGATGCCCTCCGCCTCGAAGCCGCCCGAGCAGGCGCTGCGCAGCGGCAACTGGCGCAGGGCGGTGACATGGCCGGCGACGTCCGCCGTCCCGTTCGGTGCCGCGGACAGGTCGATCCGCAGCAGCGGCTTGGTGACGCCGAAGAGGGAGCCGTCCGGGTCGTCGGAGGAGCAGAGCAGCGTGGTGGGTCCGGAGAAGTCGCAGCCCTGGACGTCGCGCACGGCGTGGTCGAGATCGACGGTGGAGACCCGCGGGAGGTTCGCCGAGGGCGAGGTGGCCGGGTTCACCCCCGGGGTGGGGAGGACGAGCAGGCGGTTCATGGTGCCCCACTCGCCGGACAGCATCCACTGGCCGTCGGGCGAGACCGCCGCCCACGAGTTGTTCAGGGCCTCGCCCGGGTCCAGCGCGTGGACGTACTCCGACCAGCCGCCGCCCGGAGCCCGCACGCGGTACATCTTCGAGCCGCCCGAGTCACGCTGGTAGGGCTCGATGTAGTGGCCGTCGTAGGAGGCGTCGGGGTCTCCCACGTGGTTCCAGCCGCGGGCGGCGACCCCGATCGGGATGGTGCCGATGCCGGTGTACCGGTTGGGGCTGTTCGCCGGGACCTCCACCGAGGCCAGGCCCTGGCTCTCGGTCAGCGGATCGGCCCGGTCGGAGCCCGTCTCGGTCCAGGTGCCGGCGGCGCGGGCCGGGGCGGGCGCGGCGAGGGACACGACCGCGGCGGTGGCCAGGACGGCGAGTCCGGTCAGGATCGCGTGACAACGTTGCCTGGCACGGGGGGAAGCGGGCATGGCCGGCTCCTCGGAAGGGGGGCGGGTGCACTCGGTCGGCGGACAGTCTGGCCCGACGGAGTAGTCATGTACAGGCCATGGGAGCACCATGGCCTGAACTCTCGCGGCCCGGGGCCACGCGTGGCCGGGGCGGGCACGACCGCCCCGGCCACGCCGCCGGGCGGTGCTTTCGGCGTACGCCCGTCTCCCGGTTGAGAGATGGTGGAGACAGGTGCGTCGGCGCGGAGAGTCGGTGTGAGCGCGGTGGAACAAGGGGAGTCGGCACAGGGGACGGCGTGCCGTGCGATCGGGCGAAGGCGGTGCGTGGCATGAGTGCAGCCGGACCTCCGGCGGCGGACGGCAACGAGCCGGTGCGCGGACCGGTGCGGGCCGGTGGCCTGCTCGACGTGCTCCGGGTGGCGTCGGTGGTGCTGGACGACAGCGGCCGCATCGTGCTGTGGAGCCCGCAGGCCGAGGAGCTGTTCGGCTACTCGGCGCGGGAGGCCCTCGGCCGGTACGCCGCCCGGCTGATGGTGGACGAGCGGCACATCCAGCTCGTCGGCAAGCTGTTCGCCGATGTGATGCGCACCGGCCAGAGCTGGGCGGGCGGCTTCCCCATCCGCCGCAAGGACGGCAGCACCCGCCTGGTGGAGTTCCGCAACATGCGGCTGCTGGACGACCGGGGGAACGTGTACGCGCTGGGGCTCGCCGCCGACCAGTCGACCGTGCGGCGCCTGGAGCAGGACGTGGCACTGTCCGAGCGGATGGTGCAGCAGTCGCCGATCGGGCTCGCCGTGCTCGACACCGAGCTGCGGTTCGTCACCGTCAACGCCGCCCTGGCCAGGAACAACGGCGTGCCGGCCGAGGACCACGCGGGGCGCAGGCTGCGCGACGTGCTGCCCATGCTGGACACCGACGCCCTGGAGGCCGCGACCCGCCGGGTCCTGGAGACGGGCGTCCCGCTCATCGACTCGCCGCTGGCCGGCCGGACCCCGGCCGACCCGGACCGGGACCGCACCTGGTCGCAGTCGCTGTACCGCCTCGAGGACGCGATGGGCAACGTGCTCGGCGTCGCCGTCTCGCTGGTCGACATCACCGAGCAGCACCGGGCCTCGCAGGTGGCGGAGACGGCGCGCCGCCGGCTCGCGATCATCGCGGACGCCTCCGTACGGATCGGCACCACGCTGGAGCTGGAGCGCACCGCCTGCGAGCTGGCCGAGGTCTCGGTGCCGGCGCTGGCCGACATCGCCGCCGTGGACCTCCTGGACGCGGTGGTGCAGGGTCGGCCCGGCGCCCTCGGCCCGTCGGAGGGGGCGGTGATCCGGGCCCTCGCGGTGCGCCCGGCGGACGACTCGGACGGCGTGCGCGCCGCCGACCCGCCCGGCCAGGTCGCCCGGTACGGGCCGGACCGGCTCGTCACCGAGTGCGTGCGCACGGGCGAGGTGGTGCTCGTGCCGCGGGTGAAGGACGAGGACCTGCCGCGGATCGCCCGCTCGCCGGAGGCGGCCGCCCTGCTGGACCGGGCGGGCCTGCACTCCTATCTCGCCGTGCCGCTGATCGCGCGCGGGGAGGTGCTGGGCGCCCTCGATCTCAAGCGGACCCGCAATCCGGCGCCCTTCGACGAGGACGACGTCCTGCTGGCCCGGGAACTCGCGGCCCGCGCCGCCGTGCACATCGACAACGCCCGCTGGTACCAGGACGCCCGCAACACCGCGCTCACCCTGCAGCGCAGCCTGCTGCCGAGCCGCCCGCCGGTGACGACCGGTCTGGAGGTGGCCTCCCGGTACCAGCCGGCGGGCGCCACCAGCGAGGTCGGCGGCGACTGGTTCGATGTGATCCCGCTGGACGGCGGCCGGACGGCGCTCGTGGTGGGCGACGTGATGGGCAGCGGCATCAGCGCGGCCGCGACCATGGGGCGGCTGCGTACCGCGACCACCACGCTGGCGGCGCTCGGACTCGACCCGGCGCTGCTGCTGGAGCACCTGGACAAGACGACCTCGGCCCTGGACCACTCCATCGCCACCTGCGTCTACGCCGTCCACGACCCGCGTCTGCGGCAGTGCCGGATCGCCAACGCCGGGCATCTGCCCCCGGCCCGGGTCCGGCCGGGCCGCCCACCGGAACTGCTCGACCTGCCCACCGGGGTGCCGCTGGGGGTGGGCGGGGTGGAGTTCTCCACCGTCACCGTCGACTTCGAGCCGGGCGACGTGCTGGTGTTCTACACCGACGGTCTGGTCGAGACCCGCTGCCATTCGCTGGACGAGCGCCTGGACTTCCTGCTGTCCCTGCTGGACGACCCGGCCCGACCGCTGGAGGAGGCCTGCGACCTCCTCCTGCGCACACTGCACCACCCGGACAACCACGACGACGTGGCGCTGCTCATCGCCCGGGCGAAGGAGCTGCCCCCGGACCGGTCGTGACACTCCTGTCGCTCGCCCACCGGGCCGGGCCGGGCCGCGTCAGCGTCGCCGTACGCCGATCACCACATGGGCGTACAGCTCCTCGGACACCGCCGTACGGGCCGTCAGGCCGGCGTCGGTGAAGGCCTGCACCGCCGCCGGGGCCTGGCGTTCGCCGGTCTCGGTCAGCAGGACGCCGCCGGGCGCCAGCCAGTCCGGAGCTCCGGCGGCGACCCGGCGCAGGACGTCGAGTCCGTCCGCGCCGCCGTCGAGCGCGGCCGGCGGTTCGTGGTCGCGGGCCTCGGCGGGCAGGAGCGGCACCTCGGCGCTCGGCACGTAGGGCACGTTGGCCGTGAGGATGCCGACCCGGCCGCGCAGCGCCGGCGGCAGCGCGTCGAACAGGTCGCCCACATGGGAGCGGCCGCCGTAGGGGGCGAGGTTGCGGCGGGCGCAGCGCACGGCGGCCGGGTCGATGTCGGCGGCGTGCACCTCGACGGGGCCGAGCGCGGCGGCCAGGGCCGCGCCGAGCGCACCGGAGCCGCAGCACAGGTCGACGACGACCGCGGCGTCCGGGGCCTGGGCCAGGGCCTGGTCGACCAGGAACTCGGTGCGGCGGCGCGGCACGAAGACACCGGGCTCCACGGCGATGCGCAGACCGTGGAACCGCGCCCAGCCCAGGACGTGTTCGAGCGGCAGCCCGGCGGAGCGCCGGTCCACCATCGCGGCCAGCTCGGCGGGGGTGCGAGCGGTGCCGAGGATCAACTCCGCCTCGTCCTCGGCGAAGACGCAACCGGCGGCACGCAACGCGGAGACGACGGCGGAGGCGGGGAGCGGGGGAAGGGAGGGCAGGAAGGACATGCGGGCCGAGAGCCTTTCGGAGAACCGGAGCCGAAGGGCGCTCCCACGCTCACAGCAAGCCGTCACGAGGAGGGAGTACCCGGGCTGACACAGCGGTAATGGGTCCCACCTCCTTCGTCGCAGGTCGGCGCGGACACTCCGCGACCGGACGGTCACCCTACCCCAGCGCACCGGACCCGTCCTGCCGCGGCGGCCGTCCCGACCTGGTCACGGTGGTCTCGTGCGGCGCGGCGGCGCGGCCGGTGCGCCGCACGAGACGCCGGGCCGAGCGCATCGCCGTGGCCCCCGCACCCGCCTGGCCGGGTCCGGCGTCCTCGGGCCCGGCAGCCGGCCCCGACGGCCCCGACGGCCCCTAGGACACCGGTACCGCCGTCCGGCCGGCCGTCGGCCGCTCCGGGACCCGTGCCGCGAGGAACGCGGTGCGGCGGCGCAGCCGGAAGCCGAGCGACTCGTAGAGCCGGAGCGCGTGCGCGTTGCGCGCACCGGTGTGCAGGAACGGGGTCTCGCCGCGCTCGCGCACACCGTGCGCCACGGCGCGGATCAGCCGGCCGGCCAGGCCCTCGCCGCGGTGGGCGGGGTCGGTGCAGACCGCGCTGACCTCGGTCCAGCCCGGCGGGCGCAGCCGCTCCCCCGCCATGGCGACGAGGACGCCGTCGCGGCGGACACCGAGGTAGGTGCCCAGTTCGACGGTGCGGGTCAGAAAGGGCCCGGGCCGGGTGCGCCGCACCAGGTCGAGCATCTCCGGCACGTCGCGCGGACCCAGCGGGACCGCCTCCGGGTCCGGCGCGGCGGCGACGCCGCCGTCCACGAGTTGCAGCCCCTCCGACCGGAAGGTCACCTCCCAGTCGTCCGGCACCTGTCCTACGTAGCCCGAGAGGGGCACCTCGGCGCCGGGGCCGGCGAGTGCCGCGAGGTCCGCCCAGTCGTCCGCGTCCGGCTGGTCGGGCAGCCCCAGCCACGGGGACACGTCGAGCGGGTAGCGCAGCACCCGGCCGCGCCGCTCGGCGAAGTGCGCGTGCGGGCCGCCCAGGGAGGCGAGGGCGGGGTTGTCGAGGACGTGGGGAACCACGGGCGCCTGGGGGCGGAGTCCGGCGCTCATCCACCCACCTCGACGACGGCCTCCCCCGGGGTCCCGGCCGCGCGGACCGCGACCAGGACCCCTCCCGGGCCGGCGCCCGGCCGGTCCACGTCGGTCGGGGCCCCGCGCTCCGGGCCGCCGCGCCGCGTGCAGACATACGCCTTCGACATCCTCTTGCCTCACTTCCGTCGCACCGTCACCGGCGCAACGGCCGGCACCCGGTGCCAAGGAGCGGCGGCCGGCGGTTGTTCCCGGCCGCGCGAGACGTTTCGCGGGGCAGGGCGGGGCGAGTGCGCTCCGCCGTCATGACCGGCGCACTGACCTGGGACGGAGCGCGCGCGGGGACAGCGTACGGTGGAAACCATGAACGTCACCCGAGGCTTCACGGGTCGCCCCCGCGTCACCGATCCCGGACTGCCGCCGGGGCAGTACGACGCGCGGGACGAGTGGCCCGTCCTGTCCGCCGAGGTCACCCCCGGCCTCACCCCCGCAGACTGGTCCTTCCGCATCGACGGGCTGGTGGAGCGGCCGCACACCTGGGACTGGGAACGGGCCCGGGCGCTGCCCGCGTCGGAGTACGAGGGCGACATCCACTGCGTGACCGGCTGGTCGAAGTTCGGGGTCCGCTTCGGGGGCGTCGCGCTGGACACCTTCCTCGACGTGGCACGGCCGGCCGCGGCCGCCACCCACGCGGTCGCCTACTCGCACACCGGCTACTCCACCAACCTCCCGCTCGCCGACCTGACGGGCGGCCGGGCCTGGATCGCCTGGGAGTACGGCGGTGAGCCGCTCGCGCCCGAGCACGGCGGCCCGGCGCGGCTGCTGGTGCCGCACCTGTACTTCTGGAAGAGCGCCAAGTGGATCGCCGGCATCACGCTCCTCGATCACGACGAGCCCGGCTTCTGGGAGGGGAACGGCTACCACGAACGGGGCAATCCCTGGGAGGAGCAGCGGTACTCCGGTGACTGAGACAGTGCCTGCGCCCCGCGTCCCGGCGACGCGTTTCGCCGTGCCCGGACGCATCGCGGTGAGCGAGCGGGCCGCGTCGGTGTGGCAGACCGCCACGCTGACCGGGATCCGCCGCGAGACCCCGCACGCGGCCACCTTCCGGTTCGCGGTGCCGGACTGGGCGGGACATCTGCCCGGCCAGCATCTGATGCTGCGGCTGACCGCGCCGGACGGCTACGTGGCCCAGCGCCACTACTCGATCGCGTCCGCCCCCGACGACTCCGGCCACCTCGAGCTGACCCTGGACCATGTGCGCGACGGCGAGGTCTCGGGCTGGTTCCACACCACGGCCCGGCCCGGTGACACGATCGAGCTGCGCGGCCCGCTGAGCGGCTTCTTCGCCTGGCCGGGCGACCGGCCCGCGCTGCTGCTCGGGGCGGGTTCCGGCGTCGTACCGCTGATGTCGATGGTGCGGCACCACCGGACGCGGGGCCTCGGCGTGCCGCTGCGGATGCTGGTGTCGGCCCGCAGCCCCGGGGAGCTGATCTACGCCGGGGAGCTCGGCGCGGAGACGACGGCCGTGTTCACGCGGAGCGCCCCCGCGGGCGTGCCGGTGGGTCGTTTGGCGGCCGAACACGTGGCGCCGCTGGTGGCCGAGCGGCCTCCGGGCGGGTGGGAGGCCTATGTGTGCGGCTCCAACGGGTTCGCCGAGCATGCCTCCCGCCTGCTGGTCGAGGCGGGGCAGCCGGTCGAGCGGATCCGGATCGAACGCTTCGGCTGAGTCCCCTGGCAGCCCGCGCGGCGGCGGGGCGGCCCCGGGCGCGAGGAGGGCTTGAACTCGCGGTGGGTGATGCGCGCGAGGCGCTCCGTACGGGGTACGAGACGGGTGCGGACGCTTCGTGCGAGGCGAGGGAGGACGGCCCGGCCGGTTCCGCGGCCCCGACCGTCCTCCGGCTGCGGCGAGGAGGTGGGGCATGCGTACCCGGGTGCGCGGCTGGCGCTGGCGGCACAATCCGCTGCGGCGCAGGTCGGACGTCATGGAGGCCTGGACGGTCCTGGTCGCCGCCGTCCTGCTGTTCGTGGTCACTCCCCTGGCCGGGGTGGCGGCCGGTCTGTACGCCCACGAGCAGGCGCGGTCGCGCGCCACGGCGCTGCGGACCGAGCGGCACCAGGTGCGGGCCTCGGTGATCGGCGACGAGTCCGCGCGGCGGCGCCCCGTACGGGGCGATCGCGCGTATCCCTACCGGGCCGAGGTCCGCTGGACCGAGCCGGGCACCGGCACGCGTAACGCGGTGGCACGCGTGCCCGCCGACAGCCGGGCGGGTGACGTGGTGACCGTGTGGTTCGACGCCCGGGGCCGCGCCGTCGCCCCGCCGCCGAACGAGGTGGCGGTCTGGCAGCACACGGTCGCGGTGGGGCTGTGCGCGGCGGGCGGCTCGGTGGCCGTGATCCTGCTCGGGTACGCCGTGCAGCGCCGGGCCGCGCTGCGCCACCGGATGGACGAGTGGGAACGGGAATGGGCGCGCACGGGCCCGAGGTGGACCCAGCCGCGGGCGTGACCGGGTGAGCGGCCCGACCGCCGTGTGGAGGGGGCGGGACCGTGGCGCCCCACGGACGGGATACTTCGCCGGGCGCCTTCCCCGTGGTGGCCGGCGTGCCGGCCACCGGTCCCACCGGCCGGTGGAGAGCCGTGCCGGCCGGGCGGGTCGTCCGGCCGCCCACGTACCGTGAACCCCCGCTGTCCATCCGTTCACAAAGGCGGTTCACAATGGCCCTGTTCGACCTCCCGCTCGAAGAACTCCGCGAGTACCGCAGCGCCTCCGCCGAGCCGCGGGACTTCGACGCCTTCTGGGACAGGACTCTGCGGGAGGCGCGCCGGCACGAGCTGGACGCCCGGTTCGAGCCGGTGGACACCGGGCTGTCCACGGTCCAGGTGTACGACGTGACGTTCGCCGGTTTCGGGGGCCATCCGGTCAAGGGGTGGCTGCGGCTGCCCGCCGGCGCCTCGCAACCGCTGCCGCTGGTGGTGGAGTTCATCGGCTACGGCGGCGGGCGCGGGCTGGCGCACGAGGACCTGCTGTGGGCGTCGACGGGCCGGGCGCACTTCGTGATGGACACACGCGGCCAGGGCAGCGCCTGGGGCGGCGGGGGCGGCACGGCGGACCCGGTGGGCGCCGCACCCGCCTTCCCCGGGTACATGACGCGGGGCATCGACGCGCCCGAGAACTACTACTACCGCCGGGTGTTCACGGACGCCGTGCGTGCCGTGGAGACGGCCCGTTCGCACCCCCTCACCGACGCGGCGCGGACCGTGGTGATCGGCGAGAGCCAGGGCGGCGGGATCTCACTCGCCGTCGGCGGTCTGCTGCCCGATCTGGTCGCGGTCGCCCCCGACGTGCCGTTCCTGTGCGACTTCCCCCGCGCGACGACGCTGACCGACCGTCACCCTTACCGGGAGATCGGCCTGTTCCTCAGGACGCACCGCGGCCGCGCGGAGGACGCGCTGCGCACGCTCTCCTACTTCGACGGCGTGCACTTCGCGGCCCGCGGCCGGGCGCCGGCGCTCTTCTCGGCCGCCCTGGAGGACCAGACCTGCCCGCCGTCGACCGTGTTCGCGGCGTTCCACGCCTGGGCGCACCGGGACAAGGCGATCGAGGTGTACGACTTCAACGACCACGAGGGCGGCGGTCCGTTCCAGGAGGAGCGCAAGCTGCGCTGGCTGCGCGCGTACGCCTGACCGGAAGCGGTGGGGAGCGGCCGCGCCCGCGGGGCGGCCCGGTCCGGTTCGCCTCCTTCCCTCCAGTCCGACCAGTCGGTACGTTCTAGGGCGCCCCGGGCCGCGCCGCCGCCCGGGTTCCCGGCGACGACGGAGGCTGGATGTCCACGCACGAGGCACAGGTTCAGGGGCACTGCGATCCGCGCTTCACCGCGGTGCGGGAGGCGTTCGAGGAGAACTTCCGGGAGCGTGGCGAGCTGGGCGCCGCCGTGGCCGTGACCGTCGGCGGCGAGACGGTGGTCGACCTGTGGGGCGGCTGGGCGGACGCGGCGGGCACCCGGCCGTGGGAGCGGGACACGCTGGTCAACGTGTGGTCCACCACCAAGGGGCCGGTGGCCCTGTGCGCGCATCTGCTCGCCGACCGGGGCCTGCTCGACCTCGACCGGCCGGTGGCGGCCTACTGGCCGGAATTCGCGGCGGCCGGCAAGGAGGACGTACCGGTTCGGGATCTGCTGTCGCATCGCGCCGGGCTGTCCGGGCTGCGGGAGCCGCACTCCGTCGAGCAGCTCTACGACTGGGAGCTGACGACCGCGCGACTGGCGGCCACCGAGCCCTGGTGGGAGCCGGGCACCCGGTCCGGGTATCACGCTTTGACCTGGGGTTTCCTCGTCGGTGAGGTGGTGCGCCGGGTGTCGGGGCTGCGCCCCGGGGCGTTTCTGGAGCGGGAGGTGACCGGGCCGCTGGGGCTGGACTTCACCATCGGCCTGCCGGAGAAGGAGGCCGGCCGGGCCGCCGAGCTGGTTCACGCGCCGTCCCGGGGCGACGGTCGAGGAGCCGCCGCTTTCGGCCAGTTGCCGCCGGCCGCGGTAGCCGCCCTGACCAACCCGCTGGTGGGCGCGGCGCAGGCGAACACGGCCGCGTGGCGGGCGGCGGAGATCCCGGCGGCCAACGGGCACGGCACCGCCCGCTCGGTCGCCGCCCTGTACGGCGTCCTGGCCGGCCGGGGCGCTCGCGGCGATCGGCGGATCCTGTCGCCGCGGGCGGCGGAGCGGGTGCGCGAGGGGCAGGGCCGTTGCCGCGATCTGGTGCTGGGCGCGGGGTTCGAGGGTGAGACGGAGATCGGGCTCGGCCTGTGGCTGAGCGGCCCGCACGGCTCCTACGGACCGAACCCGCGGGCTTTCGGACACGACGGGTTCGGAGGTTCCTGCGGACTCGCGGACCCCGAGGCGGAGGTCTCGCTCGGGTACACGATGAACCGGATGGGGCCGCACATCGCGGACGACCCGCGCAAGACGGCCCTGGTGAGCGCGGTCTACGGCGCCCTGTGAGGCCCGGTGGCGCGGGTGGGTTTCGGCCGAACCACCGGACCGCTCTTCCCTCGTGGTTTAGACCAATGCTAGATGTGGTCGCGCAATGAGCCCGTTCGACTACGTCTTGTCACCACAGGAGGCGCGGCATGGCCCGCACCACCCCGCTCGACCCCCCGCAGTCCGACGGCCGGCCCCTGTACTGGCGGGTCGCGTCGCTGCTCCTCGACGCACTGCACGACGGCACCGTCCCGCCCGGTGACCGGCTGCCCAGCGAGCGGCACCTGGCCCGGCACTTCGGCGTCAGCCGGGAGACCGTACGGCAGGCGCTGGAGGTGCTGCGCCGCGGCGGCCTGGTCGCCACCGACCGGCGGGGCAGCCACGCCACCCTGCCCGGCCGCCCGGTCGAGGACCCGGTCTCGCTCACCTTCCCCGTCGGCGCCCGTCCCGCGGACCCGTGCGCGGTGGACCGGGCGACGGTGACCTGGGAGGCGCCGCCACCGGAGCACGCGCGGGCGCTGGGGCTGGCTCCGCACCGGCCCGCGCTCGTGCACCGCTACCGCTCGGCCGCACCGGACGGCCGCTCGCTGCGCACGGCGCTGACAACGTTCTCCGCGGTGGCGCTGAGGGAGGTCGCGGAGCTGGGCCGCTACCGCGACCGGGCGGACGGGGCCACCCCGGCACAGCTCCGCCGCGCGTACGACTGGATGCGCAAGGCCGGACTCACTCTGCACCACCGGGACTCCATCACCCAGGTCGGCGACGCCTCGTCGGTCCGGGTGACCCGCCGGGTGCACGACCAGTACGCGCGCCCACTGGAGATCACCGACCTGGTGGTCGACTCCGAACGGGACGCGCTGGTCTACGAGTTCACACTGCCCTCGGCCGGCTGAGACCGGGCCACGACGAGGCGGGCGCGGGGGCTGCCGTCGTCGCGCCACCCGAACTCGGGCAGCGTCCGCAGCCCGACCGTGAAGCCGGTCCGGGCCAGCCCGCCGAGGACGTCACCGAACCGGAAGGTCCGGTAGTACATGACGAACGGGGGCCGCCACAGGGCGTTGCGCACCCGCATCACCGTGTCGAAGCCCAGCAGCGTCCAGAACGTGGGACCGCACGGACGGGGCGGGGCGAAGAGGGGGAAGGCGAAGCTGCCGCCCGGCCGCAGCACCGAGCGGACCTGTGCGAACAACCCCGGCAGTTCGCGGGGCAGGAAGTGGCCGAACGCGCCGAAGCTGACCACCAGGTCGAAGGCGCGCCCGAACGGCAGGGCCCGGGCGTCCGCGCGCACCCAGCCGACGTCCGGTCCGCCGGGGAGCACCCGGCGGCGGGCCACGTCGAGCATGCCGGCACTGAAGTCGACCCCGGTGACACTGCGGCCGCACAGACCCGCCAGCAGCCCGGCCCCGGCCCCGGTGCCGCAGCACAGGTCGAGGCCGTCCCCGAAGGGCCCGAGCGGTGCCAGCGCCCTGGCAACCGGCTCCAGCACCGAGTCGGGCGTACGGAACGGGGTGTGGTCGAACTTCGGGGCCAGCAGGTCGTAGCCGTGCTCCACGGACGACAGCGCCTGCACGGCGAGCTCGCGCAGACCGGGGCCCTCGGCACTGAACATCGCCTCAGCCCGAACCCTGCGGGCGCACCGCCGTCGCCCGCCGGTCGAGGACGCGCAGCACGCGTTCACACCAGCGCAGGTTCTCCTCCTCGAAGGCGATGCCCGCCATGAGGGTGAGGTACGGGCCGATCCGGTCGGCCGCGCGCAGGTACTCCTCCTCGGCGCGTCCGCCGAGGAGGCGGGTGCGCACCCGCTCGTAGCGGTCGAGTCTGCCGCGGGCCCAGCCCGCGCGCTCCTCGACGAGCGCCCGGGCCACCCCGGGGTCGCCGCCGTCCATGGCCTGGATCTTGATGAGGAGTTCGTCGCGGATGGCGGTGGGCCGTCTCGGCGGCTCGGCTGCGAAGGCGCGCAGCCGGGTCCGGCCGGCCTCGGTCAGGGTGAACATCCGCTTGGTGGGCCGGCGTTCCTGCGGCACCGTGCGGGACTCGACCAGTCCCTCGTGCGCGAGGCGCTCGAGCTCACGGTAGAGCTGCTGCGGGGTGGCGGGCCAGAAGTTCGCGAGCGAGACGTCGAACACCTTGGACAGCTCGTAGCCCGAGGCCTCCCCCTCCAGCAGGGCTGCCAGGACGGCGTACCTGAGCGACATGTGGACACGCTAGCAGCCGGTCATTACCCTCAGCCGCACCTATTCAATTAGTTGACTATGCGAGGTGGTCCGATGCGCGCTTTCCGTGAGGCCGTCGAGGCGGGCGACATGGAGGCCGTCGAGGCGCTGCTGGCCGATGACGTCGTCTTCACCAGCCCCGTCGTCTTCAAGCCGTACCCGGGCAAGGCGATCACCGCCGCGATCCTGCGCGGGGTCTCCCAGGTCTTCGAGGACTTCCGGTACGAGCGGGAACTCGCCGGCGCCGACGGCCGCGACCACGCGCTGGTGTTCCGGGCCCGGGTGGGTGACCGGGAACTGAGCGGCTGCGACTTCATCCACCTCGACGACGACGGGCTGATCGACGAGCTCACGGTGATGGTGCGTCCCCTCTCGGGCGCCCAGGCGCTCGCCGCGGCCATGGGAGCCCGGTTCGACTCGATCACGCGGGAGGCGCAGGCCCGGTCCGTGTGAGCGGCGCGGTCCGCACCGCCGCCCGGCGTCAGTCCCCGAGCCGCTCCAGGGTCGTCTCGGTGTCCGTCTTCAGCCGGTCGGACACATCGGCGAGCGCGGGCAGTTCCGTGACCGGGGTGCGGCCGGCCCCGCCGCTCAGGACACCGGACGCACCGGGAGGGCGCGCACGCTGTTGCCGACGAAGCCGGCGTGCGGGGCCAGCTCCGTCTCGGGGACGGCGAGTTCGAGTCCGGGGAAGCGGGTGAACAGCCGCTCCAGGGCGACGGTCGCCTCCAGCCGGGCCAGGGGGGCGCCGAGGCAGTAGTGGGCGCCGTGCCCCAGGGAGAGGTGGCGTACGGCGTCGGGACGGGCGGGCCGGGTGACGTCGAAGCGGTCGGCGTCCGGGCCGTGCGCCGACCGGTCGCGCCCCGCGGCGGAGTAGCCGGCCAGGACGGGGGTGCCGGCTGGTATCAGCGTGCCGTCGACGGTGAGGTCGCGTACCGGATAGCGGAACGGGAAGTAGCTGACCGGGGCGTCCCAGCGCAGGGTCTCCTCCACGACGTCGGCCCAGCCCGCCCCGCCCGCGCGCACCAGGTCGAGCTGGTCGCGGTGGCCGCACAGGGCGCGCACGGCGTTGGTGATCAGGTTGAGAGTGGTCTCGTGTCCGGCGACGATCAGCAGCAGGAGCGTGCCGATCAGCTCCTGCCGGCCGAGCCGGTCGCCGCCCTCGTCCCGGGCCGCGATGAGCGCACTGGTCAGGTCGTCGCCGGGAGCGGCGGCCTTGGCGGCGGCGATCTCCTCGAGGACGGCGAGGAGTTCACGGTTGGCGGCGACCGCCTCGGCGGGCCCGGTGTCGGTGGCCACGATCCGGCTGCTGAGGTGGTGCAGCCGGTCCCGGAACCCGGCGTCCACTCCGAGGAGTTCACCGATGACGCCCATCGGCAGCGGGAGCGCGAAGTGGCGGCGCAGATCCGCCACGCCCCCGCCCGCCGCGGCGGCCGCCGCCAGTCCGTCCAGCAGGGACTCGGTCAGCTCCTCCACGCGGGGCCGGAGTTCCTCGGTGCGTCGTGGGGTGAAGGCGCGGCCGACCAGGGAACGCAGCCGCCGGTGGTCCTCGCCGTCGGCCGTGGTCATGCCCGGTACGGTCGCGAACGTGCGCAGCGGCCATCCCTCGGCTATCAGCCCCTCGCGCAGCGCCGTGAAGTGACGCGCGTCCTTGGCCACCCCGGGGTGCTGCAGGAACTCCCTGAGCGCCTCGTGCCCGAGGACGGCCGCGCCCGCGACGCCACCGGGCAGTTCGACCGGGGTCACGGCGCCGCGGGCCAGCAATCGCGCGTTGTCGGCGTGCGGGCAGCCGCCGGCGGGGTCCAGACGGTGCGACGGCATGTCGGGCGTGGTCTCCACCGGCAACTCCTGACGCTCGTACGACGAGGACGACGCCGACGATCGTAGGCCCGTCGGACGCGCTCGGCCTGGGGTTTCACGTCATCGGGCATGGTCCGTGGCGACGTGGTGCCGACGGGATCACGGGCCTGCCACCCCACGGGGTGGTACTCTGCCCGCAGCACTCGTGCACGTCCCCTTGCGGACGCCGGTGCCAGTTCTCCCTCGTCACGCCGATCGGCCCGCCGGTACCCGGTTCCGGTTCCGGCGCATCGGTTTCCCGGCACCACCTCGTGAGCAGGCCTTCCGCGCCGTGCCCGAGGTGGCCTTTTCCCGCCGCCCGGAGGCACCCGTGTGGGTCCGCCTCCCGTTCGCGGCCCCTCCCGCTCCCTCCTCCGCCCGCCGTCCGTGAAAGGACCTTCCGGCCATGACCAGCACACTCGAACACCCCCCTGTCGCACAGCAGCCCCCGGCCGCCCGGCCCGTCACCGGTGTCCTGGACGTCGACGCGCGCGGGCAGGGGTACCTGAGGGCCGCCCACCTGCTGCCCTCCCCCGCCGACCCGCAGGTCTCCCCCGCGCTGATCCGCCGTCACGGCCTGCGCAGGGGCGATCTCGTGCGGGGCGAGAGCACCGCGCGGCGCCGCGGCCTGACCGGCATCACGCCGGCCGACGGCCACGCCCCCGGGGACGTCCGCTCCCGCCGGCACTTCCACGACCTCACTCCGCTGCACCCTCACGAGCGGCTCCGCCTGGAGCACCCGGCGGCAGGCCTGGCGGGACGCGTCACCGACCTCTTCGCGCCCGTCGGCAAGGGGCAGCGCGGGCTGATCGTGGCTCCGCCGAAGAGCGGCAAGACCGTACTGCTGCAGCAGCTCGCCGCCGCCGTCGCGGGCAACCACCCGGGCTGCCGGCTGATGGTGCTGCTGCTGGACGAGCGGCCCGAGGAGGTCACGGAGATGCGGCGCTCGGTGCGCGGCGAGGTGTACGCCTCCACCTTCGACCGCCCGGCCGGGGAGCACATCGCCCTGGCGGACCTGGTCGTCGAGCGGGCCAAGCGGCTGGTCGAGGCCGGTGAGGACGTCGTCGTCCTGCTGGACTCGCTGACCCGGCTGTGCCGGGCCCACAACAACGCGTCGGCCGCCGGCGGGCGCACCCTGAGCGGCGGGGTCGACGCGGGCGCGCTGCTCGGCCCCAAGCGGTTCTTCGGCGCCGCCCGGCAGGCCGAGGAGGGCGGCTCGCTCACCATCCTCGCCACCGTCCTGGTGGACACCGGCTCACGGGCCGACGGCTACTTCTTCGAGGAGCTGAAGGGCACCGGCAACATGGAGCTCCGGCTGGACCGGGAACCCGCCGCCCGCCGGGTCTTCCCGGCCGTGGACATCGACGCCTCCGGCACTCGTCGTGAGGAACTGCTGCTCTCTCCCTCGGAGTTGGCCGCCGCCAGGGGTCTGCGCCGGGTCCTGCGCCCGCGTGCGGGCGGGCCGGGCGCCCTCGAGACGCTGCTCGAGCGCATGCGGGACACCCCCGACAACGCCACGTTCCTGCGCCGCGTCCAGCCGACCCTGCCCGGCGGCTGAACGGCTCCGCCCGGCCGCGGGCGACGGGCCCGGTACGCCGCGGGGCGACCGCGGTGCCACCTCCGGGTTGCTCCCGTAGGCCGTCCGGCCCGGACGGCGCGCCTGCCCCGCCCTCGCTTCCTACGTTGATCCTATGATCACCGGATTCTCTCGTCGGGTTGCCGTCACGGCCTGCTCCCTGTGTGTGGCGGGCACCCTCGCCCTCGCACCGGCCGCCGCCTCCACCGCACACCGTGCGGGGGATCCCGCGCCGCCGGGGCCACGCGCGTCGGTGCCCAAGCCGGCCCTGCTCCAGCGTTCCGGCACACAGGTCAGGCTCCGCCGGGGTGCCCCCGAGGTCCCGGACGTCTCCGCGCTGTCCTGGCTGGTCGCCGACGCCGACAGCGGCGAGGTGCTGGCCGCCGCCGACGCGCACCGCGAGCTGCCGCCGGCGAGCACCCTGAAGACCCTGTTCGCCCTCACCGTGCTGCCCGGCCTGCCCTCCGCCATGCGGCACACCGTCGACTACCGGGAACTGGAGGACGTCGGCGAGGGCAGCAGCCTGGTCGGCGTCGAGGAGGGGCACAGCTACCAGGTGGCCGACCTGTGGCGCGGGGTCTTCCTCAGCTCGGGCAACGACGCCGTGCACGTCCTCGCCTCCCTGGACGGCGGCTGGCAGGCCACGGCCGGGAAGATGCAGGCGAAGGCACGCTCCCTGGGCGCCCTGGACACCCATGTCGTCTCCCCCGACGGCTACGACGCCGACGGCCAGGTGTCCTCGGCCTACGACCTGGCCGTCTTCGGGCGGGCCGGGCTGCGCAACCCCGACTTCGCCCGCTACTGCTCCACCGCCCGGTCCCAGTTCCCGGGCGACGGATGGCCCTACCAGATCGAGAACACCAACCGGCTGCTGACCGGTGAGGACGGCGTGGCTCCGTACCCCGGGCTGATCGGGATCAAGAACGGCTACACCAGCAACGCGGGCAACACCCTCGTCGCCGCGGCGCGCCGGGACGGCCGCACCCTCGTGGTCACCGTGATGAACCCTCAGGAGGGCGGGGGCTTCGCCGTGTACGAGGAGGCCCGCCAACTGCTCGACTGGGGATTCGCCGCGGCCGGGCGGGTCGACCCGGTGGGCTCGCTCGACGCGCTGCGCCCCGGAGGCACCGCGGCCGCGGCCGCCGCACCCGCCGCGGTGACTGCCGCCCCGCCGCCGGACGACGCCTCGGGCTGGTCGCCCACCGCGGCCGTCGTGGGCTTCACCGGGCTCGGCGCGGCGGCGGTGGCGCTGGCGCTGCGGGCCAGGAACGGCCGGGTCACCCGCGGCTGACCCGCCGGCAGGCCCAGCAGCAGACCGAGCGTGACCCAGGTGTAGGCGTTGCCGCCGACGAAGCCGCCGGGGCCGGAGGCGTCCCCGGCCCAGAGCCACACCACGCTGGTGCACAGCACCGCGAACAGGGCGCCGGCGAGACGCGGGTACCCGGCGCGCACCAGCGCCGCGAGGGACGGCAGCAGCCACACCAGGTGGTGGACCCAGGTGACCGGGCTGACCAGGCAGGCCGCCGCGCCGGTGAGCGCGAAGGCCGCCGGCCAGTCGCCGGCCGTCACCGCCCGGCGGGCGCGCCACGCCCACGCGCACAGCACCAGCAGCACCGCACCGGCCCACAGCCCGCGATCCGGTTCACCGAGCCGGGCCAGGACGCCCTGCAACGACTGGTTCGACACGTAGTCGGGCCGCCCGACGCGGCTCGTGTCCCACAGTGCCCCGGTCCAGTAGAAGCGGGACGCGCCCGGGTACGCCCAGGCGGCCAGCCCGGTCGCCGCGAGGGCCGTACTGCTCGCCACGGCGGCCGCCCGCCACCGCCGGGCGAGCAGCAGCAGGGCGATGAACAGGGCGGGCGTCAGCTTCACCGCCGCGGCCAGCCCGATCCCGGCGCCCGCCCGGCGGCCGCGGCCGGTCCGCAGCAGCCAGGCGTCGCCGAGCACCAGGGCGAGCAGCACCAGGTTGACCTGCCCGAAGCTGAAGGTGTCCCGCAGCGGCTCGAACAGCGCGAGCAGACACAGCGCCAGCGACCAGCGGAACCAGCCGTGCCGCCACGGGCCCGGACCGGCCAGGACGCCCAGGACCACCGCCAGCGCGGCCAGGTTCACCAGCAAAGAGGCGGCGATCGCGGTGTGCCGGCCCATGGCGGCCAGGGGCAGCATGAGCAGCGCCGCGAACGGCGGATAGGTGAAGCCGTACGACGTCCCCGGCACCCGGTAGTCGTAGATCCGGCCCCCGTGCCCGATCCAGGTGTGCACGGTGCCGTAGTAGACGCGCAGGTCGAAGAAGTCCCGCAGCAGCGGCACGGTGGCCGTGAACACGGTCACCGCGGCGGCCAGGGCCGCCACGAGCAGCAGGCGGCCGGAGCCGGTGCGCGGCAGGGACGGGCCGGTCACGCGGTGCGTCCCGCCGCCGGTGCCTCGGCGGCCTGCCGGGCCTGCCACAGCACGACCAGACCCAGCGCGCCGCCGCAGACGGCGAGGGCGAGCTGGCCGGGCCGGGGCGGCCCGCCGCTCGGCAGCACCGCGAGCGCCAGCACACCGGCCAGGGCTGCCACCCGGTGCCGCACCGAGGTGCTGGGCGCGGCCGCCGCGATGAGGAACAGGCCCCACAGCACGTACCAGGGCCGGAGGGCCGGGCCCAGCACCGCGACCGCGAGCAGGCTCAGCCCGAGGGCGTACACCGGCAGCAGGCGCAGCCGGAGCCAGATCAGGGCCACCGCGACGGCGGTGGCGACCAGGCCCAGCAGATGCCATGCGGGCACGGCGAGCGGGGCCAGGCCGCTGCCGAGGTGTTCGAGCAGGGCGCCGGTGCCCCGGCCGAGCAGGCTGGTCAGGGCCCAGTTGTGCGAGGAGACGGGGGTGTCCAGGGCGCCGATCCAGCCGTACCCCGTGCCGGCGACGGCGGTGGCCGCGGCCGTGGTCGCCGCGGCGCCGGCCGCCGTCGTCACCGTGGCGCGCAGGGCACCGCGGCCGGCGTGGAGCTGGAGGACCAGCGCCGCGGGCAGGCCGAGCGCGGCGGGCGCCTTGACCAGGGCTGCCAGGGTGATGAGCACCGTGCCGAGGACGGGCCACCGGCCGAGTGCCGCGACCAGGCCGAGCCCCAGCAGGCCGAGCATCAGCGCGTCGTTGTGGGCGCCCGCCACGAGGTGCAGCAGGACCAGCGGGTTCAGGGCGCCGAGCCACAGCGCGGCGACCGGGTCGGCGCCGCTGTGCCGGGCCAGGCGGGGCAGCGCCACCGCCATGAGGGCGACGCCGAGCACGGCGACCAGGCGCATGCCCAGCAGTCCGGCGGGCAGTTCGCCGCGGGTCAGGGCGGACAGCGCGGAGGCCAGGGCGAGGAACGCCGGACCGTAGGGGGCGGCCGTGTGCCGCCACACGGGCGCGACCTCGTCGGCCAGCGGGCCGCCCAGCAGGTCGGGGCCGTGGGCGTACACGTCCATGTGGGCGTCGACCATGGCGCCCTGCGCGAGATAGCTGTAGACGTCCCGGCTGAAGAGCGGGGGCGCGAGCAGCAGCGGCGCCGCCCAGAGCGCGAGGACCAGCAGCAGGGAGCGCTCGCCGGGCGGTCGCGGGCCGTGCACCAGCCGGCCGAGCAGCGCCCAGGCAGCGGTGAGCAGCACGACACCGCAGTAGACCGCGACCAGGCCGAGCGCGGCCCGTGCGGAGGCGGGGGCGAGCAGGTCCGCCACCGGCAGGGCGCCCGCCGTCTCCCCGCCCAGCGCGAGGAAGGCGGTACCGGCCAGGCCGAGCACCTGGCAGCGGCGGAGGTCGAGGGGAAGGGCCATGGCCAGCACCGGGTCAGCGTGGCAACGCCGGGTGGCCGGAAGACGACACCCCCCGCACCGGCGGGCGGCCCGCACATGACCGGCGTGTGGCGCGGCGGCGCCGCCCGGTTCAGAACACCGAGAGGCCGGTGAGCGTGGTGAACCGGTCCAGGGCCGCCACACCGGCCACCGAGTTGCCCCGCTCGTCGAGCCCGGGGCTCCACACGCACAGGGTGCAGCGGCCCGGGACCACCGCGATGATCCCGCCGCCGACGCCGCTCTTGCCGGGCAGTCCGACCCGGTAGGCGAAGTCGCCGGCCGCGTCGTACGTCCCGCAGGTCAGCATCACCGCGTTGACCTGCTTGGCCTGGCTGCGGGTGAGCAGCCTGGTGCCGTCGGCGCGGATGCCGTGCCGGGCCAGGAAGCCGGTGGCGAGGGCGAGGTCGGCGCAGGAGGCGGCGACGGAGCACTGCCGGAAGTACTGGTCGAGCAGCACCGGGACGTCGTTGTCGATGTTGTGGTACGACGCCATGAAGTGGGCGAGGGCCGCGTTGCGGGCGCCGTGCGCGGTCTCGGAGGCGGCGACCTCCAGGTCGAAGTCGAGGCCGGGGTTGCCGCTCTCGGTGCGCAGGAAGGCGAGCAGCTCGCCGGCGGCGTCACCGCTGCGGGTCTGCAGGCGGTCGGTGACGACCAGCGCGCCCGCGTTGATGAAGGGGTTGCGCGGGATGCCGTTCTCGTACTCGAGCTGCACCAGGGAGTTGAACGGGTTGCCGGAGGGTTCGCGCCCGACGTGCTCCCAGAGTTCGTCGCCCTCGCGGGCCAGGACCAGGGCGAGCGTGAACACCTTGGTGATGGACTGCGTGGAGAACGGCTGCCGCCAGTCCCCCACTCCGTGGACGGTGCCGTCCGGTTCCGCGACGGCCATGCCGAAGCTGCGCGGGTCACAGGCCGCGAGGGCCGGGATGTAGTCGGCGGGGCGGCCGCGGCCGGGTGTGCGGCCCAGCTCCTGCTCGATGCGCTCCAGGACCGGGAGGAAGGCGGGGGACGACGTCGTTGTCATGATCGCCATTGTGCCTCCGGGCCGGTCCGGGTGCGTCGTGCGTGCCCGCGCGGGGTCAGGGGGCCGGCGTCCCGCTGCCCGCGACGATCTCGGGGCGCAGCAGGCCGGCCAGCCGGTCGGCGGGCAACAGGCCCCTCTCCAGGACGAGTTCGGCCACGCCCCGGCCGGTGGCGAGGGCTTCCTTGGCGATGTCGGTGGCGGCCGTGTAGCCGATGTACGGGTTGAGCGCGGTGACCAGCCCGATGGAGTTCTCCACGGCGGCGCGCAGCCGCCCGGTGTTGGCGGTGATGCCCGCGACGCACCGCTCGGCCAGCGTCAGGCAGGCGCTGCGCAGGTGGGTGATGCTCTGCGACAGGGAGTGCAGGATGAGCGGCTCGAAGGCGTTGAGCTGGAGCTGTCCCGCCTCGGCGGCCATGGTGATGGCGACGTCGTTGCCGATGACCTCGAAGGCGACCTGGTTGACGACCTCGGGGATCACGGGGTTGACCTTGCCGGGCATGATCGACGAGCCGGCCTGCACCGGGGGCAGGTTGATCTCGCCGAGGCCCGCGCGGGGGCCGGAGGACAGCAGGCGCAGGTCGTTGCAGCTCTTGGAGAGCTTGACCGCGATCCGCTTCAGCACGCCGGACATCTGCACGAAGGCGCCGCAGTCCTGGGTGGCCTCGACCAGGTTGGCCGCGGTGACCAGGGGCAGTCCGGTGATGGCGGCGAGGTGGCGGCGGGCGGCCTCGGCGTAGCCGGCCGGCGCGTTGAGGCCGGTGCCGATGGCGGTGGCGCCGAGGTTGATCTCGTGGACCAGTTCCACGGCCTCGGCGAGCCGGCTGCGGTCCTCGTCGAGCATCACGGCGAACGCCGAGAACTCCTGGCCGAGGGTCATCGGCACGGCGTCCTGGAGCTGGGTGCGGCCCATCTTCAGCACGTCGCGGAACTCGAGGGCCTTCCCGGCGAAGGCGTCCTGGAGCACGGCCATGGCCTTGAGCAGGCCGCGCACCGCGAACACCGTCGCGATCTTGACGGCGGTGGGGTAGACGTCGTTGGTGGACTGGCCGAGGTTGACGTCCTCGTTGGGGTGCAGGTGCGCGTACCGGCCCTTTTCGTGGCCGAGCAGTTCCAGGGCGCGGTTGGCCACGACCTCGTTGGCGTTCATGTTGGTGGACGTCCCGGCACCGCCCTGGATGACGTCCACGACGAACTGGTCGTGCAGGTCGCCCGCGCGTATCTCCCGGCAGGCGGCGACGATCGCGGCCGCCTTCCGTGGCTCCAGCAGGCCGAGTTCCTCGTTGGCGAGGGCGGCGGCCTCCTTGACGGCGGCCAGGGCGTCGATCAGGTGCGGGTAGGCGGAGATCGGGGTGCCGGTGATGGGGAAGTTCTCCGTCGCGCGCAGGGTGTGGATGCCCCAGTACGCGTCGGCGGGTACGTCGCGGTCGCCGAGCAGGTCGTGCTCGCTTCGGGTGACGGGGGTCATCGGGGTGCTGCCTCTTTCGGAGGTACGGGGTGCTGAGCGGGTGGTCAGGCGCCGGCCCGCGGCGGGACCGGGTCGAGTGCGGGCACCGGCCGGATCCGGCCGACCGGCTCCCCGCCGCCGAGCAGCGGCTCGCCCGCGAAGGCGGTGAGTGCGGCGGGGTCGACTCCGGCTCGGGCCAGGGCCGCCGCGGCCACCGGTATGCGTGCCCGGTTCGCACCGTCGGCGATCTTGACCGCGACGGCGCGGCCGTCCGGGAGGGCGGCGACCTGAACGCCCTCGAAGCCGTCCTTGGCGAGCAGGCCGGGCACGGCCCGCATCAGCTCGGCCACGTCCCGGCCGGCGCCGGAGGCCATCTCGGCGTGCTCGCGCATCGCGTCGGCCACCCGGGCCTCGGGGGTGCCCGGCGCGGCGGTGGTGAGGCGGGCGGCGGCGCGGGCGAGGCCGTGCAGCGAGACGGAGAACAGGGGTGCGCCGCAGCCGTCGACGGTCACCCGGGCGATCGGCTGGCCGGTGAGTTCCTCGACGGTGTCCGCGACGGCCCGCTGGAGCGGGTGGGCCGGGTCCAGGTAGCCCGGCAGGGACCAGCCGTTGAGCTTCGCGGTCCACAGCATCGCCGCGTGCTTGCCGGAGCAGTTCTGGGCGAGCCGGGAGGGCTCCCGGCCCGCGCGCACCCAGGCGTCCCGGACGGCCGGGCCGTACGGCATGTCGGGCACGTTGCGCAGGTCGTCCTCGCCGAGCCCGGCGAGTTCGAGGATCCGCCGGGCGCCGTCGAGGTGCCGCTCCTCGCCGGAGTGGCTGGCGGCGGCCAGCGAGAGCAGCGCTCCGTCCAGCGGGAGCCCGGCGCGCAGCATGGCCAGGGCCTGGAGGGGCTTGAGGGCCGAGCGGGGGTAGAACGCGGCCTCGATGTCACCGAGCTGGAGCTGGACACGGCCGTCGGCGCCGAGGACGACGACCGAGCCGTGGTGGACCCCCTCGACGATCCCGCCGCGCACGAGGTGGGCCACGGGGGTGTGCCGGGGTTCGCGGACGACGGGCGCGGGCGCGGGAGAGCTGCTGTACATCACTGCCTGAATCGGTGGTGGGAGCGGGGGGCGAGGGCGGCGGGGAAGGCGACGGGCCGGGCCGGCGGCACCGGCCGCGGGTCACGCGTCGGGGCCGCCGCCGGGTGGTGTGTCCGGGTGTCCGGCGCGCACGATGTGGGTGAGGGTCGTCTCGACGCGGTCCAGGTGGTGGCTCATGGCCTGGACGGCGTCGTGTTCGCTGCCGTCCACCAGGGCCTCGACGATCGCCCGGTGCTCGCGGTTGGACTGCTCGCGGCGCCCGCCCAGTTCGTTGAGGAAGGCCGACTGGCGCGCCAGCGCGTCGCGGATCTCCTCGATGACCCGGCGGAAGACCGGGTTCTGGGCGGCTTCGGCGACGGCGAGGTGGAAGAGGCTGTCCATCGCGACCCACGCGGTGGTGTCCGTCTCCCGCTCCATGCGGTCGAGCAGCCGGCCGAGCCGGTCCAGGTCGTCCGGGGTGCGGCGGGTCGCCGCGTATCCGGCGACCGGGATCTCGACGTGGCGGCGGACCTCCAGCAGGTGGCCGGCCGTGTAGTCGCCGAAGGTGGGCTCGTCGACGCGGTCCGCGACGACGAAGGTCCCCCTGCCGGTCCGGGAGACCGTCAGGCCCATCGTCTGCAGGGCGCGCAGCGCCTCGCGGAGCACGGGCCGGGACACCTCGAGGGTGCGGCACAGCTCGGCCTCGGAGGGGAGCTTGTCGCCCACGGCGTACGTGCCGCGCTCGATGGCGCCGCGAAGGTGGCCGAGGACCGCCTCCATGGCGCTGACGCGCCGCGGGCCCGGACCACCTGTCTGGCTGTCTGACAGGTTCACGGGGCGATAGTGCGGTCCGCGGACCGGCGCTGTCAAGGCGGGCCGGTCCGAAGGACGCGCACGGGGTGGGGGGGGGCCCGGCGCGGG